>NZ_BAAAGX010000001.1:0-61044 GCF_039524755.1 Cryptosporangium japonicum
CCCGGACGCGGGCCCGGCGCCGGACGGGCGCCCGGAGCCGACGCGGCCGCACGGGCGGCCGCGGCCTGGGCCTGCTGAGCCGCCTTCAGTTCGGCGGCGCGAGCCTGCTCGGCCTTGACTTCGATGTCCTGCGCGCTGGCCGTGCCCTGCGGGCGGGCCATCGACGCCGGAGACGGAATGTTACGGGGCGGCCGGGGGCCGCTGGGCGGACCGGGCTTGCGCCCTCCGCCATTGCCGCCGGATCCCGACGGCGAGGTGTATGCCTCCCGCAACCGACGCGCCACTGGCGCCTCGATCGTGGACGAGGCCGATTTCACGAATTCGCCGAGCTCTTTGAGCTTGTTCAGCACGTCCTTGCTGGGAATGCCGAGTTCCTTGGCGAGTTCGTGTACGCGGGCCTTGCCTGCCACTGCTCTCCTCTTCCGAGGCCGGGCGGCACGACCCGCTCGACCTACTAGTTACTCACGAAGCTTGCTCATCGCAGAGACTTCATCGCACGCTCATACCGGGAGACCTACTTTTCGTCCGTGGGTCCGGGCAGGGTGCCCAGTCCCGTCTCGAGCTGTGTCACATACTCACCGACCGCCTCGGCGTCGATGACACCGGGGACCCGGAGCGCACGCCCGAAAGCGCGGCGCCGTTCCGCTAGTACGAAACACGCTGGGTCGGGGTGCAGCCAAGCGCCCCTTCCCGGCAGCCGACGCGCCGGATCGGGAATCGTGACGCGGGTACCCCCACGTTCGATCGCGACGACGCGTAGCAGCTCAGTGGCTGCCGCTCGCTGCCGACATCCCACGCAGGTCCGCGTTGGGTAGCGGTCATGCGGGGACGGCGCCGGACGGGTGCGGCGAACCACAGGCCAGTCTACCCCGCGCTGCCTGGGACCGAAGCGTCCGGTTCCCCCACTGTTGCCGCAGTGGTCGCATCCGGCACATTCGCATCAGTCGTTTCGGCGTCGCTGTGGATGTCGATGCGCCAGCCGGTGAGGCGCGCGGCGAGGCGGGCGTTCTGGCCCTCCTTGCCGATCGCCAGCGACAGCTGGAAGTCCGGCACGGTCACCCGCGCCGAGCGGGCCTCCAGATCGACGACCTCGACCGACTTCACCTGCGCCGGCGACAGCGCCGCGGCGACGAAGCGCGCGGGGTCCTCGACCCAGTCGACGATGTCGATCTTCTCGCCGTGCAGCTCGCTCATGACCGCGCGGACCCGGGCCCCGAGCGGGCCGATGCAGGCACCCTTCGGGTTGACGCCGGCCACGGTGGCCCGTACCGCGATCTTCGAGCGGTGCCCGGCCTCCCTGGCCACCGCCGCGATCTCCACGGTGCCGTCGGCGATCTCCGGTACCTCCAGTGCGAACAGCTTGCGCACCAGGTTCGGGTGCGTCCGGCTCAACGTGACCTGCGGGCCACGCATTCCCTTCGCCACGTGGACGACGAGCGCCTTGATCCGCGCGCCGTGCTGGTAGGACTCCCCCGGCACCTGCTCGGCCGGCGGCAGCGTGGCCTCGATCTTGCCCAGGCTGACCGAGACGATGCCGCGCTCGGCCCGGGACTCGTGGGCCTGGATCACACCCGCGACGACCTCGCCCTCACGGGAGGCGAACTCGCCGAACGTCATCTCGTCCTGGGCGTCGCGCAGGCGCTGCAGGATGACCTGCTTGGCGGTCATCGTCGCGATCCGGCCGAAGTCGTCCGGGGTGTCGTCGAACTCGCGCTCGAGCGTGCCGTCCTCCGCGCGCTCGGCGGCCCACACCGTCGCCACGCCGGTCTTGCGGTCGACCTCGACGCGCGCGTCGGAATGGGCGTGACCGGTGTGCTTGTACGCGGTCAGCAGCGCGGTCTCGATCGCCTCGATGATCGTGTCGAAGGAGATCTCGCGCTCTCGCTCGACCGCGCGCAGGGCAGCGATGTCGATGTTCATCGGTCTCCTCCTTCTGTTTCGTCGTTCTTGGCCCGGCCGAACTCGACCTGGACCTTGCCCGGGCCGAGCTCGGTGAACGTGGCCGTGCGCTCGCCCTTGTCGTCGGTGAGGCGGACGCCCTGGTCGTCGACGGCGGTGATCCGCGCGGTGACGCTGCGGTCGCCGATGCGGACGGTGACCAGGCGCCCGACGTTGCGCCGCCAGTGGCGCGGGTCGGTCAGCGGCCGGTCGACGCCCGGCGAGGTGACCTCGAGGGTGTAGGGCCCGGTGCCGAACGAGTCGGTCTTGTCCAGGGCGGTGGAGACGTCCTTGGACACCGTCGCGATGTCGTCGAGCGTGATGCCCCCGTCGGTGTCGACCACGACACGCACCACCGTGCGGCGGCCGGCCTGGTTGACCGCGACCTCTTCCAGGTCGTACCCGGCGGCGCTGACCACGGGTTCGACCAACGCCACGATTCGGGAGCGCATCGCCTGCGGGGCTGGCATCCGACACCTCCGAACGGTGGTCACTGTGCAGTTGTTGGGGGTCCCCGAACACCTGGGAGACAGCCTAACGGTTCGTTCCGAGCGCCCCTCCATCCGGCACGCATGGGCTCGGCTGGGAAACTAACGGGCGTGCCCTTCGCAACGCGCCGTGTCGGCCCGCTCACTACGTTGAACAGACGCCAGGTGCTCGGGGGTCTGCTGGCCGCCGGTGCGGCCGGGTCGCTGGCGGGCTGCGGGCTGGTCGACCCGGGGCCGGCGGTACCGGCCGTGGCGGCCGACCCACTGGAGAAGCTGACCGTGGAGAAGCAGGGGCTGGTCGATCTGTACGACGCCACGATCAGCGCGCACTCCTCGCTCGCCGAGCGGCTGCGGCCGCTGCGTGAGGCCCACCGCGAACATCGGGACGCGCTGCTCGAGCTGCTGGACGCCCGGCGGCGGGCGGCGCTCGCGCGGGCCACTCCGGCGGTGCCGGGCCCGTCGGGGTCGGCGCCGAGCGCGCCGCGCGGCACGCCGGCCGGTGCGTCCCCGACCGCGGCGCTGACCGCGCTCCGGGCCGCGGAGAAGGCGGCGTCGGCGGCCTCGCGGGCGGCGTGCCTGGCCGAGACCGGAGGGAGCGAGCGGGTCACGGTGCTCGGAAGCATCTGCGCCGGGGAAGCGTCCCACGAGGTGGCCCTCGCATGACCGCACCCGAGGGTGGAGTCCGGACGGTGACCCGGGGTGGCTCGGCGTCGGGTGGCTCGGGCTGGGGCGGGAGGGTGGCATGAGCGGGGAAGCGGATCGGTTGCAGCTCGCGCTGGCCGCGGAGAACGCCAGCGTGTACGCCTACGGGGTGATCGGGGCCTGGCTGACCGGCGACGAGCTGGGCTGGGCCCGGGCGGGCGACCTCGCCCACCGCCGGCAACGCGACGCCGTCTCGGACCTGATCACCGCCTCCGGTGGCACACCGACACCGGCCGCGCCCGCCTACCAGCTGCCGAAGCCGGTGACCGGCCGGGCCGCAGCCGTGGTGCTCGCCGCGGAGATCGAGACCCGAGCGGCCGCGGTGTGGCGCTCGGCGCTCGGGTCGCTCACCGGTAACGGGCGCGAGGTGGCGCTGGACGCGCTCGTCGGCTCAGCCGTGCGAGCAGCCCAGTGGCGCACCGCCGCCAGCCCCGGCAAGCCCCCGGTCGTCCCCTGGCCCGGCGGATCGAGCTCGTAGTCCGCCGCCCGCGTTCTCAGCGGGCCGCCCGCCAGGAGTCGACCAGGGGCAGGAGTTCGGGGAGGCGCTGGATGACGGCGTCGGGGGTGCCTACGGTGTGGCCGACCTGGTGTGCCGGGACCGGGCTGTGGGGCACGTGGACCGCGCGCATCCCGGCGGCCTGGGCGCCGTAGATGTCGTCGAACAGGCGGTCCCCGACGAACACGCAGGACGCCGGGTCGTCGACGCCCACTGCTTCCATCGCGGCCCGGAACGCCTGCGGGTGCGGCTTGGTCCACGGGATCTCGCTGGTGTAGACGGCCCCGTCGAACAGGTCGAGCACACCGTCGCGTTCGAGGACGCGCTCGTGGTGATCACGCCCCCAGATCGTGTTCGACAGCAGCCCGACGCGCAGCCCGCGCTCGCGCAGCGCGGTGAGCATCGCGGCGGCCTCGGGATCGGTGTAGGTGTGCGGCGCCCAGTGCCGCTCGTGCGCGGTGAGCAGCTCGGCCGTGAGCGCGATGCCCGCGGCGGCGCACACGTCGGCCATCGTCGTCGACGTGTGCTCGTCGCGGGAGCGCTGCCAGGCCGCGTCCTCGGCGGCGAGCATCGCGTCGACCAGCTGTTCGGGGGTGGCCGCGCCCTCGAGCGCGGCCATTCCGCACTCGTCGGCGATCGTGCGCCAGAGGGCGCGGGCGTCGATCGTGTGCCAGGGGGTGAGCGTGCCGCCCCAATCGAAGAGAACCGCCTTCACCATGCCGACACTGTGCCACCACCCACCGACACTTTCCGGCCGGTCAGTCCAACGCGCGCAGCGGACGCAGCGCCGCCGCCGAGGCACCCAGTACGAGCAGCCCTCCGGCCAGGTAGGCCACGCCGTCGGAGCCCACCGCCACCGCCGCGAGGCTCAGCGCCAGCACACCGACGCCCTCCAGGAACACGTTCGACGCGATCATCGTCGCCTCGAGCTGCCCCATCCGGCCGGGCGGAGCGAGCCGCGCGAACGTCGCCTGGGCTCCGACCGTCCACCCGGTCGCGCCTCCGATGACCAGGTTCACCAGCACGAGCAGCAGCGGGTGCCCGCCGGCGAACAGCACCAGCGCGCCGACGACGAGCGCGATCCCGAGAACCGCGGACGTCCGCGCCTGGTTGAGCGGCCGCTCCAGGAACACGGTCCGGCCGGCCACGAACGTGAACGCCGCCCCGCCGAGCGCCGACGCCGCCATCACGGCCGGTATCCAGCCCTTCGGCGCGTTCGTCGCCACCGTCTCGGGCAGCACGCTGCACACCAGCGTGGCCCAGGTGAGCAGCGCGAGCACCCGCAGCGTCGGCTGGCGCCAGATCAGGACGAACCCCGCCCCGGGTGGCAGCCGGTCGCGCCGGGTGCGTTCCTCGGCGATCGGCAGCACGGCGAGGATCGCCGCGGCCAGGACGAACGACGCCAGGTCGACCAGGAGCGCCACCCGCGGCCCGAGCGCGATCGTCAGGGCGGAGCCGGCCGCGATGCCACCGACCTGCACGAGCAGGTTGATCACCGCGGCGAGGCCGAAGTACGGCAGCTGGATGTCGCGCTCGACCGACTCGGCGACGACCGCCGTCGTCACCGCCAGGTAGGCCGCACGCACCGCGCCGAGCAGCGCGGAGGCGGCCAGTGCCGTGGACGCCGACGGGAACGCCGACGGCAGGGCCAGCGCGCCGGCGCCGGCGAGCGCGAGCAGGCTCAGCGTCGGGCGGCGCGGTGGGACGTCGAGCCAACCGCCGAGCAGCGTGGCGACCAGGATCGCCGGCAGGGCCCGCGCGGTGTAGACCGCCGCCGCGCCCACCAGCGAACCGGTCTGCTGGTAGCCCAGCAGTAGGAGCGCGGCGAGCCCGACGAAGTCACCGAGCTCGGAGATCGCCTTGACGCCGATCAGACGCCCGGCGACCGGATGCCGAAGAACCGTGCGGTATCCGCGCCGCACGTCGGTGCGGGTCGCCCCGGATCCCGTCATAGTCCCCATATAGTGGGCACAATCGGTCGGGAACTCAAGCGGAACCCGAAACGGCCTCATATTTCGCCGAAGGGCGGTGAGGTGCTCCCGCGGAACAGGGGACACGGCAGGATATCGCTGTGGCCTCTCCCCACACCTCTGAGCAGGAGTCCCGCGCCGAACTCGCCGCCGATCTCGCCCGACGCGTCCGTCGTCGCTGGCGCGCCGACGTGGTGGCGATCGGTGCGACCGGCGCGCTGGCGCACGAGGACGACCGGCACGGCACCGGCGTCGAGATCGTCGTCGCGACGTACCGGCCGGGCGGTGGTCCCGCGCCGACCCGTCGCCGGCTGCGTGGGCACGTCGTCGATCTCACGGTCGCGTCGCAGCAGGACCTGCTGACCCGGGCCCGCGCGCTCACCCCGGACTGGCCGCTGCGTGCCGACGGCCACCTGCACGTCCGTCCGCTCGACGACGACAGCGGCTGGCTCGCCACGCTGCGCGACGCCCACCGCGCGCGGCTGGCGGAGGCCACCCTGCGCGAGTTCAGCGCGCTGGCCCAGGAGGCGTGGTGCGAGGCCTGGTCACTGCTCGACGCGGCCGCGCGCTCCGGTCAGTGGCACGACGACGACGGCGCGATCCTGCTGCTCGCCCGGGCCCGGCTGGCCACGGCCGTCACCGACGGTCTGCTCACCCGCACGTACTTCCGCGGCCCCGTCGACGCCGCCCGCCGCGCCGGCACCGTCGGGCTGGACCTGGTCGAGCTCCGCGCCCGGCTCACGCAACAGGCGACCGAACTGGAGAAACGCGGCTGCCCGGTGGACACGGAACCGTTCTAGGCCACGCCCGAGCCGATCACGGAGCCGACGCCGAACGTGATGGCGGCCGCGGCGGCGCCGAGCACCAGCTGCCGGAACCCGCCGAGCCACCAGCGCCCGGCGGTCGCGCGCGTCGCCAGCGCACCGGCGGCGAACAGACCGACACCACCGATCGCGAGGCCGAGCCAGAGCTGGTCGGAGCCGAGCAGGAACGAGAGCAGCGGGATCAGCGCACCGACCGAGAAGCAGACGAACGACGACACGGCCGCCGTCCAGGGCGACGGTTTCTCCTCCGGGATGACGCCGAGCTCGGTCAACGCGTGCAGCCGCAGCTGCAGGTCGGGTTTCTCGGCGGCCTCGGCCGCGATCCGCTCGGAGAGGTCCGGGGAGAGCCCGGCGCGCTGCAGCATCAGGACGAGCTCGCGCCGCTCGGCGGTGCCGTGCAGGGTCAGCTCGCGCCGTTCCTTCGCCACCTCGGCGTCGAGCTGTTCGTTCGCCGTCCGTACCGAGCTGTACTCGCCGAGCGCCATCGAGACCGCGCCGGCGACGAGGCCGGCCACGCCGGTCAGCACGATCGCCTGCCGCCCGACCCCTCCGCCGCCGACGCCGGCGATCAGCGAGATGTTCGTGACGAGCCCGTCCATCGCCCCGAACACCGCGGCCCGCAGCCAGCCGCCCGACACGTCACCGTGGTGCGTCACCAGCAGGAGTTCGTCGTCGTCCACGCCAGTAGTCTCGCTCCATGCCGCGCGCCACCCCGGAGAAGGCTCCCCTCACCCTGCTGCTGCCCCCGTCGGAGACGAAGCGGCCCGGCGGCGACGGACCGGCGCTCGATCTGTCCACGTTGGCCTTTCCACCGTTGCGCGACGTCCGGGAGCGCCTCCTGGACGCGCTGGTCCAGCTCGCCGGCGGTGACGAGGAGGCCGCGCGGAAAGCCCTCGGCCTCTCCCCCGGCCAACGCGACCAGCTCGACCTCGACGCCGCCCTGCGTACCGCGCCGACCGGTCCGGCGCTGACCCGCTACACCGGGGTGCTCTACGACGCGTTCGACGTCGCGGGGCTCACCCCGGCGCAGCGCAAACGGGCGGCCGACCGGGTCGTGATCGCGTCGGCGCTGTTCGGGGCGGTGCGTGGCGGGGATCTCATCCCGGCGTACCGGTTCTCGGCCGGTGCCCGGCTGCCCGGGTTCGGCACGCTCGGCGCGCTCTGGAAGCCGGTGCTCGGCCCGGTGCTGGCCGCGTTGCCCGGGCTGGTCGTCGACCTGCGTTCCGGGGCGTACGCGCAGCTGGCCCCGGTGCCGGGCGCGGTCACGGTCCGGGTGCTCTACGTCGCGCCCGACGGCGGCCGCTCGGTGGTCAGCCACTTCAACAAGCACGCCAAGGGCCTGCTCACCCGGGCGCTGGCCACCACGACCGCGAACGTGACCGACCCGGCCGGCGTGGTGCGGGTGGCCGCGAAGGCCGGCCTCGCGGCCGAACGTCACGGCCCCCACGGCGTTGACGTCCTGCTCTACGAACCCCCGGCGGGAACGCCGGCGGCGGCTAGGGCAGCGTCAAAATCTCCGCGCCCGTCTCGGTGACGACGAGGGTGTGCTCGAACTGGGCGGTCCACTTGCGGTCCTTGGTGAGGACCGTCCAGCGGTCGGGCCACATGTCCCACTGGTAGGTGCCGAGCGTGATCATCGGCTCGATCGTGAACGTCATCCCGGGCACGATCTCGACGTCCAGGTCGGGGTCGTCGAAGTGCGGCACGTGCAGGCCGGAGTGGAACGTCTCGCCGATGCCGTGCCCGGTGAAGTCACGCACGACGCCGTAGCCGAACCGCCGCGCGTAGGACTCGATGACCCGCCCGACGACGTTGAGCTGCCGCCCGGGCTTGACCGCGTTGATCGCCCGGCGGGTGGCCTCCTCGGTGCGCTCGACCAGCAGCCGCACCTCCTCGGCCGGCTCTCCGGCGAAGAACGTGGCGTTGCAGTCGCCGTGCACGCCCCCGATGAACGCGGTGACGTCGATGTTGACGATGTCGCCGTCCTCGATCACCGTGCTGTCGGGGATGCCGTGGCAGATCACCTCGTTCAGCGAGGTGCAGCACGACTTCGGGAACCCGCGGTAGCCGAGCGTCGAGGGGTACGCGTCGTGCTCGATCAGGAACTCGTGGACGACCCGGTCGATCTCGTCGGTGGTGACGCCCGGCGCGACGTGCTTGCCGCCCCACTGCAGCGCCTGGGCGGCGATCCGCCCGGCCACCCGCATCTTCTCGATCGTCTCGGGGGTCTGCACGTCCGAACCGGTCCACCGCTGCGGCGCGGGCTTCCCGACGTACTCGGGACGCGGGATCGACGCCGGGACCTCACGCCGAGGGGACTGCCGGCCGGGAACCAGGGGTGCACGCATGGGCCCAAGGTTAGGTCAGGACACGCCGGGCCGGGCGGGCCACGGCAACACCCCGGGCGTTAGCCGCGCGACACATCCGCCGGGTGCGTGTGCGGCTGCTGGAGCTGCCCGACCCTTTTCTCCCGCCCTGGCCACGGTGACCGGTATTGGCAGGTGTCGCAGTTCATCAGCACCGAGCGGCCGACCGCTTCGGTGTAGCGCTCGAGGATCAACCGGGCCACCGACGGGTGCGCGCCGAGCACCTCGGCCACCCGCGCCCCGGCGGCCAGCGCGTCCCGCCGCACCGCGCCCGGCAACCGTCCCGGCGCCAGGAAGTACGGCACGACGAGCACGTCGTCGTGGCCGAGGCGGTGCAGGCGGTCCACGGCCTCGGTGACGCTCGGCCGGGTGGCTCCGGCGTACGCGACCTCCACGGGGGCCTCGGCCCGCCGGTACTCCCAGAACAGCCGGGCCGCACGCCAGATCTCGGCGTTCGCGTCCGGGTCGTCGGCGCCGGCCGACGCCAGCACGAGAGCGGTCGACGGCCCGGCGCCGGCCTCGCGGACCCGGTCGGTCAACGCGTCGAGCAGCAGCGGATCCGGTCCGAGCGGCCGCCCGTAGTCGACGACCAGCCCGGAGTCCCGGGCGATCCGCACCGCTCCCGCGATGTCGCCCTTGCTGTGCGAGGCCGCGGTGAGCAGCAGCGGCAGCGTCGCCACCGGTTTCCCCTCGTCGGCGAACCGGCGCAGCGCCCCGGTCACCGACGGCGGCTCGTGGTCGACGAACGCCAGCTCGACCAGCAGCTCCGGAGCCAGTTCGCGGACCTGTTCCATCAGCGCGTGCAGCGTCGCGACGCCGGGCGGGTGCGACGTGCCGTGCGCCACCGCCAGCAGTACCGGTGCGTTCATACCCCGGCGGGCTGCTCGACCATGCCGGCCGCCACGGTGGCGCCGGTCGCCTCGTCGATCAGCAGGAACGACCCGGTTCCCCGGGAGAGGACGTACGGGTCGACGGCAACCGGCTCGGCCAGGCGCAGCGTCACGTCGCCGATGTCGTTCAGCTCCAGGGCGTCGGCGTCCTCGCGTTTGAGGGTGGTGACGACGAGCCGGTCCGCGACCGCACCGACGATCGCCCGGACCTCACGGGTGCCCGCGCGCAGGCGGAACCGGTCGCCGGCCCGCACCTGACGTTCGGCCAGCACGCAGACCCGGCCGGTGAGCTCGCGCACCGGCGCGGGGGCGTCGGGGGCGGCGGCGATCAGGTCACCGCGGGAGACGTCGACGTCGTCGGCCAGCCGGACCGAGACCGACCGGCCGGTCCCGGCCTCGGAGAGTTCACCGTCGTGGGTGTCGATGCCGGCGATGCGCGTGCGCCGCCCGGACGGGAGGACCACGATCTCGTCGCCCACCCGGAGCGTGCCCGCCGCCACCCGGCCCGCGTAGGCCCGGTAGTCGGGGTGCTCGGCCGAGCGCGGCCGGATCACCAGCTGCACCGGGAGCCGGGCCCCGACCTGCCCTCCGCGCGGCGGCACCGGCACGGTCTCCAGGTGGTCGAGCAGGGTTTGACCGGCGTACCAGCCGAGGTTCGTCGACGGCTCGACGACGTTGTCGCCGTGCAGCGCGGACACCGGGATCGCGGTGAGCGACCGCAGGCCCAGCTCGGACGCCAGCACGTCGAAGTCGGCCACGATGCGGTCGTAGACCTCCTCGGAGAAGTCCACCAGGTCCATCTTGTTCACGGCCAGCACGACGTGGCCGACGCCGAGCAGCGCGGCGACCGCGGCGTGCCGGTGCGACTGCTCCACCAGCCCGTGGCGTGCGTCGACCAGCACGACCGCGACGTCGGCGGTGGACGCGCCGGTCACCATGTTGCGCGTGTACTGGACGTGCCCGGGGGTGTCGGCGAGCACGAACGTGCGCTTGGGCGTCGCGAAATACCGGTAGGCGACGTCGATCGTGATGCCCTGCTCCCGCTCGGCCCGCAGACCGTCGGTGAGCAGGGCCAGGTCGGCCGCGTCCAGACCGCGCCGCTTGGACGCGGCCTCGACGGCGTCGAACTGGTCGGCGAAGACGTTCTTGGAGTCGTGGAGCAGGCGCCCGATCAGCGTGCTCTTGCCGTCGTCCACCGAACCCGCGGTGGCGACCCGCAACAGGTCGGACATGGTTAGAAGTATCCCTCGCGCTTGCGGTCCTCCATGGCGGCCTCGCTCGCGCGGTCGTCGGCGCGGGTGGCGCCGCGCTCGGTGAGGCGGCTGGTCGCGGTCTCCGCGATCACCTCTTCCACCGTCGACGCGGTCGAGCGCACCGCACCGGTGCAGGTGGCGTCGCCCACCGTGCGGTAGCGCACGGTCTCGACCCGCACCTGCTCGCCGGCCCGCGGCGGGGTGAACGGCGTCACCGCCAGCACCATGCCGTCCCGGTCGAAGACCTCGCGCTCGTGGGCGTAGTAGATGCTCGGCACCTCGATGCCGTCGCGGGCGATGTAGCGCCAGATGTCCAGCTCGGTCCAGTTGCTGAGCGGGAAGATCCGGACGTGCTCGCCGGGGGCGATCCGGCCGTTGTACAGGTCCCACAGCTCCGGACGCTGGTTGCGCGGGTCCCACTGGCCGAACTCGTCGCGGATCGAGAACACCCGCTCCTTGGCCCGTGCCTTCTCCTCGTCGCGGCGCGCGCCGCCGAGCACCGCGTCGAACCGGTGGTCGGCGATCGCGTCGAGCAGCGGAACCGTCTGCAGCGGGTTGCGCGACTGGCCCGGGCGCTCGGAGACGCGGCCGCGGTCGATCGCGTCCTGCACCGAGGCGACGACCAGGTCGAGGCCCAGTTCGGCGGCGCGGCGGTCGCGGAACTCGATGACCTCACCGAAGTTGTGGCCGGTATCGACGTGCATCACCGGGAACGGGATCCGGCCGGGCGAGAACGCCTTCTCGGCCAGGCGCAGCATGACGATCGAGTCCTTGCCGCCGGAGAACAGCAGCACCGGCCGCTCGAAGCTGCCCACCACCTCGCGCAGGATGTGGATCGACTCGTCCTCCAACGCGGTGAGGGCGGCGTCGTGGGCGTCGGTCAGGTGCTCGAGGTGCAGGTCGGAGATGGTGGTCACAGCAGACCCCTTTCGGACAACGCGGCGAGCACCGCGTCCACGGACGCGTCGAGACTTTCGGGCTGGAGCACGAGTTCGGGCGCGGTCGGCGCTTCGTAGACGTCGTCGACGCCGGTCAGGCCGGAGATCTCGCCGGCGCGCTGGCGGGCGTAGAGGCCCTTCACGTCGCGGACGCTGCAGATCTCGACCGGGGTGGCGACGTGGACCTCGAGGAACGGAGTGCCGCTCGCGACGTGCCGGGCGCGCACGGCGTCGCGGGCGGCGGCGTACGGCGAGATGACGGCGGCGAGCACGAGGACGCCGTTGCGGGCCAGCAGCTCGGCGACGAACCCGATGCGGGCGACGTTGGTGTCCCGGTCCGCCCGGCTGAAGCCGAGGCCGGCCGAGAGGTGCTCGCGCACGGCGTCGCCGTCGAGCACCTCGACCCGGCGTCCCTGGGCACGAAGCCGCTCGGCGACCGCATTTGCGGTGGTGGTCTTCCCGGCGCTGGGAAGGCCGGTCAGCCAGACGGTGGCGCCGGTCACTGTGGGATGCGCCACATCCACCGTGTCGGACGGACCACTCTGCGTAGGAGTGGCAGGCGCGCCAGTGGTGGCGGCGGAAACGATCGGCATCGCGCGATCTCTCCTGACCTCGGGGAGGAACTTCACGTCACGGGAGGAATTGTCCCGCCGGAAGCTCGGTGACGGGGGCACGACAGTCGGTCAGGGGCTCGCCGATGAGCCGCTGATCAGCGGTGGTACCAGGGGGTCCGTCTGCGCGGGCCGGTCGTGGCCGGTGCGGATGAGAGGCCGACCGAGGGCTGGAGACAGCCGTCGTGGGACGCCGGAGCCGCGCTCAGAGAGCGCGACACACTGCGCTGGAGACGCGCAGCAGGTCGACGTGCCGACGCGAGGTCAGCATCGCCGAAGCGGGGCGGGTACGGCCGGTCATGGTTGCCGATGATGACACAGCAAAGGGGCGCAGCCAACCAGGATCAGATTACCTACTATTCCAGTAGGTGAGCACCGTTTCCCAACATCTGGCTGGCGCCGCATCGCTGTGCGATGCTTTTGGACGTGACGACGCGAGGCACCCTCTTGGTCGCCCGCCTGCATGTCGACCTGCAGCGGGTGATCAGCGCTGCCTGTCCTAGCTGACAGGTCCGCCGCGCCCCTCGTCCGTCTCTTGACCGTTTTCGGCCTCCAGCTCCCCGATGTCACCCGGGTGAGCGCCGCAGGCTGCGGTCCGACTCCCCTGTGAGGTAACCAGAGATGCCTGCCCGTACCGCCAGTGGTCGACCTCGGGGTCAGGGCCAGTGGGCCCTCGGCTACCGCGAGCCACTCAACAAGAACGAGCAGATGAAGAAGGACTCGGACGGCCTGACCGTCCGGGACCGCATCATCAACATCTACGCACACGGCGGCTTCGACTCGATCGACCCGCAGGACCTGCGTGGACGGATGCGCTGGTACGGCCTCTATACCCAGCGCGCACCCGGCATCCCCGGCGGCAAGACCGCGGTGCTGGAGCCCGAGGAGCTCGACGACCGCTACTTCATGCTGCGCGTACGCATCGACGGCGGCCGGATGACGTCCGAGCAGCTGCGCACGATCGCCGGCATCTCCACCGAGTTCGGCCGCGATGTGGCCGACGTCACCGACCGGCAGAACATCCAGCTGCACTGGATCGCGATCGAGGACGTGCCGGAGATCTGGCGGCGGCTCGAGGGTGTCGGTCTCTCCACCACCGAGGCCTGCGGCGACACGCCGCGCGTCATCCTCGGCTGCCCGCTGGCCGGCGAACTCGAGACCGACGTGCTGGACGCGACCGAGCCGCTGCGCCGCGTCGTCGACCGCTACATCGGCGATCCCGCGTTCTCGAACCTGCCGCGCAAGTTCAAGAGCTCGATCTCCGGGTGCGCCGAGCACTGCACCAACCACGAGATCAACGACGTCGGCTTCGTCGGGGTCGTGAACGCCGACGGCGAGCGCGGCTACGACCTGTGGGTCGGCGGCGGGCTCTCCACCAACCCGCGCTTCGCCGAGCGGCTCGGGGTCTTCGTCCGGCCCGACCAGGTCGAAGCGGCCTGGGCCGGTGTCGTCGGCATCTTCCGCGACTACGGCTACCGCCGCTCACGCACCCACGCCCGGCTGAAGTTCCTGCTGGCCGACTGGGGCCCGGAGAAGTTCCGCGAGGTGCTCGAGACCGAGTACCTGAAGGAGGCGCTGCCCGACGGCCCGCCGCCGGCGCAGCCGATCCAGGACCAGCGTGACCACGTCGGGCTCACCCCGATGCGCAACGGGAAGCTGGCGGTGGGCTTCGCCCCGCGCGCCGGGCGGCTCTCCGGCTCGATGCTGACCGCGGTGGCCGACCTGGCCGACCGGCTCGGCGACGGGCGCATCGCCGCCACCGCCCAGCAGAAGCTCGTCGTGCTCGGCGTCGGGAGCGCCGACGTGGACGAGCTCACCGACGAGCTGGCCACCCACGACCTGCTGGTCAAGCCGAGCGCGTTCCGGCGCGGCACGATGGCCTGCACCGGGCTGGAGTTCTGCAAGCTGGCGATCGTCGAGACCAAGGCCCGCGCCGACGTGCTCTACCGGGAGCTGGAGAAGCGCCTGCCGGAGTTCGACGAGCCGATCACGATCAACATCAACGGCTGCCCGAACTCGTGCGCCCGGTTCCAGACCGCCGACGTCGGCTTCAAGGGCTCGATGGTCCGGGACGACGACGGCGCCATGGTCGAGGGCTTCCAGGTGCACCTCGGCGGGCACTACGGCGCCGAGGCGGCGTTCGGGCGGAAGTTCCGTGGCCTCAAGGTCACCGCGGACGGCATGCCCGACTACGTCGAGCGGATCCTGCGGGGCTACCTGGAGCGGCGCGAGCCCGGCGAGCGGTTCGCGGCCTACGTGGCCCGGGCCGAGGAAGCCTGGCTCCTGTGAGCGAGCGGGCCGCGCCGTTCTACTGCCCCTACTGCGGTGACGAGGACATCCGTCCCGACGGTGAGCACCACGGCCAGTGGCGGTGCGGTGCCTGCACGCGCGTGTGGACGTTGAAGTACGTCGGCTTGGGCCGTCCGTCGTTAGACCAGGAGGTGGCGCGATGACCCTCGAGGTCACTGATCTGCGTGGGTTCGCCGATTCCGCGGCGGCCGAGCTGGAGGGTGCGCACCCGATCGAGGTGCTGCGCTGGGCCGGCGAGACGTTCGGCGAGCGGCTCTGCCTGACCTCGTCGATGGGTGACGCGGTGCTCGCGACCCTGGCCGCGGAGGCGGTGCCCGGCATCGACGTGGTGTTCCTGGACACCGGGTACCACTTCGCCGAGACGCTGCAGACGCGTGACCGCGTCGCCGCGACCCTGGACGTGAACGTGGTGACGGTGAAGCCGGAACTCACCGTCGCGCAGCAGAACATCCGGTACGGGCAGAGCCTGTACGCGCGTGATTCGGACGCCTGCTGCGGGATGCGCAAGGTCGAGCCGCTCGACCGCGGGCTGGCGCCGTACGACGCCTGGGCCTCCGGGCTGCGCCGGGACGAGTCGTACGCCCGACGCCACACGCCCGTGGTCGGCGTCGACGCCCGGCGCGACAAGATCAAGGTGAACCCGCTGGCGTGCTGGACGCAGGCCGACGTGGACCGGTTCGTCGCCGAGCGGAACGTGATCATCAACCCGCTGGTGGAGCGGGGATTCCTGTCGATCGGGTGCGCGCCCTGCACGCGTCCGGTGCAGCTCGGGGAGGACTCGCGGGCCGGTCGCTGGTCCGGGTCCGAGAAGACGGAGTGCGGGATCCACCTCTGAGTCATCCCTCAGGGAGGGCACAGGGAGCTCACAGTTTCGCGAGCGATCGTTGCAGACATGGACGAATCGCACCGCTCCCCCGCAGCCGGCGGTGACCAGGCCGGCACCCCGTCGACCCCCACCCCGGGGACTCCGCACTCGATCGGGACCCCGCGCCCCTCGGACGCGTCCTCCCCCTGGGCGGCTCCCCAGCCGCCCGCTTCTCCTGCTCCCCCCGTCGACGACACCGCGGCCGACGGGGCGACGCCCTCGGCTCCGGGCGAGCCGGCCGGGTACTACAGCGGGCCGGCGGCTTTCACGTCGGGGCCGCACCCCGGGACCGGCACCCACGCCGGTGCGGCGTACGACTCCGGCACACCGTGGTCCGGCGCCCACCCGACCGGGCCGCACCCGACCGGGCCGCACCAGACCGGGCCGTTTCCGGCCTGGAGCTCGGGGGGTGCGCACGGGCAGCCGGTCGGAACGGTGACGCCGCCGGCCCGGCGCCGGGGTCCGCTGGCCGTGGCGATCGCCGGTGGCGCGCTGGTCCTCGCGCTG
Source organism: Cryptosporangium japonicum (assembly GCF_039524755.1). Classification (NCBI taxonomy): domain Bacteria; kingdom Bacillati; phylum Actinomycetota; class Actinomycetes; order Cryptosporangiales; family Cryptosporangiaceae; genus Cryptosporangium; species Cryptosporangium japonicum. The sequence continues at coordinate 16,159 of NZ_BAAAGX010000001.1, forward strand.
GTCGCCGGCGGCACCGGGGCCGTGGTCGGCGTCGCGGTGAGCGACCACTCCGGCACCGGGGTCACGATCAACCAGGAGTCCGGCACCGCGGTGACGAAGGCCGGCGAGGCCGGCACCGTGGAGGCCGCCGCCGCGACCGCGCTCAAGAGCGTCGTCACGATCCTGGTGACCACCGACTCGGGTTCCGGCTCCGGCTCGGGTGTCGTCCTCGACACGTCCGGCCACATCCTCACGAACAACCACGTGGTCGAGGAAGCGGCCCAGGGCGGCACGATCACGGTCATGCTGCCGGGCGGCGAGACCCGTCCCGCGACGATCGTCGGCCGCGACCCCTCGTCGGACATCGCCGTGATCAAGATCGGCGACGCGAGCGGGATCGTCCCCGCGACGTTCGCGCAGTCCTCGACGCTCAAGACCGGCCAGACGGTGCTCGCCGTCGGTGCCCCGCTCGGTCTGTCGAACACCGTCACCGAGGGCATCGTCAGCGCCCTCAACCGCCCGGTGCGCACCGGCTCCTCGGCCGACCAGAACACCGTCCTCGACGCCGTGCAGACCGACGCCGCGATCAACCCGGGCAACTCCGGTGGCGCGCTCGTCGACCTGTCCGGCCGGGTGATCGGCATCAACTCGGCGATCGCCACCGTGAGCGGCTCGTCCGGCGGCGGGCAGGACGCCCAGTCCGGCAACATCGGCGTCGGGTTCGCGATCCCCTCCGACACCGCGCTGAACGTGGCCAAGCAGCTGATCCAGGACGGCACCGCCGAGCACGCGACGCTGGGCGTCAGCGCCCAGGACACGCAGAGCGGCACCGGCGCGCAGATCGCCCAGGTCAGCAGCGGCTCGGCGGCCGACAAGGCCGGGCTGAAGGCCGGCGACGTGGTCACCGCGATCGACGACCGGAAGGTGACCGACACCGACGGGCTGGTCGCGGCCGTCCGGGCGCACAACCCCGGCGACGCGGTGAAGGTGACCTACCAGCGGGGCGGCACCACCGCCACCGCCACCGTGACCCTGAACAGCAGCGCGACCTGACCCGGACCCCCGCGCTGCGAACCCGGCGGCGGCCCCCTCCGCCGCCCGCGCGTGCCCCACACCCCGGACCCGGGTGTGGGGCACGCGGCTTTTCGGGCCTACGACGGGTTTCCGGGGCTCTATCGGCAGCCGTAGGCCCGGGAACCCGTCGTAGGCCCGGTTACCCGCGCCCGGCCGCGCGGACGAGGGCCCAGCCCAGGCCGAGCGCCACCAGGCCGGCCCACGCGGTCACCGGCACGACCACCAGGTGCGCGGTCCGCTCGGCCAGCAGGCCGTTGAGCCCGGTCACCGCGACCACCAGCATCCCGAACGTCGCCAGCGCCACCCCGACGGCGGCCCCCACCCCGTCCAGCGCCCCCGAGCGCCCGCCCGGCCGCGCCCCGGAGCGCCCGCCGGGCCGCGCGGCCGCGGGCCGTTCGAAGCGGCGGAACACCAGCACCAGCGGGAGCAGCAGCGCGACCAGCACGGCGAGCCAGAGCGGCCGCGTCGCCCACCACAGCGCACCGCCGGCCGCCGGCGTCGGCAGCCCCACCGACACCGCCGCGGCCAGCGCGAACAACGCCGTCAGGTGCCACAGGAACACCGTCATGACCACGCCGTTCGCCGCGACGACCCCCGTCCACACCGACGGTCGCGCCAGCCACCGCGTCACCGGGCCCCGCGCCAGCACGACCAGGCCGGTGAGCCAGGCCCCGTGCGCCACCAGCGCGAGCGTCGGCGGGTTCATGTTCGAGACCGGCGCGCCGGGCAGCCCCACCATCGACACCGGGTACCAGCCCAGCACCACGGTGAGCAGCACGACACCGCCGAGCCCACCGGCCACCAGCCCGGCCCCCACCCGCCGGGTCAGCACGCCGTCGGCGTAGAGGAAGCCGAGCTGGTGCGCGGCCAGCCACACCAGCGCCACGTTCAGCGCCCCGATCGCCTCGACCCCACCGAGCAGCCGGACCCCGTCGACGATCCCGGACGCGGCCACCAGGACCACCGGCACCCAGACCCCCCAGCGCCGGTGGGCGGCGTGCAGGAGCGGCGCCAGCCCGACGACCCCGAGGTACACCCCGAGGAACCACAGCGGCTGGACGATCGTGCGGGTCGCGAGACGCAGCACCTCGTGCGACTGCAGCCCGGCCAGTTCGGTCGCGGCCGCCACCGTCGCCCAGACGCCCAGGAACACCGCGGTGGGCGCGAGCAGACGCCGTAACCGGCCCGCGACGAAGGCCGCGTACGTGCGTCGCCGCGACGTCAGCGCCGCCGCGTGGGCGGCCCCGCCGACCAGGAAGAACAGCGGCATCACCTGGAAGATCCAGGTCAGCCACTGGGCCGCGGGCACCGAGGCGAGCACGTTCCCGGCACGCAGCTTCCCGTCGTCGACGGTGAGCGTGAGCATCAGCCAGTGACCGAGGACCACCACGCCGATCGAGACGACGCGCAGGGCGTCGACGTAGCGGTCGCGGGTCGCCGGGGTGGCCGCGGCGAGCTCGGCCGCCGACAGACTCGAGGTTGTCATGCGTCCACGGTCGCGGCTCGCCGACGCGCAACGCAGAGCAGAACTACTCGGAAACCGCGATGATGTCGGCCATGACCTCGACACCCACGACGTCCGAGCCCGTCCACCCGAACGTCGCGGCCGTCAACGCCGTCCTCGAGGCGTTCGGCTCGGCGAACCGCGTGCGGATCCTCCCGGACGCCGCACGCACCGCCGCCCAGGCGGCCGAGGCGCTCGGCGTGAGCGTGGGCCAGATCGCGAACTCGCTGATCTTCGAGGCCGACGGCGCGCCGCTGCTGGTGCTCGCGTCCGGCGCGCACCGGGTCGACACCGCGATGGTGGCCGCGCTGGTCGAGGTGGAGACGGTCCACCGGGCCACCCCGGAGTTCGTCCGCGACGCCACCGGCCAGGCCATCGGCGGCGTCGCCCCGGTCGGTCACCCGGCGCGCGTGCGCACGCTCGTCGACGTCGCGCTCGCGGCCTACGACACGGTGTGGGCCGCCGGTGGCGTCCCGCACGCCGTTTTCCCCACCACCTATGACGAACTGCTGCGAATCACCGGCGGTGTCGCGGCCGAGGTCGCCTGACGCTGCCGTTCGCCACGCTCACCCGTAGGCTGACGACATGCCATCCCCGGCGCTCGTCACCGTCCACGTGTGGAACGTGCCGAACCGCCGGGTCCCGGCCGCGCTCACCCGGATGGCCACCGACCGTCTGCGCCTGCGTCGGGTGCCGGGGCTGCGGTTCGCGCGCCTGCTGGGCACCGGCCGCGGCGACACGTTCACGGTGCGCGACGCCGACCCGAACCGCTGGGCGCTGCTGGCCACCTGGGGGTCGGAGGCGGAGGCCGCGGCGTTCGAGCGCGCGCCCACCGCGACCGGCTGGGACCGCCTGGCCGACGAGCGGTGGCGGGTGGAGCTGACGCCGCTGGCCTCGCACGGCCGCTGGTCGCGCCGCGAGCCGTTCGGCGCCCCCACCCCGCGCAGGTGGGACGGACCGGTGGCGGCGCTGACCCGCGCGCGCCTGACCGTGCGGAGAGCGGTGACGTTCTGGCGTGCGGTGCCGCCGGTGGCGTCGGCGTTGGACGAGCACCGCAAGGACGGCGGCCTACGGGCCGCGATCGGCGTCGGCGAGGCCCCGGCCGGCTGGCAGGGCACGCTGAGCGTCTGGCGGAGCGCGGACGACCTCCGCGCGTTCGCGTACCAGGGAGCCGCCCACGTGGCGGCGATCCGTAGAACTAAGGAGACCGGGTGGTACGCCGAGGAACTCTTCGCCCGTTTCGGCGTGGTGCGGGCGGACGGCTCGCTGGACGGCAGAGATCCGCTGACGTGACCCCGCTGACCCCGGTGCGCTGGTCCGCACGCGACGTCGTGGCCCACCTCGACGAGGTGCTGAGCGTCTACGGCACCGCGATGAACTACTCCCCGAGCCTGGTCGAAGGGCGGCGGGGCATCCTCGTGGCGCACACCAGGCGGCCGGAGTTCCGCGCGGTGGGCACGTTCGACGCCGACGGCAAGGTGGTCGGATTCGGGTACGGCTACCGGGGCGAGCCGGGCCAGTGGTGGCACGAGCACGTGCGCTCCCGCCTGGACCCGAACGGGTACCGGGCGTGGCTCTCGGACTGCTTCGAGGTCGTCGAGCTGCACGTGGCGCCGGGCGTCCAGGGTCAGGGCATCGGGGAGAAGCAGATCCGGTTGCTGCTCGACGGCGTGAACCGCCGCACCACGGCGCTGTCCACGCCGGAGGGCGGCGAGTCCAGGGCGTGGAAGCTCTACCGGCGCCTCGGGTTCCTCGACGTGCTGCGCGACGTGGTGTTCCCCGGCGACGACCGGCCGTTCGCGGTGCTCGGGCGGGGGCTCCCGCTCGACGACCCGACGCCGTGACCACCCGGCGGCTCCCGCTCGTCCTGGTCGGGCTGACCGTCCTGGCCCAGATCGCGTACCCGCTGGTGAGCGGCTCGGCCCGGAACACGTTGACGGTCGGAACGGTCGTGCTGGGGTTCGCCGCGGCGGTGACGCACGCGGTGCTGACCCGGGGCACGCGGGTCGCCGCCGTGCTGGTCGTGGTCACCGCGGGCGGCGGGCTGCTGGTGGAGGCGCTGGGCACCGCCACCGGCCTCCCGTTCGGCGAGTACGCGTACGCCGGCACGCTCGGGGGCAAGGTGCTCGGCGTCCCGTGGGTGATCCCGCTGGCCTGGACGATGATGGCGTGGCCGGCCTGGCTGGTGGCCGGGCGGCTGGCGTCGGGGTGGGCGCGGGTGCTGGTGTCGGGCTGGGCGCTCGCGTCCTGGGACCTGTTCCTCGACCCGCAGATGGTCGACGCCGGTCACTGGACCTGGTCCTCGCCGGGCGCCGGCCTGCCGGGGGTGCCCGGCATCCCGGTGTCGAACTACGTCGGGTGGGTGCTGGTGGCGGTGATCATGTCCGCGCTCCTGCACCTGCTGCTGCCCTCGTCGGACGCCGATCGCGCGGCCCCGATGCTCGGGTTCTACCTCTGGACCTACGCGTCCTCGGTGCTGGCCCACGCGGCGTTCTTCGGCCTGCCGGCGTCGGCCGCCTGGGGTGCGCTCGGCATGGGGCTGGTGGCGCTTCCGCTGGCGGTGCGCCTGGCCCGCACCACCCGCCCGGCGCCGCTGGCGAGCGCCCGATGAGCCGGCGGCGGCTCGCCACCGACCCGGTCGCCTGGGGCGCACTCGGGGCGGCCGCGCTCGCGGTGCACTCGGTGGTCAACGCCCGGCGGCTGCGGCGCCCGCCGGCGCACCCGCCGGTCGCCGACGTGCGGGTGTCGGTGCTGCTGCCGGTGCGCGACGAGGAGCAGCGGGTGGAACCGTGCCTGCGTGCGCTGCTGGCCCAGCGGGGCGTTCCGGCGTACGAGATCGTCGTGCTCGACGACGGCAGCACCGACCGCACCGCCGAGGTCGTCCGCCGGGTCGCCGACGGGGATCGGCGGGTGCGTCTGGTCACCGGCGGAGCACTCCCGGCCGGGTGGCTCGGCAAGCCGCACGCCTGCCAGCAGGCCGCCGACGCCGCCGACCCGGCGTCGGACGTGGTGGTCTTCGTCGACGCGGACGTGGTCCTCGCGCCGGACGCGGTCGCGGCGGCGCTCGCCGTCCTCGACGAGTCGGGCCTGGACCTCATCTCGCCGTACCCGCGCCAGGTGGCCGACTCACCCGCCGAGCGGCTGGTGCAACCGCTGCTGCAGTGGTCGTGGCTGACCACGCTCCCGCTCGGCCTGGCCGAACGGTCCCCGAAGCCATCGCTGACCGCCGCGAACGGACAGTTCCTCGTCGTGCGGCGCACGGCGTACGACGCCGCTGGCGGCCACGGTGCCGTCCGCGACGACGTCCTCGAGGACATCGGCCTGCTCCGCGCGCTGAAACGCACCGGCGGCCGTGGTGTGGTCACCGACGGCTCGACGCTCGCCGAGTGCCACATGTACGGCTCGTGGGCCGAGCTGCGGAACGGCTACGGCAAGTCGCTCTGGGCCGCGTTCGGGTCCCCCGTCGGCGCGGTCGCCACGGTCGGCGGGCTGTCGCTGCTCTACGTCGTGCCGGCCGTCGCCGCGCTGCGCGGGAGCCGCCTCGGTCTGCTCGGCTACGCGGCCGGCGTCACCAGCCGGGTGGTGGCCGCGCGGGCCAGCGGCGGTCGCGCCTGGCCGGACGCGCTCGCCCACCCGGCGTCGATCCTGGTGTTCGGATACCTGACCGCGCGGTCGTTGCGGGAACACCGCCGGGGCACGTTGACGTGGAAGGGCCGCACCGTCGACTGAGGGCGGTGCCACTTCGCCGATGTTCCTCCCGCGGACGGTCCGGACTCCCTAAGGTCACGGCCGTGCGCGGGTACTCCGGACCGGACCTGGCCATCGATTTCGGCTCGACCCACACGGTGGCGGCCTGGCGCGGTCGGGACGGCCGGGCGCAGCCGTTGATGTTCGACGGCAGCTTCCTGCTGCCCTCCGCGGTGCTGGTCTCCTCGGACGGCCGGGTGACGGTCGGGCGCGACGCGGAGCGGGCCGCGCGGCTCGAGCCGTCGCGCTTCGAGCCGACCCCGAAACGCCGGGTGGACGACGGCACCGTGCTGCTGGGATCGCAGCCGGTGCCGGTGGCGCGTCTGATCGGCGGCGTGCTGCGGCGGGTCGCCGACGAGGCCGCCCGGGTGGCGGGGAGCCTTCCCGCCCGGATCGTGCTCAGCCACCCCGCCCAGTGGGGTGCCCGGCGACGTCAGGTGCTGGTGGACGCCGCGGCCGACGCCGGGCTGCCCGAGGTGTCGCTGGTGGCGGAGCCGGTCGCGGCGGCCCGGTACTTCACGGGCGTGCTGGGGCACCGGGTGCCGGACGGGGCCGCGCTGCTGGTGTACGACTTCGGCGGCGGCACGTTCGACACCGCGGTGCTGCGTGCGACCGGTGACGGCTGGCGGGTGCCGGCGTCCGACGGGCTGCCCGACGTGGGCGGGCTGGATCTCGACGCGGCGATCGTCGAGCACCTGGCCACGACGGTCGGGGCGCGGTCGCCGGACGTCTGGGCCCGGCTGACGCAGCCGGCCGACGACGGCGCCCGCCGCCGGAACCGGATGTTCTGGGAGGACGTGCGGGCGGCGAAGGAACAGCTGTCGCGGACGTCGGTGGCGAACCTGCTGGTGCCGATGCTCGACGTCGACGTGCACCTGACGCGGCCGGAGTTCGAGCAGCTCGCCCGGCCGTACCTGGAGCGGACGGCGGACGTCGCGGCGGGGGCGTTGCAGCGCGCCGGGGTGCGTGCCGACCAGCTCGCCGGGGTGTTCCTGGTCGGCGGTTCGAGCCGGATCCCGCTGGTCGGCACGATCCTCCACCAGCGGATCGGGGTGGCGCCCACCGTCATCGAACAGCCCGAGCTGGTCGTGGCCCTGGGCGGCCTCGACGAGCCGGCCGCCACCGAGCCACCCCCGATCGCCGCACCGATCGCCGCACCCGCGACGGCAGCACCCGGTGGCGCCCCGAGCCCAGCCCCCAGCCCAGCCCCCAGCCCAGCCCCCAGCCCAGCCCCCAGCCCGGCGCCCGGCCCGGCGGCACGGCCGGTCGGGACCGGGGCGACGGCGGGGCGGTCGACGCGAAGACGGACGACCGCGGTCGCGGCCGGGATGCTCGCGCTGCTGCTCGTGGCCGGCGTCGTGGCCTGGACCACGTGGCCACGGGGCGGAACCGACCCCACCGACACCGACGGCCCCACCTCGGCCTCCCCCGGCGCCGACCACCAGGAACTCACGGTGAACAAGACCGCCTGGTACGGCCCGCTGAAGATCACCCTCGGCCGGTTCGTCTACGAGGCGGAGCGGCTCACCCTCGAGACCACGGTGGAGAACGAGGGGCCGGCCGCGTTCAGCCCCGACGTCACGATGACCGTCACGCTCGACGGCGTCGAGACCACGATGGACCCGGCGACGCTCGACCCGGTCCCGGGCGGACGCCGGACACGCATCACCTACACGTCCCGCGCGGTGGACGTCGGCGGAAGCATCGCCGACGGTGTCTTCACGATCGGCCGCGGCGACGAGGCCAGAGCCACGGTCCCGGTCGGCGAGCGGGGCGAACTCGTGTCCTACGAGCCGCGCGACGTGCTGCGGGAACCGGCGAAGCTGGCCCTGCGGGACCTCGCGGTCACCGTGCGGTCGTGCCGGCTCCGGGGCGGTTTCCTCGACTTCAACGGCCAGGCCGACGCCGGCTACCAGGCCCTGGTCTGCGTCCTGGACGTCCAGTACACCGGCGGCGCCGGCGCGGGCCACTACTTCGGCACCGATCAGATCGTCCTGGTGGCCCCGGACGGCACCGAGACCGGCTCGACGACGTCGGTGAACGAACCGCTCTACGGCCCGACGGTCCACCGCGGCGTCACCCCGGGTTTCCTGGTGACGTCCCCGTTCACCGGCCGGTACCGGCTCCGGCTGGTCGACGTCCACGCCGGCGAGACCCGCACCGCCGCGACGACGAGGGACCTCGAACTGACGCGGTGAGCCGCATCGACGACAATCGCGGTGTGGCCGAGGTCGTGGTGGTGGGAGCCGGAGTGGGCGGGCTGGCTACGGCCGCCCGGCTGGCGGCGGGTGGGCACCGGGTGACGGTGTGCGAACGGGCCGACGAGGTCGGCGGCAAGCTCGGGCTGCTGACGCGGGACGGGTTCCGCTTCGACACCGGGCCGAGCCTGGTCACGATGCCGCAGGTGTTCGCGGACTTCTTCCGGGAGACCGGCGATCCGCTCGAGTCGGTGCTCGACCTGGAGCCGCTCGACCCGATCGCGCACTACCGCTTCGGCGACGGCACCGAGCTGAAGTCCTGCGCCGACCCGTTCGAGTTCCGCCGCCGGATCGACGACGCGTTCGGCGGCGGCGCCGGCCGCGACTGGGCGGCGTTCTGGGCGCGCGCCGAACGCATCTGGGACGCCACCTACGAGCCGTTCCTGGCCTCGACGCTCGACGGCCCCCGCACGCTGGCGCGCTACGCGACCCGGCTGCGTGACCTCGGCACGATCGCACCGGGCCGGTCCCTGCGTGGCCTGGCCCGGGCCTACCTGCGCGACCCGCGGCTGCGTCAGTTCGTCGAGCGCTACGCGACCTACACCGGCTCCGATCCGCGCCGGGCGCCGGCCGCGCTGGCCTCGGTGCCGTTCGCCGAGCTCAAGTACGGCGGCTGGTACCTGCGCGGCGGCCTGCGCACGCTCGCCGACGCGCTGCTCGACCGCTGCACCGAGCACAAGGTCACGGTCCGCACCGGCACCGAGGTCACCCGCATCACCGCGAACGGCGCCGGGGTGACCGGCGTCGAACTGGCCGACGGCAGCTTCCTGCCGGCCGACGTGGTGGTGGCCAACGCGGACGCCGCGCACGTCTACTCGGACCTGATCCGGGTGCCCTCGGCGGCCCGGCGGCTGCGTCGCACCACCCCGTCGCTCTCGGGCGTCGTGTTGCTGCTCGGGGTGCGTGGGCGGACACCCGGCCTGGCCCACCACACCGTGCTGTTCCCGCCCGGTGAGCTGCCGGGCAGCTATGACGCCGAGTTCGACCACGTCTTCGGCGACCCGGGCCGGCCGGTGCCCGACCCGACGCTCTACCTCTCGGTGCCCGACGACCCCGGCGTGGCGCCGGACGGGCACGAGGCCTGGTTCGTGCTGGTGAACGCGGCGCGTCAGGGCGTCGGCACGGGAGCGGTGGACTGGCGGACGCCGGGCCTGGCCGAGCGGTACGCGGACCTGCTGGTGCGGCGTCTGGCCGAGCGCGGGCACGACCTGTCCGACCGCATCCGGTTCCGGGAGATCCGCACGCCCGCCGACCTCGAGGCGCAGACGCACGCGGTGGGCGGCGCGATCTACGGAACGTCGAGCAACGGCGCGAGCGCCGCGTTCCTGCGCCCGGGCAACCGCAGCCCGGTCCCCGGCCTGTTCCTGGTCGGCGGCAGCTCCCACCCCGGCGGGGGCCTTCCGCTGGTGACGCTCTCCGCCCAGACCGTGGCGGGCCTGATCGGCCCGGCCTAGGGCCTGTTTCAAAGGCCAGCAGCCCACCGTGGCCGAGGTCCAGGCGACGACCGGCCGCGTTGGAGGCCCTTCCGGATACAACAGCGGTATCCGGAAGACCCTCCGCCTTGCCGCTCGCCGCCTGGACCACGCCCACGGCGGCCTGAACCTTTGAAACAGGCCCTAGCGGACCGCGACCGACGCCGGGGCCAGGTTCGCCCAGACCTCGCGGGTGGAGGCCGAGCGGTTCAACGTGATGAAGTGGATGCCCGGTGCGCCCTCGGCGAGCAGCTTGGCCGAGAGCTCGGTCGCCACCTCGACGCCGATCGCCCGCACGGCCAGCGGGTCGTCCGCGACCGCACGCAGCCGCGCGGCGAGGTCGGCCGGGAACTCCGCCCCGGACAGCACGGCCATCCGCTCGATCTGCGACACGTTCGTCACCGGCATGACGCCCGGCACGATCGGCACGTCGCACCCGGACGCCTCCACGGCGTCGCGCAGCCGCGCCCAGTCCTCCCAGTTGAAGAAGAACTGCGTGATCGCGAAGTCGGCTCCCGCGCGGCACTTCTCGACGAAGAACCGCACGTCGGATTCGAGGTCCGGCGAGCGGGGGTGCTTCTCCGGGAACGCGGCGACCCCGACGCAGAACTCACCCGAGTTACGCACCAGCCGCACCAGGTCGCTGGCGTACTCGAAGCCGGACGGGTGCGCCACCCAGTCGGCCTGCGGATCGCCCGGCGGGTCACCGCGCAGCACCAGCACGTCGTGCACGCCGGCCGCGGCGTAGTGCCCGATCACGTTGCGCAGCTCGGCCACCGAGTGGTCGACGGCGGTGAGGTGCGCCATCGGCAGCAACGTCGTCTCGGACGCGATGCGCTCGGTGATCGACACGGTGCGGTCGCGGCTGGACCCGCCGGCCCCGTAGGTGATCGACACGAACGACGGTTGCAGCGCCTCGAGCTCGCGGATCGCCTGCCAGAGCTGCCGCTCCCCCGCGTCGGTCTTGGGCGGGAAGAACTCGAACGAGAACGTCGGTGCCTCGTTCCGGACGAGGTCACCCACTGACGTCCGCCGAACGGAGACACCGGTTGCCATGTGCCAAGACTGTAGTCCTGTCGACCAGCTACCTTGACATGAACCCGTCAAAGAAGGAGTCCCGCGTGCCCGTCTCCCCGCTCGACCGGGCCGACCTGCGCACCCGCGTCAGCGCGTCGCTCCGCGCCCAGCTCCACCGCCAGCGTGGGCACCTCGCACTGGTCGGCCCGGAGCTCGGCCCGGTCGCCGACGCCCTGGTGGACTTCCTCGACGGCGGCAAACGCCTCCGACCGGCGTTCGGGTACTGGGGGTTCCGGGCGGCCGGTGGCCAGGACTCGGACGCCGTGGTCCGCGCGGTCGCCGCCTGCGAGTTCGTCCAGGCGTGCGCGCTCATCCACGACGACGTCATGGACGGCTCGGACACCCGGCGCGGAAAGCCCGCCGTGCACAAGCGGTTCGAGGCGCTGCACCGGGCCGAGGGGTACCAGGGCGACGCCGGGAAGTTCGGCACCGCGGCCGCGATCCTGCTCGGTGACACCTGCCTGATCTGGGGCGACGAGATGCTCGACCGCTCCGGCCTGCCCGACGACGCGTTGAAGCGCGCCCGCCCGGTGTGGGACGAGATGCGTACCGAGATCATGGCCGGTCAGTACCTCGACGTGCTGGCCCAGGCGCAGGGCGACCACTCGGTGGACCGGGCGATGCGTGTCGTGCGCTACAAGTCGGCGAAGTACACGGTCGAGCGCCCGCTGCACCTGGGTGCCGCGCTGGCCGGGGCCGGTGCGGAGCTCACCGAGTCGCTCAGCCGCTACGGCCTGCCGGTCGGCGAGGCGTTCCAGCTGCGTGACGACGTGCTCGGGGTGTTCGGCGACCCGGCCGAGACCGGCAAACCCGCCGGCGACGACCTGCGTGAGGGCAAGCGCACGCTGCTGCTCGCCTACGCGGCCGAGCGGGCCAGCGCCGCGCAGAGCGAGCTGATCGACCGCCACCTCGGCGATCCCGGGCTGACCGACGAGGGTGTCGACGCGCTGCGCGGGGTGCTGGTCGAGACCGGTGCGTTGGCGCGCACCGAGGAGCGGATCGGCGCGCTGGCCGCCCGCGCGGTGGAGGTGCTCAAGACCGCGCCGTTCGACGCCGAGGCCGCCGACGCGCTGGGCGAGCTCGCCGCCGCCGCCACGGCCAGGACGGCGTGACCCTCGGCGTGTCGACGCCGATTGCAACCGGGCCCGGGCCCAATGAACACTGTGATCAGTCGACGGGGAGTGCTCGCCGGTAGCGCCGCGCTGTTCGGCCTGACCGCGGTGGGCGTCGGGGCCGGCCGGGCCGCGGCCGCCAACCATCCGGCGCTGCGGGCCGGCTACCGGTTCCTCGACACCGCGATGGACGTGCACTACCCGGCCTACGGCGAGCTGCGGCTGCCGCAGTCCTACACCGACGAGGCGGGGTTCTACGCCTCCGCGTACACGGCCGACGCCGCGCTGGCCGCGCTGGCCTATCTGGCCGACGGCACCGACGCCTCGGTGGCACGGGCGAAGACGATCGGCGACTCGCTGCGGTACGCGCAGGAGCACGACCCGGCGTACCGGGACGGCCGGCTGCGCGAGTCGTACACGGTCGGGCCGTACGACAACAAGAACGGCGTCGTGCAGGCCAACGGGTTCGTGCAGCCGGACGGGCTGGTGAACGCCGGCAACGTCTTCGACCACAGCGGCAGCGTCACCGGCGACCAGGCACTGGCCGGGCTGGCCCTGCTCGCGCTGGCGCGCCGGGGGCTCGGCGCGGCGTACGGCACCGCGGCCGTCGCGCTCGGCGACTGGGTCGTCGCGAACTGCTCGTCGGACTCGCGGCTGGGCGGCTTCCGGGCCGGCGTCGACCGGGCCGGGGCCGCGCTGACCCGCACCGACACCGCCCACAACGCGGTGCTGGCGGCGTTCTTCGGCCAGCTGGCCGCGTTCACCGGCGCGAAGGTGTGGACCGAGCGCCGGGACAAGGCCACCGCGTTCGTGACCGCGATGTGGCAGGGCACGTTCTACGCGTCCGGCTCGTACGACGGCGTGCTGGCCGCGGCGTTCCCGGTGACCACCGAGGCCCAGACCGTGCCGGTGCTCGCGCTGCGCTCGACCGCGCGGACCGCCGGGCTGGACTACGTGACCTCGGCGCTGACGACCACCGACGCGTCCGCCAGCCCGAACAGCGTGCTGACCGCCGGCCAGACCGCGACCGGCGTCACGTTCAGCGACTGGAGCCGCCAGGCCGACCCCGACCAGCCGATCGAGCCGGGCCTGAGCCGGCCCGACCCGGACGCGGTCTGGTACGCGGGCTCCGCGCAGCTGGCCGCCGCGCTGCTCAGCCGGGGCGGCACCGGCGACCGCACGGCCGCGTTCACCCACCTCACCGCGCTCGTCGACGTGCAGGCGCGGTTCGTCGGCGGCCGGACCGCCGGGGCGAAGCCGGCGCCGACCGGCGAGGGCCTGATCGCGGCGTCCGGCCCGCTGCACACCGGCGTGGCCGAGTCCGGCTACTACCCGTACCGGCACGTCGGCACGACCGCCTGGTTCCTCCTCGCGGCGAGCGGCCGCAACCCGTACGCGCTCGACCGGAAACCCCCGGTGTAGCTCCCGAAATGCCGATCACACCGGCGTGCCATACGGTTTCGGGCGTGCGTACGGTTCAGGGGCCAACAGACCATGTCGTCGTCGTGGGGGCCGGCCTCGCCGGGCTCTCGTGTGCGCTGAGACTTCTCGGCGCCGGACGGCAGGTGACGATCGTCGAACGCGAGGACGTTCCGGGCGGCCGGGCCGGTCGCCTGTCCGTCGACGGCTACCAGTTCGATACCGGCCCGACCGTCCTGACGATGCCGAACCTGATCGAGGACGCGTTCGGCGCGGTCGGCGAGCGGATGGACGACTGGCTGACGCTCGATCCGGTCAGCCCGCTCTACCGGGCGTTCTACCCGGACGGCTCGACGCTCGACGTCCACCCGGAGACCGAGCGGATGGCCGCGGAGATCGCGCGGGTCTGCGGCGGGAAGGAAGCGGACGGGTACCGCAGGTTCGTCGGCTTCGTCTCCGAGCTCTACCGCCTGGAGATGGACGAGTTCATCGACCGCAACCTCGACTCCCCGCTCGACCTGGTGGGCCCCGGTATCGCCCGGCTGCTCGCGCTGGGCGGCTTCCGTCGCCTCGCGCCCAAGGTCGGCCAGTACCTGAAGGACCCGCGGACCCAGCGGATCTTCAGCTTCCAGGCCATGTACGCCGGCGTCTCGCCGTTCCAGGCGCTCGCGATCTACGCGGTGATCGCCTACATGGACTCGGTCGCCGGTGTCTTCTTCCCGCGCGGCGGCATCCACGCGGTGCCGGCGGCGCTGGCCGCGGCCGCGGAGAAGCACGGCGCGCGGATCCGCTACGGCACGACCGTGACGCAGGTGGAGACCCGCAACGGTCGCGCGACCGGGGTGCGCACCAGCGACGGCGAGCGCATCGCGGCCGACGTCGTCGTGCTCAACCCGGACCTCCCGGTGGCCTACCGCGACCTGCTCCCGTCGTCGGTGGCTCCGCGTCGGCTGCGGTCGCTGCGTTACTCGCCGTCCTGCTTCCTGCTGCACGTCGGTTCCACCGCGACGTACTCGAAGACCGTGCACCACAACATCCACTTCGGACGCGCCTGGAAGCGGACGTTCACCGAGCTGATCGACCGCCAGGAGCTGATGAGCGACCCGTCGTTGCTGGTGTGCAACCCGACCCGGTCGGACCCGACGCTGGCCCCGGACGGGCGGCAGACGTACTACGTGCTCGCGCCGACACCGCACACCGGTGCGCCGATCGACTGGTCGGTGGTCGGGCCGCGCTACCGCGACGAGATCGTGTCGGTGCTCGAGCAGCGGGGCTACGTCGGGTTCGGCGACGGCATCGAGGTGGAGCGCGTCGTGACGCCCGCGGACTGGCAGGCGTCCGGGCTGGCGATGGGTGCGCCGTTCGCGGCCGCGCACACGTTCTTCCAGACCGGGCCGTTCCGGCCGACGAACCTCGCCCGCGGGCTGGAGAACGTGGTGTTCACCGGGTCGGGCACGCAGCCGGGCGTCGGGGTGCCGATGGTGCTGGTGTCGGGTCGGCTCGCGGCCGAGCGGATCACCGGTCAGTAGGGCTGAGACGATGGTGGCCGTGTCTGCTGAGGTCGCCGTGGAGTCCGATCGGCTGACCCCGCTGCGATGGCTGGGGTTCGCGGGGTCCGCGCTGGTGGCGGTGGGCGGGCTGGGAGCCGGGGCGCTGCCGCGTCCCGATCCGCTCTCCGACGCTCCGGTGCTGCGGTTGCTGCGCCACGGCGCCGGGCCGGGCATCTGCATCGCGGTGGCCGCCGTCGGCATGGCGCTGCTCGTGCTGGCCTGGTGGCGGGTCCGCCCGGCCGGTTCGCGCTGGCTCACGCGCACCGCCGCGCTCTGGGCGGTGCCGCTCGCGCTGACCCCGCCGCTGTTCAGCCGGGACCTGTACATCTACGGTGCCCAGGGGCTGCTGCTGGCGCGGGGCTACGACCCGTACCAGGTGGGGCCGGCCGCGATGACCAGCGGGCCGGGCGTGGACTGGCTCACCTCGATCTCGCCGACCTGGGCCGACACGCCGGCGCCCTACGGCCCGCTGTTCCTGTTCTTCAGCAGCCGCATCGCCGCCGCCGCCCAGGGCGACCTGATTGCCGCCGTGTTCGGGCTGCGAGTGCTGGCGGTGCTCGGTGTGGTCGCGCTGGCCCTGCTCGTGCCCCGGCTGGCCACCGCGTTCGGCGCCCCGCCGGACCGCGCCCAGTGGCTGGTGGTCGCGAACCCGCTGCTGCTGACCGCGCTGGTGGCCGGTGGGCACAACGAGGCCGTGATGCTCCCGTTCCTCGCCGCCGCCCTGCTGGTGGCCGCCCGGGCCGGCGAGCGGGTGTGGGTGGCGGCCGCGGGTGCCGGCGTGCTGATCGGGTTCGCCGTCGCCACGAAGGTGTCGGCGGTCGTCGCGCTGCCGTTCGTGGTGCTGGTGATCGCGGCCGGAACGCCCGCCGCGACCGGGTGGCACTGGTGGGTCCGCCGGATCCGGGTGGGGGCCGTGGTGCTCGGCGCGGCGCTGGGAACGCTCGCGCTCGTGTGCCTCGCGGCCGGTCTGGACGCCGGGTTCGTCCACGCGCTCGCGGTCACGAACGGGATGAGCACGCAGTGGACCTCGATCCCGACCGGCTGGGGCCTGGCCGCCGGATGGTTCACCAGCGCCGACGACACCGTCCTGGACGCCGCCAGGGCGCTCGGCACGCTCGTCACCGCGGTGCTGCTCGTCGTCCTCTGGTGGCGGGTGCGGCACGCGGAGCCCGGGCGGGTCGCGGGGGCGTGCGCGGCGGCGCTCGTCGTGCTGGCGTTCCTCGGTGCGTCGTTCCACCCGTGGTACCTGGTGTGGGCGCTGGTGCCGCTGGCCGCCGCGACCGACACGTGGCCCCGGCTCACGCACGCGGTCGCGATCGTCAGCACCGCGCTCTGCTTCCTGGTGCTCCCGGACGGCTACAACCTCGCCCGCGCCACCGAAGTGCCCGGCATCATCTTCGACCTCCTCCTCACCGCGGCCGCGGTGGGCTACGTCAGCTGGAAGGCAACGAGCCATGAGCGAGCGTGAACTGGACGCCGCCGCGATCACCGATCCGAAACTCCGGGCCTCGTACGCGGAGTGCCGCGAACTGCTCGCCGAGCACGGCAAGACCTACCACCTGGCGACGCTGCTGCTGCCGCCGGCGAAGCGCCCGTACGTCCAGGCGCTCTACGGCTTCGCCCGCTACGCCGACGAGATCGTCGACGACCTGAGCTCCACCCTCTCCGACGCCGAGAAGGCCGCGACCCTGGACGCGTTCGCGGCCGAGGTCCGCGCCGACCTCGACCGCGGCTCGTCCGACCACCCGATCACCCGGGCGCTCGTCGACACCGTCACCCGCTGGGACATCGACCGGCGCTACCTCGACGCGTTCCTCGACTCGATGCGGATGGACCTCACCGTCACCGAGTACGCCACGTACGACGACCTGATGACCTACGTCTACGGGTCGGCCGCGGTGATCGGACTGCAGATGGTGCCGATCCTGGAGCACCCGGGCGTTCCGCGCGAGGTCGTCGAGCCGTACGCCGCCGACCTCGGGGTCGCGTTCCAGCTGGCGAACTTCATCCGCGACGTCGGCGAGGACCTGCGCCGGGGGCGGATCTACCTGCCGATGGAGGACCTGGCGCTGTTCGGCGTCGACCGCGAGCACCTGGAGCGCGGCGTGGTGGACGGTCCGGTCCGGCGGCTGCTGGCGTTCGAGGTGGCCCGCTGCCGGGAGGTCTACCGCGCGGCCTGGCCCGGGCTGCGGTTGCTGCACCCGGCCAGCCAGGAGTGCATGAAGACCGCGTTCCGGCTCTACGGCGGCATCCTCGACGCGGTCGAGCGCGCCGACTACCAGGTGCTCGACCGGCGGGTCGCGGTGAGCAACACCCGTCGTGCCGCGGTCGCGCTCCCGGCCCTGGTCCGAGCCGTCCGCGCCCGCCGGGTGTCGTGAGCGCGCACCCGGTCCGGCATCTGCAGAAGGCCAGGGACCTGGCCGACGTCCGCTACGCCGAGCCGATCACGGTCGGTGATCTGGCGCGTGCCGCCGGGCTCTCGCCGGCGCACTTCAGCCGCGAGTTCCGCCGGGTGTTCGGTGAGGCACCGCACCAGTACCTGCTCACCCGGCGCCTGGAACGCGCCGCGGCGCTGCTGCGCGACACCGACTGGACGGTGGCCCGCATCTGCCACGCCGTGGGGCTGACCAGCGTCGGGTCGTTCACGACCGCGTTCGGGCGGGTGTTCGGGCGCACCCCGACCGCCTACCGGGCGTCGTTCCCGCCGGCCACCAGGCACATCCGGATCCCGCTGTGCGTCGCACGCAGCTACGCGCGACCGGCATACCGCACGTTTCGAGAAGACGGGCCGACGTCACCGTCCGTAGATTCGCCCGCATGACAACAAAGATCGTGAACGCGCAGTTCTGGGTGCACGACCAGGACGAAGCGCTGGCCTTCTACGTGGACAGACTCGGGTGGGAGGTGCGCTCCGACGTCACGATGCCGGAGTGGGCGTTCCGCTGGCTGGTCGTCGGGCCGGTCGGGCAGCCCGACGTCGGGCTGGTGCTGATGCCGGTTCCCGGCCCGCCCCTGCTCGACGAGGCCGACTCCGCGAAGATGGGCGAGTTCGTCGCCCGCGGCGCCGGCGGCACGCTGTTCCTGGAGACCGACGACTGCCAGGCCACCTACGACGAGCTCTCCGCGCGTGGCGTCGTGTTCAACGATCCGCCGACCCCGCAGGCCTACGGCATCGACACGTCGTTCCGCGACCCGTCGGGCAACAACGTGCGGCTCACCGAGATGCGCGAGTTCGTCCCAGCCGCACCCACGTCGACACCGTGAGCAGCACCATCGCGAACCCGAACAGCAGGTCCTCCACCGGCGCGTAGACGATCCGCACGCCCAGGATGTCGTCCGGGTTGTACAGGACGATCCCGCGCCCGGTGAGGAACCCGTTCGTCATCAACTGGAAGAACACGACGATCGCGTAGGAGACCCACCAGACCCGGCGGGTGAGCAGCCGGGTGCGCCAGACGAAGAAGTCGACGGCGATCGCGGCGAGCACCCCGAGGACGGCGGCCTGGGTGTAGGTCACTCGTCACCCGCCCGCCAGCCGGTGACCTTCCGGACCGCCTCGAACGACAGGATCGCCGCGACCGGCACCACCAGGAAGAACAGCAGTTCCTCGAGGGGCAGCGGCCCGAACGTGATGCCCGTCATCTGCGCCGGGTCGAACGTCCAGTGGTCGGCCGCGATCGCGGCCAGGTCCCAGGCGACGAAGATCACGACGGTGGGCGCCAGCGCCAGCAGCAGCCGCCTCCACCGCCGGTACACCCGGACGCGCAGGAACACCTCGAGCCAGCCGGACCCGATCACCACGAAGACGAGTACGGCCAGGTAACTGAGGTGCCTCAAAAGCCCAGCGCCTGCGCTCGGCGCTTGACCTCGGTGGGCCGCTCGCTCAGCGCGGCCGCCGGTGTGCCCTCGGGCAGCGTCGAGTCGGGCGTGTAGAGCCAGGCCAGCGCTTCCTCGGCCTGGTAACCGGCGTCGTGCAGCACGGTGAGCACCCCGGCCAGGTGACGCGCCAGGTTGGACTTCTGCCCCGCCTCCGAGCGCAGGTCGGGCACGAGCTCGGCGGGCAGCTTGAGGACGCCGTCCCGGCGGACCGCGAGCAGCGTGTTGCTCTTCACCATCTGGTGCACCCGCGTCACCCGGACGTCGAGCCGTTCGGCGGCTTCGGGGACGGTCAGCCATTCACTCGGTTCCACGCCCACCACGATCCCACGACGTCTCGGTTGAGCGACGAAGGGCGTCCACGGCGAACCATTTGTCGTCGCAGTCCGTGTGCTCGGACATGAAACTCCGTGGTCATATCATGACCAAAGGTCACCAACGCGCCCGGGGGACGACGATCTGGAGACCGGGATGGCAGGTCGCCTGTCTCGTCGACAGTCTCTCCGTACACTGATGCCCGTGGACAGGACGCTGGCCGACCCCATGGTGGGTTCCGTGCTCGAGGGGCGCTACCGAATTCGGGGGCGGATCGCGCGCGGCGGCATGGCGACCGTGTACGACGCCGTCGACGAACGTCTGGAACGCACCGTCGCGGTCAAGATCATGCACCCGGGGTACGCCTCCGACCCGGCGTTCGTCCACCGTTTCATCCAGGAAGCCCGCTCGGCCGCCGCGCTGAGCCACCCGCACGTCGTCGCGGTGTACGACCAGGGTGTGCACGAGGGCCTCGCGTTCCTCGTCATGGAGCAGGTCCAGGGCCGCACGCTGCGCGACGTGCTCACCGCGCGGGGCCGGCTGCCCGCGTCGGACGCGCTCGCGATCCTCGACCCGGTACTCGACGCGCTGGCCGCCGCGCACCGCGCCGGCATGGTCCACCGCGACGTGAAGCCGGAGAACGTCCTGATCGGCTCGGACGGCCGTGCGGTGAAGGTCGCCGACTTCGGGCTGGCTCGCGCGGTCGCGTCGGTGGGCCCGACGTCCACCCGCGGTGTCGTGATGGGCACTGTGGCCTATGTCTCACCGGAGCAGATCACCTACGGCCAGGCGAGCACGCGCAGTGACGTCTACTCGGCCGGGATCATGCTGTTCGAGATGCTCACCGGTTCGGTGCCCTACGGCGGCGACTCGTCGGTGAACATCGCGTTCCAGCACGTCCACGCCGACGTGCCGCCGCCGTCGTCGCGCGCACCGCTGGTGCCGCCGGCGATCGACGAACTCGCGATGCGCGCCACCCGGCGCGACCCGAACGCGCGCCCGGCCGACGCCGGCGCGTTCCTCGACGAACTGCGCATCGTGCGTGACGAGATCGACGGCCGCAGCACGCGCAGCGTGTCGGGCACCGGCATCCTGCAGGGTCTGAACCAGCCGAGCGGGCCGCCGACGATCACCGCGTCCGCCGCCGTGCCGGTGCCGCAGTCCCCCGGCCAGCACACCCAGGTCGTGCCGCGCGGCCACGAGGCGCGTGGCACCGCGATGATGCCGAACGTCGCGCCGCTCGGTGGCGGTCACCGGGCCGGTGGGCCCTCGCTGCCGGGCCCGCTCAACCGGCTCAACCCGCAGCAGCGCCGGCTCGCGCTGATCGCCTCGATCGTTGTGTTCGCGCTGATCGCCGCGAGCACCGGCTGGTATCTGGGCGTCGGCCGGTACACGTCCACCCCGTCGTTCGAGGGCCTCAACCGGCAGGACGCGACCAGCCGCGCGAAGACGCAGGGCCTGCAGATCGAGTTCCTGGAGAAGAACGACGACAAGGCGCTCAACGGCCGGGTCTTCGACCAGTCACCGGACGCCGACGGCCGCATCCGCAAGGGCGGCACCGTCACGGTGACGATCTCCAAGGGCCCGAACGTCATCACGATCCCGGCCACCTTGGCCAAGAAGAGCAAGGGCGAGGCCAGGGCCACCCTGGAGAAGGCCGGCTTCAAAGTCACCGAGGACTACGACTTCAGCGACGACATCGAGTCGAACAAGCTGATCTCGACGACGCCGGCGCTGGGCACCAAGGCCAAGTACGGCTCCACCGTGCTGATGCTGATCAGCCGCGGCAAGGGCGTCGAGCTGCCGAACCTGGAGGGCCGGTCCCGCGAGGAGGCCGAGCAGCGCCTCCAGGAGCTCAACCTGCAGTTCACGATCGAGATCGTCGAGTCGGACAACCCCGACCAGGCCGGCAAGGTGATCGACCAGGATCCGCGCTCCGGCCAGGTCAGCGGCGACACCACGGTGAAGCTGAAAGTGGCGCAGGGCCAGGCCCAGGTCGAGGTGCCCGACGTCGTCGGCAAGCGGTTCAACGAGGCCAGGGAGATCCTGGAAGAGGCCGGGTTGCGTGCCGATCGCCAGGGCGGCGGCCGCGGCGACAACGAAGCGCGGGTGTTCTTCCAGGTGCCGTCGGCCGGGGACAGCGTCGCGGGCAACAGCGAGGTCCGGCTGTTCGTCGGCTGATCCCGGTGGGGTTAAGCTCGGCTATCGTGTCTCCCATCCTCGGCGCGCACGTGCCCGCCTCCGGAGGGCTCGCCAAGCGCGCGATCCCCTACGTCGAACGCGTCCGGGCCGACACGCTGCAGGTGTTCGTGTCGAACCCGCGGGGTTGGGCACTGGCACCCGGGGTTCCGGCCCAGGACGTGAAGTTCGCCGCCTGGGCCTCCGAGCAGGGCGTTCCGGTCTTCATCCACGCGACGTTCCTGGTCAACCTGGGCTCGAACGTCGAGGCGACGGTCGAGAAGTCGGTCGCGTCACTGCGTCACGCGGTGGCCCGCGGGCGCGTGATCGGTGCCCGGGGCGTCGTGTTCCACGCTGGTTCGTCGCTGGCCACCGAGCGTCGCGCCGAGGCGTACGCGCAACTGCGCGCGCACCTGCTGCCGCTGCTCGACGAGCTGACGCCGGAGGACCCCGACCTGCTGGTCGAGCCCACCGCCGGCGGGGGTTTCGCGCTGGCGTCCCGGGTCGAGGACCTCGCCGAGTACTTCGCGGCGGTCGACGGCCACCCCCGGCTGCGGGTGTGCCTCGACACGTGCCACGCCCACGCGGCCGGGCACGACCTGTCCGAACCCGGCGGCCTGGCCACGGTGCTCGACACGCTCGTCGACACCGTCGGTACGGGCCGGTTGGCGCTGGTGCACGCGAACGACTCCCGGGATCCCGCGGGCTCGCTGCGTGACCGGCACGAGACGCTCGGCCGGGGCACGATCGGCGCCGAGGCGTTCGGGGCGCTGTTCACCCATCCGGCCGCGGCCGGGGTGCCGATCGTCGTCGAGACCCCGTCCGAGGACGACGGGATCGGGCACGCCGCCGACATCGGTCTGCTCCGCGGGATGGCTACTACCCGACAGCACGTCTCGCGCATGATCGGTTAGGCTTCGCGTCATGCAGCAGCGCTTCTACTTTTGGTATGGCTACCGCCCGGGCTCTCCCCGGCGGCTAGTCGCGCTGCACTAGAGCGTCACGCCGCTAAGGAACATCCGCCCCGGGCCCCAGGCCCGGGGCTCTTTCGTTTTCCTAGGAGAAACACCGCAATGGTCATCGTGATGAGTCCCGACGCTTCGGAGAGCGCCCTCTCCACTGTCGTGTCGACGGTCGAGGAGGCCGGCGGCTCCGCGTTCGTCTCCCGCGGCGTCACCCGCACGATCGTCGGTGTGGTCGCCGGCGAACCCGTACTGGCCTCGCTGGAGGTGCAGGGACTGCCCGGCGTCGCCGAGGTCGTCCGGATCACTTCGCCCTACAAGCTGGTCAGCAGCGAGAACCATCCGCGGACGTCGACAGTGCACGTGCGTGGCGTCCCGATCGGCCCGGACAGCGTCACGCTGATCGCCGGCCCGTGTGCGGTGGAGACCCCGGAGCAGACGCTCGAGGCCGCCCGGATGGCGCGGGGCGCCGGTGCCGCCCTGCTGCGTGGCGGCGCCTACAAGCCGCGCACGTCGCCGTACGCGTTCCAGGGGCTGGGCGTCGAAGGCCTGAAGATCCTCGCCGACGTGCGCACCGAGACCGGCCTGCCGGTCGTGACCGAGGTCGTCGACCCGGCCGACGTCGACGTGGTCGCCGAGTACGCCGACATGCTGCAGATCGGCACCCGCAACATGCAGAACTTCCCGCTGCTGCAGGCGGTGGGGGCGATCGGCAAGCCGGTGCTGCTCAAGCGAGGGCTCACCGCGACGTACGAGGAGTGGCTGATGGCCGCCGAGTACATCGCGCAGCGGGGCAACCTCGACATCGTGCTGTGCGAGCGCGGGGTGCGCTCGTTCGAGTCGGCGATCCGGAACATGCTCGACGTGTCGGCGGTGCCGATGATGCACCAGCTCTCGCACCTGCCGATCCTGATCGATCCGTCACACGCGGCCGGGCGTCGTGAGCTCGTCGTGCCGCTGTCGCGGGCGGCGATCGGCGTCGGCGCCGATGGGCTGCTGATCGACGTGCACCCGCACCCGGAGACGGCCAAGTGCGACGGGCCGCAGGCGCTGCACGGCGCTGACCTGGCCGAACTGGAGACCGCGGTCCGGACGATCCCGCCGGCGCTCGGCAAGACCCTCACTCCTGCCCCCTGAGTCGAGCACTCCTGCCCCCTGAGTCGAACGAGGCGCCGCCGGACGGCGGCGCCTCGTTTCGTTCGGGAGCGAATCACGGCAACTACTTGCATCCGGCGCCCCTTTAGGTAAACCTTACTGAGCCAAGCCTTACCAATGGCCCAGCCGACCTCGGGGGTGAGCTCATGTACGTCTGCATCTGCGCGCGAGTTCGCGAATCCGAGGTGCGGTCGGCGATCTCCGCCGGCGCCCGCGACGAGTTCGACGTCGGCGAGGCCTGCGGTGCGGGCACCGGGTGCGGATCCTGTGTCGAGCGGATCTGCGGCTTAATTCAGGACGGAAAATCGCCGCTGGCCCGAGCTTCCTGACGGCAGGACCGCACACCCCGATCGTAGGCGCGAACAGGTCTACGGTCGGCGAGTCATGTCCGGCAACAGGAAAAACCTCCGTTTCGGCGATAGAGTGGTTGTTCCACACCCGAACGGAGGGCCTCCGGCATGCAAGGCGACGCGAGGACCATCGAGTTCCTCAACGAGCAGCTCACCGCCGAGCTGACCGCGATCAACCAGTACTTCCTGCACGCGAAGATGCAGGAGAACTGGGGCTACACGACTCTGGCTTCGCACACCAAGGCCGAGTCCATCGACGAGATGCGCCACGCCGAGGTGCTCACCGACCGGATCCTGTTCCTCGAGGGGCTTCCGAACTACCAGAAGCTGCTGGCCCTGCGTATCGGCGAGACCGTTCCGGAGATGTTCCGGTGCGACATGCTGATCGAGCAGGAGGCCGTCACCCGGCTGCGCGAGGGCATCGCCCACATGCGGTCGGTCGGCGACCACACGTCGGCGAACCTCTTCGAGGCGATCCTCAAGGACGAGGAACACCACATCGACTACCTCGAGACCCAGCTCGATCTGATCGAGAAGCTCGGCGAGCCGCTGTACCTGTCCCGGTTGGCCGAACACCCGTCATCCTGAGCGCTTCCGGTCGAGGCCCGCTCCGGCAACCGCCGAGGTGGGCCTCGATTGTTTCACACCGAGTATTCGCCTGATCACTGTGCGACGATGAAGTCGTGCGATTCCGTGCCCTGGCCGTGGTGTTGATGGTCGTTCTCAGCGCGCTGACGGCGCCGTCCGCGGTCGCCGCCGCGCCCCGGCCCGCCGTGGTCGGCCTGGGCGACAGTTTCGTCTCCGGCGAAGGCGCCGGGAACTACCTGCCGGGCACCAACCGCCGCGGCAACTTCTGTCACCGCTCCCGGTCCGCCGCGATCGAGCACACCGCGCTGCCGGGGGTGCGCCGCCCGGTCCGGGTGAACCTGGCCTGCGCCGGGGCGAGCACGGCCGACGTCCGGCTCGGCGGGCACCACCGCTACGGCGAGGCCCCGCAGGCCGAGCAGCTGCGTTCGGTGGCGCGGCGGTACGACGTGCGGCTGATCGTGCTGACCGTCGGCGTCAACGACATCGGGTACGCCAACCTGGCCTACGACTGCATCGTCGCGTACCTGCGGCTCGGCCCGCGGTGTCAGGACGCGTGGACACCGATCGTGCGCAAGCGGTTGGGTGCGGCGGTGCCGCGCATCGCCCAGAACGTCCGGGACGTGCGGTCGGTGATGCGTGCGGCCGGGTACGGCCGCGACGACTACGCGCTGGTCCTGCAGTCGTACGCGTCGCCGGTGACCGGCGACATCCGGTACGGCAGCGCGAGCCGGGGCGTGTTCGGCTGCCCGGTGCGCGACGACGACGGCAACTGGGCCAAGAACTGGGTGGCCGGCCAGATCAGTGCGGCGTTCGCCCGGATCGCGGCGGCGCAGGGGGTCCGCTACCTCGATCTGTCTCCGGCGCTGCGTGGCCGGGAGGCGTGCGCCCGCGGCATCAGCCGGTTCCAGGAGTGGTCGCGCGGGGTGTCGGTCGATCTGGCCGGGGTGCGCCACGGGCTGGGCATGAACATGCTGCAGCAGTCCGCCCACCCGAACGCCCGTGGCCACGCCCAGTTCGCGGGCTGCCTGAGCGCGTTCGTCGCCCGCGACCTCCGGAGCGCGAAGTGCAGCCGCCAGGCCGACGGTCACCTGGCCCCGGTCGCGGCACCCGCCGCCGCCTGACGACGCGCGTCAGCCCGGGATGCCGTGGCGGGAACGGCGGTGGCGGCGGGGTTCCACGGCGGCGTGGCGTGCGGGCTCGGAGCTCCGGCGGCGACGCTGGTCGAGCACCGACCGGGCGTCGGCACGCAGGCCGTCCGCACCGTGCCAGCGCGCGATACCGGCGGTCGCGGCGTCGCCGAGCGTGGCGTCGGCCGCGGCCGGCTCCCCCGACTCGACCGACATCCCGTCGAGCACACGCACGAACGCGTCCGCGACCAACGCGGCCACCGGATCACCCTCGGTGTGCACCACCGACGCCCGGCGGAACACCGGGTCGGCCGTGGTCACCCCCTCCAGCACGGCCGTGTAGCGCACGATGCGCACCGGGTCGGCGGCCTGCGCCAGCGCCTCCAGCTCCGCGCTCGTGGCCGGCCCGAGCCGGTCCGCGTCGCCTTCCCGGACGACCGCGGGCAGCCCGTCGGCGAGGTCCTGCCAGCGGTCCTGGTCGGCGGCCAGGCGGCTGACCAGGCGCCCCAGGTCCTCACCGGCCGGCACGCTCCAGAACGCGACCTCCCGCCGGGCCCGCGCGTCGGCGAACCGCTCCTCCATCGCGAGCAGGTACTCCGGGCTCGACCCCCACTCCGGCGCGCTCATCCGGGTGCGCCGGATCACCAGCATCGGCCCCTCCGCCGAGGCCACCCAGAACACGTCGACGTAGACCGCGAGCCGGTCGGGCCCGCCGCCGAGCTGCGTCCGCCACCGCTCGACCCGTTTGCGCCCGCGTTCCTGGGCCGCCCGACGCCCCCGGAACCGCGCCAGGTCGTCACGCGCGGACGAGCCGTTGCGCTCGGTGGAGGGCCGGAACAACACGGTGTTGGTGACCGGGGACTCGGCCCGCGGCCACCGGGTGAGAAGCGACAACACGGTCTCCAAGCGGTTCACCCGATCGGTGAGCTCGGCCACTTCACGGCGCGCCTCCTCGCCGACCCGCACGCGCCCGCGCACCTCACGCAGCTCGGCGTCGGCCCGGTCGCTGCGCTGGGTGAGGTCGGCCAGGCCGTTCCCGGACGTCAGCTGGACCTCGACGACGTCGCGCAGCGTCAGCAGGACGACGAGCACCAGCGCGCCGAAGCCGAGCGCGACCACCACCGGGAAGAACGGCTCGAGCAACCATTCGGCGAAGAGCAGGGTCAGCGTGGTGCCGAACGTCCACGCGAGGATCAGCGGTTGCTCACCGACAACCCGGCGTAAGGTGCGCATGACGCATCGTTGCGTCATGCGTCACCAAAAAGAAAGTCTCCGTTCGGAGGGTTCCGAGGTCAGCCACCCAGCACTGAGGACAGCACCCGAATCGCCTGATCGAGGCCTTCGTCGTCCACGTCCAGGTGGGTGATCATCCGCACCGTGCGCGGCCCGAACAGCGACACGAGCACACCCTGCTCGGCCGCGGCCGTCACCACCGCGGCCGGGTCGTCGACGGTGAGCAGCACCAGGTTGGTCGGCGGGGCGTCGGCTCCGAGCGCTTCGGCCAGGCGTGCGGCCCGCGCGTGGTCGTCGGCCAGCCGGTCGACGTGGTGCTCCAGCGCGTACCGTCCGGCCGCGGCCAGGATGCCGGCCTGACGCATCGCGCCGCCGAGCTGGTGCCGCCGCGCCCGGGCCCGCGCGATGCGCTCGGCGGTCGAGACGACGAGCGAACCGACCGGCGCCCCGAGCCCCTTGGACAGGCAGACCGAGAGCGTGTCGAACAGGGCCCCGTACTGCGCGAACGTCACCCCGGACGCGACGCTCGCGTTCCAGATGCGCGCCCCGTCGCAGTGGAGCGCCGGAACGCCCGCGCGCAGCCGCACCAGGTCGTCGTACGGCAGCACCGCGCCGCCGCCACGCATGTTCGTGTTCTCGACCGCGACCGCGGTGGTCGGCAGCCCCGGGTACCCGGGCAACCGCACCTGCGCCAGCCACGCGTCGACGTCGAGCGCACCCGGCGTCGGGCCGACCACCGTGCGGGTGCTGATCCCGCCGATCGCGCCGGCCGCGCCGCCCTCGTACGTGACGATGTGCGCGTCGGCGTCGCAGAGCAGTTCGGCGCCCGGGTGCAGCAGCGTGGTGAGCGCCAGCTGGTTGGCCATCGTGCCGGACGGCACGAACAGCGCGGCCTCGTGCCCGAACAGCTCGGCGACCTCGGTCTCCAGCGCGGTGACCGTGGGGTCCTCGCCGTAGACGTCGTCCCCGACCTCGGCCTCGGCGATGGCCTTCCGCATCCCGTCCGTGGGCCGGGTGACGGTGTCGGATCGAAGATCGATCACCCGCGCAGCATCTCCGCGATCAGGAAGGCGAGCTCCAGCGACTGCTGGCTGTTCAGCCGGGGGTCGCACGCGGTCTCGTACCGGTTGGCGAGGTCGGCGTCGAGGAGGTCCTGCGCGCCGCCCAGGCACTCGGTGACGTCCTCGCCGGTCAGCTCGACGTGGACGCCGCCGGGGTGGGTGCCGAGCGCGCGGTGCACCTCGAAGAAGCCGAGCACCTCGTCGACGATGCGGTCGAAGTGGCGGGTCTTGTAGCCGTTGGAGGCCTCGTGGGTGTTGCCGTGCATCGGGTCGCACTCCCAGACGACCAGGTGCCCGGTGGACCGGAGCTTCTCGACCAGCGGCGGCAGCGCGTCGCGGACCTTGTGGTTGCCCATCCGCGAGATCAGCGTGAGGCGGCCGGGGACGCGCTCCGGGTCGAGGCGCTCGGCCAACTCGACGACGTACTCGGGCGAGGTCGTCGGCCCGAGCTTGACGCCGATCGGGTTCGCGATCCGGGAGACGAAGTCCAGGTGGGCGCCGCCGGCCTGCCGGGTGCGCTCGCCGATCCAGATCATGTGCGCCGACAGGTCGTACGCGACGCCGTTCTCGTCCCGCCGGGTGAGCGGGCGCTCGTAGTCGAGGATCAGGGCCTCGTGCGAGGCGTACAGGTCGGTCGCGCGCAGCGCCGGGTCGTTGACGCCGGCGGCCTGCATGAACTTCAGCGCCCGGTCGATCTCGGCGGCGATCGTCTCGTACCGCTCGCCGGCCGGGGAGTTCTTCACGAACTCCTTGTTCCAGTCGTGCACGGCGTGCAGGTCGGCCATGCCACCGCGGCTGAACGCACGCAGCATGTTCATCGCGGCGGCCGCGTTGGCGTACGCGCGGACCATCCGGTTCGGGTCGGGGATGCGCAGCTCGGGGTCGGGCGTGAACGCGTTGACCATGTCGCCGCGGTAGGACGGCAGGCCGAGCGCGTCGATGTCGGACGAGCGGGGCTTCGCGTACTGGCCGGCCACCCGGCCGATCTTGACGACCGGCATCGACGCGCCGTACGTCAGCACGACCGCCATCTGCAGCAGCACCCGGGTGAGCGCGCGCAGGTGCGGTTCGGTGTTGTCGTCGAACGTCTCGGCGCAGTCACCGCCGCGGAGCACGAACGCGCGGCCCTGGGCCACCTCGGCCAGGCGGTCACGCAGAGCGTCGACCTCGTAGGGGGCGACGATCGGCGGAACCGTGGACAGCGTGCGGCCGACCTCGGCCAGCGTGTCGGGATTCGGCCAGGTCGGTTGCTGTGCGGCGGGCAGAGAGCGCCAGATATCCAAGTCGTCGACGACGGTGTCCATCACGTCCCCCAGGGTAGTGCGTGACTGGCGCCACGTGGTTTGGAGAGGTATGAGCGCCCAGACGCTGTCTGAGTCGGTCGGTTCGTTCGGCCGGACCGCAGTGCCCGCCGGTCGCGCGGACACATCGCTTCGGGTCGCGATCGCGGGCCGCCGACCGGTGCGCCGGGTGGTGCGGGTGGCCCGGGTCGTGCTCGGGCTGACCGCAGTGGTCGGCTTCGCCGCGTGGCCGCTGACCGACCACGCTCCGTGGACGTTGTACGTCGCGTTCGGCTCGCCGGCCGCGATCGCGCTGGGTGGGCTGACGTCGTGGCCGCTCGAATCGTACGGCGGATGGAGCCTGCGGTCCGAACGCGCCCGGGTGATCGGCGACTGGTTACAGGCGGTCACGCTGGCCCTCGGGTGTCTCGGGCCGATGGTGGCGCTGCTCAACCCCGAGTCGTCGTGGGCGGTCGTCGGCGGCGTCGGCGGGGTGCTGGGCCTGACGCTCGGCTGGCTGTGGCCGCCGACCGTGGGGCTCGTCCTGGGCGACGACGAACGGCCCCGGCTCGAACGGTACGAACGGCTGGCCCAGCGGGACGAGATCCGGGCGCAGGTCGCGCGGGAGCCGCAGCGCTTCCCGGCGCTGCCGACGCCGGTGGTCCTGCGCCCCGAGGTGGACGAGCCGGTCACGCTCACCTACGACGAGAACCTCGGCCCGGACGACTTCGACGACCCGATCGAGTACGCGGAGTTCCTCGCCGAGGACCCCCTGCTCACCGTGCGGGCCGATCGCCGGTCGATCGTGCTGGGCGACGACGGCGGCAACCGGCGCACGCTGACGATCGGCACCCGGGCCGTGCCCGACCTCGACGGCCCCGGCGGCCCGGTGGCCTCGATGGTCGTGCTGGTGGCGGCCGGGCTCTCGACCACCACCACCGAGCCGGTGTTCGACGCCGACACCGAGGCCGCGCTGAAGCGGCTCGTCGGTGACGTCGACCGGGTCGCGCTGCTCGACGCGGCCGGGCGCCGGGTGGCCGACCTGCCGGAGCTCGCGTGGTCACTCCGCGCGCTGGTCCGGCTCGCCGGCGCCGCCGGAGTGCCGTGCGTCGCCTACCGGGTGGACGAGGACGTGCTGGACCGGGCCGAGGGCTCGACGCCGACCGGAGTGACGTTCGACCTGCTGGCCGCCCATCACCCGGCGGCGCCGGACCTCCTCGACCTCACGGATTGACTGGTACTCGTCTGCCAGGATCGACAGCTGTGAAGCTCATAATCACGGTGCTCGTCACCGCGGTGGCGCTGCTGGCGTCGACGTACGTCGTCGACGGCATCGACGTCACCGAGACAACCTGGCCGGCCAAGGTCGGCACGCTGCTCGTCGTCGCGGCGATCTTCGGTCTGGTCAACGCGATCGTGAAACCGCTCGTGAAGACGATCGGCTGCGGGATCTACGTGCTGACGCTCGGGCTCTTCGGGCTGATCGTGAACGCGCTCCTGTTCCTGCTCGTCGGCTGGTTCGCCGAGCAGTTCGGGCTCGGTTTCGAGGTCGACGGCTTCTGGGCCGGTTTCTGGGGCGCGATCGTGGTCTGGGTCGTCAGCTTCGTCCTGAACCTGGCTCTGGACCTGGCCGGCCGCGAGGACGACTAGGCCCTGTCCGGTAAGTCTCGCTCGCAGCGAGGCACCGCTCAGGCGTCGTCAGGCAAGGCGGAGGCCTTTCCCGATACCGCTGTTGTATCGGGGAAGGCCTCCAACGCGGCCTGGCGGCGGCTGAGCGGAGCCGCAGCCGAGCATGGACTTGCCGGGCAGGGCCTAGCCGAAGAACACTTCGGCTTCGGCGTAGCGGGACAGGGGAACGGTCTTCAGTTCGCGGGTGGCCTCTTCGATCGGCACGCGGACGATGTCGGTGCCCTGGAGGGCGACCATCTTGCCCCAGTCCCGCTCGTGGGCGGCGTCGATCGCGTGCAGGCCGAACCGGGTGGCCAGCACGCGGTCGAACGGCGTCGGCGACCCACCGCGCTGCACGTGCCCGAGCACCACCGCGCGCGACTCCTTGCCGGTGCGCTCCTCGATGCGCTCGGCCAGCCACTGCCCGATGCCGCCGAGCCGGACGTGCCCGAACGCGTCGAGCTCGCCGCTCTTGAGCACCTCGGCGCCCTCCTGCGGCACCGCGCCCTCGGCGACCACGAGGATCGGCGAGTAGTGCTGCGTCGCGAACCGCGATTCGACGTGCTTGATCACGTCGTCGAGGCTGAACGGCAGTTCGGGCACGAGGATGACGTTGGCGCCGCCGGCCAGCCCGGAGTGCAGCGCGATCCACCCGGCGTGCCGGCCCATCACCTCGACGACCAGCGCGCGGTGGTGCGACTCGGCGGTGGTGTGCAGCCGGTCGATCGCCTCGACCGCGACCGTCACCGCGGTGTCGAAGCCGAACGTGTAGTCGGTCGCGCCGAGGTCGTTGTCGATCGTCTTGGGCACGCCGACCACCGGGATGCCCTCGTCGGTGAGCTTCTTCGCGACGCCGAGCGTGTCCTCGCCGCCGATCGCGATCAGCGACTCGATGTTGCGCCGCTCCAGCGTCTCGCGGATCTTCTCGACGCCGTACTCCACTTTGTACGGGTTGGTGCGCGACGAACCCAGGATCGTGCCGCCCCGGGGCAGGATGCCGCGGACCTGCTCGATGCCCAGCGGCCGCGCGTCGTCCTCCACCGGACCACGCCAGCCGTCCCGGAAACCGGAGAACTCGTGCCCGTACACACTCACGCCCTTGCGGACGATGGCCCGGATGAC
The DNA here is from genome assembly GCF_039524755.1 of Cryptosporangium japonicum. Lineage (NCBI taxonomy): Bacteria > Bacillati > Actinomycetota > Actinomycetes > Cryptosporangiales > Cryptosporangiaceae > Cryptosporangium > Cryptosporangium japonicum. The sequence continues at coordinate 48,266 of NZ_BAAAGX010000001.1, forward strand.
GGCGTTGAGGCCGGGGCAGTCTCCCCCGCCGGTGAGCACGCCGATGTGCATGGTGCGGTCCTTTCGTAGCACGCGGGCGGCGGAAGGGAACCGCGTCACGGTGCTACGAGGGGTGTCGATCCGACGCGGTAGCCGCCTCGATGCACACGGTAGTCGTCAGACCGATCCGATGCGGACACCTTCCGGTCCGGAAACGCGTGCCTTCTCCATCGCCCGCCAGCGCGCCAGGTTGTGCCGGGCGTCGGCGACCGCGTCGTGCTGGTCGACGCCGGCCGGGGGCAACTCGGGGCGGCCCAGATCGTCCCAGCGCTGACGCAGGTCCTTGGTGAAGCGCGGGATCGCCCGGGGCAGCGCGGGCATCGGGCCCCAGAGCTGGCAGAGCGCTACGTGGTCGTAGGCGGCGTACCAGGCCCACAGCTCGACCGAGCCGCGCGCCGGCACCCCGGCGGTGAGGAACTCCAAGAGTTCAACTTTGATTCGCTCCCGGGACATCCACGCCTTCGACGATGGGCCGGGCAGCTTGTCGAGGACGTTCTTGCGCACCCAGGGAATCGCGCGGGTGTCGTCGAACTCGGTGGAAACGGCGTAAAACTCGTTGCCGTCCTCGTCGACCGCTCCGATCGAGACCAGGTCGATGGTGTGCCCGTCCTCGATGAACTCGGTGTCGTAGAAGATGCGACGAAGCGGTGCCATCCCTTCATTCTGCCGTGCCACGTTCCCGGCACAAATCCCCGTATTAAAACGATCCAGAAGGGGTACGCACGGGGCCGGGCGCGCTGCTCCCCAAACCCGGTCACAGTCGGTCACTTGAGTGACCACAGGACGAAACTCGCAAGAAACTATTGTCCGACAGCGTGGTTGTTCTCACCCGTCACACTGGGCTGGCTATCCCACAGCTCGGTCCTGACCGGAAGGGGTCGCCGATGAGAGCCGATACCCGTAGTTGGTTCTCCCGCCGGACCTCCACCGCGAGCGACTGGCCCGTCGAGGCTCTTGCCGACCGCAAGGGCTCGACGAGCGTCGCCGTGGTGCTGCCGGCGCTCAACGAGGAAGAAACCGTCGGCACGATCGTCGAACGCATCGTGCAACTGGCGGCGCAGACCAACCTCATCGACGACATCGTGGTCGTCGACTCGGGTTCCACCGACCGAACCGCCGAGCGCGCTCTGGCCGCGGGGGCGCGCGTCGCCCACCGCGACGAGATCGTCCCCGACCTGCCCAGTCGCCCGGGCAAGGGCGAGGTGCTCTGGCGGTCACTGCACGCGACCACCGCGGACATCGTGGTCTACGTCGACGCCGACCTGACCGATTTCCGTCCGCACTACGTCACCGGCCTGCTCGGCCCGATCCTCAGCGATCCGGCCGTCCAGCTGGTGAAAGCGTTCTACGACCGGCCGCTGGCCGGTGTCTCACCGGTCGGCGGCGGTCGGGTCACCGAACTCACCGCACGACCGCTGCTCAACGCGTTCCTGCCCGAGCTGGCCGGTGTCGTCCAGCCTCTGGCCGGGGAGTACGCCGGACGGCGCTCCCTGCTCGAACGTCTGCCGTTCGCACCCGGCTACGGGGTGGAGACCGGCATCCTCATCGACACGGTGCTCGCCCACGGCATCGACGCCGTCGCCCAGGTGGACCTGGGCGAACGCGGGCACGGCCACCAGGACACCGCCGCACTGGGGCGGATGGCGGCCACGATCATCCAGACGCTGACCGCACGGATCGGCCCGAGCCGGCCCGAGGGTCACGAGCTGGTCCAATTCAGCCGGGTGGAAGGCGAAGTCGTCCCGGTGACGTGGGACATCCCGTGGGAGGAGCGGCCACCGATGATCTCCCTCCCGTCCTACCAGGCCACGCGTAACGCCTCCACGCTGAGCTGACCTCCGCGTTACAGCGAGGGCCCCGGACCACTGGTTCGGGGCCCTCGTTGGGTCCGGGGCCTTTCGGGAACACCCGCGAGCCTTTAGCCTGATTTGGGGCAAAAGCCTCATTACTGATGCTCTGTGCATCTTTCGGACTGAAACGCACGCGACCCTGGAGGCCGCGCCATGCCCATGCCCGAAAAACTCTCCACGCTGCTCCGCCACGACCTACCGGCCTCACTGGTGGTCTTCCTGGTCGCGGTTCCGCTCTCCCTCGGCATCGCCGCCGCGTCCGACGCCCCGATTCTGGCCGGGCTGATCGCCGCCGCCGTCGGAGGCATCGTCGCCGGCCTGCTCGGCGGAGCTCCACTGCAGGTCAGCGGCCCTGCGGCCGGCCTGACCGTGATCGTCGCCGAACTCGTCGCCCAGTTCGGCTGGGCCACCACCTGCGCGATCACCGTCATCGCCGGGCTGGTGCAGATCCTGCTCGGCCTGAGCCGCGTCGCCCGGACCGCGATGGCCCTCTCCCCCGCCGTCGTGCACGGCATGCTGGCCGGCATCGGGCTGACGATCGCCCTCGGCCAGCTGCACGTGGTGCTCGGCGCCGACAGCCCCGGCAACGGCTGGGACAACCTGATCGAACTGCCCGGCCAACTCCTGACGCCGCACGGCCCGGCGACCTCGGTGGGCCTGATCGCGATCGGCGTCATGGTCGGCTGGCGCTGGATGCCGGCCGCGGTCCGCCGCGTCCCGGCCCCGCTGGCCGCCGTCGGCTGCGCGACGCTGCTCTCGATGGCCCTGGCGCTGCCGGTCGACCGCGTCGACCTCCCCGGCGACCTGTTCCGCGGGCACGTGCTGCCCGCGTTCCCGGACGGCGAGTGGGCCGCCTTCGCCGTCGGAGTCCTCACCGTGGCCCTGGTCGCCAGCGTCGAGAGCCTGCTCTCCGCGATGGCCGTCGACGGGATGCACCGCGGTCCCCGCGCGTCGCTCAACCGCGAACTGGTCGGCCAGGGCGTCGCCAACACGCTCTCCGGCGGGCTCGGTGGCCTACCGGTGACCGGGGTCATCGTCCGCAGCACGGCGAACGTGACCGCCGGGGCCCGCACCCGGGCGTCCGCGGTGCTGCACGGCGTCTGGGTCGTCGTCATCACGCTGTTCCTCACCGCGGCGATCGAGGAGGTGCCGCTGGCCGCACTGGCCGGCCTGCTCGTCGTCATCGGTGTGCGGCTGGTCGACCTGCGCCACGTCCGCGCGGTCCGTCGGCACGGCGACCTCTCGGTGTACGTCGTCACCGCCGGTGGGGTCGTGTTCCTCAACCTGCTCGAGGGAGTGCTGGCCGGGCTGGCCCTGGCGATCGCGCTCACGCTGCGCCGCGTGCTGTGGGCCGGCATCCACGCCTCGGAGTCCGGCGGACGGCACCGGGTGATCGTGGAAGGCACGTTGAGCTTCCTGGCCGTGCCGCGCCTCTCCCGGGTGCTCGGCTCGATCCCGGAGGGCAGCGACGTCGTCGTCGAACTCGTCGTCGACTTCCTCGACCACGCCGCCTACGACCATCTGAGCCTGTGGATCGACCGGCACCGGGCCGGCGGCGGAACCGTCGTCGTCGAAGAGGTGGGGCAGCCCGCGCTCGAGGGTGACCCGGGCGCCCGCAGCCGCACCGGTCCCGCGGTCACCCTGCCCCGGTGGTTCTCCCCCTGGGCCGAGTGGCAGGCCGGCGAGCCGGGCGACCGGGTGCTGATCGGCGCGCGTGAGTACCAGCGCCGGGCGAGGCCCCTGGTGCAGCCGTTCCTCGCCGAACTCTCCGACCACCAGGCCCCGACGGCGCTGTTCATCACCTGCGCCGACGCCCGCGTGGTGCCCAACCTCATCACGACCAGCGGCCCCGGCGACCTGTTCACGGTGCGCAACGTCGGCAACCTCGTGCCGCCGTACTCCGCGGGCGGCGAGCCCTCGGACCCGGACGTGTCGGTGGCCGCCGCGGTGGAGTACGCCGTCGACGTCCTGCACGTCCCGACGATCGTCGTGTGCGGTCACTCGGGGTGCGGCGCGATGAACGCCCTGCGCAGCGGCGGTGACCGGGGCCGGGGCGCGCTGGCCTCGTGGCTGCGCACCGCACGCGCGAGCCGCCAACGGTGTGAACGCGACGAACGCGCGGGAACGTTGGACCCGCAGTTCGATCCGCTCGACCGGTTGGTACAGGCGAACGTGCGGCAGCAGCTGGACCACCTGGCGACCCATCCGTCGGTGGCGAGGGCGCTGGGTGAGGGAAGGGTGCGGTTGATCGGCATGTTCTTCGATATCGGCGCGGCCGAGGTTTATGTCGATTCGAAGGGGCAGTTCGCTCCGGTCGAGGAGGCGGCTGTGCTGGGGACGCCGGCCTGAGGTGTTGTGCGCCTGGGGGGGTCGGGGTGTGGTCTGCTTCCCAGGCTGGTTGGTCGCTGGGTGTCCCGGCGGGGCCGGAGCGGTCCCTTGGGGGTGCGCCCTGCTTCCCTCGCTGGGTGTCCCGACGGGGCCGGAGGGTTCCTTCAGGGGTGCGCTCTAGAGGCCCGGAAGGGCTTTTTCGGGGGTGCGCCTCGGGCGCCCGAAGGGCTTCTTCGGGGTGCGCCCTGGGGGTTATCCGCTTCCTAGGATCCTGCGCCCTCCAGGCGGGGCGTTCGGCGAGCGGTGCGGCGGCGAGCCGAAGCGGTCCCGGTTTGGCGCGGCGTAGCTCGCCAGAACGGGACCGCTTCGCTGGGCACCTGACCCTCGGCTAGAGCCGCTCGTCGGGGGCCGTGGTGGACCCGAAGCGGCCCCTCTTCGACGCGCGAAGTGGTCCCTCTTCGACGCGCCCCGGCCGGCTGGAAGGGGACCGCTTACTGGGGATCCCGGCTCCTCCGTGCGGGGCCGTTCAGCGGGCGCTGCGGCGAGCCGAAACGGTCCCAGTTTGGCGCGGTGTAGCTCGCCAGAACGGGACCACTTCGCAGGGCACCTGACCCTCGGCTAGAGCCGCTCGTCCGGTGCCGTGGAGGGCCCGAAGCGGCCCCACTTTGGTGCGCCCCGCCCGGCCGGAAGGGGACCGCTTACCGGGCTCCCCGGCTCCTCCGAGCGGGCCGTCCAGCGGGCGCTGCAGCGAACCAAAGCGGTCCCAGTTTGGCGCGGCGTAGCTCGCCAGAACGGGACCACTTCGCTGGGCACCTGGCCCTCGGCTAGAGCAGCTCGTGGGCGCCGTGGAGGACCCGAAGCGGCCCCGCTTTGGTGCGCCCCGGCTGGCCGGAAGGGGACCGCTTATCGGACACGCCGGCTCCTCCGGGCGGGGCCGTTCGGCGAGCGCCCTAGTGGCCCGAAGCGGCCCCAGTTCGACGCGCCCCAGTCCGCTGAAACGGGACCGCTTACCCGGCATCCCGGCTCCTCGGGCAGGGCCGTTCGGCGGGCACCGTAGGGGCCCTCACTTCGACCCGCCCCAGCCGGCCGGAAGGGGTCCGCTTACCGCAGATTCCGGCTCCTGCGGGTGGGGTCGTTCGGCGGGCGCCGTGGTGAGCCAGAGCGTTCCCGTTCGGCGCGCTCGAAGGGAACGCTTCGCAGGGCATTGAGCAGCCTCGGGAAGATCCGCTCAGTGAGCGTTGCGCAGACCAAGCGGCTCTCTTTGACGCTCACCTGCCGACTGGAACGGACCGCTTCGCGGGCATAACGCCATCAGATGGAACACCTGGCGGCGCTGCGGTGGCGCCGGAGTGGCCACATCTCGGCGCACCCGGCGCGCTCGAAGCGAACCGCTTCGCAGGTGCCAAGGGTGAGACCTAGAACGGCCCCTTTCCGGCACACCTGAGCGCGCTCTAATGGGGCCACATTGCCGGGTGCCACCGTGGAGCCGAAACGGTCCCCTCCCGGCCCACTTGAGCCCGCACTAATAAGACACTTCGCCGGATGCCCCGTGAAGCCGAAACGGTCCCATTCGCGCTCGCCCCAGCAAGCTCGAAGGGACCGCTTCGTGGGTGGCAGAGGATGAGGCCGAAGCGGTCCCCGCTCGGCGCGTGCAAGCTCGCTCGAACGGGACCCGTTCCGCGGCGCCACCGTGGAGCCAAACCGGCCATCCCTCCGGAAATACCCGCCCGCTGGAGCGAACCAGCCGAACGGGTCCCCCTCCGGCGCACCTAAGCCCGTTCGAATGGGACCGCTTCGCAGGACACCGCTTCGCAAGGCACCGCCCCGCAGAGCACCACCCCGCGAAGCACCGCCGCCTTGGAGCCGCGCTAGCCCTCTTCGGCGCGCCCGCACGGGACCAGTGGCAGGCCCCGACACGGCGATGGCCGCCCCGGGTTAGCGGAGCGGCCATCGCCTTGACCAGGCTTTCAGCCCACTGTTGCCGGCTTGCGGGTGCGCTTGGGGCGCTGGGCCGCCACGCTCGCTCGCAACGCTGCCGCTCCGGCGCCCTCGCCACGCAACAAAGGCTCCAGGAAACGGCCCGTGTGGCTCGCCTCCACCTGCACCACCTGCTCGGGGGTGCCTTCGGCGACCACCGTGCCGCCCTTGTTGCCGCCCTCCGGGCCCATGTCGATGATCCAGTCGGCGGTTTTGATCACGTCGAGGTTGTGCTCGATCACGATCACCGTGTTGCCCTGGTCGACCAGGCGCTCGAGCACTCCGAGCAGCTTGCGGATGTCCTCGAAGTGCAGACCGGTGGTCGGCTCGTCGAGCACGTAGATCGTGCGGCCGGTGGAGCGCTTCTGCAGCTCGGTGGCGAGCTTCACTCGCTGGGCCTCGCCACCGGAGAGGGTGGGCGCGGGCTGGCCGAGGCGGACGTACCCGAGCCCCACGTCGACGAGCGTCGACAGGTAGCGCTTGATCGCGGTGATCGGGGCGAAGAACTCCGCGGCCTCCTCGATCGGCATCTCGAGGACCTCGGCGATCGACTTGCCCTTGTAGTGCACCTCGAGCGTCTCCCGGTTGTACCGGGCGCCCTTGCACACCTCGCACGGGACGTAGACGTCGGGCAGGAAGTTCATCTCGATCTTGATCGTGCCGTCACCGGTGCAGGCCTCGCAGCGCCCGCCCTTGACGTTGAACGAGAACCGGCCGGGGCCGTAGCCGCGCACCTTCGCCTCGGTGGTCTCGGCGAACAGCTTCCGGATCCGGTCGAACACGCCGGTGTAGGTGGCCGCGTTCGACCGCGGCGTACGGCCGATCGGCGACTGGTCGACCCCGACGACCTTGTCGACCTGATCGAGCCCGGTGACCCGCTGGTGGCGACCGGGCACCAGCCGCGCGCCGTTGATGGTGTTCGCCAGCACCGAGTACAGGATGTCGTTGACCAGCGTCGACTTGCCCGACCCGGAGACGCCGGTGACCGCGGTGAGCGTGCCCAGCGGGAACGCCACGTCGAGACCGCGCAGGTTGTGCTCGCGCGCGCCCTTCACGACGAGGCGGCGTTTCGGGTCGACCGGGCGACGCACGACCGGCACCGGGATGCTCTCCCGCCCGGACAGGTACGCACCGGTCAGCGACTTCTCGCTGGCCAGCAGCTCGGGCACGGTGCCGGAGACGACGACGTGGCCGCCGTGCTCACCGGCGCCGGGGCCGATGTCGACGACCCAGTCGGCGGCGGCGATCGTGTCCTCGTCGTGCTCGACGACGATCAGCGTGTTGCCCAGCGCCTTCAGCCGCAGCAGCGTCTCGATCAGCCGCCGGTTGTCGCGCTGGTGCAGGCCGATCGACGGTTCGTCGAGCACGTACAGGACGCCGACCAGCCCGGACCCGATCTGGGTGGCGAGCCGGATGCGCTGGGCCTCGCCACCGGACAGCGTGCCGGCCGGCCGGTCCAGCGAGAGGTAGTCCAGCCCGACGTCGAGCAGGAAGCGCAGGCGCTCGTTGATCTCCTTGAGCACCTGACCGGCGATCATCCGCTGCCGGTTGTCGAGCTGCAGATCGGCCAGGAACGCCGCGCACTCGTCGATGGCCAGCGACGAGACCTGGGCGATGTTCTTGCCCGACAGCCGGACGGCGAGCACCTCGGGCTTGAGCCGCGTGCCCCGGCAGACCGGGCACGGGACGTCACGCATGTAGCCCTCGTACCGGTCCTTGCTCCACTCGGACTCGGTCTCGGCGTGCCGCCGCTCGAGGAACGGCATGACGCCCTCGAAGCTGGCGTAGTACGAGCGCTTGCGGCCGTACCGGTTGGTGTACTGGACGTGCACCTGGGTGTCGTGGCCGTGCAGGATCGCCCGCTTCTGCTTGGCGGTGAGCTTCTCCCAGGGCGTGTCCAGGTCGAAGCCCAGTGCGTCGCCGAGGCCGGAGAGCAGGCGGAGGAAGTACTCCAGGTTGTGGCCGGTGGACCACGGCTGGATCGCGCCCTCGCCGAGCGTGCGCTCCGGGTCGGGGACGACCAGTTCCGGGTCGACCTCCTTGCGGGTGCCGATGCCGCTGCACTCGGGGCAGGCGCCGTAGGGGGCGTTGAACGAGAACGTGCGTGGCTCGAGGTCCTCGATGGCCAGCGGGTGGTCGTTCGGGCAGGCGAAGTTCTCGGAGAACTTCCGCTCCCGATCGGCCGAGTCCTCCGGGAGGTCGACGAAGTCGAGCACGACGATGCCGCCGGCCAGGCCGAGCGCGGTCTCCACCGAGTCGGTGAGGCGGCGCTGGGCGCTCTCCTTCACCGCGAGCCGGTCGACGACCACCTCGATGGTGTGCTTCTCCTGCTTCTTCAGCCGGGTGTTGCCCTCGGTGAACTCGGTCAGCGGCTGCACGACGCCGTCGACCCGGACCCGGGCGTAACCCTTGGCCTGCAGCTCGGAGAAGAGATCGAGGTACTCACCCTTGCGACCCCGGATCACCGGGGCGAGCACCTGGAAGCGTGCGCCCTCGGGCATCGCCAGCACCCGGTCGACGATCTGCTGCGGCGTCTGCTTGCTGATCTGCTCGTCGCAGACCGGGCAGTGCGGCACGCCCGCGCGCGCGAACAGCAGCCGGAGGTAGTCGTAGACCTCGGTGATCGTGCCGACGGTGGAGCGCGGGTTGCGGTTCGTGGACTTCTGGTCGATCGAGACCGCCGGGGACAGACCCTCGATGAAGTCGACGTCGGGCTTGTCCATCTGACCCAGGAACTGCCGCGCGTACGCGGACAGTGACTCAACGTAACGACGCTGGCCCTCGGCGAAGATCGTGTCGAACGCCAGGCTCGACTTGCCCGAACCCGACAGACCGGTGAAGACGATCAGCGCGTCCCGGGGAAGGTCGAGGTTGACGTCCCGCAGGTTGTGCTCGCGTGCTCCACGCACGAGGAGCCGGTCGGCCACAGTGTTTCTCTTCCAGTTGTCGACGAGAATGCCAGCGCTTCAAATCTAACGACGGGGTCCGACAGTTTCTGCCCGCGCGCTCTCGGCCCGGTGATGCGGATCACTATGCCCCGACTTGTGGCGCGTGCAACTCGAGATGAACGACGATGAGTCCATGACTTACAGCGGACACGTGGATCCCCAGGGAGCGCCGGCCACCCGCGAGGCGGGTCCGCTGACGATCACCAAGGTGTCGGTCGGCCCGATGGACAACAACGCGTACTTCCTGCGGAACTCCGCCACCGGCGAGACGCTGCTGATCGACGCGGCCAACGACGCCGACACCCTACTTCGCGTTCTCGGCGACGCCGAGCTGGCGACGATCGTCACCACCCACCGTCACGGTGACCACTGGCAGGCCCTGGCCGAGGTGGCGAAGGACACCAACGCGCGGCTGGTGGCCCACGCCGCCGACGCCGAGGCGTTGCCGGTCGTCGCCACCGATCTGGTCGGCCACGGTGACACCGTCACGGTGGGTGAGGTTCCGCTCGAGGTCATCCACCTCGTCGGCCACACGCCCGGCGCGATCGCGCTGCTCTACCGCGAGCCCGGCGGTCGTCCCCACCTGTTCACCGGCGACTCGCTGTTCCCGGGCGGCCCGGGCAAGACGAACTCGCCGGAGGACTTCCGGTCGCTGATGAACCACCTGGAGAGCCGCGTCTTCGCCCAGCTGCCCGACGACACCTGGGTCTACCCCGGCCACGGCGACGACACGACGCTCGGCCAGGAGCGGCCCCACCTCGGCGAATGGCGCGACCGGGGCTGGTGAGAAACACGGTCGACCGGCTCAGGGGCCGCCGGACGCTGGTGCGATCTGCCTCCCCGGACACAGCGCGACCCAGCGACCGTCGGCCCCACCCCTCCGCGGCCGGTCGACCGTGAGAGAGAGCTTGCCAATTCCAATCGCGACGGACTTCCGTGCCGACCCCGAACCCGCATCCGTGACCCCACCACTCCCGAGTTGGGGGTAGGCCCTCTGTACCGGCGGGTGGCCGGAGGATAAGCATCGTGGCATGTATGCGGAGCGCGTCTCGCTGACCCGTCCCGCTCGGGCTTCCCTGCCCGAACGGGTCCGGTTGGCGACCACCGTGGTCGCGGCCGTGGTGGCCGCCGCCGCGGTCTCGACGGCGCTCCAGTGGCCGGTCTGGCGGTTGAATCCGCTGCTCGCCGCGGTCGACACGCTGCTCGCCGTCGCGCTGGCCGCGGTCACCCCGCTGCTCCGCGAGACCGGCCTCGGCCTGCCCAGACGGATCGTCCCGTGGGCGTTCGGCCTGGCCGGCATCTGCCGGGCCGGCACCTGGGTGTGGCTCTGGGGCGACCAGGTTCCGCGGATCGTCGGTTATCTGTTCGACTCGGCGTTCTGGATCTCGATGACCGTCGCCCTGTTGTTCTGGTCGCACCGGGTCAACCGCTGGGAACGCAATTACCTGGTGTTTCTCACCGTCACCCTGGTGTTCGGCGACATCGCCCAAGGGGTGGGCGTGCCCTGGGCGCGGGCCTACTCGAACATCGACGGCCTGATCTGCCTCGGGTGCTTCCTGATGCTCGTGGCGCGGAGGCTGGGCCGGGCCCGCGGGCTGGAACGGCGCGCGCTGCGCACGGCCCAGCTGCCTGCCGTCGTCACCGGCGGCACCGTGCTGATCACCTGGCTGCTGGCCGACTCGTTCACCCGGCAGGGTCTGCTCTCGGTGCAGGCCGTGGTGAGCGCGGCGCTGCTGGTGCTCCCGATCACGGTCGTGGCCGCGACGGCCCGGCTGGCGGCCGAGCGGGCCGAGGTGGCCGACGCGGTCACCAGCATGTCCTGGCCGGTGAGCCCGCACCGGCTGCGCTCGGCGCTGCGCCGGGCGCTGCGCGACCCGTCGATCGAGGTCGGCTACTGGGTCGAAGGGCTGCGACGGTACGTCGACGCCGACGGCAAGGAGATCGAGACCCCGATCGACGATCGCTACACCGTCGTCTGCCAGGACGGCCGAACCCTCGAGAACGAAGATCACGTGCTCGACGTCCACCACGAGGAACACCCCGTTGCGCTGCTCGTCGGAAGCCCTCATCACCGGCACCGCACCGACCTGGTCGCGGCCGCCGTACGGGCGGCCGGGCCGGCGCTCGCGCTGGCCGGCCTGCAGGTCGGCCTGCGGGCCGAGCGACAGGACCTCACCGCGGCCCACCGCAAGGTGGAGGAGTCGCGGTGGGCCGAGCGAAGACGCTTGGAGCAGAACCTGCACGACGGCGCGCAGCACCGGCTGGCGGCCCTGACCATGAGGCTCGGGGCCGCCAGCGCGACGGTTCCGCTGGATTCCCGGGCCCAGGACCTGGTCTCGGAGATCCAGGACGAGATCCGCGAGGTGCTGCGCGAACTGCGTGAGTTGGCCGACGGGATCCACCCGACCACACTGACCGAGGCAGGATTGGGGCCGGCGCTGGAGGCCGTCGCCGACCGCTTCCCGGTCCCGGTGACGATCACCGCGCCGGCGCGCCGCTTCCCCCCGGTGGTGGAAGCGGTGGCTTACTACTCCACAACCGAGGTACTGACGATCGTGACGAGACAGTTGCACGCCGCGGAGATCCTGGTCGAGGTGACGGCACCCGGCGGGGATCTCTGGGTCCGGGCCACCGGCGTGGACGCCAGGGACCAGGGCGAGCGCTACTTCGCCCCGCTCGCCAGCGGCCTCCGCGCGATCGGCGGCGAACTGTTCACCCCCAGTGAGAACGGATCCGATTACACCGTGGCCGCGAGAATTCCATGCGAGTAGCCGTCGCGGACGACGCGGCCCTGTTCCGGGACGGGCTGGTCCTCCTGCTCTCGGCCGCCGGTGTCGAGGTGGCCGCCCAGGCCGCCGACGGTGACGAACTGTTCGAGCAGATCACGACCGACCTGCCCGACGTCGTCATCCTGGACATCCGCATGCCCCCGAAGCCCGACGGCGGGCTCTCCACCGCCGAGCGGTTACGCGAGGCCTATCCCGACCTGGGCATCCTGATGCTCTCGCACTACACCGAGACGCCGTACCTGATGAAGCTGCTCGAGATCGGCTCGCGCGGCGTCGGGTACCGGCTCAAGGAGCGGGTCGCCGACGTCGCCACGCTCCAGGACACGCTCACCCGCATCGCCGCCGGTGACACCGTGATCGAGCCCGAGGTCGTCGAGCGCCTGCTCGAGCAGCGACGCAAACGCGCCACCAGCCCGGGCATCGCCCAGCTCACCGAGCGCGAGAAGGACGTGCTGCGCCACATGGCCGAGGGCCGCTCCAACGGCGGCATCGCCGAGGTGCTGGTGCTCAACACGAAGACCGTCGAGAAGCACATCGCGAGCATCTTCGCCAAGCTCGGTCTGCCGGCCAGCGAGACCAACCACCACCGGCGGGTCTCCGCCGTGCTCGCGTATCTCCGCGCCCGCCAGGACGGCGCCGAGAATCTGTAAGAACGCCCAGGAAAGCTGTGCACGGTGCCGAGTCGGCCACAGAGCGGGCACAAGCGAACACAGCACACAGCTCCTAGCCCTAGGGTGACCTCGTGGTCACGGAGTTCGGCGCAGCGGGCGAGCGAAAGCGCGCCCACTGGTTCCCGACTCCGGACCGCTATCCACGCCAGTGGGCCGCCGCCGCCGCGATCGCGGCGG
>NZ_BAAAGX010000001.1:61054-86646 GCF_039524755.1 Cryptosporangium japonicum
GATCGCGGCCGCGCACAGCGGCCTGCCCCATTGGCACGTCCACCTCCCGGCCGCGATCATCACGATCCTGGAGTGCGCGACGACCGCGGCGGCCGGGGTGCTGCTGGCCACCGGGCGCGGCACGCGTCCGACCGGGCTGTGCCTGCTGGTGGCGTCGTTCTGCTGGGCGCTGACCTGGCTGGCCGCCTGGAATGCCGGGCCCGCGCCGCTGATCGCGGTGTTCGCGCAGTCGTTCTTCTTCACGACCGGCGCGATCGGGATCCTGTACTACCCCGACGGCCGTCTGCACGGGAGACCGGAGCGGTGGTGGGCCGTCGGCGCCGCGATCGCGCTGATCGGAGGCCAGGCGCTGCTCTGCCTGGCGACGCCGCCGAGCCTCTACGGCTTCGCCGACGACATCTTCTGGCCGCGGCTCTGGCACTCCGACCGGGCCGAGACCGTCGTGCTGATCGGGGTCACGGCCGCGTCGGTCGTCACCGCCGCGGGCTTCGCCGTCGTGATCTGGTGGCGGCAGCGCCGGCTGCACGGCGTCGAGCGCGCGTTGACGTTGCCGGTGCTCGCGCTCGTCGCGTTCGTCGGGTTGCTGTCGGCGTTCGTGCAGACCGGAGCCATCACCGGTCTCGACCGGCAGCTCGACACGTACCTGCTGCAGGGAACGCTGGCGCTGTCGGTGCCGCTGGCGCTGCTCGCGGTCGGGCTGCGGCGTCGCTGGGCCGAGGTCGCGGTCGCCGACCAGCTGCTGCAGCTCACGCGTCCGCCGTCCGCGGTGCGGGTGCGCGACGCGTTCCGCACGGTCCTGCGCGACCCGACGCTCGACGTCTGGTTCTGGGTGCCCCGGCAGGGCCAGCACGTCGACTACGCGGGCCGGGTGGTGCACCCGCCGCTCGTCGACGACGGGCGCTGGCGCCTGCCGGTGGTCACCGAGTACGGCGCGCCACTGGCGATCGTGGACACCGACCCGGCGCTGCGCCGGCACGAAGGGCTGGTCACCTCGGCGCTGCTCGCCGGGCGCCGTGCGCTGGAGAACGCGCAGCTGCAGACCGAGGTGCAGGCACGCATCGAGCAGGTGCGTGCCGCGCAGATGCGGCTGCTGCAGGCCGAGGCCACCGAGCGGCAGCGGATGGAACGCGACCTGCACGACGGCGCCCAGCAGCGGCTGGTGGCGCTGGCGATGCGGCTGGCCGCGGTGGAGGGCACGGTGGTCGAGCCCGAGGCCAGGCGCGCGCTGCGCGAGGCCAGGGACGCCGCGACGCAGGCGCTCGGTGAGCTGCGCGCCTTCGCCAGGGGCATCCACCCGGGCCAGCTGACCGAGGAAGGGTTATCGGCCGCGTTGGAGAGCCTGGCCGAGCGCCTGGACCTCGCGGTGGAGCTGCGTGTCGACGACGTCCGCCCGTCGCCGGGGCTCGAGCGGGCGCTGTACCTGACGCTGGCCGAGGCGCTGACGTACGCGGCCACCCGGGCGTCGCGGGTGCTGGTGCGGGTGTACGAGGCCGACGGCCGGCTCGTCGGCGAGGTCTCCGCGGACGTCGCCTGGCACGAGGACGGGCTGGACGGCATCCGCGACCGCGCCCGGGCGCTGGGCGGCGAGGTCGAGGCCGCCGGTACGACGCTGCGCGTGCGTCTCCCGCTCGACTGAGTACACACCGTTAGAGGGACGTGGCTGTCCCCCACACTTCCGTCACTTACCTGATACTGAGAGCCACCAAAAGACATTTGGGTCACCTGTAAACGATGGTGGAGGAATGGTGGCAGCCCCCGCACAGAACACCGAGCCCGACACAACGGCTCGTGTCCGGCACGCCGACCGCCTGATCGAGCAGGCGATGGAGGAGCACGACCCGCATCTGCTCGACGAGGCCGTCGTGCTGCTGCGCGGGGTGGCCGCCGAGCTCGCTCCGGACGACCCGACCCGGCTCGCTCCGCTGTGGAGCCTCAAGTCCGCGCTGCAGGTGCGGTTCGGCGTCTACGCCCACCCGGCGGATCTCGACGACGCGGTCGCGCTGCTCCGCGAGCTGCTCGCAGGCACCCCGGCGCAGCACCCGGCGATCGTCGACGCCCGGGCCGACCTGGCCGACACGCTGCTCGGCCGCTACCGCGAGGCCGGCCAGGACAACGATCTCGCCGAGGCGCTCGCCCTTTACGAGGGCGGCCTCCCCGACCTGCCGGGCGACCACCCGGCCCGCCCGGGGTTCCTCGCCGGGTACGCCGACGCCCTGCTGGCGCGGGCCGAGGCCGAACAGGACGTCCAGGCGCTGGACGAGGCGATCCGCGCCGCCGGTACCGCCGTGGACGCGATGGCCACCAGCGACCACCGGACCCCCCAGGCCCTCTGCACGCTCGGTCTCGCGCTGCGGCTGCGCTTCCGGGTGCGCGGCCGCACCGCCGACGCCGACGCGGCCGTGACGACGTTGCGTCAGTGCGCCGAGATCGCGGACGACGCCGACCCGAACCGGCCGGGGTACTTCGCCAACCTCGGGCTGGCGCTGGCCGACCGGCACGCGTTCGGCGGCGACGAGGAGGACCTCGGCCAGGCCATCGACGCGCTGCGCCGCGCGGTCGCCGGCCTGCCGCCGGAGAGCCCGGAGCAGCACGAGGCGGCGTGGTGCCTGGCCGCCGTGCTCAAGGAGCGGTGGGACTCCGACGGCGACCCCAGCGATCTGGACGAGGCGATCGTCAACGCGCGCTCATCGATCGTGAGCGGGCCGAGCGGCCACCCCGGGCTGGCCGTGCGGCGCTGGCAGCTCGGCGACGCGCTGTTCGAGCGGTTCGAGCTGCACGAGCGGCGCGAGGACCTGGACGAGGCAGTCACGACGCTGCGTCAGGCGTCGGTGTCGGCGCAGCGCACCGGCACGCCGGAGCCGGCCGCGGTGAACATGCGGCTGGGCACCGTGCTGGCCGAGCGCTACGAGCGGTACGGCGCCGAAGCCGACATCTCCGAGGCGCTCGAGCTGGGTCAGGCCGCGGTGGCCGCGACCGCGGACGACCACCCCGAGCTGCCGTCGCGGGTGGCGTCGCTGGGGTACCTGCTGCAGACGAGCAGCCACCGGCCGGGGCGGGACGCCGACCTCGACGAGGCCGTGGAACTGCTCCGCGAGGCCCTGCGTGCCCCGCTGCGCTCCCCCACGATCGCCGGAGGCCCGGACGCGACCGGGCACCCGGCCGCCGCGGATCCGGACGCCGCGGACCCCACCGGTGCGGACGCCGCACCGACGAGCCCCGGCCCGGCGGGTGCCGAGGCCGGCCCAGGATCGGGGCCGGCCGGTGGCCGGAGCGAGGCCGACGGGGGCGAGGACGGGCCCGACGAGCAGGAGGGGCGGAACGCGGTCACGTTCCGGCTCGGGCTCGCGCTCAGCGAGCGGTTCGGCCGTCGAGGCGCGCTGGCCGACCTCGACTCGGCGATCAACGCGTACCGCACACTGCGGGACTCGACCGAGCCCGAGCACCCGCTGCACGCGCTGGCCGCGACCACGCTCGCTCAGCTCGAGAGCGCGCGCGCCGAGGAGCTCTGACCGGTCGACGCCGGATCGGGCCCGTCCGTCGCCGGATGGGCCCGATTCGCGTCATGGGCTTACACGTCCGTTACGCGCGAAACGGGCAGTTGTTCCGGATGAGACAGCGGGGAAATAGGCCGCGACTGTACTCGTAGCCATGCGCTTGGTACCGGACACGCTGGACGGTCGTGAGCTACCGGTCGCCGTGGTCGGCGGCGGTCAGGCCGGACTGTCGATCAGCTGGCATCTTACCCAACGCGGCGTCGAGCACGTCGTGCTCGAGCGGCACTCCGTCGGTCACGAGTGGCGCACCCGCCGCTGGGACTCGTTCTGCCTGGTCACCCCGAACTGGCAGTGCGACCTGCCCGGCCACCCCTACGCGGGCGGCGACCCGGACGGGTTCATGGTCCGCGACGAGATCCTCGACTACCTCTCCACCTACGCCGCGTCGTTCCCGGTGCCGTTGTACGAGGGCGTCTCCGCGACCCGGCTGCGCGGCCGCCCCGACGGGCGTTACGACCTGACGACCTCGGCGGGAAGCCTGATCGCCGAGCAGGTCGTCGTCGCGACCGGCCCGTACCAGGTGCCGGTGACCCCGCGGCTGGCCGAGCGGCTGCCGCGCGAGGTCACCCAGCTGCACTCGTCGGCGTACCGTAACCCGGCGCAGCTCCCGCCGGGCGAGGTGCTCGTCGTCGGCAGCGGGCAGTCCGGTGCGCAGATCGCCGAGGACCTCCACCTGGCCGGCCGCCGGGTTCACCTCGCGGTCGGCAGCGCGCCCCGCGTCGCCCGGTTCTACCGCGGTCGCGACGTCGTGGCCTGGCTCGAGGACATGGGGTACTACCGCCGGACGATCGCCGACTTCGCCGACGCCGACGCGGTGCGCTTCCGGGTCAACCACTACGTCACCGGCCGGGACGGCGGGCGCGACATCGACCTGCGGGCGTTCGCCCGCGACGGCATGCGCCTGCACGGCCGGCTCCGCGCCGTCGACGACGTCCTGCACTTCGACGACGACCTGGGCGCGAACCTGGACGGCGCCGACCGGGTCTCCGAGTCGATCAAGGACTCGATCGACGAGTACCTGGACCGCACCGGCATCGAGGCACCGGCCGAAGCCCGCTACACGCCGGTCTGGACGCCCGCCGACGCCGACTACCCGCTGGACGCCGTGGCCGTGGACACGCTCGCGGCGGTGATCTGGAGCACCGGGTTCGGGCCCGATCACCGCTGGATCGAGGCGCCGGTGTTCAACGGGCGGGGCTACCCCGTGCACGACCGGGGCGTCACCCCGTCCCCCGGTCTGTACTTCGTCGGGCTGCCCTGGCAGTGGACGTGGGGCTCGGGCCGGTTCGGCGGCGTCGGCGCGGACGCGGCGCACGTCGTCGAGCGGATCGTGCGTAAGCCGCAGACCAGCGGTGTGCACTGGCTGGCCGGGACACCGACCGAGACGTACAACACCGACTGGTCACCGGCGAGGTCGGCGTGATCCGCGACGCGCACCGCCACCTCGGTGTCCTGCCCGCGTACCCGTTCTACGGCGGGCCGCCGGTCCACCCCGACGTCACCGCCAGGGCGACGCTGGAGGAGCTGGTCGCCGATCTCGACGCCGAGGGCACCGAGCGCGCGCTGGTCATCCCGAACTACGGCGTCCCCGACCCCGCCGTCGCGTTCGGCTTCAACGAGCTCTGCGTCGAGGCCGCGCAGAAGGACGACCGGATCCGCGCCGGGCTCTGGGTGTCGGCGAAACCGTCCGACGCGGCCCGCACCGCCGAGGCCCTGTCGCTGGCCGGCGAGACCGGGGTCAGGGCGCTCAAGCTGAGTTTCCTGCTCGGCGGCACCGTCCACGACTCCCGCCCCGGCCTGGACACGATCTTCGCAGCGGCCCGCGAGCACGACCTCACCGTCCACGTCCACACCTCCCCGGGCGCGGCGTCCGACGTCGACGAGATCACGCACCTGGTCGAGTGGTACGGCGACACCACCCGCATCCACCTCGTGCACTTCGGCGGCGGGATGAGCGGCCACATCAAGTTGATCTCCGGCCGGTTCTTCGACTGGGTCGCGTCCGGCAAGCAGGTCTACACCGACCTGTCATGGGCGATCGGGTTCGCCCCGCGCTGGCTCGCGGCCGAGATCGAGCGCCGCGGCGTCGGCCACGACCGGGTCCTGTTCGCCAGCGACGAGCCCTGGGGCGACTTCGCCGGCGAGTACGCCCGCCTGAAAGCCGTCACCGGCGACGGCGAACTCGGCACGCACGTCTTCACCAGCACCTTCGACACCCTCTACGGATAGGACGAACGATGACCACCGAGACGACGAGCACCCTCACCGAAGCCGAGCAGAAGTCGCTCACCGAGATCCCGCACCCGTCGCTGCCCGAGGGCAGCAGCATCTACGGCGGGACGAAGGTGTTCCCGGACTACCAGGCCGAGCCCGGCCAGTCGTACTTCACGCTCGTGCACGGCATCGCCCACGAGTCGTCGGTGAGCTTCGTGGCGATCCTGCAGGCCACCAGGGCCCAGCGGAAGGGCTTCGAGTCGGCGATCTACTTCTACGGCCCCGGTTCGCTCAACTGCCTGGCCACCCGCGGTTTCCCGACGACCGGCAACTCGGCGTTCCCCGGCGAGCACAACATCAACGACTCGCTGAAGACGTTCATCGCCGAGGGCGGCAAGGTGTACTGCTGCCGCTTCGGGCTGTCGCTGCACGGGGCCCGCGAGGAGGACCTGATCGAGGGCGTCATCCCGACGCACCCGCTCGACGTCCAGGACGCGCTGATCCACTACGCACGCAAGGGCGCGATCGTCAACTCCACCTACATGTTCTGACCATGACGCTCAGCACCAGAGTTGACGTCGCCATCCGGGGCGTGCGGTTGGACGCCCCGGTACGGCGGCCCGACGGCGCGGGTCCGAGCAACGACGGGCACGTCACGTTGGACGGTGCCAACGCGGCGATCCCGCTGGTGCTGGACTCGCCCTACACGGCGGCGAACGGGCGGCTGCTCTACCTGGGGGAGGACACCGGCCTCGCGCTCGAGCCGGTGCGCCGCCCGCGCTTCTACGACCTGGCGACCGCCGACGGCGTCTCCTACGAGAAGATCGCCCGGCTGCACGGCAAGGACGTGCTGGCCACCACGGTCGTCCAGACGTGCATCCGGTACGTCGAGGACCAGCGGTGCCGGTTCTGCACGATCGAGGAGTCGCTCCGCTCGGGCGCGACGGTCGCGGCGAAGACACCGGCGCAGCTGGCCGAGGTGGCCGAGGCCGCGGTGCGGCTGGACGGCGTCACGCAGATGGTGATGACGACCGGCACGACCACCGGCCCCG
This sequence comes from Cryptosporangium japonicum, assembly GCF_039524755.1. NCBI lineage: Bacteria > Bacillati > Actinomycetota > Actinomycetes > Cryptosporangiales > Cryptosporangiaceae > Cryptosporangium > Cryptosporangium japonicum. Next base: position 67,875 of record NZ_BAAAGX010000001.1, read on the forward strand.
ACCGGGGCGCGCGTAACCTCGTGCGCTGCGTCCGTGCCGTGCTCGACGCGGTGCCGGGCCTGCCGATCCAGGTCCAGATCGAGCCGCCGGGCGACCTGGCCGTGATCAGCGACCTGAGGGACGCCGGAGCCACCGCGATCGGCATCCACGTGGAGTCGCTCGACGACGACGTCCGGCGGGCGTGGATGCCCGGGAAGGGCAGCGTGCCGCTCGCCGAGTACGAGGCCGCCTGGGACGAGGCGGTGCGCGTGTTCGGGCCGAACCGGGTCTCCACCTACCTGCTGGTGGGGCTGGGCGAGGATCCCGACGAGCTGGTCGCGGGGGCCGCGCGGCTGATCGGGCGGGGCGTCTACCCGTTCGTGGTGCCGTTCCGCCCGATGGCCGGGACGCTCGCCCGCCGGGACGGCGCGACCGCTCCGCCGCCGTCGCTGGTGCGGGACGTCACCGCGCGGGTCGGCGCGCTGCTGCGTGCGGCCGGGATGTCCGGCGCCGACCAGGGCGCCGGGTGCGCGGCCTGCGGTGCCTGCAGTGCCCTTCCCGCCGCCGGAGGCTGACATGAGACTGCTCGACGTCCCCACGCTCACCGGTGGACGCCGTCCGACGTTCACGATCGAGCGGGCGGACGACCTCGACGGGTACCACCGGCTGCGTCGGGTGGTGTTCGTCGAGGAACAGGGACTGTTCGCGGGCTCCGACCTCGACGACCGGGACGCCGATCCGCGCACCGTGGTGCTGCTCGCCCGGGACCGCTCGGGCGCGGTCGTCGGCGGCGTCCGGCTCGGCCCGGCGACCGACGGCCCCGACCTGGGTTGGTGGACCGGCGGCCGGCTGGCCGTCGCCCCCGACCGGCGCGCCGGCGCCGGGGTGGGGCCGGCGCTGGTGCGGGCCGCGTGCGCGTTCGCGGAGAACGCCGGCGTGCTGCGGTTCGACGCCACCGTGCAGCCCCACGCGGTGGGGATGTTCCGGCGGCTCGGGTGGGAGACGGTCGGCCCGGTGACGGTGGCCGGGCGTCCGCACACGGTGCTGCGGTGGCCGATCGGGCGGATCGCCGCGCTGGTGTCGGCCACCAAACGTGACCTGGGCGCGTTGCTGACCGGTCTCGCGCCGGGCGGCGCCGGCTGGGTCGGCGACGACGGTGCTCCGGTGCCCGGGTCGGGCCTGATCGCCGCCTGCGACGCGATCCTGCCCTCCATGGTGGAGCGCGACCCGGAGTGGGCCGGGTGGTGCGGCGTGCTCGTCAACGTCAACGACCTGTCCGCGATGGGCGCGCACCCGGTGGGCCTGCTCGACGCGCTCGGCGCCCGCGACCCGTCGCACGCCGCCCGCGTGCTGGCCGGGCTCAAGGCCGCCGCCGCGGCCTACGGCGTCCCGGTCCTCGGCGGCCACACCCAGCTGGGCGTCCCCGCCTCGCTGGCGGTCACCGCCCTCGGCGCGCTCGCCCCCGGCCCGGGCGGCGCCGGCGGGGTGGTGCCGCCGGTTCCCGGTGGAGGTGGGCAACCCGGGCACGAGGTGCGGCTCACCGTGGATCTCGGGGGCGGATGGCGGCCCGGGTACACCGGCCGGCAGTGGGACTCGACCTCGACGCGGACGGCCGCCGAGCTCCGCACGATGGGCGCGTTCGTCGGCGCGTACCGGCCGGCGGCCGCGAAGGACGTGTCGATGGCCGGGATCGCCGGCACGCTGGGCATGCTCGCCGAGGCCGGCGGTTGCCGCGCGGTGCTCGACGTCGCGGCCGTGCCCCGTCCCGGCGGCGTGACGACCGGCGACTGGCTCACCTGCTTCCCGGGGTTCGGCATGCTCACCGCCGCCCCGCCGGGCACCGAGCCACCCTCGGCCGGACCCGCCACCACGGCGGTCTGCGGCGCACTGGAGACCGGGACCGGCGTCGCCCTCCGCTGGCCCGACGGCGAACTCACCGAGGTGATCGCCGCGGGCGTGACCAACCTCGGCGCCGCACACACTCAGGAGAATCGATGACCACCCTCACGCTGGCCGCCGTCGCGGCCCCCTTCGACCGGGACCTGGAGGCGGATTTCGGCCGGATCGAGCAGCTCGTCGAGAAAGCACGCGCGGACGGCGTCGGGTTGCTGGCGTTGCCGGAGGCCGCGCTCGGCGGGTACCTGGCGGACCTGGACGGCGAGGCCGAGGGACCACCGGCGCTGACGCTCGACGGTCCGGAGATCGGCCGGCTGGCCGCGATCGCCCAGGAGATGGTGGTCGTGGCCGGCTACTGCGAGGTCACCCCCGACGGGACCAGGTACAACAGCGCGGTGTGCGTCACCGGCGACGGCGTGCTCGGCAACCACCGCAAGGTGCACCAGCCGCTCGCCGAGGACGCCTCGTACGGCGCGGGCGACCAGTTCGTCGCGTTCGACACGCCGGTCGGGCGCCTGGGCACGATGATCTGTTACGACAAGGCGTTCCCGGAGTCGGCCCGCGCGCTGGCCCTGGACGGCGCGGAGATCATCGTCTGCGTCTCGGCCTGGCCGGGTAGCCGCACGAACCCGTCGAACGACCTCACGCGCGACCGCTGGAAGCGCCGGTTCGACCTGTTCGACCAGGCCCGCGCGCTGGAGAACCAGGTGGTCTGGCTGTCGGCGAACCAGACCGGCACGTTCGGTTCGCTGCGCTTCGTCGGCAGCGCGAAGATCGTCGACCCGGGTGGTGACGTGTTGTCCGACACCGGCGTGGCCGGGGGCGTCGCGGTCGCGTCGCTGGACGTCGGGCAGACGCTGGAGACCGCGCGCCGCGCGATGGGGAATCTCCGGGACCGCAGGCCGGAGGCCTACCCCCCGGTGGTGACCGGTTAGCCTCGCACGCATGGGCCTGATCCGGATCGCCGCGGTCTCGGCCCACTTCGGGCGGGACCTCGACCACGACCTCGACCGGATCGCCGGGCTGATCGAGTCGGCGCGCGCCCAGGGTGTGCACCTGCTGGTGCTGCCCGACGCCGCGCTCGGCGGGTACCTCGCGGACCTGCGTGAACCCGACCCGGAGTCGCTGCCGCCGGCGATCGAGCTCGACGGGCCCCGGCTGAACCGGGTCGCCGCGCTGGCCGCGGAGATGGTGGTCTGCCTCGGCGTCCGCGAGGCCGACGGCGACCGGCGGTACAACACCGCGGTGTGCCTGTCCGGCGACGGTGTCCTCGGCACGCACCGCAAGGTGCACCAGCCGGCCGGCGAGTCGGTCGCGTACACCGCCGGCGACCGGTTCGCCGCGTTCGACACCCCGGTGGGCCGGATCGGCATGCTCGTCGACTACGACAAGACGTTCCCGGAGTCCGCACGCACGCTCGCCCTCGACGGGGCCGAGATCCTGGCCTGCCTCTCGGCCTGGCCGACGTCGATCACGAACCGGGCGCCGCGGATGGCCGACGACCGCCAGTCGAGGCTGTTCGACCTCTACGACTGCGCGCGGGCGGCGGAGAACCAGGTGGTGCTCGCGTCGTCGAACCAGACCGGCGCGCTGGGCGGGATGCGGTTCCTCGGTCAGGCCAAAGTGGTCGGTCCGGGCGGCGACATCCTGGCGCGGACCTGGTCGAAGGCGGGGATGGCGGTGGCCGAACTCGACGTCGCCGCGGAGATCGCGCGGGCGCGCCGGGTACTCGCGCACCTGTCCGAGCGGCGTCCGGGGGCCTACGCGTGAGGGTCGCGCTGCTGACGTACTCGACGAAGCCGCGCGGTGGGGTGGTGCACACGCTCGCGCTGGCCGAGGCGCTCGCCGGGCTCGGCGTCGACGTGACCGTGTGGACGCTCGGGCGGGGCGGCGACGGCGGGTTCTTCCGTGCCGTCGACCCACGGGTGGCGGTGCGCGTCGTTCCGTTCGAGGCGTCCGACTCCGAATCGGTCGGCGACCGGATCCTGCGGTCGATCTCGGCCCTGGGCGAGGCCTTCGACCCCGCCGACTACGACGTGGTCCACGCCCAGGACTGCATCAGCGCGAACGCGGTCCGGGGGACGCCGTACGTCCGCACCGTGCACCACCTGGACACCTTCACGACGCCGGAGCTCGCGGCCTGCCACGAACGCGCGATCGTCGAACCGGCCGCGCACGTCTGCGTGTCCGCGGCCGTCGCCGCCGAGGTGCGGGCCGGGTGGGGGTTCTCGCCCACGGTGATCCCCAATGGCGTCGACGCCGCGCGGTTCGCGTCCGCCGACGCCGGTGACCCGGCCGGGCTCGGGCGTTACGTGCTCGCGGTGGGCGGCATCGAGCCGCGCAAGGGGTCGATCGCGCTGCTCGAGGCGTACGCGCGGCTCGCCCGGCCGGACGTGACGCTGGTGATCGCGGGCGGCGAGACGCTCTTCGACTACCGGGACTACCGCGCGCGTTGGGAGGCACGGGCCCGCGAGCTGGGCGTCGAACCGGTCGTACTCGGCCCGGTCGACCACGACGCCCTGCCCTCGCTGATGGCGTCGGCCGCGGTGTTCGCGTTCCCCTCCACCAAGGAAGGGTTCGGCCTGGCGGCGATGGAGGCGTTGGCGGCCGGGGTGCCGGTGGTCACCAGCGACCTGCCGGTGCTGCGCGAGGTCTTCGGCACCGCGGTCCGCTACGCGGCCGACGTGCCGGCGCTCGCCGTCGCGCTGACGGACGCGCTGGACCACGGCGCCGATCCGGACGCCGGCCGCGCTCTCGCCGCCCGGTACACCTGGAACGCGGCCGCCCGGGCACATCTCGACTTCTACCGACGTTTCCGGGGTGTTCGGCGGGGACCAGCATCATCGATGCGTGACTGAACAGTTACCCCGGCGGGGCGGCGTGCATCCCGCCGCCCCCGGCCTCGTGCTGCTGGTGTCGTGCGTCGTCGTCGACGTGCTCGACCACGGGGCCCCGCGACTGCTCGCGGCGCTCGCCGGGCTGACGCTGTCGGCCTACCTGTGCTGGCGCGCGTTCAGCCCGGCCCGCTTCTTTTAATCCGGGAGTACGTGGGCGGCGCTGCCCACGATCGCCGGGTCGGGCTTCCGGGCGATGTCCTCGTCCTTGTCCGCGTACTCGAACCGGGAGAGCACGTAACGCATCGCCTCGACCCGGGCCCGCTTCTTGTCGTTGCTGCGCACCACCGTCCAGGGCGCCTCGGCGAGGTCGGTGTTGAGGAACATCGTCTCCTTCGCCTTCGTGTACGCGTCCCACTTGTCGAGCGAGGCGATGTCGGTCGGCGAGAGCTTCCACTGGCGCACCGGGTCGATCTCGCGGATCGCGAACCGGGTGCGCTGCTCGGACTGGGTCACCGAGAACCACAGCTTGATCAGGTGCATGCCGTTCTCGACCAGCATCTCCTCGAACTTCGGTACGTCCTTGAAGAACTGCTCGTACTGCTCGTCGGTGCAGAAGCCCATCACGCGCTCGACGCCGGCGCGGTTGTACCAGGAGCGGTCGAACATCGTGATCTCCCCGGCGGCGGGCAGGTGCGCGACGTAGCGCTGGAAGTACCACTGGGACTGCTCACGATCGGTGGGCTTCTCCAGCGCGATGACGGACGCCCCGCGCGGGTTGAGGTGCTCCATGAAGCGCTTGATCGTGCCGCCCTTGCCGGCGGCGTCGCGTCCTTCGAACAGGATGACCAGGCGGTCGCCGGTCTCCTTGATGTGGTTCTGCAGCTTGAGCAGCTCGATCTGCAGCAGCCGCTTGACGCGGTTGTACTCGTCGCGCGTCATCCGCTCGGAGTACGGGTAGCCCTCGCGCCACGTGTCGACGGGCGTTCCGTCGGCGTGGAGCAGCACCGGGTCGTCCTCGGGGTTGTCCTGCACCTTGTAACCGTTGGCGTGGGCCAACACGAAACGACCGGTCTCGTCGTAGAGTTCAGCGCCGTCGTCGATCATCGCGGTCCTTCCGTCGTCCTACGCACCGGGTAACCGTTTCCCAGCTGCATGAACGTCCGGTGAACACGGTCGGTATCAGGCGAAGTGCGCGCCGAGAGCGGCGTCGACGGCCGCGCGGAGCTGGGCCCGGCGCACCGGGCTGTGCAGCACCGCGGCGATGCCGGTCGCGCCGGGCTCGGCGGAGCGGCGAGCGGTGAGCGGAGCCACGACGACCCGCGGGACACCCGGCGTGACGTGCGTGTCCGCGTCGACCACCGCGAACGCCGGTTCGGTCGGTCCCGGCTCGGTCCGCACGTCCGCGCCCCAGCTCACCAGGTGTGCGCGCAGCGCCCGGGTGGTGATCGGCTCGGCGTGGGCGAGCAGGACGGTCCGGCCGCCGAGCGGACGGTCGTCCGGGTCGCTGAGACTCCCCGGCTCGACGTCCATGCTCACGTTGCTGGTGAACGTGGAGCCGACGCCGAGCTCGGACGTCACCGTCAGTTCGCCGTTCATCCGCTGGCTGAGCTCACGCGCGATCGAGAGCCCGAGCCCGGTGCCGCCGAACCGGCGGGTCGTGGAGACGTCGGCCTGGCCGAACGGCACGAAGATGCGCTCCAGCGCCTCGGGCGCGATGCCGATGCCGGTGTCGTGCACACCGAACGCGAGGCAGGCGTGCGTCGGGCCGGTCCGCCGGGTCTCCAGCTCCACCCAGACGTGCCCCTCGGCCGTGAACTTCACCGCGTTGACCAGCAGGTTGACCAGGATCTGGCGCAACCGGGTCGGGTCGCCGCGCACGGTGCGCGGCGCGTCCGGGGTGAACACCGCGGCCAGGTCGAGCTCCTTCGACGCGGCCTGGGGCGCCACGATCGCCAGCGCGTCCTCCACGCAGGCGACCAGGTCGAACGGGATGCACTCGAACGTGAAGTGTCCGGCCTCGAGCTTCGAGAAGTCCAGCAGGTCGTCCATCAGGCAGCGGAGGTGGTCGCCGGCGGCGCGGATCGGCGTCAGGTAGTCGACCTGCTCCGGGGTCAGCTCGGTCTCCCCGAGCAGCTCCGCGAAGCCGATCACCGAGTTCAGCGGGTTGCGGATCTCGTGCCCCATGTCGGCGAGGAACGCCGCCTTGGCCCGCGTCGCCTCCTCCGCGGCCACCCGGGCCCGCTCGATCTCCTCGGTCTGCGCCGACAGCTCCGCGTAGAGCGCCATCAGGCCGCGGCTGGTCTCGTCCAGCTCGGCCCGGAGGAGCTCGACCTCCTGACGCAGCGCCGCCTCGTCAGTCATGACCGCGGTCCCGGCGGTGGACGACGACGACCGTGGCGTCGTCGGTGCCCCGCGCGTAGTCGCGGTGGAGAACCGCGGCGGCGACGGCCGGGTCGTGGTCGAACAGGCCCGGGTACCGGTCGAACTCCAGCCGGCTGCGCAGTCCGTCGCTCCAGAGCACCAGCGTCGCGTCCCGGGGCCAGGGGTACTGCTGGACCCGTGCGGACGGCGGCCGGGCGCCCAGTCCGAGGCTGCCGCTGAACGTGACGACGCCCTTCTCGGTGCCCGCCACCAGCACCCGCCCGTTGACGTTGCCGATCGCCAGCGCCGACATCGTGTCGAGGGCGGGGTCGAGCACGCACACGGTCGCGACCGCGCCCCGGGTGCCGCGCGCGACCTCGTTGGCGCGGCCGGCGAACGACGTCAGCCCGGCGGGGTCCTCGGCGAACACGTCGAGCACCACGTCCGCGGCGGCCGACGCGGCCGGGCCGTGGCCCACCCCGTCCACCACCGCGATCGCCTCGCGTCCGCCGTCGGCCCCGCGCACCGACCACCCGTCGCCGCTGACCTCGGAGAGCCCGACGCAGACGCCGCCGCAGGTCCGCGGTTCCACCGGCGAACCGCCGAGGTCGACGACGCTCAGCACGACAGTGCCCTGGCCGACCCGGGTCCACAGGTCGAACAGGCCGGACGCCCGAGCCGCCGACCGCAGGCCGCAGCCCAGTCCCTTGGGGGCCGGTGACCGGCCCGCGAGCGCGGCCTCGGGGTCCCGGATACCCGGGCCGCGGTCGACCGCGAGGATCTCCACCTGGCCCGGCGGGACCGGGCGCAGCAGGATCCAGCCGCCCGGCTCGCCGTGACGCAGCAGGTTCGTCCCCAGTTCGGTGGCGACCAGCTCGGCCCGGGTGACCGCCAGTTCGTTCCCGCCGAGTTCGCTCACCAGCCGGTTCGCGCTCCGCCTGGCCTCCCCCACCGCCGTGTCGTCGGTGACGACGATCTGCCGGTGGGGCGCGTCGCGGCTCGTGGTCCGGTGGCTCACCGACCCCATTGGGTGATCACCACCGTCGTCCCCCGGCCCGGGCCGGTGTCGATCGAGAACTCGTCGACCAGACGCTTGCTGCCCGGCAGCCCCAGACCGAGCCCGCCGCCGGTGGTGAAGTTGTCGGTCATCGCCGCGTCGAGGTCGGGGATGCCGGGGCCGGCGTCGCTGAACGTCGCGCGCACGCCGCGGCGCCCGGCCTTGTCCAGCCCTTCGATCAGCACCTCGCCCTGGCCGTGCACCGCGTACCGGACGATGTTGCGCGCCAGTTCGCTGCCCGCGGTGACGAACTTCGTCGCCGCGGTCAGCCCGAGGCCGGCCGCCTGCGACTCCGCACGCAGCGTCGTGCGGACGCGCAGCAGGTCGGACTCGGCGAGGATCGTCATCGAGTGCGTGGTGCCCTCAGCTGAGACGGTCATCGCGCAGCCCCGTCAGACGCGCCATGCCTTGTTCGGCGTTGAGCGCGGTGTGGACGTGTTTCATCGAGACGCCGAGTTCGACCAGCGTGATCGCGACCGCCGGTTGCATGCCGACGAGCGTCGTCTCGGCGCCGAGCAGGCGGGTCATCCCGACGAGCCGGGCGATGACCCTGGCCACGAACGAGTCGACGAGCGTGAGGCCGCTGATGTCGATGAGCATGCCCCGGGCCTGTGTGCGGGCCACTTCCCGGGTGACGACACGTTCGATCTGCTCGACCGTGGCGTCCTCCAGGTCACCCTGCAGGGTGACCAGGAGGTTCCGGCCGATCCGCATGATCGGGACCTCGTCAGGCATCGACGGGGCGCAGGTCGTCGGCGAGCGGCGCGCCGACCAGCCGGAGCGCCAGCTGCAGTGCGTCTTTGAGGTTGCTGCGGCAGCGCAGGCTGCCCAGCTCGATGCCCAGGTGGACGATCGCCTGCGCGGTCTCGGGCCGGACGCCGGAGAGCACGCTGACGCTGCCCATCAGCCGGGCGGCCTCGACGGTCTTCATCAGGTGCTGTGCGACCTCGGTGTCGACGGCCGGGACGCCGCTGACGTCGAGGATGACGACTTCGGCCTGGTCGCGGGCGATGCGTTCGAGCAGGTTCTCGGTCAGCCGGGCGGCGCGGGCGCTGTCGAGCGTCCCGATCACCGGCAGCACCAGGACGTCGTCCCAGACCTGGATGACCGGCGTGGAGAGCTCCAGTATCTCGTCGCGCTGGCGCGAGACCAGCTGCTCGGCTTCGCGCCGGTCGCTCTGGTCCCGCGCGACCTTGACGAACCCGATGATGTCGCCCTCGGAGCCGCGGATCGGGCTGAGGACGTCGTTGGCCCAGAAACGACTGCCGTCACGTCGGAGCCGCCAGCCTTCGGCCTCGAAGCGTCCGTTGGTGACCGCGGCCGCCCGCTCCCGCTCCGGGACTCCCCGCTTGGCTTCGTCCTCGGAGTAGAACATCGAGACCGGCTTGCCGAGCACCTCCTGCGCGCTGTACTGACGCAGCCGTTCGGCGCCGGGGTTCCAGGACTGCACCAGGCCGTCGGCGTCAAGGCGGATCACCTCGTAGTCGGTGATGCTGTTGAGCATGTCCTCGACGCTGCGCAGCGCCAGTTCCTGGTCGCGGCGCTCGGTGAGGTCGCGGACGAGGAGGAGGTAGCCGCCGGTGACCGGCAGCGGGGTGATCGTGATCGTGGCCCAGAACCGCTCGCCGTTCTTGCGCATCCGCCAGCCGTCGGTGGCGCGCTGACCTTCGGCGTCGACGGCGGCCAGGTCGGCACGGAGCGTCTCCGCGTCCGGATACAGCAGCTCGGCCGACCGGCCGACGACCTCGGCCGGTCCGTACCCGGTGATGTCGCTGCTCGCTCCGTGCCACCCCTGGATGACACCGTCGGAATCGAGGCGGATCAGCCCGAAGTCGGTGATGGCGTCGACCATCTCCCGGTACTCGGTGTTGTCCCCGCCGTTCGTCGCGCGCACCGCGTCATCCATGCCAGCCTCCCGCAAAGCTCGCCCCTGGATGACACCATATGTACCAAAAGTTAGATCTGTGAATAACCACTTCCCGTCTGTCGTCCAACCGGCCGACGGAGCGCGAAGTACACGAGCGCCGCGAGGAGCAGACCGACGATCGGAGTCACGTCACCGATGCCCGGGCTCGACCGGACGACCAGGCCGGTGTACTGCGCCTGGTTGGAGAACAACCCGATCGAGACGACGAGCCCGGCGACCATCGCGATCGGCCCGGCCCAGTTGGTGTACTTCCGGTCGTAGAGGATCTCGCCGTAGTCCTGCCCGCGGCGCAACCACAGGTCGACGAGCGTGACGCCGAGCCAGGGGGCGATCCAGTACCCGATCACCAGCAGGAAGTTCTCGTACTTGTGCCCGGCGTCCTCGAGCCCGAAGTACGCCACGACGAACCCGACGACGCCGAACGTCAGCGCGACGAGCGCCCGGCGCAGGTGCGCGGGGAGCTTCACGCCCATCGTCAGGAACGACATCGACCCCGAGTAGATGTTGAGCACGTTCGCCGAGACCCCGCCGATCGCGATCGCCAGCAGCGTGAGGTTGGCCAGCAGCGACGGCATCTCGTCGACGAACGCGAGCGTGGGGTTGTCCGACGCGGGCGGGCCGATCGTCACCGACGCCGCGCCGACGATCTGCAGCACCGTGCAGGCCACGAAGACGCCGAGCCCGGCGAAGACGCCCACCTGGCGCCGGTTGGTGTCCGGCGGCAGGTAGCGCGTGTAGTCCGCGGCGTACGGGTTCCATCCCGACGCGTACCCGAACACGGCCGCGAGCGTCAGCAGGAACCCACCGACGGTGCCGACGCCGGGGATGCCCTCGCCGGCCGGCGCGCCCGGGTGGGACTTGCTCAGCACCACGACGGTGCCGACCAGGAAGATCACCGCCAGCACCGGGAACGCCCACTTCTCGAACGAGTGGACGAAGTTGTGCCCCAGGAACGCGATCACGACCTGGGCGAGCACCACGACCACCAGGCAGAGCCAGGTCGGGAGGTCGGTCAGCGCGTTGAGCGCGAACGACGCGCTGACGCTGTTGACCGCGAACCAGCCGATGCCCGCGGTGACCGAGAGGAACCCGGCCGGGAGCAGGTTGCCCCAGAAGCCGAACGCCCCGCGCGAGAGCACCATCTCCGGGACGCCGTGCACCGGGCCGCGGGCCGAGAGCACGCCGTGCGCGATCGACGAGAGCGCGTTGCCCAGCACGATCGCGGCCACGGCCTGCCAGAACGTCAGCCCGAACACGAGCGTGGCCAGCACGCCCAGGTAGATCGTGGCGAATTCCAGGTTCGGCGACGCCCAGGTCCAGAACAGGTTGAGCGGTGTGCCGTGCCGGTCGGCGAGCGGGATCTTCTCGATGCCGCCGGGCTCGACCGCGACGACCTTGGTGCCGTACTCCCCCTCCCGGAGGGGTTCGACGCCTTCTTCGACCACTGCCATGGGGGTTCTCCTCAGCCGATCGTGATGGCGTCTAAGCGTTCGCGGATGAAGTCCCCGCAAACGACCGGAGGGTGCGCCGCGCGCCCGATGGGGGGCTCCAGCGTCTCCACCACGGCGTCGTGGTTGGCCTCGTAGAAGTAGACGAGCGACACCAGGTCCTCGTCCGGTGCGTCGGCCTGCGGCGGCAGGACACGGTGGCGGGCGGAGAGCCAGCGGTCACCGGTCCAGCGCGCGAGCAGGTCACCGACGTTGATCGTGAACGCGTCCGGGTCGTAGGGGGCGTCGACCCACTCGCCGTCGGCGGTGTAGACCTGCAGCCCACCGCTGCCGTACTCGCGGTCGAGCAGCGTCAGCGTGCCGAAGTCGGTGTGCGGGCCGATCCGGTACTGCCCCTCCTCGGGTTCGCCGACGACGCCCATCGGGGGGTACCAGTTGATGTTCAGCGTCCAGGTGGGGTGGTCGGTGGTGGGGGCGAAGAAGGTGTCGGGCAGGCCGAGCGCGGCCGCGCAGATCTCGAGCAGCCGGTCGGCGAGCGTCCGCATCGCGGCCTGGTACTCGGTGAGCGTCTCGGCCAGGGCCGGGCTCTCGTCCGGCCAGACGTTGGGCTGGAACCAGGCCTCGTCGGCGGCCGGATCGCCGACCGGGGTGTCGGCGCCGATCGCGAACGTCTCCTTCAGGTCCGGCGGGGTCTCGGTGCCTTCGGCGTACCCGTTGGCCTCGACGCCGGTCGGCAGCCAGCCGCGGCCCCCGACGGTGGCGGCGTAGCGCCGCTTGACCTCAGCCGGGAGCGCGAAGAACTCCCGGGCCGCGGCGCGGGTGGCCGCACGCAGCTCCGGCGCGACGCCGTGGCCGGTGACCAGCATGAACCCGGAGCGCTGGAGGGCCTGATCCACCTGCGCGGCGACGGTTTCCCGGTCCCCGGTCAGGTCGATGGTGGGTACGGGCTCAGTCAAGTTCGGCTCCGATGTCCTCGGCCCACAGCTCGGGCCGGTTCTTGATGAAGTCGGTCATCAGCCCGATGCACTCGGGGTCCTCGAGAAGCGTGATCGTGACGCCGTTCTCGGCGAGCCAGTCGTGGCCGCCGGAGAACGTCACCGCCTCCCCGATCACCACGTGCCCGATCCCGAACTGACGGACCAGGCCGGAGCAGTACCAGCACGGCGAGAGCGTGGTGACCATGATCGTGTCGAAGTAGGTGGGGCGCCGTCCGGCGTTCCGGAACGCGGCCGTCTCCGCGTGCAGCGACGGGTCGCCGTCCTGCACCCGGCGGTTGTGGCCCCGGCCGAGCAGCGTGCCGTCGGTGGTGAACAGCGCCGCCCCGATCGGGACGCCACCCTCGGCCAACCCGGCCCGGGCCTCCTCGACCGCCGCGGTGAGAAGCGTGGAAGGATCCAGCGTCGTCATGCCCACACTCTGCGCTTGACCAGGTGCGGTATACAACTGACGCCGCGTCCACACCCGGCGGGTGCTTGACTGACAGAATGTCCTTGACGCTGGCCGAGTTGCTGCAGTTCGACGCGGTGCGCGATGCCCGCCCCGAGGTGCTGGCCGGCCACCGCGCGCTCGACCGGCCGGTGCGCTGGGTGCACTCGAGCGAGATCTACGAGATCGGCCCGCTGCTCTCCGGTGGCGAACTCCTGCTCACCACCGGCCTCGGGCTGGCCGGCAGCGACGCGGGCGCCCGCCGTCACTACGTCCGCGACCTGGCCGAACGGGGCGTGAGCGGGCTCGCCGTCGAGCTCGGCCGCAGTTTCCCCGACGTGCCGGCCGAACTCATCGACGAGGCGGCGCGGCACGGCCTGCCGCTGATCGTGCTGCGTGCCGTGGTGCCGTTCATCCGGATGTGCGAGGCCGCGAACACCGCGATCGTCGACGAGGCGGCCCGGCGGCTGCGCCTCGGCGACCGGGTCACCCGGGCGCTGAACGAGGCCCTGATCTCCGGGGCGGGCATCGCCGGGCTGCTGCGCACCGCGGTCGACGTCACCGGGGCCCCGGTGGTGCTGACGACGGCGAGCGGCGCCCTGGTCGCCTCCTACGGCGTCGCGGACGACCACGCGGCCTGGGCCACCGTCGACGCCGGGGCGGCCGACGCGGAAGTGATCGTCCACGGGCGCGTCTGGGGACGGCTGGTCGCCGGGATCGGGTCGTCGCTACCGGCCGAGGACCTCGCCGCGACGGTCGAGCGGACCGCGACCGCGCTGGCGGTGGAGATCCTGCGCACCGGCGACCCGCCGACCGAGCGGGAGCGGCACGCCGCCGCGCTCCTGGCCGACCTGGTCGCCGCCGGTGGGCTGGCGCCGGCCGAGGCCGCGGTCCGCACCGGGCTCGCGGGGTTCCGCCCACCGCCGGGACGCACGCTCGTCGGCGTCGCGGTGGACGCACCGGAGACCCGGCCCGCGGTCACGCTGATCGACCAGGCCGCCCGGCTGCTGGGCACCTCCGCGCTGCGGGCCCGCGTCCGGGAGTCGGTGCTGGCGCTGATCGTGGCCGACTCGGTGAGCGCGGTGGAGAAAGCGTTCCTGGACGCGGGCCACCGGTCCGGGGCCCCGCAGATCACGGTGGTGATCGGCTATCCGGTTCCCGCCGCGAGCACGCCCGACTGGGCCGCCTCGCTCGACCACGCGCGGGCCGCGCTGGCCCTGGCGCTGACCGGCGCCCGGCGCGGGGGCACCCGTCCGACCGTGGTGCCGGCGCGCACGCTCGCCCTCGAGCTGGAGCTGCGCCGGGGCGGTGGGCTGGACGCCTTCGTCGAGCGCACCATCGGCCCGCTGGTGACGTGGGACGCCCAGCACCACACCGAGCTGGTGCGCACCCTGGAGCTCTACCTCCGGCACGGCGCCAGCGTCACCCGCACCGCCGCCGTGCTCCACCTCCGCCGCCAGTCGCTCTACCAGCGGCTGGAGCGCATCGAGTCGCTACTGGGGCACGCCCCGGCCGACCCGGCGCTCTACCCGGCGCTCCTGGCCGCCTGCGTGGTCACGACGCCGTCGTCGAGCTGAGCTCCTTCTGCGGGGCCGTGCGGCGGGACTTCCACAGGCTGGCGAGCGTCGTCACGGCCAACGTGCCGATGATGACGACGAGCGAGAGCCAGATCGGCACCTCCGGCACCCACTCGATCTCGTGGCCGCCGTTGATGAACGGCAGCGAGTTCTCGTGCAGCGCCTCGAGGATCAGCTTCACGCCGATGAACGCGAGGATGAACGAGAGGCCGATCGAGAGGTAGACGAGCCGGTCGAGCAGGCCGCCGAGCAGGAAGTACAGCTGACGCAGGCCCATCAGCGCGAACACGTTCGCGGTGAAGATCAGGAACGGCTCGCGGGTGAGGCCGAAGATGGCCGGGATCGAGTCGAACGCGAACAGCAGGTCGGTGGTGCCGATCGCGATCAGCACCACGACCATCGGCGTCCAGATCCGCTTGCCGTTCTCGTGGGTGCGCAGCTTGCCGTCGCCGAAGTCCTTGGAGATCGGCAGCACCCGGCGCGACCACCGGATCAGCACGTTCTCCTTGAACTCCTCTTCCTCCTCGTGGTGGAAGGCCAGGTTCCACGCGGTGTAGAGCAGGAACGCGCCGAACAGGAAGAACACCCAGATGAAACGCTCGATCGCGGCCGCGCCGGCGGCGATGAAGATGCCGCGGAGCACGAGCGCGAGCACGATGCCGATCAGCAGGACCTTCTGCTGGAACACCCGGGGCACCTTGAACCGGCTCATGATCACCAGGAACACGAACAGGTTGTCGACCGACAGGCTGTACTCGGTCAGCCAGCCGGCGTAGAACTCGCCGGCGTAGCGTCCGCCGGCCAGCCAGAGGATGCCGAGCCCGAAGATCAGCGCCAGGGCCACGTAGCCGATGACGCCCATCGTGCTCTCGCGCGTGGAGGGCTCGTGCGGCCGCCGGCCGATCACCCAGACGTCGAACGCGAGCAGGACGACGAGCGCGCCCAGCACGCTCCACTCCACCCAGACAGGTATGTCCACCGGTCAGGCCTTCCTCGAGTGCGACCCGCGCCGAGTTACATGGTGCGACAACGGCATCGCCGTCCGTCGCCGAACGCCTGATTTACCCACGGTCCGCCGTCACTTCGTTGTCGTTCGCTTTTCGGGTGGCCCGGAGGCTGGTGAACGTGGTGATGGCCAGCGTGACGATCACGACCGCGAGCGAGAGCGCGGTGGGGATGTCGGGCACCGACGGCCACACGGTGTGCGCGTAGTGGAGGATCAGCTTGACGCCGATGAAGGCCAGCACGAACGCCAGGCCGTAGTGCAGGTGCACCAGCCGGTCGAGCAGGCCGATCAGCAGGAAGTACAGGGCACGCAGGCCCAGCAGCGCGAACGCGTTCGCGGTGAAGACGATGTACGCGCTCTCGGTGACGCCGAAGACCGCGGGGATCGAGTCGAGCGCGAAGACCAGGTCGACCGAGAGGATCGTGACCACGACGACCAGCAGCGGCGTCGCCAGGCGCTTGCCGTCGCGCTTGACCGTGAGCGCGCTGTCGTCGGGGTAGTCCTCGGTGACCGGGATGAGGCGCCGGAGCATCTTCACGGCGCGGCTGTTGCCGACGTCGGGCTGCTCGCCGTGCGAGCGCACCAGCTTGATCGCGGTGTAGATCAGGAAAGCACCGAAGACGACGAACGTCACCGCGAAGCGCTGGATCGCCGCGGCGCCCACCGCGATGAAGATCGCCCGCATGACCAGCGCACCGAGGATGCCGATCAGCAGGACTTTCTGCTGGTGCTTGTCGGGGACGCCGAACGTTCCCAGGATCACCGCGAAGACGAAGAGGTTGTCGACCGACAGGCTCTTCTCGATCAGCCACCCGGCGAAGAACTCCGTGCCGGGCTCGGCACCGCCGAAGATCATCACGCCGATGCCGAACAGCACCGCCAGCGCGATGTAGATGACCGACCAGGTGGTGGCTTCTCGGAAACCCACGTGGTGCGGACGTCTGGCGTGCCAGATGTCGATGGCGACGATGACGGCCAGGCCGGCCACGGTCGCGGCCCACACCCACAAAGAAACGGACATAACGCCCCCGGATCACGCGCAGCATTGATTACGTGTCCGAGGTCTCGCCACCCGCTTCGCTAGAGCGGGCCGGTGCCCGGGGTCCGTGCTCTCGCACTCGCCGTATTGACCGGGTGAACCGCGGGGCTACTCCCCTCGTCGGTTCCCCATAGTAAGGGTCGTTCCCGCCTCCGGCCAAGCGAGGGCCGGTGAGTGTTGTGACACCTCACCTGAGTGACGGGCTATTCATCTATGCGTGTTGCACCGCGCCGATTGCTTCCAGCGTACGTGCACGCAGCGTGATGCTTCTGTCGTCATTCCGACGCTGTGAGAGGCTCACTCCATGGTTCTGGAAGTAGCTCTCATCGACGTCACCCCCGGCCGCGAGGCCGAGTTCGCGGAGGCTTACCGGGAGGCCGTTCCCGAACTGCGCGGCACGGAGGGGTGCCGGTCGGTCCGGATGACCCAGGGAGTCGAGACCCCGAGCCGGTTCGTGCTCCTGGTGGAGTGGGACTCGGTCGAGGCCCACGAACAGAATTTCCGCGCGACCGACCGGTACGGGCGCTGGCGCGGACTGATCGGCCCGTTCTTCGCCGGACCGCCGCGGGTGGAGCACTTCGTCGACGTGCCCGCTTCGTAGAGCCACGACGGCCGGCCGCTGGGGGTCAGCGGCCGGCCGAGGTCTCCGGAGTTACAGCTTCTGCAGTGAGCCGAACGCCTGGCGGAGGCTCGACAGGGCCGCGAGCTGCGGCTTCGCCGTGCCGTCGGCCTCCATGATGCGGAAGCCGTACTGGTGCCCGAGGCTGTCGGAGGGCGTCTTGTACCCGCAGTAGGTCACCGCGAGCTTCACCTGCGGCCACTGCTGCCAGGCGAGGTAGTAGGACCGCGAGATGTAGGACGCGGCGGTCTGCTCGTCCGGTACCCCGTTGAGCCAGACCTGGCCGGCCGGCACGGCGTCGTTGGAGTGCACGCTGAAACCGAACTCGGTCCACCAGATCGGCTTGGCCGAGTCGCCGTTCTGCGCCATCACGTTGATGATCGCCGGCATGTTGGTCATCCGGGCCTTGCCGGTGATGTCGGTCGACTCCGGCGCCTTCATCTGGTTGCCCTGGTAGGGGTGGACACCCATGATGTCGAAGTTGCCCTTGGCGCCGTTGGCGTAGCAGTCCTTGATGAAGACGTCGTCGGTCTGGCTGGGGCCGGCGAAGATCACCGGCATCGAGGAGCGGCCGGCCTTGATCGCCGCGTAGGACGCCTTGAGGATCGGCACGTACTTCACCGCGCGCTGGTACGCGTCGGAGATGCCGCAGAACTCGGCCAGGTTGGGCTCGTTCCAGACCTCGATCGCCAGGATCTTCGACCCGTAGGTGGAGGTGAAGAACGTCAGCCACGGCTTGATCGAGTTCGGGTCGGTCGGGTACTGCTTGACCTCGCTGCCGGTGTTGGGGCGCGACCACGCCGGCGACTGGTGGATCGTCACGAAGACCTGCATGCCGCGCGAGCGGGCCTGGTCGAGGACGGTGTTGACGCGCTGGTGGTACCACTGGCTGGCGGTCGGCGCCACGTTCGTGGGCTGCGCCGACGACCAGCCGACGTCGAGCCGGATGACCTGCACGTTGTTCGCGGCGAGCGTGTCCAGGTGCTTGTAGAACATCGCGTTCGGCGTCGTGCCGTTCCAGTACATGTCCCACGTGCCGTGGAACTGGACGCCGACGACCGGCGGGGCCGGGTTCTGGGTGGTCGCGGCGTCGCCCGAGACCTCCTCCGCCTGGCCGGCGAAGCTTTCCCCGCTCTGTGACCGCGGGTCCGGACCGAGGTCCAGGTCGCTGAGGAGTGCGGCTCCCGCGATGGCGGGGACGGCGATCGCAGCGGCACCGAGCAGTTTACGACGATCCATCGTCTTTACCTCCGGGAGAACAATCCGTGTTCTGACGGCTGTCTCATCGGAGGCGCACGGTTACGCGCTAAGTGTCGCGAGGGAGCCGGACAGGAGCACGACGGCACACCGCTCCGAGAGCACCCCAGCGACACTCGCTTCCGAGCGCCGTCAGGCCCGAGCGCCGTCAGGCGCGAGCTGCCTACCGAGCGCCGCCAGGCGGAGCTACCTGACGAGCACCGCCAGGCGGGGCTACCTAACGAGCGCCGCCAGGCGGAGCTACCTAACGAGCGCCGCCAGGCGCGAGTGCCTGAACCTGGAGCCCGCCCAGGGCGACGCTGCCAGTCGAGCGCGAATCCGCCGCGTATAGCTGATACTCAAGG
>NZ_BAAAGX010000001.1:86708-138985 GCF_039524755.1 Cryptosporangium japonicum
GATCTCGCGCTGGCTCGGCAGCGTCGTCCTGGGCGGGCCGCCCACCAGCCCACTACCGGACGCCGGCGGCGTCCATGCCGCGTAGTTCCTTCTTGAGTTCGCCGATCTCGTCGCGGAGGCGGGCCGCGAGTTCGAACTGCAGCTCGCGCGCGGCCGCCAGCATCTGGTCGTTGAGCTGCTGGATGAGGTCGGCCAGCTCGGCCCGCGCCATGCCCTCGCGGTGCGCACCGACGCCGACCGTGGTGGCCTTCGACTTCAGCCCCGGCACCGGCGACTTGCCCCGCGACTGCTGCCGGCCGGAGCCGCCGATCAGCTCGCCGGACTCGTTCTCGGCCGCCTCGCGGTAGATGTCGTCGAGGATGTCGACGATCTTCTTGCGCAGCGGCTGCGGGTCGACGCCCCGCTCGGTGTTGTAGGCGATCTGCTTCTCGCGGCGCCGGTTGGTCTCCTCGATCGCGCGCGCCATCGACGGCGTGATCTGGTCGGCGTACATGTGCACCTGCCCGGACACGTTTCGGGCGGCCCGGCCGATGGTCTGCACGAGCGAGGTCTCGCTGCGCAGGAACCCTTCCTTGTCGGCATCCAGGATGGACACCAGGCTGACCTCGGGCAGGTCGAGCCCTTCACGCAGCAGGTTGATGCCGACCAGCACGTCGAAATCGCCCTTGCGCAGTTCACGCAGCAACTCGACCCGGCGCAGCGTGTCGACCTCGGAGTGCAGGTAGCGCACCCGGATGCCGAGCTCGAGCAGGTAGTCGGTGAGGTCTTCGGCCATCTTCTTGGTCAGCGTGGTGACCAGCACCCGCTCGTCGCGCTCGGCACGCAGCCGGATCTCGTGCACCAGGTCGTCGATCTGGCCCTTGGTCGGCTTGACCAGCACTTCCGGGTCGACGAGGCCGGTCGGCCGGATGATCTGCTCGACGAACTCGCCCTTCGCGCGGCCCATCTCGTACTTGCCCGGCGTCGCCGAGAGGTAGACGGTCTGGCCCACCCGGTCCTGGAATTCCTCCCAGCGCAGCGGCCGGTTGTCCATGGCGCTGGGCAGGCGGAACCCGAAGTCGACGAGGGTGCGCTTGCGTGACATGTCGCCCTCGTACATGCCGCCGATCTGCGGCACGGTACCGTGCGACTCGTCGATGACCAGCAGGAAGTCTTCCGGGAAGTAGTCGATCAGGCAGAAGCCGGGCGAGCCGGGCTCCCGTCCGTCCATATGGCGGGAGTAGTTCTCGATGCCCGAGCAGAAACCGACCTGGCGCATCATCTCGATGTCGTAGGTGGTGCGCATGCGCAGCCGCTGCGCCTCCAGCAGCTTGTTCTGCCGCTCGAGCTCGGCGAGCCGCTCCTCCAGCTCGGCCTCGATGCCGCGGATCGCCCGCTCCATGCGCTCCGGACCGGCCACGTAGTGGGTGGCCGGGAAGACGTGCAGCTCGGTCTCCTCGTTGACGACCTCGCCGGTGAGCGGGTTGAGGTGGTAGAGCTTCTCGATCTCGTCGCCGAACATCTCGATGCGCACCGCGAGCTCGTCGTAGGCCGGGATGACCTCGACCGTGTCGCCGCGGACCCGGAACGTGCCCCGGGTGAAGTTCAGGTCGTTGCGCGTGTACTGCACGTCGACCAGCCACCGGAGCAGCTTCTCCCGCTCGATCTCCTGCCCGACCTTCAGCGGGATCGACCGGTCGATGTACTCCTGCGGGGTACCGAGGCCGTAGATGCAGGACACGGTGGCGACCACGATCGTGTCGCGCCGGGTGAGCAGCGACATCGTGGCCGAGTGACGCAGCCGCTCGACCTCCTCGTTGATCGAGGAGTCCTTCTCGATGTACGTATCGGTCTGCGGGACGTACGCCTCGGGCTGGTAGTAGTCGTAGTACGAGACGAAGTACTCGACCGCGTTGTTCGGCAACAGTTCCCGGAACTCATTCGCCAGCTGCGCCGCGAGCGTCTTGTTCGGCGCGATCACCAGCGCCGGCCGCTGCAGCCGCTCGATCAGCCACGCCGTGGTGGCGGACTTACCGGTACCGGTGGCCCCGAGCAGCACGACGTCGTTCTCGCCGGCCTTGACGCGCCGCTCGAGCTCGTCGATGGCGGCCGGCTGGTCACCCGCGGGGTCGTACTCGCTGACCACCTCGAACCGGCCGGGACGCCGGACGATGGCCGTGGTCGCGCCGTGGGCGACGTCGTCGTCACGCAGGCCTTCGGGCGCGTTCGGACCGGCGGAGGGGCGGGCTGACGGGCTCATGGTTCAACGGTACGTCGGGGGTCCGACAATTAAGTCCGGGCGGCGCGGCGGGCGTCGCGGGCCTTTTCCCAGTGCTGCAGGATCTCTTCCATCTCCGACTGGATGAACGCGTAGAACGCACGCATCTCGTCCAGCCGGTGCCCCGCGACACTGTCCTCCCCCACCGTCTCCACCCCGTCACCGGCCAGGTCGATGATCTCCTGGGCCATGACGCGGTACTTATGCATCACGGTGTCGTACCAGCCGTTGTCGGCGATCCGGAAGTGGTCCCGCCTGCTCCCGGGCGCCGGCACGCGCTCGACCATGCCGATCGTCGTCAGGGTCTTCACCGCACCGGAGATGGCTCCGGCGCTGGCCTGGAGGGACTCGGCGAGCTCGGGCATCGTCGTGGTGGGCGATTCGGCCACCATCAGCGCGGCGTAGACGCGGGCCACCATGCGCTGCATGCCGAAGTTCGTCAGCACCAGCGCGAAGCGTTCGCGGTAGTCCGCCAGCCGCGGGTCAATGACCGGTTCCGTCACCCGTTGCTCCTTTCAACCGGTTCTCATCGTGCCATGCCGTTGTGTATCTCGCCAATGTTCACAAAGTTGTGAAAGCTCGATACCGTCAGAACTATGCTGACGAACGCGATTGAACTGGCCGGGGTGGTCAAGCGCTTCGGGTCGGTCCGGGCCCTCGACGGGCTCGATCTGTCGGTGCGGGCCGGTGAGGTGCACGGCTTCCTCGGGCCGAACGGCGCGGGCAAGACCACGACGATCCGGGTGCTGCTCGGCCTGTTGCGTGCCGACGCGGGCGAGGCCCAGCTGCTCGGCGGCGACCCGTGGAGAGACGCGGTGGCCCTGCACCGGCGCCTGGCCTACGTCCCCGGTGACGTCAACCTGTGGCCGACGCTCACCGGCGGCGAGGTGATCGACCTGCTCGGCCGGGTGCGCGGGGGGCTCGACCCGCGGCGACGCCGGGACCTGCTCGAACGGTTCGAGCTCGATCCCCGCAAGAAGGCCAGGACCTACTCGAAGGGCAACCGGCAGAAGGTGGCGCTGGTCGCGGCCCTCGCGTCCGACGTCGAACTGCTGATTTTGGACGAACCGACGTCCGGCCTCGATCCGCTGATGGAGGCGGCTTTCCAGGAGAGCATCCGCGAGGAGCGGCGCACCGTGCTGCTCTCCAGCCACATCCTGGCCGAGGCCGAGAAACTCTGCGACCGGGTGAGCATCATCCGCTCGGGCCGGGTCGTGGAGACCGGCACGCTCGCCGAGCTGCGCCACCTCACCCGCACGTCGATCGACGCCGAGCTCGAGCGGGTGCCGGACGGGCTCGCCGACCTGCCCGGGCTGCACGACGTCACGATCTCCGGCACCCGGTTCGCCGGCCAGGTCGACCAGCAGTCGCTCGGCCCGCTGCTGGCCCGGCTCGAACCGTTCGGGATCCGGAGCCTCACCAGCCAGCCGCCCACGCTCGAGGAACTCTTCCTGCGGCACTACGCCGGGACGGTCGCGTCATGACCGCGGTGCTCGCCACTCGGACCCGCACGCCGGCGGCGGCGAAGGGCGGTGAATTCACCGGCACGGCGAGCCTCTTGCGCCTGGCGCTGCGCCGCGACCGGGTGCGCGCCACCGCGTGGGTGCTCGGCGTCGCCGTCTTCGTCTACAGCCAGGCCGCGCCGCTCAAGAACCTCTACCCCACCCAGGCCGACCTGGACGACCTGGCCCGCGCGTACGGCAGCGGGGTGAACCCCGGCCTGGTCGCGATCACCGGTCCCCCACGCGCGCTGAACACCTACGGCGGGGCGACGGCCTGGCAGGTGCTCACGTTCGCCGCGGTGCTGCTGGCGCTGATGAGCTACCTCCTCGTGCTGCGGCACACCCGCGCCGAGGAGGAGACCGGCCGGTCCGACCTGCTCGACGCCGCTCCGGTGGGCCGGTACGCCCGGCTGGCCGCCGCCCTTCTCCACGTCGGGCTGCTCAACGCGCTGATCCTGGTGCTCGGGCTCGCGGCGCTGCTGAGCGTCGGCGGCATCCCGTTCGGCGGCTCGCTCGCGCTGATGGCCGCCTGCGTCTCGGTGGGGCTGGTGTTCGCCGCGGTCGGCGCGGTCGCCGCGCAGCTCACCGAACACGCCCGGTCCGCCGGGGGGATCGCCGGCGCGGTCCTGGGCGCGGCCTTCCTGCTCCGCGCGGCCGGCGACTCGGCCGCGGTCAACGGTTCGTCCGGACGGTGGCTCTCCTGGTTGTCGCCGATCGGGTGGGCCGAGGAGGTGCGGCCGTACGCGGGCGACCGGTGGGCGGTGCTGCTCGTTCCGGCCGTCGCCGTCGGGCTGCTGCTGGTCGCCGTCGGTGTGCTGCGCGCCCGGCGGGACGCGGGGGCCGGCGTCGTCCGGTCGCGACCGGGTCCGGCGGGCGCGCCATCCACGTTGAGCGGTCCGCTCGGGCTGGCGTGGCGGCTCCAGCGCGGCAGCATCCTCGGCTGGGCGATCGGCGCCGCGATCGGCGGTGCGGTGTTCGGCGGCCTCGCGCAGGACATGGTCACCGCGGCGAACGACGACCCGAACACCGCGGAGATGCTGCGCGAGTACACCGGGGCCGGTGGCAGCCTGGCCGACGTCTACCTCGGGATGATCTACCTGGTGATGGGCATGGTGGTCGCGGGTTACGCGGTGGCCGCGGCGCTGCGTCTGCGGACCGAGGAGGAGTCGCACCGGGCCGAGCCGGTGCTCGCGACCGCGGTCAGCCGGGTGCGGTGGGCCGGCGCGCACGTGGTCTGGGTGGTGGTCGGATCGGCGGTGATCCTGGCGTCGTCCGGGCTGCTGGCCGGACTCGCCCACGGGTTGCGCACCGACGCGGTCGGCACCGAGGTGTCCCGGCAGCTCGGTGCGGCGCTCGCGCAGTTGCCCGCGGTGCTGGTACTGGCCGCGGTCGCCGTGGCGCTGTTCGGAGTGGCGCCGCGGTTCACGCTGCTCAGCTGGGCGGTGCTGCTGCTGGCGATCGTGATCGGACAGTTCGGGGAGATCCTGCGGCTCCCGTCGGCGGTCATGGATCTTTCGCCGTTCACCCACCTGCCGAAACTGCCGGGTGCCGACGTCACGGCGACGCCGTACCTGGGGCTGCTGACGCTGTCGGCGGCTCTCACGGCGGCCGGCCTGGCCGGTTTCCGCCGCCGCGACCTCGGCTGACGAGCCCACCCGACCGGCGCCGCGGCCCGATCGGCGGCGGTCAGGTGCCGGGGACGAGACGCAGGCGGGCCGGGTTGCCCGGGTCGGCGGAGCGGGCGGAGGTGGCATCCGGGCCCACGATCCAGCCGGATCCGGCCAGCGCACCGGCCACCGATCGCACCTCGTCGGCGTCGGCGAGGAAGGCTTGGAGCTCGGACCCGTCGGACTCGACGCGCAGGTCGGGGCGGTGCAGCCAGCTGCGCAGCCGGGCCGCGGCGCGGGCGACGTCGGCGTCGGTCACCGTTCCCGGGGTGACCGGCGCGGGCACCCCGTTGGCGATCCCGGCCGCGTACGGCACGAGCCGGTCCGCCCAGAGCGCGTCCACGGCCGCACGCAGCTCCGCCAGCGCACCGGAGTTGTCCAGCAGGACGTCGGCGGCGGCGATCCGCTGCTCGTCGGTGGCCTGCGCGGCGATCCGGGCCCGTGCGTCCTCGACCGGCATGCCGCGCAGCTCGGTGAGGCGGTGCAGCCGGATCTCCTCCGCGGCCATCACCACGACCACGAGGTGGAAGCCCGCCCCCGAGCCGCCTTCGACGATCAGTGGGATGTCGTGCACGACGATCCCGTCGGGCGGCGCGGCGGCCGCACGCTCGGCGGTCAGCGCACCGATCCGCGGGTGCAGGATGCCGTTGAGCCGCAGCCGGGCCGCCTCGTCGGCGAAGACGATCTTGCCGAGCTTCGGCCGGTCCAGCGAGCCGTCCGCGGCCAGCACGTCGGGGCCGAACGCCTCCACGACCGCGGCCAGGCCCGGCGTGCCCGGTTCGACCACCTCACGGGCGAGCCGGTCGGCGTCGACGACGACCGCACCCAACTCGGCCAGCCGCGCCGACACCGCGCTCTTGCCCGCCCCGATCCCACCGGTCAACCCGATTCTCAGCACGAATCCATGTTCTCATCCGAGCGGTCCGCCCCCGCCCCTGTTCAGCAGAATGAGTTAACTTTCTTGAAACCATGGTGCAGGAATTTCGTCACATCATCGCTGGCCGAACAGTTGACTGCGAAGTGTCCATTCGCTGTCCGAACGACCAATAATGCCATCACAGCCATACGACGAGCGGACATTTCGGAGCACTACTCAATCCGCCGCCGCCAGTTCCGGACGCGGATAAAGCTGCGGATCAAATCCATTCGGTCGGGAAAGTCGCCGATCGGTCGAATGTGGTCACGGTGAAGTTCATGCACAGCACCAACGAGCCGGTCCAACCGGTCAGACGTTCAGTTTTCGCATCTCAGAAATCCCACACACTCCGCAAATAGGGCCGGGCGGGTCGTTCGTACATCTCTTTTTCAGAGCAGTTGATCGCCCTCCCGAGTCACGACGTCGGCGTTGATCCACGATTCTTGACCCCTTTAAGGCTGCCCTCAGGAAGCGTTCCGCTTCGTGTATGGTTCGTAGCCGTCGGTGGCGATGCAAAGCCGGCCCGACGACGTCGTTACGACGAAAACAGGCTTCACACTGTAATCGCCGAGAATCTGCAGAAAGCGTGCAGGCGGGACAGGGGCGTCTCCCGCACCACCGCGTACAGGTGCAGTCATTGACTCTTTCCCTGGGGGGAACGTGTTAACACCCGAACGGGCGCCGCGTCAGCGCCCGTCGATTTCCGTGGTCATTCCGACTCGGAACGAAGCACGGAACATCGGTCCGGTACTCGCCGCTCTGCCATCCGGCCTGGAGGAGGTGATCGTCGTCGACGGGAACTCCGTCGACGGCACCGTCGAGGCCGCCCGCCGTGTACGACCGGACATCCGCGTCGTGAGCCAGGGGAGGCGCGGCAAGGGCAACGCCCTCGCTGCGGGGTTCGCGGCCGCGACCTGCGACTACATCGTGATGATAGATGCCGACGGCTCGATGGACCCAGCCGAGATCCCGTCCTTCGTGGAGCATCTCGATCGCGGGGCTCACTACGTCAAGGGCACCCGCTTCGCCGCCGGCGGCGGAAGCACGGACATCAGCCGGCTGCGCCAACTCGGTAACTGGGGCCTCAACACCCTCACGAACGTGCTGTTCGGCACCGCCTACACCGACCTGTGCTACGGCTACAACGCCTTCCGTCGGGAGTGCGTCGCCGTGTTCGACCTCCCACCCGCCCACGAGCAGGGCCAGACGCGCTGGGGAGACGGCTTCGAAATCGAAACACTCATCAACATCCGGGTGGCCCGGGCTCGGCTGCGCATCGCCGAAGTGC
The DNA here is from genome assembly GCF_039524755.1 of Cryptosporangium japonicum. Classification (NCBI taxonomy): domain Bacteria; kingdom Bacillati; phylum Actinomycetota; class Actinomycetes; order Cryptosporangiales; family Cryptosporangiaceae; genus Cryptosporangium; species Cryptosporangium japonicum. The sequence goes on from NZ_BAAAGX010000001.1 coordinate 94,339, forward strand.
CGAGCTTCGAATCGGAGCGGTGCCACGGCGAGAGCAACCTCCGCACGTTCCCGGACGGTCTGCGGGTTCTCCGAACCATCCTGCGGGAACGCGTACGGCGGCGCGCGCTGCCCGCCCTCGAGGAGGCGTCAACCGCGTTGCTGCCGACAATACGCCCGGCCGAGCCGCGCACCGACACGCTCGCCTCATGACGGTCGAACAACCTACGTTCGGCGTCGTCATCTGCGCTTACACCCTGGCCCGATGGGGCGCGGTACGCGCCGCGATCGCGTCGGTCCGCGACCAGCTCCAGACCGGCGACCGGCTCTTCGTCGTCGTGGATCACAACCCTGAGCTGCTCGCCCGCCTCCGTACCGAGCTGGCGCCCGGTCCGGACCTGGTGGTCGTCCCGAACGGGGAGGCCCGTGGACTCTCCGGCGCACGCAACACCGGGCTGCGCGCCAGCAATCACACCGTCGTCGCGTTCCTCGACGATGACGCGATCGCGCGTCCGGGCTGGCTGGAGATCCTGCGTGAGGCCTTCACCGACGAGGAGGCGGTGACCGTGGTCGGCACCACGGTCGAGCCGAACTGGGAGGGCGGCCGTCCGCCCCGGTGGTTCCCGGCCGAGTTCGGTTGGGTGGTCGGGTGCGGATACCGCGGTCTGCCGGTCGACCGCACTCCGATCCGCAACCCGATCGGGGCGGCGATGGCGATTCGCCGCTCGGCGTTCGCCGTCGCCGGGGAGTTCTCCGAGCTCGTCGGGCGCGTCGGCGCACTACCGGTCGGCTGCGAAGAGACCGAGTTCTGTATCCGGGTCGCACGGACGATCCCCGGCTCGGTGGTCCTGCACGAGCCGAGCGGCACCGTGGACCACCTCGTCCCCCGGTCACGCCAGACCCTGCGGTACTTCGTCCGCCGCTGCTTCCACGAGGGACGCTCCAAGTGGGCGGTGACACGGCTGGGCGGAGCGCGAGCTGGTCTGTCGGCGGAGCGCCGATACGTCCGTGTCGTCCTGCCCTCCGCCGTGGCCCGGGGGCTCGGTTCCGGGCTCCGCCGCGGCGACGTCCACGCGTTGCTCCGGTCGGTCGTCGTCCTGCTGGGGCTGGGCGTCACCGCGACCGGATTCGCGACCGCCGCGGTCAGCGGCCGACGGGCTTAAGGAGATAGCGGTGCTCGAGTTCAGCGTTGTCATCCCGACGTTCAATCGCCGCGACCTGCTCGTCGACACCCTGACCGCGCTCGGCGAAACGGAACGTCCGTGGCCCTGCGAGCTGATCGTCGTCGTCGACGGGTCCACCGACGGAAGCACGGAGGCCGCCCGTGCGCTCTCGCTTCCCCTGCCGCTCCGGGTGATCGAGCAGCCGAACTCGGGAGCGGCGTCCGCCCGCAACCGCGGGGCCGAGGCGGCCCGGGGTCGATACCTGCTCTTCCTCGACGACGACATGATCGCCGACGGGCGCTTGCTGGTCGAGCACGCCGCCGTCCTGGCCGGTGGAGCGGACGCCGTCGTCGGAACCATCCCCATCCACCCGGACGCGCCGGCCTCGCTGCTCCGGGAAGGGGTCGAGCGGTGGGCGCGGCTGCGTCACGAACGCCTCTCCCGCACCGGCGGGCAGCTCACCCTGCCCGACCTGATCACCGGGCAGCTCTCCGTCCGCGCCGAGGCGTTCCGGCGGATCAGCGGCTTCGACACCGAGTTCACGGCGGGCGGCACGTTCGGCGCCGAGGACACCGACTTCCTCTACCGGTTGCTCAACGAGGGCCTGGTGGCCCGGTACGCCCCGGGAGCCGTCTCCCACCAGCGGTACGTGGTCACGCCCGAGCACAACCTCCGGCAGTGGCGCCAGGCCGGTCGCGCCGACGCCGCCCTGACCCGCAAACACTCGGGGCTCGCGCCGATGGTCGCGCGTGCGCACGGCAGCCGTACGGTCAAGGGCGCCGTTCTGCGCCGAACAGCCGGGCGCTTACCCGGGGCACTGGAGCGGGCCGCCACCCGCGCGGTGCTGGCGCGCGCGTCCGCCGCGCGCACCGACCTGGCGACGCAGTGGGCGTTCACCCTGCTGCGCGACGCCCAGTACTGGCAGGGAGTCCGCGAGGGCGGTGGGATGACCGACGCGCCCGGCAGCCCGAGAGTACTGGCCTACCATGCCGTCGACGACGTCACCGACCCGCGGTTGCGTCAGTACTCGGTGACGCCAGACCAGTTCGAGCAGCAACTGGACGCGCTGGGTTCGGCCGGGTTCGCGTTCATCGGTCCGCAGGATCTGCTCCGTAAACTCGACGGCGAGCCGGTACCGGAGCGATCGGTGCTGGTCAGCTTCGACGACGGCTACGTGAGCAACTACGACCACGCCGCGCCGGTGCTCGAGAAGCACGGAATTCCCGCGATCCTGTTCGCCGTGACCGGCGAACTCGGGCGGTGGAACGCCTGGGACACCGCGTCCGGTGCGACGCGGCTCCCGCTGATGACCGCGCGACAGCTCACCGAGCTGACCGATCTCGGGTGGGAGATCGGTACCCACACCCGGGCGCACGCCCACCTGTCGCTGCTGCGGCCCGCCGCGCTCGCCGGAGAGCTGGTCCGGCCGCGCGACGACCTGGCTTCGCTCGGATTACCCCGGCCGCGGCTGCTGGCCTATCCGTACGGCGAGCACAACCTCCGGGTGCGTCGGGCGGCAGCACGAGCCGGATATGCGGCGGCGTTCGCGCTGAGCGGTGCACGCACCACCATGGACCGCGGCAACCGGTACGCGATCCCGCGGATCGAGGTCACCCGCGACCTGTCCCCGGAGGCGCTGGTGCGGCTCGCCCTCGATCCGCCGCGCCGGCGCTGGCAAGACGTCCGGCGCGAAGTCCGTGGTCTCGGCCGCGCCGCCGCCACCTCGGTCCTCCCCGAAAGGCGTTCCCGCCGTGCCTGCTGATCTCGACACCCGCGTCGGTACCGGGCAGTTCGAGCTGTCCGATCCGGTGCTCACGATCCCGCCGTCCTACCGCCGCGTCCGTCTGCTCGTGCGCTTCCACGGCGAGGTGCTCGGCTACCTGGAGGAAGAGGCGCCGGCCGGGGGCCTGGACGCCGCCGACGTCCGTGCGCGCTGCGTCGAGCGATACCGCACCCGGATCACCGAGCACCTGCGCGCCGAGGGCCTGCCGCCGCTCGGCGACGGGTTCCCGGCCGCCACGACGGCCTGCCCGACCCGCCCGACGACGCACCCGGGGGTCACGCTCGTCGTCTGTACCCGTGACCGCGCGTCGGCCCTCGGCGACTGCCTCGCCGGGCTCCGCGCGCTCGACTACCCGCACCTCGAGATCGTGATCGTCGACAACGCGCCCTCCGACGACTCCACCCGGCTGGTCGTGGCCGACCTGGCCGGGGACGATCCACGTTTCCGCTACGTGGTCGAGCCCCGGCCCGGGCTCTCCCGCGCGCGCAACCGCGGAGCCAGGGAGGCGACCGGCGAGATCATCGTCTACACCGACGACGACGTGACGGTCGAGCCGGACTGGATCACCGCGGTCGTCCGCGGGTTCGAGCGCGCGCCCGGCGTCGGGTGCGTGACCGGGCTGGTCGCCACCGCGGCGATCGAAGGCCCGGCCGAGCGTTACTTCGACGCGCGCGTGACGTGGGCCAAGAACTGCGTACCCAAGCTGTACGACCTCGACCGGCACCGGGACACCAATCCCCTCTACCCCTACTCCCCCGGCATCTTCGGCACCGGAGCGAACTTCGCGTTCCGCGCCCGGGCGCTGCGCCACGTCGGTTACTTCGACGAGGCGCTCGGAGCGGGAACCCTGACCCGGGGCGGCGAGGACCTGGACGCATTCGTCGCGGTGCTCCGGACCGGCTGGGTGCTCGCCTACGAGCCCAACGCCGTGGTCTGGCACCACCATCGCGCTGACCCGGAGGCCCTACGGGGACAGATGTACGGGTACGGCACGGGGCTGTCCGCGTTCGTCACCAAGCACCTGCTCGATCGCCGGTCGCTGCTCGACGTCGTACGGCGGCTCGTCCCCGGTGCGCTCCGGCTGGCCACGGCGCTCCGCGCAGCGTCGGACGCGCCCGCGCACGCACCGGCGGAGACCGCGCCCCCCGGGGTGGTACGAGCCGAGATCCGTGGGCTGCTCGCCGGCCCGTTCCTCTACGTGCGTGCCCGCCGGAAGGCACGCACGTGACCGACACGGTGACGGCGCGCTGGACGGACCACCTGGCGGTGCCGCTGTTCCGCAACGCATACGCGTTGGTGGCCTCCGGCGTGCTCACCACGCTGCTCGGCCTGGCGTTCTGGGCGTTGGCGGCCCGCTACTACCCCGCCGCCGAAGTGGGGCGCGCATCGGCCGCGGTCTCGGCGATGACGATGGTGGCCGCGCTCCTCCAGCTGAACCTCAACAGCGGCCTGATGCGGTTCCTGCCGGACGCTGGACACGCCGGCCGGAACCTGCTGCTGCGGGCCTACGGCATCACGACCGTCACCACCACCGTGGGCGCGCTCGTTCTGGTGCTGGTCACCGAAGGGAACTCGTTCCTCGCCGACCTGGGGCCGGACGCGTGGACCTTCCTGCTCCTGTTCGTCCTGGCCGTGCCGGTCTGGTCGCTGTTCGTCATGCAGGACGCCGCACTCATCGGCCTGCGTGCCGCGGTCTACGTCCCGGTGGAGAACCTGATCTTCGCGGTCGCGAAGCTGGGGCTGCTCGTGGTGCTGGCGAGCTGGTCCACCGGCGGGCTGCTGGCCGCCTGGATCCTTCCGGCGGCGGTGCTGATCGTGCCGGTGACCTGGCTGCTGCTCGCTCGTCTGCTCCCGGCGTACGCGGACCGCGTCGGCGTCGTCACCCGCTGGGGTCAGGTTCGCACCTACCTGGCTCAGGACTTCTCCGGATCCTTCCTGGAGACGCTGACCGCGGCCGCGGTACCGATCATCGTCACGTGGCGCCTGGGCTTGGTGGAGAACGCCTATTTCTACACCAGCTGGGTCGTGCTCGTCGGCATCGAGATGGTGCTCAACAGCATTGGCTCGTCCTTGACCGTGGAAGGTGCGCACGACCGTTCGGCGCTGGGCGGCCTGCGCCGCTCCGCCGGAAAGCTGACCGCACTCTTCGTCGGCGTCACGGTGCCGGCCGGTCTGCTCGCCGCACCGTTCCTGCTCGGGATCATCGGCCCCGACTACGCCGAGGAGGGAACCACGCTGTTCCGTCTCCTGCTGCTCGGCATCCCGTTCCGCGCACTTGTCGTGTTGCGCCTGTCCGCCGCCCGCGTCGAGCGTCGCGGCAGCACGATCATGGCCTATCAGGCCACCTACGCGGTCGCGATGTTCGGCGGCTGCTGGATCGGCCTCGCCACCCTCGGCATCGACGCAGTGGGCTGGGTTTTCCTCGTCGTCCAACTAGCACTGGCCGCTGTGGTCCTCGCGCGGCGCGCGTGGCGATCCGGTGGCACGAGGAGGTCCGCGTGAGCGGGTCCGGCTTACCGCCCGGAAACGTCGTCCGCTTGTTTCTCCGGTTCCTCGGGCAGGACATCGCCTGGGGTCTCCGCGACCTGCTGGTCAACACGATCGCGGGCCACCTGCTGGTGCCCCGCGCCGTGCGCTACGTGCTCTATCGCTTGACGGGGATGGACGTCCGCACTCCGAACGTCTACCCGCACTGCCGGTTCCTCGGCGACGGCCGGATCCGGATCGGAGAGCAGTCGTTCGTGAACCGGGAGTGTTACTTCGAAGCCGTCGGCGACATCTCGATCGGAGCGCAGACGGCGGTGGCGATGCAGGTGCTGTTCGTCACCAGTACCCACGAGTTCGATGCCGACGGACGATTCTCGGTGCAGTCGTCGGGCCGGTCGATCGTCGTCGGTGACCGGTGCTGGCTCGGGGCCAGAGTCACGGTCTGCCCCGGGGTGACGATCGGCGACGACGTCGTCGTAGCGGCCGGATCGGTGGTCACCAAGAACCTCGCGCCGGGCGCGCTCTACGCCGGTGTCCCGGCCGTCCGGATCCGCGACCTGCCGCGGGGAAGCCGTTCCGATCCCCCGGCGGCCGGGTCGTCGCGGGTACCGGAGCCGGCCGTCGGGAGCGAGTCGTGAGCATCGTGTTCTTCGCCGCTACCGCACTGGCGCTGACCCTGGTCGCCGTGATCGGGGTGGCCGGGTTACGGGGACGCGCGCACTCGCGGGTGCCGATACCGGCCGGGCACACGACGCGCGGGGCGATCCTGATGGGGTTCGCGACGGTCACCGCGCTCGGCCCGGCCCTGACCGAGCTGCCGACCGCGGTCCGGGCAGTCCCGACCGCCGCGGTCGCACTGCTCGCCCCCGGGCTGGCCCTCCTCGGGTTCGCCAGAATCCGCGACCCGTTCACCGAGGTGGTGCTCTCCCTGGCGATCAGCGTGGCGAGCCTCGTCCTCGCGTCCCAGCTGATGCTTCTCGTCGACACCTGGCGCCCGGTTGCGCTCTTCGCGGTGACCTGCCTGACCGCGGCGCCGGTCCTCGCGTGGCACGGCGCGAACGGCCTCGACCCGGCCGACCGAGCCCCGAGGAACCGCGATGTCATCGTCTAGCCCGGTGCTCGACCGTGCGCCAGTGCTCCCGACGCGTCCGCCGCGATCGTCGACGGTTCGCCACGTCGGGCTCGTGCTGATCGCGCTCACCGCGTGGTTCGGCTCCTTGCCGTTCGTCGACCTCGGCGGTCTGGACGACTACGGCCTGCTGTTCCGGATGCCGCCGACGTTCCTGCTCGCGGTCGGGCTGCTGCTCGCCGGTTTCGCGGTCGCCGCCCGCGAGGACTCCGAGCGGGCCGGCCGGCTGATGCTGATGTACTGCCTCGCGCTCGTCGTGGTGCTGTACGCGACGATCCCGACGCTCTACGACGAGCCCCGGTACGCGTTCGTCTACAAGCACATCGCGGTCATCCACTACATCGAGGAGCACGGGGCGGTCGACCGGGGCGTCGACATCTACCAGAACTGGCCGGGCTTCTTCGCGATGAACGCGGCGTTGTCAGAGATCACCGGGGTCGACGCGCTGCGCTACGCGAACTGGAGCCAGGTGCTCTTCCCGGTCGCGGACCTGCTGGCGTTGCGCTTCCTCTTCGGCGGCTTCACCGACGACCGGCGCCGGATCCACATCGCGCTGCTGTTCTTCCTCGTCGGCGCGTGGGTGGAGTACAGCTACCTGGCGCCGCAGGCACTGGGGCTCTTCGCGACGCTGATGATCCTCGGTCTGGCGGTACGGTGCCTGCGGCCCCATCCGGAGCAGTGGCACCAGCGGCTGCTCGCCGTGGTGAGCCGCCGACGCCCACCCGCACCCCAGCCCTTCCCCGTCCCGGCGTGGGCGGCCGTGGCCCTCATCCTCGCGCTGAGCGTCGTCGTCGTCACCAGCCACCAGCTGACACCGTTCTTCCTGGTCCTGAACCTCGCCCTCCTCGTGCTCGGACGCCGGACCAGCGGCTGGTGGCTCCCGATCGCGATCACCGTCCTGTTCGTGGCCTGGACGGCGTTGAGCTGGGACTACCTGGCTACTCACTTCCCCACGCTGCTCGGTGGCAGTCCGGTGGAGAACGCGCAGCCCACCACGCACTCCAGTCCGGGCGAGCCGTCGGCGGGCGTCCAGTTCGTGGGCACCGCCGCCCGTGGCCTGTCGGCCGTGCTGGCCGTGCTGGCCGCGGCCGGCGCGTGGCGCGAGTTCCGGCGAGGACGCCCGCCCGTGCTGCTGGCGATGCTCGCCGCCACACCGGCGCTGCTGATCTTCGTCCAGTCCTATGGCGGCGAAGGCATCTACCGCATCTACCTGTTCATGACGCCCTGGCTGGCGTTCCTCGCCGCCGCGCTGTTCACCGGCCCGCGGCTACGGACGAGCGCCGCGCGAGCGACGGCGCTACTGGCCGCGGCCTCGGTCTCGGCTCTACTCTTCCTGACCGCCTACTACGGCTTGGAACAGGAGAACCACCTGAGTTCCGACGAAGTCGCGGTCACCCGCTGGTTCGACCGGAACACCCCGTCCGACAGCGTCCTGATGCTGGTCATCTCGAACCACCCCTACCCGATCAGCGGAGACTACGACAAACACCTGGCGCCCTTCGGGCACTACTCGCTCGAGGTGCTCACCGACGACGCCTGGGTCAACCGCCCGCTCGGTACCGCGGACGTGGACCGGCTCCACGAGTACGTGGCCTCCTCCGGACCCACGACGTACCTCCTGCTGAGCCCGGCCCAGATCGCCTACGCGGAGAACCACGGCTACGCCCGTCCGGGCGACCTCCCCCGGTTCTTCGCCGACGTGGTGCGGAGCCCGCGCTTCGAGGTCGTGCACCGCGACGGGGAGAGCTACCTGCTCCGCGCCCGCTAGAACGGAACGCCCCCGTGCCAGACGGAGATCGGGCCGACTCTCATCGACCGGGGGAACGTCGTCGCGGTGGGATCCCCGCCGCCGATCGCGACGTTGAGCAGTAGGTACTGGGGCTTTCCGAACGGCCAGGTGCGCCCGGAGATCCGGGCGTCGTCGGCCCAGAGTGCCATGCGTTCCCGGCGATCGACGTAGAAGCGCACGGTCCGGGAATCGAAGTACACACCGAAGCGATGTGACCGCTGGTCCAACGGCGCGCCCAGGTCGATGGTGCCGCCGGGCTCGTTCCATCCGTACGGCTGGTCCCTGAGCGGATCAGCGGCACTGGCCAGATGGACCGCGCTGTGCGCGACCGTCGGCTGAGCACCGATGGCCTCTAGGACGTCCAGTTCACCGGCGGCCGGCCAGCCGATCCGGTCGATGTCGGCCCCGGCCAGCCAGAACGCCGGCCAGACCCCGGTGCCGACCGGGGCCAGGATCTCCGCCTCGACGTACGAGCGGGCCGGCACCGTGACCCGGTCCTTCGTGGTCAGGCGGGCGCTGCTGTACGCACGCACGACACCGTCGGGTCCGACCGTGCGCTCGCGCCGTGCAGTGATCACGAGGTGGCCGGCGCCGTCGAGCACCGAGTTCTCCGGCTGCTCGGTGTAGCTCTGCAACTCGTCGTTGCCCCAGCCGTGCCCTCCGACCTCGTGCGTCCACTGCCGGGCGTCCGGAGGTGACCCGGCCGGACCGTCGAACGCCACCACCGTGTCCGCCCGACGGCTGACCCGCGCCGGGGCCGGGGCGTCCACTTGGCGGACGCTCGCCCGGGTGACCTGCCAGTGCAACCCGGCCCCCGGGGGAAGCGCCAGGTAGAACCCGGTGCCGGGACCGCCGGGGCTGGTGACGACGAAGGTGCGCGAGAGCCGGTGCCACTGCCGGTCGGAGAAGTCGGCGTAGACGCTGGCGCCGGTCGGACGCTGGGCGTACCGATGGTCGGCCAGCAGCATGCCGATTCGCGCACCGGAGGCGGCGAGGTCACGGACGTACACCTCCATCCGATAGATGCGTCCGACCGTGAAGAACCGCTGGGGGTCGCGGAGCCGCGCCAGGACGAGCGACCAGTCCCCACCCGCGTCCGCTCGGCTGATGTCCACGACCGAATTGCCGTACACCCACTTCCGGCGGAGCTCGACCCGGCCACGATCGGACTCGGCCGACCACGTTTCGAGGCCGCCGGACGCTGTTCCGTCGAGAACGCCCTCGCCGGCGAGGCGCGCCGGTGCGGACGAAACCAGTACGAGCGTGCACGCCGCCAGGACCACGACGCTCGCGGCCGTGGCCACGACACGCCAAGGGCGCCGCGAACGAAGTCGCGGCGCCCTTGGCGTACTGCTCGTGCTACGGCTCAGCTACGGCCGCCGGCCAGCTTCTCGCGGAGCGCGGCGAGCGCCTCGTCGGTCGCGAGCGTTCCCGTCGCGGCCGAGTCGTCGCGGCTGCTGCTGCTCGAGCTGCTGCTGCCGCCGCCACCGGTGGTGGCGGAGTCGGACGAGTACGAGGTCTCCTCGGCAGCGCTCGCCTCGGCCGCGCGGGCCTCGGTGATCTGCTTCTGGTGCGCCTCGAAGCGCGTCTGCGCCTCGGAGTACTGACGCTCCCACTCTTCGCGCTGCTTCTCGTAGCCCTCGAGCCAGTCGTTCGTCTCCGGGTCGAAGCCCTCCGGGTAGACGTAGTTGCCCTGCTCGTCGTACGTGGCCGCCATGCCGTACTGAGTCGGGTCGAACGAGTCGGGGTCGATGGCCCCTTCGTTGGCCTGCTTCAGCGACAGCGAGATCCGGCGACGCTCGAGGTCGATGTCGATGACCTTGACCATGATCTCGTCGCCGACGTTGACGACCTGCTCCGGGATCTCCACGTGGCGCTCGGCCAGCTCGGAGATGTGGACCAGACCCTCGATGCCCTCGTCCACGCGGACGAACGCACCGAACGGCACCAGCTTGGTGACCCGGCCGGGAACGACCTGGCCGATCTGGTGCGTGCGGGCGAACTGACGCCACGGGTCTTCCTGGGTGGCCTTCAGCGACAGCGAGACGCGCTCGCGGTCCAGGTCGACGTCGAGAACCTCGACCTCGACCTCCTGGCCGACCTCGACGACCTCGGACGGGTGGTCGATGTGCTTCCAGGAGAGCTCGGAAACGTGCACCAGACCGTCGACGCCGCCCAGGTCGACGAAGGCACCGAAGTTGACGATCGACGAGACGACGCCCTTGCGGACCTGGCCCTTCTGCAGCTTGTTGAGGAACTCGCTGCGGACCTCGGACTGGGTCTGCTCCAGCCACTGGCGGCGGGAGAGAACCACGTTGTTGCGGTTCTTGTCGAGCTCGATGATCTTGGCTTCGAGCTCACGGCCGACGTACGGCTGCAGGTCGCGGACGCGACGCATCTCCACCAGCGAGGCGGGGAGGAAGCCGCGGAGGCCGATGTCGAGGATGAGACCACCCTTGACGACCTCGATGACGGTGCCGGTGACGACGCCGTCCTCGTCCTTGATCTTCTCGATCGTGCCCCAGGCCCGCTCGTACTGAGCGCGCTTCTTGGAGAGGATCAGACGGCCTTCCTTGTCCTCCTTCTGGAGGACGAGGGCCTCGACGTGGTCACCCACGGAGACGACCTCGGCCGGATCGACGTCGTGCTTGATCGACAACTCGCGCGAGGGGATGACGCCCTCGGTCTTGTAGCCGATGTCGAGCAGAACCTCGTCGCGGTCGACCTTGACGATCGTGCCCTCGACGATGTCGCCGTCGTTGAAGTACTTGATGGTCTCGTCGATAGCGGCGAGGAAGGCCTCTTCCGAACCGATGTCGTTGACCGCTACCTGCGGGGTGGTCGGCTGGGCCTCGGTGCTGCTCGTCATGTGGGCGGTTGCTCCGGATTGGGACAATGGGTCGTGCCGCGCGTCAAGGGCCCGCCGCGTACGCGGGTCGAAACACTCCAGCCACACCCCGGTGCCAATCGGGCGCGACTCGGGCGCACTCAGACCCGATCACGCATACGGCTGCGAGCCTGCTCCCTACTGAGGCACGGTCAGCCCATAACGCGTTCTCAAGCCTACCGTGCAGGCGGGCTTAAGGTCCAACGCGAGGTGCGGTGCACCGTCGCGTGCTGAGCAACAGCCGATCCGCGAGCGCTATTCCGCCTCCCGTAACCGGAATTCCGGGTATCAGGCACCCGCACAACCGACGCGATGCGTCGATCACACTGGGCACGTGCAGAACACAACGGAGACGGACGACGGCCCGGAGAAGTTCACCGCCGTCCAGACGCTCGGCACCACCGGCATCACCCACCGCGCGGTCGGGCCGACGGAGAGCCGGTCGGCCAGCCGGCTCTGGTGGGACGCGGACGCCGACGACTACCAGGCCGCACACGGCGACTTCCTCGGCGACGTCCGGTTCCGCTGGTGCCCCGAGGGCCTCACCGAGGACACGGCCGGGCTGCTCGGCCCGGTCGCCGGCCGGGACGTGCTCGAGGTGGGCTGCGGCGCGGCGTCCTGCTCCCGGTGGCTGGCGACGCAGGGCGCGCGGCCGGTGGCGCTGGACCTCTCGGCGGGCATGCTGCGTCACGCGGCCGAGGCGAACGCCCGGTCCGGGGTGTCGGTGCCGCTGGTGCTGGCCGACGCCGGCGAGCTCCCGTTCCCGGACGCGAGCTTCGACGTGGCCTGCTCCGCGTTCGGCGCGGTGCCGTTCGTCGCCGACTCCGCCGCCGTGATGCGCGAGGTGCACCGGGTGCTGCGGCCCGGCGGCGCCTGGGTCTTCGCCACCACCCACCCGCTGCGGTGGGCGTTCCCGGACGACCCGGGCCCGGAGGGGCTGACCGTCTACCACTCGTACTTCGACCGCACCCCGTACGCCGAGTTCGACGACGACGGCCGGATCACCTACGTCGAACACCACCGGACGCTCGGCGACCGGGTCCGCGAACTGGTCGCGGCCGGGTTCGCGCTGACCGACCTGGTCGAGCCGGAGTGGCCGGACGGCCACCAGGAGGTCTGGGGCCAGTGGAGCCCGCTGCGTGGCGCGCTGGTGCCCGGTACCGCGATTTACGTGTGCCGACGGCTATGACGACGAATGGGTGCCACCCCGGGCCGGGGCGGCACCCATTCGTCTCGGTACGAACCCGTACCGCAAAAACTACGATTTCACCGGAGTCCGGGTGTCGGACGGCTTCGTGGTGCGAAACGACGATTCCGGCTGTCCGCCCCGGCGCAACACCAGGAACAGTCCGACGACGATCAGGATCACGCCCAGAATTCCGATCACGATCGGCGCCACCGTGCTCACGATCGTGATCTGCGAGATCGAATCCTTGGCCAGGCTGACGGCCTCGTTGACCGTCTGGTCGTCGAACGTCAGCGTCGCCGCGAAGAGCGTCACCTTGTCGGCGCCGGCCGCGTCGCGCAGCGTCTGCGACTGCTTCTCCTGGCCCTTGAGGATGATGCCGGTCTTCGGCTCCACCCAGACCGTGCGGGTGTTGGAGTAGTACCGGTCCGCGTTGACCGACGGCTCGGTGCTGCCCACCAGTTCACCCGGCACCTCGAGCGCGCCGATCTTGGTGGCCGGCACCTGCATCTCGTACTTGTACGCCTCGAGGCCGTTGACGTCCTCGCTGGTCACGTACTTGGCCTCGTACGTCTTCTTGGTGGTCGTGTCGAAGTAGTCGTACGACTTCTTCTCCGCGCCGAACGGCCACTTGTAGATCAGGCCCTCGTGCTCGGTGGCCTCGTCGTCGACCGCGGCGTCGAAGCCCGGCTGGGCCTCCGCGGTGCGCCGGTCGAGCCCCACCCGGTCACTGGTGAACGTGATCTGCTTGCCGTCCCTGGCGTCCTGGAGAACGAGGAACGCGTCGAACACGACGACGTCGTCGGTGCTCTTCTCCGGATCGGCTCGAACCGTGCGAGTCGCTTCGACCGGCACGTTCTGCTGCTCGGTGAGAGTGGCAACGTCGAATACGGTTGCGTTGTCGGACGTGGCCACGCTGACCGTGTACTGGTCGAGTGGCGTTTTCACCAGATTCCCGGCCACGTAGGTGGGCAGCAGAATCGCTGCGACCACCAAGAAGCTTCCGAGTGCCAAAACCACGGCACCCACGGTGCGACGCATGAGGTTCCTCCCAGGAGACCTGCACTTCAACGCTGTTTCCCCGAGCGATCCCGGAGAGGTTACCAGTGAGTAAACTCCCCGTGGGCGCAATCGCATGGTTCCCTCGAGGCAGTTTTCCGGCGCCATCTCCGCAGCTCCAGGACGGTGTGTGAGGACATGACGACGTACTCGCCGACGGCTCCGGCGCGCAAGCGCCCGGGGTCAGGGGCCGGCGGGAAACGCGGGTTACGGCCGTGGACGCTCGCCGTCGGGGCGATCATCGCCCTGCAGGGCGTGGTGATCGGCGCACTGGCGCTGAACGGCTACTTCTACCTCGACGACCTGGACATGAGCGCCGAGGCCGCGAAGCACCCCTTCGGCTGGGACTACGTCACGCTCGCCCTCAACGACCACCTGACGCCGGGCCTGCGGACGTTCTACTGGCTCAGCGCCCACCTGGCCCCGTACGACAACACCTCGACGGTGGTGGTGCGGCTGCTCGCCCAGGCGGTCGCCACCGGGCTGATGGGGTACCTGCTGGCGCAGCTGGTGGGCCCGGGGAAGGCGGCGCTGCTCGGGCTCGGGCTGTACGCGTTCTCACCGCTGCTGGTGCCGTCGCTGCTCTCGCTCTCCAGCGGCGTCAACCTGCTGCCGGCGCACATCGGCATCCTGCTGCTGCTCGTGATGCACGTGCGCTACGAGGCCACCCGCGAACTGCGCTACGCGGTGTTCGGTGCGCTCGGCGTCCTGCTCGCGCTGGTGTTCTGGGAGAAAGCCGTGCTCAGCGTGGCGCTCGCGCCGCTGCTGACGCTGCTCTACCTCAACGGCGGCGGGTTCCGGGCGGTGTGGCGTTCCTGGCGGGCCTGGCTGGCGTACGCGACGCCGGTCGTCGTGTTCTTCGCGTTCTTCGTCCTCGGCGACTACGCCAGGTCCGGGTCGACGCCGAAGGTCGGTGACATCTGGAACGTCTTCTGGGACGCGTGGATGCACTCGCTCGCGCCCGCGCTGTTCGGGGGGCCGTGGAACTGGTACTCGGCCGAGATCATCTACTACAGCGCGGCGCACCCCGGCCCGGTGACGACCGTCGCCGGCCAGTTGACCGCGATCGTGCTCAGCGCGGTGGCCGTGCGCCGCAACGGGTACCGCGCGCTCCGGGCCTGGCTGCTGCCGTTCACGGTGCTGCTCGGCACCGCGGTGCTGCTGGCCGCCGGGCGCTTCGAGTACGTCGGCGTGATCCTGGCCCGCAACTTCCACTACCTCTCCGAGCTGACGATCCCGCTGGTGCTCGCCGCCGTCCTGCTGCTCGTGGTGCCGGACCGGGAGGCGGTGGCCGAGCGGGGGCGCTCCGGGCTCTGGCCGGACTCCTCGCCGAACCAGGCGCCGGCATCGGTCGGCATCGGGCTCGTCGCGGTGCTGCTCCTGTACGCGGTCAGCTACGGCATCACGGTCCGCGGGTTCGAGGAGCGCTGGGTGGAGAACCCGATCCGCGACTACCTCACCACCGGGATCCACGATCTCCGGACGAACGCCGCGGACCGGCCGATCGCGATCGTCGACAACACCGCGCCACCGGCCGTCGCGACGCTGTTACAGGTCAACCGCCGGGTCTCCGATATCTTCCGGCCGATCGAACGGGGTTTACCGACCGCCGTCCGATGGGACGATGCATCTCGACCGCTGTACATGTTCGACCAGGGAGGCCACCTGCTCCGGGCCCGTCTCGTGGAGGAGGCCACCAGTGCTGATCAGCCAGGCGTGTTCTGCGCGCATCCGTTACGCGGGGTCGGGTCGGTGACCGTGACGTTGAGCAAACGCATTACTCGTCCGGATTCGTTCGTCCGGTTGGACTATTTGTCGCAGTTACCGTCCACGGTGTCGGTCCGGCTGGCCGACGGGGACCGCACGTTCGCGCCGCGCCGGTTCGCCACCCCGACGCTGACCGCGGGCAAGTACTCCTCGCTGCTGCTCGGCACCCCGGGCAAGGCGTACGACCGGGTCGTGGTCTCCACCACCGATCCGGACGCCTCGATCTGCCTGGCCGCGAAGGCCGGTCACGCGGAGCCCGTCTCATGAGCACCACCAAGGCCGGCGGGCACCTCGACGTCCTGGACGGTGTCCGTGCGCTGGCCGCGTTCGCGGTCGTCGGCACCCACGTCGGTTTCCAGACCGGCCGGGCGGTCGAGGGGTTCTGGGCCCCGTTCCTGGCCCGTCTCGACTTCGGCGTGACGCTGTTCTTCCTGCTGTCGGGCTTCCTGCTCTACCGGCCGTTCGTGGAGGCCGCGCTCGACCTGCGTCCGCGGCCGCAGACCACGGCGTTCCTGTGGCGGCGGTTCGCCCGCATCTTCCCGGCCTACTGGGCCCTGCTCGTGCTGACGATGCTGATCCGGCCGTGGGAGCACGACGTCGGCTTCACGGTGCAGAAGACCACGTGGACCGACTGGATCGAGTACGCGACGCTCACCCACATCTACTTCGGTGACAACCCGCACCAGGCGCTCACGCACATCTGGAGCCTCACCGTCGAGATGTCGTTCTACCTGGCGTTGCCGCTGATCGCGGCGGTGTCGCTCAAGGGCAGGCGGCCGCGGCGGATCATGCGGCGGCAGACGGTGGCGCTCGCGGTGCTGTTCGCGATCGGCCCGCTCTGGGGGCTGGTCATCCACCAGATCCCGTCGATGCGTGACCAGCTCGCGCTGCAGTGGCTGCCCGCCTACCTGGACTGGTTCGCGCTCGGCATGGTGCTGGCCTGCCTGCCCTCGGCGGCGTCGGTCGACGCGTGGCCGCGCCTGCGCCGGCTCGCCGAGGACCTGGCCACCGCGCCCGGCACCTGCTGGATCATCGCCGGCATCCTGTTCGCGCTCTCGATGACGCCGGTCGCGGGGCCGTACACGCTGGAAGCGGCGACCACCTCGCAGTGGCTGGCCAAACACCTGCTCTACGGCGCGACGGCCTTCTTCATGCTCTTACCGCTGGTCTCGCCGGCGCCGCGGACCCACCCGCTGCGGATCGCGCTCACCGACAAGCGGGTGCGGTGGCTCGGAGAGATCAGCTACGGCGTCTTCCTGTTCCACCTCGTGCTGATGTTCACGCTCGTCGACGCGCTGAACCTGGAGCTGTTCCGTGGCGGCTTCAGCACGTTGTTCCCGCTGACGGTGCTGGCGGCGATCGTCGTCGCGGCGATCAGTTACCGGGTGCTGGAGCGGCCGGCGCAGGCCTACGTCCGGCGGCGTACCCGGCGTGGGGCGGCGGACATCCAGGCGTCCGACGCGGTCGTCCCGGCGCCGGAGGCCCCGGCGGCACCGGCCGAGCCGGCCGGGGTGCCGGAGCCGAGCGTGCCGTGGGACTACGACCAGCCGGTCCAGCTCGGCCCCTGGGTGCCGGAGTCGGCCACCGACGAGCGCACCACCGAGCCGATCCCCCACCTGCCCCCGCCGTCGCCGCTGCCCCCGCCGCCGATCGAGTGGCCGACGATCCCGCACGGATCACCGGCCTCCCAGCCGGTCCCCCCGGCCCAGCGGCGACCGTCCGACTGATTCCCGGGCCTACGACGGCTTCCCGGGCCTACCGCGCGCCGCGTAGGCCCGAGAACCCGTCGAGGGCCTAGTCGTCGCCGGTGAGCTTCTCCGGGGCGTCCCCGGGTGACGTCGGGTGCACGGCCACGACGGCCACGATGACGACGGCGGCCAGGCCGAGGGCCTGCACCGGCCACGAGTCGGCCCACGGCTCGTGGTCGCCGGCGAACGGGCGGTACGCGCTCGCGATCCCGGCCGCCACCAGCGCGGCGCCACCCACCAGCGGCAACCACCGCACCAGCACGGCGCCCCAGCGCAGTCTCCGCACGACGAGCCAGAGCACGATCGTGCCGATCAGCCCGGGTAGCCCACCGATCACCGCGGGCAGCACCAGCGGCAACCGCCGGGCGAGCGGCGTCCGCCCGGCCCCGACCGGGGTCAGCGCCTCCGGCGAGCCGGGTTCGGCGGTCGCCGGCGTCGTCCGGCCCAGCGGCCGGCCCCACCGGGCCAGGGCCAGGAGGGCGACGACGGCGAGCAGCCCGGCGAGCAGACCACCCCAGTAGATCCACTTCGGCCGGTAGCTGAGCTCG
Organism: Cryptosporangium japonicum; assembly: GCF_039524755.1. Lineage (NCBI taxonomy): Bacteria > Bacillati > Actinomycetota > Actinomycetes > Cryptosporangiales > Cryptosporangiaceae > Cryptosporangium > Cryptosporangium japonicum. The sequence continues at coordinate 111,863 of NZ_BAAAGX010000001.1, forward strand.
ACCGTGCCCCCGGCGCCGGCCGGGACGATCCACGCCTGCTGCCAGCCGTCGACCCGGATCGGCACCAGCTTCTCCCCGGCGAGCGAGGCGACCCAGCCCTCGTTGAAGTTCTCCGGCACGACGAGCACGCTGGGCCGGTCGGACGGGCCGAGGTCGACGCTGCGCGAGGTCGACCCCCAGTCGCGGACGTCGGCGGTGCGCTGCGCGGAGCGGATGCCGGTGGCACCCAGCGGCGCCATCATCACCGACACCGGCCGGAGGTTGTCGGTGCCGACCAGCTGCAGGCGGTGCTCGCCGGCGCCCAGCGCGAGGTCGGCGCCCGCGCGGCCGCCGTCGGAGCACGGCTCGATCTTGACCGGCCGCTCCTCCAGGAGGTCGCCGACGGTCAGTGGCCGCTGCTTGGCCGCGCCTTCGAGCTGGGTGTCGGCACGCGTGCTGGTGGCCGGGCCGACGACCCGGGTCGGCACGGTGCGGCCGTCGATGCGCAGCGTCGGTCCCTTACCGCAGGGCAGGTCGACGACGGTGTCGGCGGGCACCGACTTCACCGTGTCCTCCGCGCCGACCAGGCGCAGCTCGGCGATGCCCGGCGGCAGGAGTTCCTGGAACCCGTTCGCCGCGTTCGTCGTGGCCACCGGCGCGGTCTCGACCATCGTGACGTCGAACTTGGTGCCGGTCAGCGGCTTGGCGAACCGCACCGAGCCGGTGACGCCGTTGGGGAGCACGGTGCCGAACTGGGTCTGGCCGGTGTCGCTCGTCACCTGGATCGTGCGCGGCGGCGCGGCGGTGGCGGTGCCGTCGAGACGCACCGTCAGCCCGGTGATCCGGCGACGCTCGGGCAGCGTCACGGTGAGCTTCGGCGCCTGGATGCCGGGCGCGGCGATCCAGACCGTGTCCGGGTCGCCGTCGAACACCGCCTGCGGCCGGGTCCTCGGGTCGTTGTACCCGGTGTCCTCGCTGGACGCGATCGCCGCGTCGTCCTCCTCCGGCGCGAGCAGGGCGTCGAGCGCGTCGCCGGAGATCGGTTGCCCGGCGATCGTCACCGCGTAGTCGGCCTGCGCCGGCAGCGTGAACGTCCGGTCGATGCCGGTCGGCTCCTCGGCCGGCGTGGACAGCCCCGGCAGGCAGACCGGGCGCTGGTCGTACGTGAGGCAGTCACCGTGGCCGCTGGTGGCCGCACGGAACACGACGATCGCCGGGTTGGTGCCGGTCACCGGCGGGGTGACCAGGGTGCGTGTCGGCCGGATGCCCGGCACGGTGATCTCGGAGATCGCGACACCACCGGCCTTCGCCGGGTCCCCGTCCACGTCCCGCACGGTGAGGCGGAGCGTGCGGGTCGGCCCGGCCGGGACCTCGATCCGCTGCGCGTCGCCGTTGGGCCGCACGTCCACCGAGCGGCTGCCCTGGTCGGTGGTGACCTCCAGCCGCGTCGGCATCGGTCCGAGCTTCAGCGCGGCGTCGAACTGCACGGTGATCGACGTCAGATCGACGTCGTGGTCGAAGTGCAGTTCGAGCCACTGACCGACGGCTCCGGGTGAACCGGTCGCCCAGCTGCTGCGCGGGTCACCGTCGACCGCGAACCAGGGCGCGTGGGCCGCGTCGTGCGAGACCGCCGCGTCGACGTCGGACCCGGAGGACGACGCCCGGAACCCCGACACGCCGCTGTAGCGGGCGACGGTGAGCAGCGAGGGGTCGTCGCTGTTGAGGTAGTCGTGGGCGGACCGGTCGGCGATGAACGGCTCGTCCTTGGTCATCGTCGCCGAGACGTTGTGTCTGACCTCGCCGAAGTTGACCTCGCGTCGGCGGAGCGTGTCGGTGACGACCGGCGTGCCGACCCCGTCGCCGAGCCGCCGGTCGTCGCCGGCCAGCACCGAGGGCCGGCCGACCTGGAGGCCCTGTTCGGCGAGCGAGAGCGTCGCCTCGGGGCCGCCGGCCATCCGCAGGACGTTCTCCAGCGGCACGCTGCGTACCGTCGCCGGGACGCCGGTGACCCGGTAGATCTCCACCGCGCGGTACGCGGCGACCTTCGGGTCGTAGAGCTTGCGGTCGACCAGGTCACCGGCCACCGTCAGCTCCGGCCCGAACGTCTTCACCCGCTCCAGGCCGGGGGAACCGTCGAGCGCCTCGTGCACGAGTTCGGGCCGGGTGGCGCGCCCGCGGCGCCAGTCCAGGTCGTTGCGGACGACGACGTACCCGATGCCGGCGCCGGCCAGCGCGGTGGCCAGGCCCGCGGACGGCTGTCCGTCGGCCAGCAGCTGGTCGAACGCGTCGAGCAGCCGGATGTTGCCGGCCGAGCTCAGCGGCACGCCGTCGCGCACCAGCCAGCCACTCTCGGCCAGCGGCTGGAGGACGTCGTCGTTGGTGCGCCCCCAGTAGTAGAGGCCGAACGGGGCGCCGGGAACGACCAGCCCCCGGCTCTCGCCCGCGTTCTCGGCGAGCCAGTCGGCGGTCTCGGCCCAGTACGTCGGGTACTCGACCGGCCGGGACCGGTTGACCAGGTCGCCGCTGACCGCGGGCACGGCGCTCACCAGCAGCATCGCCGCCACCGCGACCCGGACCAGCGCGGCCACCGGCAGGTCGCGCCACTGGATGCCGCGCAGCGGGCGGATCGCGGCCAGCAGGTGCGCCAGGCCCACGCTGAGCATCAGCCGGATCACCGGGTCGAACTTGTGGATGTTGCGGAACGGACTGAGCGGCCCGTCGAGCAGGTCCTGCGCGAACGGCGCCCACGGCGGGGCCAGCGGCCCGGTGTGGCCGAACGTGATCAGCGCGAGGCCGATGACCAGGCCGCCGCCGAGGAACAGGCGGTGCGGGTTGCTCCGCTGCACGGCGCCGACCAGCCCGACCGCCGCCACCAGGACGGTGGCGATGATCGCGGCCGGCGCGGTGAGCAGCACCCAGCCGGCGGTCCACTCGGGGCCGTCCGGGCCGGCGATGCGCGCCACCCACTGCGTGGTGCCGCGCCACGACTCGATCAGGCTGGTGGCCGACGTCGTGAACGCGCTCGACTCGATCCAGTCGAGGAACGGCGGGCTGTAGCGGCCGAGCACGAGCAGCGGCACGACCCACCAGAGCGACGCCAGCCCGATCGCGAGCACCCACCAGCGGATCAGCTGGTTCTTGCGCTGTCCTTTCGCGCGGGTCAGCAGCCACCACGCCGGGAGCGGCAGGATCGCGATCGCCGCGGCCGCGTTGACCCCGCCGGCGAACAGGAACGCGACGCCGGAGGCCGCGGCCGCCCGCCGGGGCGACCCGCGCCGGGCGCCGAGCACCAGCGGCGTGAGCACCCAGGGCGCGACCGCGAACGGGATCACCTCGGCCGAGATGCCGCCCAGCTCGGTGAGCATCCGCGGCGCCAGCGCGTAGGTGAGCGCGGCGATCACCCGGACCGTCGGGGTGCCGATGCGCAGCGCGTTGAGCAGCCGGTAGGTGCCGCCCCACGCGCCCACCAGCAGCGCGGCGAACCAGAGGCGCTGCACCATCCAGGCGTCGATGTGCAGCAGGTCGCCGAGGGCGAAGAACGACCCCATCGGGAACAGGTAGCCGTAGGCCTGGTTCTGCAGCTGACCGGCGTAACCGGTCGGGTCCCAGAGCCCGAGGGCCCGCCCGAGGAACGCGAACGGGTCGACGACGAGGTCGAGCTTCGTGTCCGCGGCGATCTCGCCCGGCTTCTGCAGGAAAGCCAGCACGACGAGCGCCAGTGCGACGCCGATCAGCCGCACGCGGCGGACGGTAGGACTGGTTCGCCCCGGCCCCGGGCGATCCTCGAGGTGTTCGTCGGACGTGTCGTCAGGACCGGTGACCGCGGTGGCGGTCACCGAACCCTCAGCACGAGCACGAGGTTCCACGTCACGAGCTCCCGCACACCAGGCACGCGGACCACCCACTTGGCGCCGTCGGGGTGGTAGCGCGGAACGACGTCGAGGAGGTCGAACCTACCCGCCGAGCGGCCCCGCTTGGCCCACCGGATCATCCGGCCCGCGGTGATTCGGAAGAGGCTCTCACCGAAGACGTTCTTGGGCTGATGACCCTGTTTTCGGGCGTAACGGCGCGCGGCGTAGTCACCGCCCAGGTAATGCCAGGGCGACGTCTCGTGGCCGCCGTGCGGACCCCACCACAGCATGTACGACAGGAACACCGTGCCGCCGGGCCTGGTCACGCGCACCATCTCGTCGGCCATCAGCTCGGGGCGGTCGACGTGCTCGAGCACATTGGACGAGTAGCAGACGTCGATCGAGCCGGTGCGGATCGGCAGCGCCATGCCGCTGCCGAGCACCGTGCCCGGCCCCGGCTCGGTGCGCGCCGCGAGTTCTCCCAGGTCGGCGTCGATCCCCACGTAGTTCGCGCCGGCCTTGCGGAACGCGTCCGCGAAGTAGCCCGGGCCACCACCGACGTCCAGCACGGTCTTCCCGGCCAGCTCCGTGTAGCCGGCGACCTGTCTGGCCGAATCGGCCGCGAGCATCCCGTAGAAGAGGTCGGGATCGGTCTGCTCGACGCGGAACGCGCGGAACAGCGCGATCGAGCGGCGGAGCGTCCCGGGCGGCGGCACGATCAGCTGGCGCCCGTCGGCGGCGGTGCCGGTCGAGCTCCCTGAAACGTCGATCAACGCGATTCGTCCCTCCGGACGGGCCAAGTGTCGTACGGTGTCGCGGCAAGGTTACTGATTGGTAGGGAGATGCGTGGTGGAAACCGCCGCTCTACCCGCCGTACTCATCTTGAACTGGCGGGATTTACGTAATCCCGAGGGCGGCGGCTCCGAGTTGTACGCGGAGCAGGTCGCCGCGGCGCTGGCCCGTCGTGGTCATCCGGTGACGATCATGTGCGCGGCGCACGCGCACGGAGCGCCGGAGGAGACCACCGATTCCGGCGTGCGGATCGTGCGCCGCGGTGGGCGTCACACGGTGTACGCCCGGGCCGCCTGGGAGTACGTGCGCGGTCGGCTCGGGCGCCCCGGGGTCGTGATCGACGTCCAGAACGGGCTGCCGTTCCTGTCCCGGCTCTACGCCCGGACGCCGGTCGTGCTGCTCGTCCACCACGTGCACCGCGAGCAGTGGCGGGTCGTGCTCGGTCCGGTCGCGGCCCGCTTCGGCTGGTGGGTGGAGTCCTGGCTGTCCCCCCGCGTCCACCGCGGCTGCCGGTACATCGCGGTCTCGGAGTCGACGCGCGACGAGCTGACCGAGCTGGGCGTCGACGCCGGGCGGATCACGATCATCCACAACGGCACGCCGCCGCCGCGGTACCTGTCCCACGCGCGGGCCGCGGTGCCGACGCTGCTGGTGCTCGGCCGCCTGGTACCCCACAAGCGGGTCGAGGTGGCGTTACGGACCGTGCAGCGGCTGTCGGCCGCTCATCCGGACATCCAGCTGGTGGTGGCCGGGCAGGGCTGGTGGCTGGACCCGTTGCGCGAGGAGGCGGCCCGGCTGGGCATCGCCGACCGGGTGCGGTTCGCCGGGTTCGTCGACGAGGACGAGAAGCAGCGGCTGCTCGCGTCGGCGTGGGCCATGCTCGTGCCGTCGTTGAAGGAGGGCTGGGGCCTGTCGGTCATCGAGGCGGCCGCACACGGCACCCCCGCGGTCGCGTTCCGCACGGCCGGCGGGGTCGCGGAGTCGGTCGTCGACGGCGAGACCGGGTTCCTGGCCGACGACGAGGAGGAGTTCCTCCAGCACTGCGAGCACCTCGTCCGCGACCAGGAGTTACGCGGCGTTATGGGCGAGGCCGCGCGGGCCCACGCCGGGCGTTTCACCTGGGACGAGACCGGCAAGCGATTTGCGGCACTAGTGGACGACGTCACGGGCTGAAAACGCCGCTTTCGTACCGCGCGCTCCCGGTTGGGACCGCGCGGTACCGCCGTTTTTTATTAGGTACTCAAAAGGGCGCGTAATCGATCGCGCAAAATTGTCATGCCCCGCGCAAAAAATGAGCGGGTCGTTACGGCCCGGAACGCACGAAGTCGGCGTGGTCGTAGTCTCTCCGACTACGACCACGCCGACCTCGGCCGTGATCAGCCGCCGCCCCGCGAACGGCAGCGGTAACTCAGCGGTGCCCGTACTGGACCAGCGGCTTGCTCACCGCCGGCGTGTTCTCGGGCGACTGCTTGCTGACACTCACGATCCCGACAGTGGTCGCCACCGCCAGTACGACGCCGATGACGGCGGCGACGATGATCGAGAGAAACGAGCTCATGGGGGCTCCCTCCACGTACGAAGCGGGGATGACGTTACCAAGCAGTAGCTTGGTAGGGGAAGTCTTGGAGTGAATACCCTGGCGCGATACCGGAAAACAGATCTGGGCGCCTACTCAGATCGTTCGACGTGCCTCCGCGACCGGGTGAGCGCCCATGATGCCAAGGCGCCGAGCAGAATGCCAACGGGAACGGCGTATCCGACCACAACCGTTACCACCCGGACCGTTTCAGAATCTCCCGGCGACTCCGCAGCTGGGCCGCCGCGGTAGAGCCGGAGGTGCCGGCCCTCCCAGAACGTCTGGTAACCGGCCAGGGCGCTGTCCGGCACCGCACCCGGGGTGCGGCGCTCGACCACGACCCAGCGGATACCGACGGTGGTGAGCGACCGACCGTCGGCCAGCGCCTCGCGGACCGCCGCCGCGCGGGGACTCTCCCCGCTGATCGTGACCCCGTCGACGATCAGCGAGTCCTCGGTGATCACGTCGACCGGGAAGTAGCGCGGCGCCGGATCGAGCGTGGTGCGCCCGCCGTTCCAGGTGAACGCCCGGAACGTGGAGAACGGGAGGACCGCGAGCTCACCCCGGGGGTCGGCGGCGATCTTGTCGTTGACCCACGCCCAGTCGTCGGGGTACCAGGTGGTGGCGAGCCGGCCCGCGCCACCCCAGGCCAGGTCGGGTAGTGCGGCGATCGGGAACAGCAGCGCCGCCACCCCGACCGCGCCGGCGGCCACGCCGGCTTTCCTGGTGCGCAGTGCGCTGGTGATCCGCTCGACGCCCAGCGCGAAGGCGAGCGCGGTGAGGAGGGCGAAGGGGGCGAGGAACTTCTGCCCGTCGCGCAGGAGACCGGCCCCGGGCACGTGCGCGACGAGCGCTTCGAGGAGGCGGTCCCCGCCCGGGACGGTGCCGAGCAACGCGACCACCACCCCACCCAGCGCGACGACCGCCAACGCGACGAAGCCGGAGGGGGTGCGCATCGCGGCGGGACCGCGCAGGAGTGGGCGCAGGCCGAAGGCCGCGACGAGGAGAACCAGCACCGTGAAGAACGGGGCCGCGGCGAGGGTGCGGCTGGTGGGCACTACCTCGGCGTTCCAGATGCCACCGAGGCCGAGCACGGCACCGAGCGGGCCCGACCAGTTCTCCGCCCGCGCCGCGAAGGCCGCGACCCCGTCGGGGTCGGACACCGCGCTCACCCGCGCCACCGCTCCGGCCGCCACCCAGGGCGCGTTGAGCGCGGTCACCAGCACCGCGAGCACGACGCGCCGCCGCCGGTCCGGGCCGGACGGGCCGCGCCGGGCGTCGGCGGAGCGGGGCGCGGGCCAGAGGAGCACCGCGGACGCGGTGACGGCGGCGATCACCCCGCCGGTGGGGGTGAGCGCCGCGAGCGCGCACCACGCCAGCAGCGGCGCCCCCCGCCCCAGGGTGGCGACGATCCCGGACCTCCCCGCCGGCACGCCGAAGCGCGCGCGGTGGGCGGCGACGACGATCCAGGGCAGGGCGGCGTAGGCGAGCAGCAGACCCCAGTGGCCGATCAGCAGACGTTCGGCGACGAACGCGTTCCACCCGTAGGCCGCGCCGGCCACCAGGCGCACGACGAGCCGGTCGCTCGGCACCGCGCGCGCCGCCCCCACCACGGCCAGCCACACCACCGCGAACAGCGCGACCAGCTGCACGATCCACCCCGGCACCACCGTGGTGAGCACCGCGAGCACCGCGTCCTGCGGCACCGCGCGCGGCAACCCGTCGCCCCAGCCGAGCGTCGAGGCCGTGAACGGCACCCGGGGGGTGGCCACCATGTCGTAGCTGAGCACGTACCCGGGCCACAACACCGGCGCGAACACCAGCAGGGCCAGAACGGCCGCGAGCCCGTGCTCGGCCGCCGCCCCGCGTCGGCGCATGCACCCTCCCGATTCCGAGCCCGAGCTACCGATGAGTAGCTAGGCTGAGCCACCTCACCGTATCGAGTGCGAGGTAGCGCATGTCCGAGCCGCAGCCGACCGGCGTCTCCGGGCCCACCACCGCGGCCCGGTTCGCGGCCGGGGCCACGCTCGTCGCGGTCGCCGCGATGGCCGCGAACGTCCTCGCGTACGGGCTCCGGCTCGGCGGCAACTGGCTTCTCGACACCGACGAGAACGGCGCGCTCGGTGCACTGATCGCACTGCTCACCGTGTCGTCGGTGCTCCAGGTCGGCACCCAGACGGTCGCCGCGGTGCGCACCGCGAAAGGCGACAGCGACCCCGAACGCCTGGTGACGATCGGCGTGCGGCTCTCGCTCGCGTCCTCGGCGGTGCTGCTGGCGGCCTCGCCGGTGCTGGTGGCCGTGCTGCACCTGCCGAGCCTGTGGCCGGCCGTGGCGCTGGCGGCGGCGGTGGGGCCGCTCAACGCGATCGGCATCCACATGGGGCTGCTGCAGGGCTCCGAGCGGTTCGGGCGGCTCGCGGTGGTGACCGCGGTGGCCGCGGTCGGCCGCTCCGGTGGTGGGCTGATCGGGCTGCTGATCGGGCGCAGCGCGTTCTGGACGCTGCTCGGCGTCGCGGTCGGCGGAGCGCTGGCGCTGGTGGCCGCGTACGTGTTGTCGCGTCCGGTGCGACGCGCGTCGGGGGCGGGCGCGCCGCGGATCGCCGAGGTGCTGGGGGCGTGCAGCGCGATGCTGGCGATGCTCGCGCTGGTCAACGCCGACCTGCTGCTGGCGCGGGCGGTGCTGCCGGCCGAGGTGAGCGGCGAGTACGCGGTCGGCGCGATCCTGTCGAACGCCGCGTACTGGGCGCCGCAGGTGGTGGCGGTGGTGGCGCTTCCCCGGCTGGCGCAGGGGCAGCGGCGGGCGCTGGTGGTCGGTGCGCTGGTCGTGGGCACGACCGGGCTGATCGGGGTGCTCGCGACGCTGGTCGCGGGCGATCTAGCGGTGAGCGTGGCCGGCAAGGGCGACTACGCCGGGCTGGCCGACGAGGCGTGGCTGTTCGCCGCGGCCGGCGCCGGGTGGGCCCTGGTGAACCTGTTCCTCACCGCCCGGATCGCCGCCGGTTCGCGCTGGGTGGCGGCGCCGCTCTGGGGGGCGGCGCTGGTCGAGGCGCTCGGTGTGCTCGCCTGGCGCCCGTACTCCCTGACCCACACCGCCACCGTCGCGCTGCTCACCGCGGCCGGCAGTGTGGTGGTTGCGCTTCTCCTGACGCGTTCGCGTACGGGCGCGGCTCCTCGCGTGCCCGTACGCGCCGCCGGCGTCAGCACGGGCTGACGTCTTCCCGGGCCTACGGCGACTTCCCGGGCCTACCGGCGCTCGCGTAGGCCCGGAGACCTGTCGTAGGCCCGAGGACTAGTCGCGCTCGGGGTCGGCGGGCCAGGGGCCCGGAGCGAACAGCGGATCAAAACCCGACGCCTGCGCCGTGCCCCGCATCAGGATCGCGACGTCGACCGGCGACGGTCGCGCCCCCGTACGCACCCAGCGGTTGAGGTTCGTCACCGCGCCGACCCGTTCGTCGGTGGTGAAGTTGCAGTGCCCGGCACCGTACGGCGCCCCCGTCCCGGTGTACTTCGTCGGCGGCGTCGTGAAGAGCTGCATCAGGTCACCGGTGCGCCCGGTCGAGCGCAGCGCCCGGTTCGCGAACACTGTCTCGTTCTGCACGATCGCCGTCGCGTCGTAGCCGGTGTGCAGGGTGAGCGTCGGTACCCGCAGCGCGCCGGTGGGGTCGCCGAGCAGGTCGGCGCGCTTGCGCGCGGCCGGGTCGGCGGTCACCCGGGGTGCCCGGGCCAGCGCGGCGAGGTGCCCGGCCAGCCCACCCGGGTCCACGAACTGCATCTCCCGCTTCTCCCGGGCGGAGATGCGCTGGTCGTAGCGCGCCCCGGTGTTCGACGACGGGTTGCCGAGCACCCGCTGCTCCAGGTCGTACCGGACGACCGTGGCGTAGGCCATGACCTCGAGCAGGATGTCCAGGCCCGCGTCGATCCGCGATCGGACCGTCGCGTCGTCGTGATCGCGTGACTTCCAGACCTGGTTACCCAACGCGCTCACCAGCATCAGGCGCCCCAGCTGGTCGGGGCCGCCGGAGAGCGCGGCCGTCGCGCGCCGCCGCACCTGCGTCCACACCGCCCTGGCCTCGGCGTAGCTGGTGTAGCCGGTCAGCTTCATCTCCGGGTACAGCAACGTCTTGAACGCGAAGGCGACGTCGAGCGCGAGATCGAAGTTCGCGTTCGTACCGGCGAGCGTGGCGCACATCGGGAGCGCACCGTCCACCCAGTCCTCCTGCTCGGCGAGCAGTTCGCTGACGACACCGCCCAGCGACTCGCCCCACACGTAGGTGCGCTCGGGCGCACCGACCGTCTCGTGGAAGAACCAGTAGAGGTTCCGGCCCGCCTCGACCCCTTCGCGCAGCGCGTACCCGTCGTGGTCGCGGGTGGTGCCGGCGAGGGCGTAGCCGGCCTCGAGCAGCGCGTTCGCGGTCCGGTCGTCACCGGCCACGGGTGCGTCGGTGCGGGGTGGCGTGAACGCGGGCGGGAACGGGTCGGCGGCGCGGAACTCGTGCGCGTAGAGGAGCAGGGTGCCGTTCCAGACCTGGGGTAGGCGGATCTGGTACTTCACACCGTTGAGCTCGCCGGTGCAGGCGACGTCCTCGCAACTACGGAACGACGGTGGCTCCCCCTCGTCGCGGCGGGCGCACCCGGCCACCGCGAGCACCAGCGCGAGACCGGGCGCCAGCACCTTACGCGCGAGTAAGGACATGGGCGTGAGTGTCGCACGGTCCACAGGGTTCAGTGCCGGATCGTGGGGTACAGGGCTGGTGAGACGCGGTGCTCATCGCGTCGAGACTCTGTCCGGGAGCACACGATGACCATCCCCGTCGGGCCGTCCGCCGGCTCACCCGTCAGCGCGAACGACGTCGACCGGACCCTGCTCGCCAGCTACGGCGACTACCTGTCCGCGCAGCGTGCGGTGGACTACCTCTCCGACCAGAAGTTCCCCGTCGAGCACACCACGATCATCGGGAGCGACCTGCGGCTGGTCGAGCAGGTGATCGGCCGGATGACGTTCGGCAAGGCGGCCGCGGCCGGTGCCGGTTCCGGCGCCTGGTTCGGTCTGTTCTTCGGCCTGCTGCTGGGCCTGTTCAGCGACGACAGTTTCGGTTCGTGGATCGCGCTGATCCTGACCGCGATAGTGATCGGAGCGGTGTGGGGCGCGATCTTCGGCCTCGTCGCCCACTCCCTCACCGGCGGCCAGCGTGACTTCGCGTCACGCAGCTCTCTCGCCGCCGGCCGCTACGACGTGCTGGTGAGCAGCGCCCACCTCGGCGACGCCCAGCGCCTCCTCGAGGGCATGCGCTAACCGTGTTTTTGGTGTGAACCTGGAGCCCGCCCACGTCTTAGTGGGCGGCGTCGTCCCAGGTGCGGCCGCTGCCTACGCTCACGTCGAGGGGGAGGTCGAGGGGGTAGGCGGCGCCCATCGCGTCGCGGACCAGGGCCTCGAGGGCCTCGCGCTCACCGGCCGCGGTCTCGAACACGAGCTCGTCGTGCACCTGCAGCAGCAGACGTGAGCGCAGCCCTTCCTCGCGCAGCCGCTTGTCGACCGCGAGCATCGCGACCTTGATGATGTCGGCCGCCGAGCCCTGGATCGGGGCGTTGAGCGCCATCCGTTCGGCCATCTCGCGCCGCTGCCGGTTGTCGCTGTTGAGGTCGGGCAGGTACCGCCGCCGCCCCATGATCGTCTCGGTGTAGCCCTCACCGCGGGCCCGCGCCACCACCGCGGACAGGTAGTCGCGCACGCCGCCGAACTGTTCGAAGTAGTCGGTCATCAGCGCACGCGCTTCCTCGGTGGTGATGCCGAGCTGCTGGGAGAGCCCGTACGCCGAGAGCCCGTACGCCAGGCCGTAGTTCATCGCCTTGATCTTGCTGCGCTGCTCGCCGCTGACCGCGGTGGGCTCGACGCCGAACACGCCGGCGGCCGTCGCGGCATGGAAGTCGTGCCCGGACGTGAACGCCTCGATCAGCGTCGGGTCGGCCGAGAGGTGCGACATGATGCGCATCTCGATCTGGCTGTAGTCGGCCGTGAGCAGGGTCTCGTACCCCTCCCCCACGACGAACGCCTTCCGGATCGTCCGCCCCTCCTGGGTGCGCACCGGGATGTTCTGCAGGTTCGGGTCGGTGGACGAGAGCCGCCCGGTGGCCGCGATCGTCTGGTTGTAGGTGGTGTGGATGCGCCCGTCGTCGGCGACGGTCTTGAGCAGGCCGTCGACAGTGGTCTTCAGCTTCGCGACGTCCCGGTGGCGCAGCAGGTGCTCGAGCAGCGGGTGCTCGGTCTGCGCGTAGAGCCACTGCAGCGAATCGGCGTCGGTGGTGTAGCCGGTCTTGATGCGCTTGGTCTTGGGCAGCCCGAGCTCGTCGAACAGGATGCCCTGCAGCTGCTTGGGCGAGCCGAGGTTGAACTCGCGCCCGATGACGCCGTACGCGGCCTGCTGGGCGGCCTTCACCTCGGCGGCGAAGTGCGACTCCAGGTCGGCCAGGTGCGCGGTGTCGGCCGCGATGCCGACCCGCTCCATGTCGGCCAGCACCCGCACCAGCGGCAGTTCGACGCCGGTGAGCAGCGCCGTGCCGCCCCGCTGGTCGAGCTCGGCGACCAGGGCCTCGGCGAGCTCGAGGGTGGCTTGCGCCCGCTCCATCAGGTGGTTCTTCTCGGCGTCCTCGTCCAGCCCGTCGAGCGAGAGCTGCCCGTCGCCCGCGCCACCGGCACGCAGCTCGCGGCGCAGGTAGCGCAGCGCGAGGTCGGTGAGGTCGTAGGTGCGGTTGTCGGGCTTGACCAGGTAGGCGATCAGCGCGGTGTCGGCGGTGACGCCGTTGAGCGTCCAGCCCCGCGCGGTGACCGCGAGCAGCGGGCCCTTCAGGTCGTGGACGGCCTTGGTGCGGTTCTCGTCGGCGAGCCAGGCCGCCACCGCTGACTCGTCGGCGCCGGTGAGCTGCGACGGGTCGAACCAGGCCGCCGCGCCGTCGGCACCGGCCACGCCGATGGCCTGGATCTCACCGGTGCCGCGGCCCCAGGTGCCGTCGAACGCGACGCCGGTGCGGACGCCCTCCGGCGCGTGCGCCGCGAGCCACGGCCCGACCGCGTCGGCCCCCAGCAGCTCGCCGGTGACCTCGATCGTCGAATCGGCCTCCGGCTCGGCGGACTCCAGCGTGGCGTAGAGCCGGTCGCGCAGGACGCGGAACTGCAGCGTGTCGAAGACCTGGTGGACCTTCTCCCGGTCCCACGCGCGGCGCTCCAGGTCGGCCAGGTGCAGCGGCAGCTCGAGATCGGTCATCAACGCGTTGATCTGATAGTTGCGCAGGACGTCGGCGAGGTGGGTGCGCAGGTTCTCACCGGCCATGCCCTTCACCTCGTCGACGTGCTCGACCAGGCCTTCCAGCGAGCCGTACTGGGTGAGCCACTTGGCCGCGGTCTTCGGGCCGACCTTCGGCACGCCGGGCAGGTTGTCGCTGGTTTCGCCGACCAGCGCGGCCAGGTGCCGGTAGAGCTCCGGCGGCACGCCGTAGCGCGCGACGACCTCGGCCGGGTCGACCCGGGCCAGATCGGAGACGCCCTTGCGCGGGTAGAGCACCGTGGTCTTGTCGTTGACGAGCTGGAACGCATCCCGGTCGCCGCTGCAGATCAGCACCTCGGCGCCGGCGGCGTTGGCCTCGGTGGCCAGCGTGGCCAGGATGTCGTCGGCCTCGTAGCCCTCGAGGGTGAGGAACGGGATCTGCAGCGCGTCCAGAATTTCCTGGATCAGGCTGACCTGGCCCTTGAAGTCCGACGGGGTCTCGGAACGACCGGCTTTGTACTCCGCGTACGCCTCGGTGCGGAATGACGTCCTGGAGACGTCGAACGCCACGCCGAGATGCGTGGGCTTCTCGTCGCGCAGCACGTTGATCAGCATCGACGTGAAGCCGTACACGGCGTTCGTCGGCTGCCCGGTGGTGGTGGAGAAGTTCTCCACCGGCAGCGCGAAGAACGCCCGGTACGCCAACGAGTGGCCGTCGAGCAGAAGCAGGCGGGAGGCGGTCTGGCTCACACCCCGAGCCTAGTCAAGACCACCGACAAAACTCGCGCCTAGTCTGGACGCCATGTTCACCAGCGATGATCTCGGCCCGTTCGCCAAATTCCTCGGGCTCGAGCTCGAGACCGTCACACCGGACGAGATCTCCGCCTCCTGGACGGTACGGGCCGATCTGCTGCAGCCCTACGGCATCCTGCACGGCGGCGTCCACTGCGCGGTGGTGGAGAGCCTGGCCAGCACCGGAGCGGCCGTCTGGCTCGGCGAGCGCGGCAAGGTGGTCGGCGCGACGAACACGACCGACTTCTACCGCCCCACCACCGACGGCACCCGCCTCACCAGCACCGCCACGCCGGTGCACCGCGGCCGCTCCCAGCAGGTCTGGCTGGTCGAGACCCACGACGAGGACGGCAAACTCGTCGCCCGCGGCCAGGTGCGCCTGGCCAACCTAGGGAACGACCCGCTCCACAGTGCCCGGTAGCCCACCGGCCGGGCGCAGCGTGATCGCCGCGTGCAGCGCCATCCGGTGACCCGGGTCCACCCGGAACGACCAGCGCCGGGCCAAGACAGCGAGCGCCAGCACCGCCTCGGTCCAGGCGAACGACTCCCCGATGCAGATCCGGGTGCCGGCGCCGAACGGGTACCAGGCGCCCCGCGGCACCCCGGGGTTGTCCTCGCTGAACCGCCCGTCCGGATCCAGCCACCGGGCCGGGACGAAGGAGTCCGGCGAGGGCCAGAACCGGGGGTCGCGGTGGAGCACGAACTGCGACGCGAGCACGGTCGACCCGATGGGAACCGGCCAGCCGCCGAGGGAGAGGTCCTGCTCGAGCTCCCGCTCGAGGATCCAGGCCGGCGGGAACAGCCGGAGCGTCTCCGCGACCACCGCGTAGGCGTAGTGCAGTTTCCGCAGGTCGCCGTAGCCCGGATCGCCGTCCGGCAACGACTCGCGTAACGCGGCGGCCTCGGCCGGGTGCTGGGCGAGCAGCCAGAACGCCCAGGTCAACGCGAGCGCGGTGGTCTCGTGCCCGGCGAGCATCAGGTTCATCGTCTCGTCGTGCATCGCCGCGTCGTCGAGTGCGGCGCCGTCGTCGCGGGCCTTGCGCATCTCGGTGACGACGCTGTCCGCGGTGTCCCCGGCGAGCACCCGCCCCACCACGGCGTGGAGGTTGTCGGCCGCCGCCCAGAACCGGCGGGGCGCGTCCAGCGGGAGTTTCAGGTACCAGGCTCCGCCCGGCACCATCAGCGCCTCCCAGCCGCGCATCGCGATCGTGAGTTCCCGGCCCACGTGCTGCCAGTCCAGCTCGGCACCGAGGACGGTGCGGCCGATGATGTCCAGCGTGAGGCGCGACATCTCCCGGCTGAGATCCACGTGCGCGCCGTCCCGCCAGCGCGCGTCGGTGGCGCGGGCGGCGTCGAGCATGCCGGCGGCGTAACCGGCCATCCGCGCGTGGGCGAACGCCGGGTTGACCAGGCGGCGCCGCGGCAGGTGCCGGGCACGGCGCGCGGTGATCAGGCCTTCGCCGAGGACGATGTTCGCCGTGCGCAGCGCCTCGCCCTTGTCGACCTTGCGGCCGTCGGTGACCAGCACCTGGCGGACCAGGTCCGGGTCGGAGACGAGGTACAGGTGCCGGCCGGGCACACCCAGGTAGGCGACGCCCGGCCAGCGCCGGGCGACCGCACGCATCGTCCACGGCATGGTCTCGCGGCGGAAACCGGCCAGCCGATCCAGCGAGAAGCCCGGCCCCGGCGGGAGCGGCAGCCCGCGCCGGGTCGTGGCGCGACGCCGCTCCCGCGGTTCGATCTCCGGTCCGATACCCATGGCGCGGACGCTACCATTCGATAATGGTCACAACACCTTCGAGAGGAACGACTTGGTGCGTTCGTGCTGCGGGTTGTTGATGACCTCGCGTGGTGGGCCCGACTCGACCACCACCCCGCCGTCCATGAACACCAGGCTGTCGCCGACCTCGCGGGCGAACCCGATCTCGTGGGTGACGACGACCATCGTCATGCCGTCCTCGGCGAGCGCCCGCATGACGTCGAGCACCTCGCCGACCAGCTCCGGGTCGAGCGCCGACGTGGGCTCGTCGAAGAGCATCAGCTTCGGACGCATCGCGAGCGCACGGGCGATCGCGACGCGCTGCTGCTGGCCGCCGGAGAGCTGCGCGGGGTAGTTGTCCACCTTGGCGCCCAACCCCACTCGGTCGAGCAGGGTGCGGGCGCGATCGCGGGCGTCGGCCTTGCGCTCCTTCTTGACCTGCACCGGCGCCTCGATGACGTTGTCGAGCACCGTCTTGTGCGGGAACAGGTTGAAGCGCTGGAACACCATGCCGATGTCCCGCCGCTGGGCCGCGATGTGCTTCTCGGACAGCTCGTGCAGCTTGCCGCCGCGCTCCTGGTAGCCGACCAGCTGACCGTCGACCCAGAGCTTCCCGGCGTTGATCTTCTCCAGGTGGTTGATGCACCGCAGGAACGTCGACTTGCCGGACCCGGACGGGCCGAGGATGCACATCACCTCGCCGGGATCGACCTTCAGGTCGATGCCCTTGAGGACTTCGAGGTGGCCGAACGACTTGTGGACGTTCTCCGACAGCACCATTGGAGTGCTCATGCGCCCCCCGCTCCCCCGCGAATGCCCAGCCTCCGCCGGCGCTGCTGAGTACCGAAGCCGCGGCCGAAGTACCGCTCGAGGAAGTACTGGCCGATCATCAGGATGCTGGAGAGCGCCAGGTACCACAGGCAGGCGGCCACCAACATCGGGAACACCTGGAACGTGCGGTTGCCGATCGCTTCGAGCTGGAAGAACAGCTCGTTGGTCACCGGCACCGCGACGAGCAGCGAGGTGTCCTTCAACATCGCCGTCACTTCGTTGCCGGTCGGCGGCACGACCACCCGCATGGCCTGCGGCAGGATGATCCGCCGCATGGTGGCCGCGCGACCCATGCCGAGCGCCTGCGCGGCCTCGTTCTGGCCCGGGTCGACCGACTGGATGCCGGCCCGGACGATCTCGGCCATGTACGCGCCCTCGGAGAGCGCCAGCCCGATCAGACCGGCGGTGAAGCCGGTGAGGAACGTGTTGGCGTTCAGCCCGAAGATCCGGGCGCTGAAGTCGATGCCGAGCAGGTCGGCGATCTGGTGGTCGAACGGCAGGCCGAACTCGAACCGGGCGTAGAGGATGCCCAGGTTGCCGAACAGCACCAGCAGCACGTACCGGGGCACGGCACGGAAGAACCAGGTGTAGAGCCAGGCCGCGGTCGAGAGCACCGGGTTCGGCGACAGCCGCAGCACGGCCGCGACGATGCCGAGCAGGATCCCGACGAGCATGGCCAGCACGGTCATCACCAGCGTGGTGCGGACGCCCTCGATGATCGGCGACCGGAACATGTGGTTGACCATGAACGACCACTGGAACGCGGGGTTCGTCACCAGCATGTGCACGAACATCGCGACCAGCACCACGATGACCGCCACCGCGACCCAGCGGCCGGGGTGGCGCACGGGCACTGCCTTGATCGGCTCCGGGCGAACCCGCTCGGCGGGCGCTTCCGCGCCCGCCGAGGAAGGCTCGGACATCAGGGGTTGACGGCCGGGTCGGTGATCGCGCCAGCGTCGACGCCCCACTTCTCCAGGACGGTCTTGTAGGTGCCGTCCGCGATCAGCGCCTTGGTGGCGTCGGCGATCGCCTGCGCGAAGTCGGTCTGGTCCTTCTTGACCACGTAGCCGTACGGCGCGGCGTCGTAGATGTCGCCGGCCAGCTCGAGCTGCCCGTTCGACTGCTCGACGGCGTACGCGGCGATCGGCGAGTCGGCGAGCGTCGCCGCGTCCTTACCGGACACGACCGACGCGGTGGCCTGGTCCTGGCCCGCGTACTGGTCGATCGTGATCGCCTTCTTGCCGGCGTCGGTGCACTTCTTCGACCGGGCCGTGATGTCGTCGACCTGGACCGTGCCCTTCTGCACCGCGATCTTCTGGCCGCAGACGTCGTCCGGGTTGATCTTGGTGCCCTTCTTCGTCGCCCACTGGGTGCCGGCGTTGAAGTAGCTGACCATGTTGACGGTCTGCTTGCGCTCGTCGTTGATCGTGAACGAGGAGACGCCGATCTCGTACTTGCCCGAGCCGATACCGGGGATGATGTCGTCGAAGCCCGCGGTCACGAACTCCGCCTTCAGCCCCAGCTTCTGGGCCACCGCGGTGAACAGGTCGATGTCGAAGCCCTTGATGGTCTTGCCATCGGTGTCGAGGAACTCGTTCGGCGCGTACGACGAGTCGGTGCCGACCAGGATCTTGCCGTCGGACTTGATCGCGTCCGGAACCTTCGAGGCGAGGTCGGTGTCGGCCGAGGCGCTCGGCGCGGGGGACGACTCGGACGAGGTGTCGCTGGGGTCGTCACCACAGCCGGCCAGACCGGCGGCGACCGCGGCGAGCACGGCCACGGTGGCGAACATTCGACGGCCACGGCCGACAGGGAGCGAGCGCATTGGAGTTACCTCCCGGTAAATAACTGCCGCCGGGTCGGGGGACTTCGGCGGAACCGCCCCGCGGACCGGCCTCTGCGCTGAGCCGGCCCGCGGGTACTGCGTGAGTTACGCGACGCCCAGGTAGGCGGCCTTGATCGCGGGGTCGCCGAGCATGTCACGTCCCTGCCCGCTCTTGACGATCGAGCCGGTCTCCAGGATGTAGGCGCGGTCGGCGATCGAGAGCGCCTGCTGGGCGTTCTGCTCGACGACGAGCACCGTGGTGCCCTGCTCGTTGATCTCCTTGATGATCCGGAAGATCTGCGCGATGAGCATCGGCGCCAGCCCCATCGACGGCTCGTCCAGGAGCAGCAGCCGCGGACGCGCCATCAGGGCCCGCCCGATCGTGAGCATCTGCTGCTCACCGCCCGACATCGTTCCCGCGACCTGGGTACGCCGCTCGGCCAGACGCGGGAACAGCGTGAACACGCGCTCCAGGCCTTCTTCGCGGGCCCGGCCACGCAGGTCCTTGCGGGCGTACGTGCCCATGTCGAGGTTCTCGGCCACCGTCATGCCGGCGAAGATTCCCCGGCCCTCCGGCGCCTGCGAGATGCCCCGCGTCACGCGCAGGTCCGCGCGCAGCGTGGTGATGTCCTCGCCGTCGAACACGATGCTGCCGCGGCTCGCCGGCCGGAGACCGGAGATCGCGCGCATCGTCGTGCTCTTCCCGGCGCCGTTGGCGCCGATCAGCGTCACGATCTCGCCCGCCTCGACCTGGATCGAGATCCCGTGCAGTGCCTCGATCCGCCCGTAGGCGACCGCGAGGTCGTTGATCTCAAGCAACATCGGTCGGCTCCTCCTCCGGCACACCGAGGTAGGCGGCGATGACCGCGGGGTTGTCGCGGACCTCGGCCGGCGTGCCCTCGGCGATCTTCTTGCCGAACTCGAGGACGACGATCCGGTCGGTCACTCCCATGACCAGCCGCATGTCGTGCTCGATCAGCAGCACCGTGTACCCCTGGTCGCGGATCGCCCGGATCAGGTCCATCAGTTCGGCCTTCTCGGCCGGGTTGAAGCCGGCGGCCGGCTCGTCCAGGCAGAGCAGCGTCGGCTCGGTGGCCAGCGCCCTGGCGATCTCCAGACGACGCTGGTAGCCGTAGGGCAGGTTGCGTGCCGACGAGTGCGCCTGGTCGGCGATCCCGACGAACTGGAGCAGCTCCATCGCCCGGTCGCGACCGTCCTTCTCCTCGCGGAAGTGCCGCGGGGAGAGCCGGAAGACCGCGCCGGGGACGCTCGTCTTGTGGCGGGCGTCGGCCCCCACCATGACGTTCTCCAGCGCGCTCATCTCGGGGAACAACCGGATGTTCTGGAACGTCCGGGCGATGCCGAGCCGGGTGATCTGGTACTTCTTGCGCCGGCCCAGCTTCTTGCCGTCGAACCAGACCTCACCGTCGGTGGGCTGGTAGACGCCGGTCATCACGTTGAAGCACGTGGTCTTGCCGGCGCCGTTGGGCCCGATCAGACCGAGGATCTCGCCCCGGTTGATCGCGAAGTCGACGCCGTTGAGCGCGGTGACACCGCCGAAGCGCAACGTGACGTCACGCATCTCGAGCAGCTTCTCACCGACGCTGACGTGCGCTTCGGGCTCCGGCAGGTCGACGCTCTCGTCGACCGCCGGCGGCGGCGCGTCCGGCACGACGCCGTTCGTCTCGGGGGCGTTCTCAGGCGTTGACACCGGCCGCCACCTCCTTCTTCCGGTCGGCGAGTTCGGTCGCGCGGCGCCGGTTGGGCAGCAGACCCTGCGGACGGAACACGCTCATCACGATCAGGGCGATACCGAAGGCGAAGTACCGCAGCGCCTGGACGCCGTCGCCGATCTCGTCGAACACGTACGGGGCGATCGCCCCGAGCAGCACGGTGACGAAGGCTCCCAGGAAGAGTGCCACGGCCTTGGGCCCGTCGCCCGACGCGAGGCCGATCAGCCGGGTCAGCACGATGCCCGCGATCGCGACCAGGACCAGGGCCCCGACCAGCAACCGGGTCGGGTTGTCGGTGCCGACGTCGGTCACGATCGAGTGCAGCTGGGTGCCGACCGACACCGCGACCACGAACCCGAGCAGACCGCCGACGATCGTCGCGATCGCCCTCGCCGTGCTGCTCAGCAGCTTCTTCCGCTGCGAGATCAGCGCCACCAGCAGCGCGACGATCAGCACCACGAACCAGGCGCCGAACAGCGACTCGTCGAAGCCGCGCAGCCGCTCCGGGACGTAGACGACGATGACCGCGCCGAGGATGACGCCGAACTTGTTGCCGGAGCCGCCGATGACGACCGCGGCCAGGAACAGGATCGAGGTCAGGACGTCGAACGTGTCCGGGTTGATGAAGCCCTGCCGGCTGGCGAAGATGCCGCCGGAGATGCCGCCCACCGCCGCGCCGATCGCGAACGCCCAGAGCTTGAAGCGGAACGTCGGGACGCCCATCAGCTCGGCGGCGTCCTCGTCCTCGCGGATCGCGAGCCAGGCGCGGCCGACGCGGCTGCGCTCCAGGTTCGAGATCAGCACCAGGATGACGATGATGAACGCCAGGATCAGCCAGTAGAACGGCGTGATGTCGACGACGCCGAACAGCTTCGAACCGTCGGCCTTCTCGCCGGGCGGCTTCGGGATGTTCGAGATACCCGACCGGTTGCCGAGCCACGACGTGTTGACCGCGGCCAGCCGGACGATCTCACCGAAGCCGAGCGTCACGATCGCCAGGTAGTCACCGCGCAGACGCAGCGTCGGACCACCGAGGATGACGCCGGCGACCATCGCGATCGCGATGCCGATCGGCACGCAGATCAGCCACGGGTACGCGGTGGCGAGGTCGCTGGACGGCGACCCGAACACCGAGACCGTGTAGGCGCCGACCGCGTAGAAGCCGACGTACCCGAGGTCGAGCAGACCGGCGAAGCCGACCACGACGTTCAGGCCGATCGCGCAGAGCGCGAACGCGCCGACCAGGAACAGCACGCCCGAGAAGCTCGTGTTCGGCGTCCCGATGACCGGGATGCCGGAGCCGGTGGACGAGCGCAGGTTCTTGTCCCAGACCGGGAGGAGCACCAGCACGATCAGCAGGATCGCGGCCGGCACGTACCGGGCCGGGGTGGGCAGCCGGCCGAACCGCGACCGGAACGACCCCATCGCCGCGGACCGCCGGTCGGCGATCGCGTCGGCGACCCGGAGCAGCGGCGACCCGGTGGTGGGCGCCGGCGGAGCCAGAGTGTCCTGAGTCATGCGCGGGCCCTCCCCAGCGACTCGCCGAGCAGACCGGTCGGCCGGAACATCAGGACCAGGATCAGGAAGACGAACGCGATGACGTCACGCCACTGCGACCCGATCACCGCCTGCCCCCAGTTCTCGACCAGGCCCAGCAACAGCCCGCCGAGCAGCGCGCCGCGCAGGTTGCCGATACCGCCGAGCACCGCGGCGGTGAACGCCTTCAGGCCCAGCAGGAAGCCGGCGTTGAACTTCGTGACGCCGAACTGCAGGTTGTAGAGCACCGCGGCGACACCGGCCATCAGACCACCGAGCACGAACGTCCACGCGATGACCCGGTCCTTGTTGACGCCCATCAACGCGGCGGCATCGGGGTCCATGGCCACCGCCCGGATACCGCGGCCGAGCCGGGTCCGGTTGATGATCGTGTCGAGCAGGATCATGACGCCGAACGCGGCGACGACCACCAGGATCATCTGGTTGGTGATCGACGCGCCGAACAGCTCGAACTGCGTCGAGGGCTCGATCAGGTTGCCCACCGGCACGTTGTCGCGGCTGTAGAAGACGCCGAACGCCTCCGAGATCGCGATCGACGCACCGATCGCGCTGATCAGGAAGACCAGGGGCGGCGCGTTGCGCTTACGCAGCGGGCGGTACGCGATCCGCTCGACGACGAGCGCGGTGGCACCCGACGCGGCCATCGCCGCGACCATCGCCGCGAGGATCACCGCGATCACGATCGCGACGCTCGGCACCGCCTCGTCCGCGCCGACACCCACCAGTCGAAGGGTGAGGATCGCCGCGAAGGTGCCGGTGACGAACACCTCGGAGTGCGCGAAGTTGATCAGGCGCAGGACGCCGTACACGAGCGTGTACCCCAGGGCGACGAGCGCATAGATCGCCCCCTGGGTGAAGCCGGTCGCTGTCAGCTGACCGAAGTTATCGAATAGTGCAGAGAAGTCCATCTGCCAAAGTTCCAACCGGTGGGTTCGAGGGGCTACAGGGTGACGCGGCCGTTCGTGGCGGCAACGCCTGGCCTTGCACGACGAAGGGCGGGCGCCGGTCGGTGCCGGCGCCCGGCCTCGTCGTTACTCAGGAGGGGATCAGGCGGGCCGGAAATACCATCCGGCCCGGCGAATTACTTGATCTCCTTGAGCGCGACGATCTTGCCGCCCTCGAACTTGTAGGCCCAGACGCCCTTGTCGGCGACCTCACCCTTGTCGTCGAACTTGACCTGCTTCGTGATGCCCTGCTTGTCGTACGAGTTCACGAACTCGAGCATCTCGGCGCGGGTCTTCTTGCCGTCGGCGATGCCGTCGAGGAAGACGGTCGCGGCGTCGAACGCCTCGGCCGAGTAGGTCGACGGGTCGGCGCTGAAGGCCTTCTTGTAGTCGTCGAAGAACGTGCCCGGGGCCTTCTCCGGCGGGAGGCACGGGCAGGTGACGATCGTGCCCTCGGCGGCGGCCGCACCGGCACCGTCGATGAACTTGACGTCCTTCACGCCGTCACCGGCGATCATCGTGATCGACTGGCCACCGGCCTGGCTCAGCTGCTTGCGGAGCAGACCGGCCTCGTCGTAGTACCCACCGAAGTACACGGCGGTGGCACCGGACGAACGGATGTCGGTGACGACCGCGGAGAAGTCGGTCTGACCGTCCTGGATCGTCTGCGACTTGACCACGGCGCTGCCGAGGTCCTTCTTGACGATGTCGGCGAGGCCCTTGCCGTACTCGGACGCGTCGTCGACGACGTAGACCTTGCTGGCCTTCAGGTCGTCCTTGATGTACTTCGCGGCCTGCGGGCCCTGCGCGTTGTCGCTACCGAGAACGCGGTGGAAGATCTTCCAGCCGTTCTCCGACAGCGCCGGGTTCGTCGCCGAGGCGGAGATGATCGGGAGACCGGCCTCCTCGAACGTCGGGCCGGTCGCCTTGGTCTCACCGGAGAACGCCGGGCCGACGACGCCGATGATCTTCTCGTCCTGGACGACCTCGGGGACGACCGTCGAAGCCTTCTCCGGCTTGCCCTCGGAGTCGAACTTCTTCAGCGTGACCTTGCAGTCCGCGTTCTTCTCGTTGTACTGGTCGACGGCCAGCTGCGCACCGTTCGAGATGTTGATCCCGAGCGCCGCGTTGTCACCGGTCTGCGGTCCGACGAACCCGATGATCAGGTCGCAGGCCTTGTCGCCGCCGCTGGCGTTCGACCCGCCGTCGTCGTCACCGCCGCTACTGCAACCGGTGATAGCGAGCGCGACAGCGGCACTGACAGCCGCCACGCGCGCGAGGTTGCGAAGACGCACGAGTAAACCTCCACTAAACGTGGGCATGCCGTCCGTCACCGCGCTCGGCACGAATCCGCATCCCCCTGTGTGGGAGGGACTATAGAAGTGCCGTCACTGCTCTGACCAGCCTTGTTGGACGTCGTAACAGCAAAGTGATCAGAAGAAAGCTCGCGTTGGGGCGAAATCCGCACGTCGTGCGTCCGACCAGCGGAGAGTGACAACCCGGCCGTTACCCAATTGGGACGACCGGGTGCCCGAAAGGACTACTGCAACATCAACTACCGGCTCGTTGCGTCTGCGTTTCCACGATGGTTTCGGCAACCAGCTTCATCGTGGTGCGGCGGTCCATCGCCGTGCGCTGGATCCACCGGAACGCCTCCGGCTCGCTCATGCCCTGTTCCTGGAGCAGGCCCTTGGCCCGCTCGATCACCTTGCGGGTGGCCAGGCGCTCGGTGAGGTCGGTGACCTCCTTCTCGAGCGCGGTGATCTCGGCGAAGCGCGAGACCGCCATCTCGATGGTGGGCAGCAGGTCCTTCTTCTGGAACGGCTTCACCAGGTAGGCCATCGCGCCCGCGCTGCGGGCCCGCTCGACCAGATCGCGCTGGCTGAACGCGGTGAGGATCACCACCGGGGCGATGCGGTCGCCGGCGATGCGTTCGGCGGCGGCCAGGCCGTCGAGCACCGGCATCTTGACGTCCAGGATCACCAGGTCGGGGCGGAGCTCCTCGGCGAGCTCGATCGCCTTCTGGCCGTCGCCGGCCTCACCGACCACCTCGTAACCCTCTTCGACCAGCATCTCCTTCAGATCGAGGCGGATCAGCGCCTCGTCCTCGGCGATGAGGACGCGTCGCGTCGTAGCGGCGGTTTCGGCGGCGGCCGAAGCCGGGTTGGACGCCGGAGACTCAGCCATGGGGCCTCCTCTGGGTTGACGTGGAGCCGGGCGCGCGCACCCCGGGTCGCGGAGTGCCGGATGCCGACGGCTGATGGTGCCTGCTGGCGAGCAGCGTACCGGGCTAAGCTGTCAGAGCTTCCGTGCGCGGGCCGTGAACCGGCTGCCGGTCTCTTCCGGCTGCCCGATTCACAGTGCGCAGATGTTGCGGAGGCAGGCTGCGCGGTGGTAACTCATGCTCACCACCCCGCCGGGATGGAGGAATGGCAGACTCGGACGCCTCAAAAGCGTCTGCCCGAAAGGGCGTGCGGGTTCGAATCCCGCTCCCGGCACCACGAGAAAGAGCCTGGCCGCGGCTGCGGCCAGGCTCTTTCTACTGAATGGGTTCAGCCGAGCGACCCGATCCGGTGGACGCGGACGGTGTTCGTCGCGCCGGCCTGGTTCGGCGGCGTACCCGCGACGATGACGACGCTGTCGCCCGGCGAACACCAGCCGGCCTCCTGCAGCAGCGTGTCGACCTGCTTCACCATGTCGTCGGTGTGCTCCACCGACGGTGAGAGAAACGTCTCGACGCCCCAGGACAGCGCCAGTTGGTTGCGGACGCTTTCGATCGGCGTGAACGCGAGCAGCGGCAGCTGGGTGTGCAGGCGGGCGACGCGGCGCACGGTGTCGCCGGTGAGCGTGAACGCCACCAGCGCCTTGGCCTCGATGACCTCACCGATCTGACGCGCGGCGGCCGAGATCGCGCCACCCTGCGTCCTGGGCGCGTGCTGCAGGGCCGGGACCGGCGTCTTCGACTCCTCGACCGTCTCGATGATCTTGGCCATCGTGCGGACGGTGAGGATCGGGTACCGGCCGACGCTGGTCTCGGCCGAGAGCATGACCGCGTCGGCACCGTCGAGGACGGCGTTCGCGACGTCGGACGCCTCGGCGCGGGTGGGCCGGGAGTTCTCGATCATCGAGTCGAGCATCTGGGTGGCGACGATCACCGGGCGGGCGTTCTCCCGCGCCAGCTGGATCGCGCGCTTCTGCACCAGCGGCACCTGCTCGAGCGGCAGCTCGACGCCCAGGTCACCGCGGGCGACCATCAGCCCGTCGAAGGCCAGCACGATCTGCTCGAGGTACTCGACCGCCTCGGGCTTCTCGATCTTCGCGATGACCGGGACCCGGCGGCCCTCCTCGTCCATGATCGCGTGGACGAGCTTGATGTCGTCGGGCGAGCGGACGAACGAGAGCGCGATCATGTCGGCGCCGAGGCGGAGGGCGAAGCGGAGGTCCTCCGCGTCCTTCTCCGAGAGCGCCGGGACGCTGATCTTCACGTTGGGCAGCGAGAGGCCCTTGTTGTTGCTGACCGGGCCGCCCTCGAGGACCAGGCAGCGGATGTCGTTGCCCTCGACGCCGGTGACCTCGAGGGCCAGCTTGCCGTCGTCGATGAGCAGCCGGTCGCCGATCGCGACCTCGTTGGCCAGCTTGCGGTAGGTGGTGGAGACCCGGTCGTGATCGCCGACGATGTCGTCGGTGGTGATCGAGACGACCTCGCCGGTCTTCCACTCGACAGGGCCCTCGGCGAACTTTCCGAGGCGGATCTTGGGTCCCTGCAGGTCGGCGAGAACGCCGACCGCCTTGCCGGTGGCCTCGGCGGCCTCCCGGACCCGTTGGTAGACCCCTTCGTGGTCGGCGTGTGCACCGTGGCTGAAGTTCAGCCTGGCGATGTTCATACCGGCGTCGACCAGCGCGCGGAGGCGCTCTGACGACGCGGTCGCCGGTCCGATGGTGCACACGATTTTGGCTCGACGCGTCATGAGGTCAAGGTAGCCCTCCTAGTGAACCGATTCACATCCCTCCCGTGGCTGATTGATGTCAACTAGGGTGCTATAGCTGAGGGGACGTGTGCCGGGGCGGCGTTATCGTGGTGTCCGTGGCTGCCTATGAGTACCGCTGTCGGGAGTGCCGCACCGTCTTCGAGGTGCGACGTTCGGTGCACGAGAGCACCCCGTCCTCAGTTCCCTGCCCCGCCGGCCACGCCGAGACCACACGGGTGTTCTCCGCGCTCTCG
>NZ_BAAAGX010000001.1:139056-148165 GCF_039524755.1 Cryptosporangium japonicum
TTCCTCGGCCACGAGCCGCGCCGCTTCGGGTTCAGCTCGCGCGGTGCCGCCCGCCGCCGCACCCGCGGGTGGCGGGTGCTGCGGCGGAGGCTGCTGCGGTTGAGCGCGGGCTACGACCTGGGCTTCGTGAGGTCGTACACGGTCTGGGTGCCGACCGTGGTGGCGGTGTAGTTCTCCTCCACCCAGGTGCTGATGTCGCTGCCGGTGCCGCGGTCGCCGCCCGGTCCGCCGCGGCCGCCACCCGTTCCGCCACCGACGAAGTAGTGGATCCGGCCTTCGGAGACCCACTGTTGGAACTGGGCCAGGGTGGGGGCGGGGTCGCTGCCGCTGAAGCCGCCGATCGGGATCACGGCCCGGTCGCTCTCGAGTTGCAGTGAGGATGCGCTCTGGGAGCCGATCGCGGCCGCGGCCCACTGGGTCGTGGTCTTTTTCAGGAGCGCGACGAGTTGGGCGTCGGCCTGGCCCCCGCCGAAGCCGCCGCGGGTGAAGGTCGGGCCGCCGTTCCCGCCGGGAAGCTGATTGCCCTGGGCGGCGCCGGGCGCGTTGCTCCCGGGCCCGTTGCCGCCCTGGGTGTCTCGGCCGGGCGGGGTTCCGCCCGGGGGATTTCCGCCTTGGGCGTTGCCGCCCGGGAAGGTACCGCCGCCGGGGAAGGTGCCGCCGCCCGGGAAGGTGCCGCCGCCGGGGAACTCGCCTCGGCGGCCGTTGCCGGGGCCGCCGAAGCCGCCCGTGCCCGCCGGGCCGGCGGTGGGGGTCGAGCCGGTGTGCGGGGTCGCCGCGGTCTGCGCGGCGTACGCGGCCGGACCCGCCAGCACGGCCAGCGCCCCGACCGTGGCCCCGACCACGGCCACCCGCCGGGCCGAACGCGCACCGAGGAGCAGCGCGAGCACGCCGACGACGCCGCCGGCCAGCACCACCCACCGCAGCCACGAGTTCCAGTCCGCCGCGCGCCCGAGCAGATCCCACGCCACCCAGGTCGACACCCCGGCCAGCCCCGCCAGCACGACCCTC
The DNA here is from genome assembly GCF_039524755.1 of Cryptosporangium japonicum. NCBI lineage: Bacteria > Bacillati > Actinomycetota > Actinomycetes > Cryptosporangiales > Cryptosporangiaceae > Cryptosporangium > Cryptosporangium japonicum. The sequence goes on from NZ_BAAAGX010000001.1 coordinate 140,065, forward strand.
CCGACGACACTCCCCCGCGCCGACCAGAGCTCCCGGCCCCCGATCGCGAGCGTCGCCGCCACCCCGGGCGCCAGCGCGACGTTGTAGTACGAGTGGAAGATGCCTTCCATCCAGCTGAAGATCCCGGCGGTCACGACCAGCCAGCCGCCCCACAGGATCAGCCCGGCACGCACCCGGTCGGTACGCGCCGCCCGCCGCGTGAGCCACAGCCCGGCGACCAGCGCCACCACCGCGGCCGGCAGGAACCAGGCGATCTGCGTCCCCATCTGCTCGTTGAACAGCCGGGTCAGGCCGGTCGAGCCGCCGAAACCACCGCCGCCACCGGGCCCCCCGCCCGGGCCGCCCCCACCCCCGGAGACGACCCGGTCCAGGCCGTTGTAGCCGAACGCCAGCCCGAGAAACGTGTTGTCCCCGGATCCGCCCAGGTACGGCCGGCGGTCCGCCGGCCACAGCATCGTCGCGACGACGTACCACCCGGCCGCGACGACGAGCGCGACCCCACCGACCAGCAGCTGCCCGATCCGCCGCCGGAGCCGGGTCGGCGCGCACACCAGGTACACCAGCGCCAGCGCCGGCAGCACCAGGAACGACTGCAGCGTCTTGGTGAGGAACGCGAAGCCCAGCGCGACGCCGGCCAACGCCAGCCACCAGGTGCCGCCCCGCGACGCCGCCGAGTCCACGGCACGCGTCACGCAGTACGCCGCGGCGAGCATCAACAGCACGAGCAGGGCGTCCGGATTGTTGAACCGGAACATGAGCACGGCGACCGGCGTCACCGCGAACAGCGCGGCGGCCGCCAGCCCGGCGGCGGGGCCCGACCAGCGGCGAACGGCCGCGTACAACAGCCAGACCGAGGCGACGCCCATCAAGGCCTCGGGCACGAGCATGCTCCAGCTGGAGAACCCGAAGAGGCGCCCGGACAGCGCCATCACCCACATCGCCGCGGGCGGTTTGTCGACGGTGATGACGTTGCCCCAGTCGGACGAGGCGAAGAAGAACGAGGTCCAGCTCTTCGTGCCCGCCTGGACCGCGGCCGCGTAGAAGTCGTTGGCCCACCCGGAGGCGCCCAGGTCCCAGAGGTAGAGCACGGCCGACACCGCCAGGATCACCAGCAGCGAGGGACGGACCCAGGCGGGGTCACGGGGGCGGGCGGGCGCCGCCGGGGTCGAGGTTCGTTCGTCGGTAGCAGTCTCCAGCACGGAGCCGACGATCCCCGGCGAACCTGGCACCGACCTGAGCCGCGCTCAAGAACGAGCTGTGCTTGTTTCTCGGCTCTGACCTGGAGCCCTGAGCGGGCCGCCCACCTACCGGAAGATCATGCACGTGGTGGTGCCGTGGGCGAGGAGACGGCCGGCGCTGTCGGTGAGCCGCCCCTCCGCGGTGGCCACCCGCCCGCCGACGTGGATCACCTCGCCGACGCAGGTCAGCGTCCCGGCGTCCAGCGTGATGGCTTTGACGTAGTTGACCTTCAGTTCCAGCGTGGTGTAGCCGACGCCGGCGGGCAGCGTGGTGTGCACGGCGCAGCCCATCGCCGAGTCGAGCAACGTGGCGTGGATGCCGCCGTGCACGGTGCCGAGCGGGTTCGAGAAGTCGGGCTTGGTGTCGAGCGTGAAGACGACGCGGCCCTCGTCGGCCTCGACCATCTCCATGCCGAGCAGCCGGGCGATGTTCGGCGGCGACGCCTCGCCGGTGGCGATCGCGCGGATGAGCTCGAGGCCCGAGCGGCCGGCCAGGCCGGAAAGGGTGGACGGATCCGACTGCCCCGGTCGGGTCGTGGTCACGGCGTCTCCCTGCGCTCAGTGGGTTCTGTTTCAGAACGTAGCAGCTCAGCTAGGATCTTGGGATGCGATGGTCGGAGATCGGCGGCGAGCGGTGCTCGATCGCCCGGACCCTGTCGGTGGTCGGCGAGCGCTGGACGATGCTCGTGCTGCGCGAGTCGTTCCGCGGCGTGCGGCGGTTCGAGGACTTCCAGCAGCGCACCGGGGCGTCCCGGCCGGTGCTGGCCGAGCGGCTGCGTCAACTCACCGCCGACGAGGTGCTGCGGCGCGAGCGGTACGCCGAGAAACCCGACCGGTACGAGTACCGGCTCACCGCGAAAGGGCTCGACCTGTACCCGGTGATCGTGTCGCTGATGAGCTGGGGCGACCGGTGGATGGACGACGGCAGCGGGCCGCCGCTGCGGTTGACGCACCTGGCCTGCGAGGGGCCGCTGGCCCCCACGTTGGCCTGCGGCACCTGCGGCGACCCGGTGACCGCCCGCGACGTCCGCGCCACCCCCGCCTGACGCCCCGGATCCCCGCTTCAGAGCACGGTCACCGCGTACGCGCCGAACCCGGCCGCCAGCACCACCGCCACCGGGCCCAGCTGGCGCAGAGCGCCCGTCCACGGAGCCTCGAAGCGGCGGGTGGCCCAGACCAGAGCGGCCAGCACGAGGCAGTGCACCGGTAGCCAGAGCAGGCGCCACCCCGCCCAGCCCAGACCGTCCGGCAGCTCGTGGAGCCCGGGCAGATCGGCGGTGACCAGCGTCAGCAGGACCAGCGCGAGCTGGTGCCAGCAGAACACCGTGAGCGCGACCAGGTTCAGCATCGCCACCGCCGCCCAGCGTCGCGGTGCGCGCAGGAAGGCCGCCAGGCGGTCGCGCAGCAGGACGGCGAGCCCGCACTGGGCCATCGCCAGGGCCACCACCAGCAGGGACGGCGGGTGCGAGTTCACCCGCCCGGCGCCGGGGACACCGACGACGCTCGCCGGGTAACCGAACAGGAGCACCAGCGTGACGAGCAGGGCCGCGCCGACGCCCGCGAGCGTCATCGCCGCCCGCCGGGACAACCGCCCCTGGGCCCAGGCGACCCCGAGCACGTACGCGAAGGCCCAGCCCGGCAGCACGTTGATCAGCCCGATCCAGCCCGGGACACCGTCGACGCCGTAGCGCAGCGCGTCGACGACCGCGACGGTCGCCACCAGCGGCAGCGCGGCCCAGGCGCCCATCCGGCGCACCACCGCCACCACCACCGGCGTCAGCGCCGTCACGACCCCGTAGACCGCGATGAACCAGAGCGGCTGGACCACGAGCGCGGTCGTGGTGCGCAGCGTCCCGGCCGGCACGCCGGCCAGCGAGAGCAGCGGGAACGCGCAGGCCAGCACCGCGGTCACGGCGATCACCGGCCGGGTCAGGCGGACCAGCCGGCGGCGGATCCAGGGGCCGTACGCGCGACCCTCCAGACCCCGCGCCGCCGAGTAGCCACCGACCAGGAAGAACAGCGCCAGCATCTGGAGCACCCAGCTCAGCGGCGCGAAGTCGGGCAGCGCGGTGAGCGGGCTGCGTACCCGCAGCGCCCCCGACGCGTCGGGAACGAGCGCCATCACCAGGAAGTGGCCGACGACCACGCCGATCACGGCCAGGGCGCGTAGTCCGTCGAGGGAGCGGTCACGGTCGGCCGGAGTGGCGGCGTCGATCCGGGTAGCCAGGGACGTCATCGCAGCGTCACCTCCGCCGCGTGCCCGAGCACGATGCGCGCGATGTTCGCCAGCGACTCCGTGCCCTCGGCGTAGTACTGGTCGTGGCCGGTCGCGGTGCCGGTGCGGAACACCCGCGCCCCGAACTTCGGATCGACCGGCGACGTGCCGTGCCCCAGCCCGAGCACGCGGACCGCCGGGGTGACGCGGATCGGGTCGTCGGCGGTGCGTGCCGCCCAGACGCGAGCGGTGGTGCGCAGGTCGGACACCGTTGCGACGTCCATGCCGGGCGAGCCGAGCGCGACGACCTCGTCCACCGGGGCGCCGGGGAGCGCGCGGCCGCACACCACCGTGCCGTAGCTGTGGCAGAGCAGGCTGACGTGCACGGCGGGCAGGCTGTTCAGGAACCGTCGCAGCGCACCGGCGCCGGCGATTGCCCGGGCCGACCCGACCGCGGCCAGGTCCACCCGTTCCGGCGCGTCGTAGCCGAGCCAGACCACGATCGCCGCGTCGTCGCCGAGGGCCCGCTGTAAGACGGTTGCGTTGACCAGCGGGGACGTCCGGTGACCGGACGGCCAGCGCAGCACGTTGTCCAGTCGCCAGCTGCTGCCGGGCACCAGTACCGCGATGTGCTTCGCCCGCTCCAGATCACCGACGACCTGCACGACCCGCCCGTCACCGCGCGGGTCGTAGGCCAGCGTGCGTCCGGGGCGCGTGGACTCGGCGGTCCGGAGGCCGGCGACGGCGTTCACCGCGAGCACCTGCTCCACCACCGGGGTGGGGGCCTCGGTCACCATCGACTCGTTGGCGGCGTAACGCATCGTGAGCGGAAGGCCGTCGAGGTTGCCGACCGTGGCCGGTGCGAGCCGCACCAGGTCGTCGCGCTGGCGCGGGGTGAGCCGGTCGGCGAACGCGGCCACCTCGGACGGCGACGCGGTGGCCGGGTCGGGCACGTCGGCCCGGGCGAGCTCAGGGGCGACCGTCGTGACGACGCTGGTCCAGGCCTCGGCGCCGAGCGGCGCCGGGGGACGCGAGGAGGGGTTGCCGGTCGCCCACCACCCGGTGGCGGCGATCGAGCCGACGAGGATCAATCCACTGAGGAGGAGAACGAGGCTGGCCTTCATGCCTCCAGACGCTAAGAATTTCCGCGCCTCGAATCGTCACGCTGCGGAGTCCGGCATGGCTCCCTCTCAGGTATCGGTCCCCGCGTCGACCCCTAGTACCCCTACCCCACCAGTCCGCGCTGGTAGGCGAACACCACGGCCTGGGTGCGGTCGCGCAGGTTGAGCTTGGTCAGGATGTGCCCGACGTGCGTCTTGATCGTCTGCTCGGCGAGGAACAGTTCGGCGGCGATCTCGGCGTTGGAGAGCCCGCGGGCGATCAGCCCGAGCACCTCGCGCTCGCGCGGCGTCAGCTCGGTGACCGCACCACCAGGCAGATCACGCTTCCGGCGCCGGGCGAAGTCGCCGATCAGGCGCCTGGTCACCGACGGGGCGAGCAGCGCGTCGCCGCGCGCGACGACCCGCACCGCGTTGAGCAGGTCCGCGCCGGGCGCGTCCTTCAACAGGAAGCCGCTCGCACCGGCCGACAGCGCGTCGTACACGTACTCGTCGAGGTCGAACGTCGTGAGCACGAGGATCTTGGGTGCGTCGTCCTCCGGGGTTTCCCCGAGGATCTCGGCGGTGGCGGCGATGCCGTCGAGCACCGGCATCCGGACGTCCATCACGATGACGTCGGGCGCGAGGCTGCGTGCCAGCTCGACCGCCTCGCGGCCGTTGCCGGCCTGGCCCACCACCTCGACGTCGCCGGCCGCGGTCAGCAGCGTCGCGAGACCGTCCCGAATCATAACCTGGTCGTCGGCCACCACCACCCGGATCGTCATGGACGCACCTTATTGGGTTGCCGCCCGGCCGTAGATTGGAGGACGTGCTGACGGATGGAGAGAGGGCCCAACGGCCCCGCGGCGGGCTGTTGCCCTGCGGGGCTCGCTAGCCGTTCCGGCGAGCCCCGGCCCCTCTCTTCGCCTAGGAGCAACCCATGTCACGCCGTCTTCACTACCGACGGTTCTGGCTGAACCGTCCCGGGTTCCACAGCACCGCGTTCGTCGAGGCTCGGATCGAGCTCGACAAGAGCGAGAACGGTGGCCTCGACCTGATGGCCTCGTACCAGCTCGCGGACTGCCGCCGTTCGGCCACGCTCGACTTCGACGTGTTCTCGAACCACTCCGCGGCCGACCGTCGCAACGCACTGCGCAAGGCGCGTCTGCTGCGTGAATCGGTCAACGCGTTCTGCGACGCGCTCGAAGCCGCGGCCGCCGAGCAGAAGAAAGCCGCGAAGAAGCGTCAGCGCAAGTCCGCCTGATCCGTACCCGTCACGCCGGAATCCCCGCTCCCGGGAGCGGGGATTCCGCGGTCGGGAGCACCGCGGTCACCGCCCAGCCTCCCCCGGGGCGCGGCCCGGCGGACATCTCGCCGCCGAGCATCGACGTGCGTTCCCGGATCCCCACCAGACCGTGCCCACCTCCGAGCGACGCCCGCTCCGCGGCTTCGGCCGCCGCCTTCCCGCGCGCCCCGGCTCCGCGCGCTCCGAGCGCGCGGAAGGGGTCGGACGGGGCGGGGACGCCGCCCGCGCCCACGGTGGCGCGCTGACCGACGTCGGCCGCGGAGTTGGTGACCGACAGGTGCAGGGCGTCGGGCCCGTAACGGACCTCGACCCCCACCTCGCTCCCGGGCGCGTAGCGCGTGGCGTTGCTGAGCGCCTCCTGCAGGATGCGGTACGCGGAGACGTCGACGGCCGCGGACAGCGGGCGGGGCACACCGACGACCGTCGGCGTCACCCGGAGACCGCCGGCCCTGGCGTGGCCCACCAGGTCCTCGAGGAGTTCCAGGCCGGGCGCCGGAGCCCGCTCGGCAGCCTCCTCCTCCGACCGGAGCAGGCCCACGACCGTGCGGGTCTCGGTGAGCGCCTCGCGCGCGGCCTTGTTGAGCTGCGCGAAGATCTCGACCGCGGCGGGCGGGAGGTCCGGTACCTTCAGCGGCGCCGCCTCGGACTGGATCGCGATCATCGTCATGTGGTGCGCGACCACGTCGTGCAGTTCGCGGGCGATCCGGCCGCGTTCCTCGAGCACCGCCTGGCGCGCCAGGTCCCGTTTGCGCAGTGCGCGCTGCTCGTCGAGGCGGGCCTGGATGCTGCGCCGTCCGCCGGCCGCGTCGCCGAACAGCAGCGCGGCGAACGCGGCCGCGGCGAGGATGACGCCGATCCAGAACGGCATGCCGGCCGCCGCCCCGAAGCTGAACACCGCGACCGAGCTCAGGAGCCCGACGCCGAGCCAGATCCGGCGCGGATGGGACGCCCCGATCAGGATGAGCGTGAACAGCATCGCGACGCACGCGGTGACCGGCCACGGCCAGACCACACCGGTACGCGGCCCGAACGTGACCGCGACCGGCGTGCAGAGGAAGCAGACGATCATGACGCGCCAGGCCAGCAGCGGCCGGGCCGGCGCGACGACGAGCGGCAAGGCCAGGCCGAGCCCGAGGAACGCGGCCAGCACGCTCGGCACCCGCAGCGCCAGCACCAGCTCGGCGATCGTGCCGCCGGTGAGGCCCGCGCCGAGGAGCACCGAGACCACTCCGAGCACCCATCGCCGCCATCCACGCCGTGGCAGCCAGGGGCGCCCCTGCTCGGGCTTGACCGGCGCGCGAACGGCCGCGTCCCACAGTCCGAGGAAGTAGGACGCGACCGTTTTCATGGCCCGAGATTACGGCGTGAACCTCGGCGTGACGTCACCCTGGAGAGCTACCGCGCGGTCAGGGTCCACGCCAGAGCTCGACGCCGTTCGCATCGCGGGAACGGAGCCGGCCGTCGTTCCCGAGCGCGAGCGTGAACGGGGCGGTGGAGCTGACCGGGCCGCTCTTCCACAGTATTTCACCGCCCTGACCGACGAATGCCGCGTTGGCCGGGTCGTCGTCCCGGATGACGACGAGGCCGTCACCCTGAATGGCCAGATACGGCGGGCCGCGCGGAGGGCGGCTCATCGACGAACGCCACGAGAACGTGCCGCCCGGGCGCTGCAGGATAACGTCGTCCGACGTCACCGTGAGCCGGGAACGTCCGTCCGGTGAGACCAACGATTCGCCGACGCGCAGTTGGTTGTCGTTCGGTCCGTCCGCGGAGCGGAGGGTGTCCCCCGGCTCGTGAATTGCCGGTCCGGCGATTCGGACGGTTCGGCGTGCGGCTGAACGCCGACCGGTGTCGCGGTGCCGCCGTCGTCGCCGGGCCGGAGCAGGGCCAGCCCGAGGGAGAGCGTGACGACGACGCCGACCGCCGCCACCAGCGCGATCCGCTGCCACCGGACGGCGATCCGGGCCAGGAAAGGTCGCAGGGACCGCGAGTCCTTCACGTGCTGACGCAGGCGCGCCACCAACTCCGGACCGGGCATTCGTCCGCCGGCCACGTCCTCCTCGTGGAGCGCGAGCAGCTCCATGATGTCGCCGCCGGATTCGAGCCGCAGCGGCAGAACCGGCTTGCCGTTCGTGCCGGCGTGGCGCACTTCGCACGCCACCCACTTCGAGGCGGAACTCGCCGGGCTGACCACGACCAGCAACGCAGCGCAGACCTCGATCTGCGCTGCGATTAGTCGCCGGCC
>NZ_BAAAGX010000001.1:148197-251148 GCF_039524755.1 Cryptosporangium japonicum
CCGGCGACGGACGGGTCAGCGCGCGGTGAGGGCCATCGTCGTCGGGAGGATGGGGGACGGGAGGAACGTGGAGCCGGCCAGGTGCTTGTCGACCGCGGCGGCGGTGGCTCGGCCCTCGGCGATCGCCCAGACGATCAGCGACTGGCCGCGCCCGGCGTCGCCGGTGACGAACACGTTGTCGGCGGTCGTCTTCCAGTTCTGGTCACGCACGACCCGGCCCCGCTCGTCGATCTCGACGCCGAGGTCGTCGTAGAGCGCGCCCTTCTCGACGCCGACGAAGCCCATCGCGAGGAAGATCGCCTCGGCCGGGATCTCGCGCGACGAGCCCTCGACCGGCACGAACCTGCCGCCCTCGGAGACGACCTCGTGGAGCACGAGCGCCTTCACGTTGCCGTCCTCGTCACCGACGAACTTCTCGGTGTTGACGGCGTAGACGCGCTCGCCGCCCTCCTCGTGCGCGGACGTCACCCGGTAGAGCATCGGGTAGGTCGGCCAGGGCATGTGCCCGGCCCGCACCGCCGGCGGCTGCGGCATGATCTCCAGCTGCGTGACGCTCTTCGCGCCCTGCCGGTGGGCGGTGCCCAGGCAGTCCGCGCCGGTGTCACCGCCGCCGATGATCACGACGTGCTTGCCGCGGACGTCGATGTGACCGTCCGGGTTCGGGTCCCCGAGCGCGGCCTTGTTCGCGGGCACCAGGTACTCCATGGCCGCGTAGATGCCGTTGAGCTCCCGGCCGGGCGCCGGCAGGTTACGCGGCACGGTGGAGCCGGTGGCGATCACGATCGCGTCGGCGTCGAGCTCCGACACCGGCAGGTCGGTGCCGACCGCGACCCCGGTGACGAACTTCGTGCCTTCGGCCTCCATCTGGGCCAGCCGGCGGTCGATGTTCGACTTCTCCATCTTGAACTCGGGGATCCCGTAGCGCAGCAGGCCACCGATCTTGTCGGCCCGCTCGTACACGGTCACCTCGTGCCCGGCCCGGGTGAGCTGCTGGGCCGCGGCCAGTCCGGCCGGGCCGGAGCCGATCACCGCGACCTTCTTGCCGGACAGCTTCTCCGGCAGCTGCGGAACGACGAGCCCCTCGTCGAACGCCTTGAGGATCGTCTCGACCTCGATCTGCTTGATCGTGACCGGGTCGTCGGCGATGCCGAGCACGCAGGCCGCCTCGCACGGCGCCGGGCAGAGCTTCCCGGTGAACTCCGGGAAGTTGTTCGTCGCGTGCAGGCGGTCGATCGCCAGCGACCACTGCCCGGTGCGGGCCAGGTCGTTCCACTCCGGGATGAGGTTGCCGAGGGGGCAGCCGTTGTGACAGAACGGGATGCCGCAATCCATGCACCGGGACGCCTGCGTCCGCAGGTTCTTCTCCGGGAACTCCTCGTACACCTCGCGCCAGTCCTGGATCCGGATGTCCACCGGACGCCGGACGGGCAGCTCCCGCCCGTTCTTCAAGAAACCCTGAGGGTCAGCCACGTGCCGCCTCCATGATCGCCTCGTCGACCGGACGGCCAGCGGCCTCAGCCTGACGAGTCGCTTCCAGGACCCGCTTGTAGTCGCGGGGCATGATCTTCGTGAACGACCGGACGTGCCGACCCCAGTCGGACAGCAGCCCCTCGGCCACCGTCGAGCCGGTCTCGTCCAGGTGCCGTCCGATCAGCGCGCGCAGCGTCGCGGCGTCGTCGGTCGAGAGCTCCTCCAGATCGACCATCTCGGTGTTGACCAGCACCGGGTCGAGGTCGAGCACGTACGCGGTGCCACCGGACATGCCGGCGGCGAAGTTACGGCCGGTCGGGCCGAGCACGACGACCTGACCACCGGTCATGTACTCGCACCCGTGGTCACCGACGCCCTCGACGACCGCGGTCGCGCCGGAGTTCCGGACGCAGAACCGCTCGCCCACCCGGCCGCGGAGGAAGACCTCACCGGCCGTGGCGCCGTACAGGATCGTGTTGCCGGCGATGACGTTCTCCTGCGGCAGGAACGTCGCCTCGGGCGCCGGCCGCACGACGATCCGCCCGCCGGAGAGGCCCTTGCCGACGTAGTCGTTGGCGTCGCCGAGCAGCCGCAACGTGATGCCGCGGGGCACGAACGCGCCGAACGACTGGCCGGCCGAGCCGGTGAACGTCAGGTCGATCGTGCCGTCGGGCAGACCCTCGCCGCCGTAGCGGCGCGTCACCATCGACCCGAGCATCGTGCCGACGGTGCGGTTGACGTTGCGCACCGGGATCTCGAACTTCACCGGCGAACCGTCGAGCAGCGCGCCTTCGCAGAGCTGGATCAGCGTGTTGTCCAGCGCACGGTCGAGACCGTGGTCCTGCTCGACGACCTGCTTGCGCGACGCGCCCTCGGGGAGCGACGGCACCGCGAAGATCGGCGACAGGTCCAGCCCGTCGGCCTTCCAGTGGTCGATCGCCCCGGCGACGTCGAGCAGCTCGGCGTGGCCGACCGCCTCGTCGATCGAGCGGAAGCCCAGCTCGGCCAGGTACTGACGCACCTCTTCGGCGATGTACTCGAAGAACGTGACGACGAATTCCGGCTTGCCGCTGAACTTCTCGCGCAGCACCGGGTTCTGGGTCGCCACGCCCACCGGGCAGGTGTCGAGGTGGCAGACGCGCATCATGATGCAGCCGCTGACCACCAGCGGAGCGGTCGCGAACCCGAACTCCTCGGCGCCGAGCAGCGCGCCGATGACCACGTCGCGGCCGGTCTTGAGCTGCCCGTCGACCTGCACGACGATGCGGTCACGCAGGTTGTTGAGCAGCAGCGTCTGCTGGGTCTCGGCCAGCCCGAGCTCCCACGGCGCACCCGCGTGCTTCAGCGAGGTCAGCGGCGCGGCTCCGGTGCCGCCGTCGTGCCCGGAGATGAGGACGACGTCGGCGTGCGCCTTGGAGACGCCGGCCGCGACCGTGCCCACCCCGATCTCGGCGACCAGCTTGACGTGAACCCGCGCGGCGTCGTTCGCGTTCTTCAGGTCGTGGATGAGCTGGGCGAGGTCCTCGATCGAGTAGATGTCGTGGTGCGGCGGCGGCGAGATCAACCCGACGCCCGGCGTTGAGTGCCGGGTCTTGGCGATCCACGGGTAGACCTTGTGGCCGGGCAGCTGACCACCCTCACCGGGCTTCGCGCCCTGGGCCATCTTGATCTGGATGTCGTCGGCGTTGACCAGGTATTCGCTGGTCACACCGAACCGGCCGCTGGCGACCTGCTTGATCGCGCTGCGCCGGGTGGGGTCGTAGAGACGCTCCGGGTCCTCGCCGCCCTCGCCGGTGTTGGACTTGCCACCGAGCTGGTTCATCGCGATCGCCAGGGTCTGGTGCGCCTCCATCGAGATCGAGCCGTAGCTCATCGCACCCGTGCTGAACCGCTTCACGATCTCGGAAACGGGCTCGACCTCGTCGATCGGCACCGGGGGCCGCTCGCCGGTCTTCAGCTTGAAAAGACCCCGGAGCGTGCCCGACTTGGCCGCGAGCTCGTCCACCGACGACGTGTACTTCTTGAACACCTCGTACTGACGGCTGCGCGTGGCGTGCTGCAGCAGGAACACCGTCTCCGGGTTGAAGAGATGCACCTCGCCCTCGCGACGCCACTGGTACTCGCCGCCGACCTCGAGCCGCCGGTAGGCCAGCTCGGTGGAGTTCGTCGGCCAGGCCCGCGCGTGCCGCGACGCGACCTCGGCCGCGACCGTGTCGAGCCCGATGCCGCCGAGCGTCGACGTGGTGCCGGTGAAGTACTGGTCGACGAGCTCCTGCGAGAGGCCGATCGCCTCGAAGATCTGCGCACCGGCGTAGGACGCCACGGTGGAGACGCCCATCTTCGACATGACCTTGAGCAGGCCCTTGCCGAGACCCTTGACGTAGTTGCGGATCGCCTTCTGCGGGTCCATCCCGGCCAGCTCGCCGGTCGAGACCATGTCCTCGATCGACTCGAACGCCAGGTACGGGTTCACCGCGGACGCGCCGAACCCGAGCAGCAGCGCGACGTGGTGCACCTCGCGGGCGTCGCCGGACTCCGCGATCAGGCCGACCTGGGTACGCGTCCGCTCGCGCACCAGGTGGTGGTGCACCGCCGCGGTGAGCAGCAGCGACGGGATCGGCGCCAGGTCACGGGTGGAGTCGCGGTCGGACAGCACGATCAGCCGCGCGCCGTCCTCGATCGCCTCGGAGACGTGCTGGCAGATCTGGTCCAGGCGGGCCTTCATGCCCGCGGCGCCGTCCTTCACCCGGTAGAGACCGGAGACCGTGACGGCCTGGAAGCCGGACTTGTCGCCGTCCTCGTTGATGTGGACGATCTTCGCGAGCTCGTCGTTGTCGATCACCGGGAACGGCAGCGTGATCAGGCGGCAAGAGGCCGGACCGGGCTCGAGCAGGTTCTGCTCCGGGCCGATCGCGTTGCTCACCGCGGTGACGATCTCTTCCCGGATCGCGTCCAGCGGCGGGTTCGTGACCTGCGCGAACAGCTGGCTGAAGTAGTCGAACACCAGCCGCGAGCGGTTGCTCAGCACCGCGATCGGGGTGTCGGTGCCCATCGAGCCGAGTCCCTCGCCACCGGTTCTGGCGAGCGGCGTGATCAGAACCCTCAGGTCCTCTTCGGTGTAGCCGAAGGTCTGCTGACGGCGCTGAACGGACTCGTGGCCGTAGGTGACGTGCTCACGGTCGGGGAGGTCGGACAGGTCCATCAACCCGGCGTGCAGCCACTCGGTGTACGGCTCGGCGTCGGCGAGCTCGGCCTTGATCTCGTCGTCGGCGACGATGCGGCCGGCCTCGGTGTCGACGAGGAACATGCGGCCGGGCTGGAGGCGACCCTTGGCCACGACGTCGGCGGCGTCGATGTCCAGCACGCCGGCCTCGCTGGCCAGGACGACCAGGTCGTCCTTGGTCTTCCACCAGCGCGCGGGGCGCAGGCCGTTGCGGTCGAGCACGGCGCCGATCAGCGAACCGTCGGTGAAACAGACCGCGGCCGGGCCGTCCCAGGCCTCCATCATCGTGGAGTGGAACTGGTAGAACGCCCGCCGCTTCGGGTCCATCGCGGTGTTGTTCTCCCAGGCCTCCGGGATCATCATCAGCACCGCGTGCGGCAGCGACCGCCCACCGAGGTGGAGCAGCTCCAGCACCTCGTCGAACGTCGCCGAGTCGCTCGCGCCCGGCGTGCAGATCGGGAAGATCCGCTCGATGTCGCCGCCGAAGGCCTCGGTGGTGCCGGGCGAGCGCAGCAGCGCCTCACGGGCACGCATCCAGTTCCGGTTGCCCCGGACGGTGTTGATCTCACCGTTGTGGGCAATGAACCGGTACGGGTGGGCGAGCGGCCAGGACGGGAACGTGTTCGTGGAGAAGCGGGAGTGAACCAGCGCGATCGCGCTCTCGACCCGCGGGTCCAGCAGGTCGGGGAAGAACAGCGGCAGCTGGCTCGTGGTCAGCATGCCCTTGTACACGATCGTGCGCGCGGACAGCGAGGGGAAGTACACCTCGATGCCGGCGGCGCGGGACTCGTGTTCCACCCGCTTGCGGACGACGAACGCGACCCGGTCGAGCGCGATGTCCGTACGAGCTTCTTCGCCGACCACGCTGTCGGTGAAGAAGAACTGGGCGACGGCCGGCTCGACCGCGCGGGCGGTGGGCCCGATGTCGGCTCCGTCGTTGTCGGTCGGAACGGTGCGCCAGCCCAGCGGCTTCGCACCCTCCTCGACCGCGATGCGCTCGATCAGCTCGACCGCGCGGGCGCGGTCGTCGGCGTCGGCGGGAAGAAAGGCGTTGCCGACGACGTACGCGCCGGCCTCGGGAAGCGGGAAGTCGACGACTTCGCGCAGGAAGGCGTCCGGGATCTGCAGCAGGAGGCCGGCACCGTCACCGGAGTTGGCCTCGGCACCGGCGGCGCCTCGGTGATCGAGGTTCGCCAGCGCGGTGATGCCCTGTTCGACGATGCGATGAGAGCGGCGGCCCTGGGCATCGACCACGAACGCGACACCGCAGGCGTCGTGTTCGTTCGCGGGATCATACAGTCCCTGAGCCGGGGGGAGCGCAGAGAAAGTCACGCGCGGGCTCCTTCCGTCGTCAGCCCGCTGAGATCCGCTGGGTGCGTGATCGACGGGCGAGGTCGATGCGGGACGACGTCGGCCCAGGTTTCCTAGAGGTTACACATGTGGCGACCCGCCGGTAACAAGTGCTGAAGTGAGCAACGTCACCGGCGTGGCGTGGACACCGTGCGGTAACGCGCACTCCAGTTGTTCGCGCTCCCGGGTCGTTTCAACGCTGTGTAATTCCCGGTCACGGCGCTGTTGGGCCTGCCCGAAGGCGCGATCCTTCTACTATGCCCGACGCAGGTCGCATTGACACCGGTCCACGGGTGTGAGGCCGTCAGTCCCGCTCGGGTTTCGCCTCGGTTTCGGTCTTCCCGGCCGACGCCGGTGCGTCTTCCCTGCTCTCCGGCTCCTCGTCGTCATCCACGCCCTCGATGACCTCGGCGCGCTCGGCCGGCGCCGCCGGGGCGTCCGGGTCGAGCACGATGATCCGGCCGTCGTCGGTGTAGTCGAGCCGGGCGGGGGCCTTGCCCCGCTGCAGGAGGAACCAGACCAGGCCACCGAGGAAGACGACCAACGCGGTCCACTCGTTGAGCCGCAGCCCGAGAACGTGGTGGGCCTCGTCGATACGCAGGTGCTCGATCCAGGCCCGGCCCAGCGTGTAACCCATCATGTAGAGCGCGAACACGCGGCCGCCGCCGAGTCGCCACCGGCGCTCGGCGACGATCAGCAGCACCGCGACCCCGATGCACCAGAGCGACTCGTACAGGAACGTGGGGTGGTAGAGGCCCGGCTCCACGTCGACGGCCCGGCCGTCAGCGCCCATCCGGTGCACCTGCAGGCCCCACGGCAGGGAGGTCTCACTGCCGTAGAGCTCGTTGTTGAACCAGTTGCCCCAGCGCCCGACGCCCTGCGCCAGCACGAGCCCGGGTGCGACGACGTCACCGAGGACCATCAGCGGGAGCCCGGACCGGCGGCAGGCGATCCACGCCCCGAGCGCGCCACCGACGACCGAACCCCAGACGCCGAGGCCGCCCTCCCAGATCTTGAACGCGTCGAGCGGCTGACCGTTGGCGCCGAAGTAGTGATCCGGCGACGTGATGACGTGGTAGATCCGCGCGCCCACGATGCCGAACGGCACCGCCCACACCGCGATGTCGACGATCAGGCCGGGCGGGCCGCCGCGGGCCCGGAGCCGACGGTCGGAGATCCACACCGCGACCAGGACACCGGCGAGGATGCACAGCGCGTACGCCCGGAGCGGGACCGGCCCGAGGTGCCACACGCTTGTCGTCGGGCTCGGGAGCGAGGCGTAGGTCACGGGCCCCACGCTAGACGGTCAGCGCCGCACCAGGCGTACCAGGGCGGCAACACCGCGCCAAGTGGCCACCAGCAATCCACCGAACAGCGCACCGGCCACGTTCAGGATGACGTCGTCGATGTCGAACATCCGGCCCGCGATGTGCGTGAGCTGGACCAGCTCGACGACGGCGGACGCGGTGGCCGCCGCCAGCACCGCGGTGACGATGCTCAGCCGGGGGAACGAGTGCGGCACCAGGATGCCGAACGGCACGAACAGCAACGCGTTGCCGACGACCTGCGCGAGCGAGCGGAGCGAACCGTCGGCCAGCGAGCGGTTGATCTCCGCGAACGGCGTGTAGTTGTCGCTGGCGCCCGCACCCGCGGCGGCTTCCGGGTCACCGGGGCCGAGCGTGATCGCGGCCAGGACGGCCAGGTACACCAGCAGGAGCAGCAGCGGCCCGAACCGGAGCCAGGGGCGGCGGTACTTGCCCTTCGCCGGCTTCGGCGTAGACGTCGGGGCCGGCTCGGGTGCGGGTTGCGCCGGGCGGGGCTTGCGGGCGATCTTCGTGCGCAGACGATCAATGGCCTTGGGCGCTGTGGGCTCAACGTTCACGGTCACGAGGTGCCAGTCCCCCGTGGACGCCGTTTTCACACGCGCTTCCGGCGCGCCCCCGCAGCGGGGGCGCGCCGGGCGAATCAGCGGCGGCGGACTCCGGCGGCCAGGTCGGCCGAGAGCTCCGAGATCGCGCGCAGGCCCGCAGCCCGATCGTCCGCGTCGAGCAGGCAGCGGACCAGGGCCGAGCCCACGATCACGCCGTCCGCGTAGCCGGCGACCTCGGCGGCCTGGGTGCCGTTGGAAACCCCGAGACCGATGCCGACCGGCAGGTCAGTGGCCGCGCGCACGCGCTCGACCAGGGGCTGGGCCGCCTCACTGGTGGACTCGCGCGCGCCGGTCACACCCATCACCGCGGTGGCGTAGACGAACCCGCGGCACACCGCGACCGTCGACGCGATCCGCGCGGTGGTGGAGCTCGGCGCGACCAGGAACACCCGGTCGAGCCCGTGCTGCTCGGACGCCGACAACCACGGCTCGGCCTCGTCGGGGATGAGGTCGGGCGTGATCAGCCCCGCTCCCCCGGCCCCGGCCAGGTCGGCCGCGAACCGGTCGACACCGTACTTCTCCACCGGGTTCCAGTACGTCATCACCAGCGCCGGAGCGCCCGCGGAGGCAACCGCCTCGACCGCCTTGAACACGTCCTTCACCCGGACGCCGCCCCGCAGGGCCTGCTCGGCCGCGGCCTGGATCGTCGGCCCGTCCATCACCGGGTCGGAGTACGGCACGCCGACCTCGACGACGTCCACCCCGGCGTCGACCATGGCCTTCATCGCGTCCAGCGAACCGGGGACGTCGGGGAACCCGACCGGCAGGTAGCCGACGAGCACCCCGCGGTTGTCGGCCTTGGCCTTCGCAAAAACCTGTTCGACGCTCATTCAGCGGCCCTCGCTCTTCTCGAGGTCCTGCTGGTCGAGGTACCCGAACCACCGGCCCGCGGTGGCCACGTCCTTGTCACCGCGCCCGGACAGGTTCACCAGGATCGTGGCGTCGGGGCCGAGTTCCTTCGCGATCCGCAGCGCACCGGCCAGCGCGTGGGCGCTCTCGATCGCCGGAATGATGCCCTCGGTGCGGCAGAGCAGGCGGAACGCCTCCATCGCCTCGGCGTCGGTGGCCGGCTGGTAGTTCACCCGGCCGATGTCGTGCAGGTGCGCGTGCTCCGGCCCGACCCCCGGGTAGTCCAGGCCCGCGGAGATCGAGTGCGACTCGATCGTCTGCCCGTCCTCGTTCTGCAGCACGAACGAACGCGCCCCGTGAAGGACGCCGGGCGAGCCACCGGTGATCGCGGCGGCGTGCAGGCCGGTGTCGACGCCGTCGCCCCCGGCCTCGAAGCCGAACAGCTGCACCTCGGCGTCGCCGAGGAACGCGTGGAAGATGCCGATGGCGTTCGAGCCGCCGCCGACGCACGCGCAGACGGCGGTGGGCAGGTGGCCGGTGAGGGCCAGCGTCTGCTCCCGGGCCTCCTCGCCGATGATCTTCTGGAAGTCCCGGACGATCAGCGGGAACGGGTGCGGGCCACCGACCGAACCGATGAGGTAGTGCGTGGTGTCGACGTTCGTGACCCAGTCCCGGAACGCCTCGTTCATCGCGTCCTTGAGCGTGCGGCTACCCGACTTGACCGGCACCACGGTGGAACCGAGCAACTCCATGCGGGCGACGTTGAGCGCCTGGCGCTCGGTGTCGACCTCACCCATGTAGACGGTGCACTCCAGGCCGAACAGCGCGGCCGCGGTGGCCGACGCGACGCCGTGCTGGCCGGCGCCGGTCTCGGCGATGATGCGCTTCTTGCCCATCCGGCGGGTGAGCAACGCCTGGCCGAGAACGTTGTTCACCTTGTGGGCGCCGGTGTGGTTCAGGTCTTCGCGCTTGAGCAGGATGCGCGCGCCGGCCGCTTCGGAGAAGCGGGTGGCGTCGTAGAGACGGCTCGGACGACCGGCGTAGGCGTCGAGCAGGCTCTTGAGCTCGGCCCGGAAAGCCGGGTCGGCCTGCGCCTTGGTGTACTCGGCGTCGAGTTCGTCGAGAGCCGCGATCAGGGCTTCCGGGACGAAACGACCACCGAAACGACCAAAGTGTCCAGTTTTGTCGGGCATTACGGTCATGAGGATCCTTACGAGAGACACGGCGTGGGCGGTTAACTCAGCCGCGACGCCATCGTCTCCCGTCGGGACGAGCCCTGTCGTCCCCGGTGCGGTACGTGGTCGCCATGATTAGCGGGGGCTCCGGGGCGTTGCCGGGTGGCTTCCCGCGGTCACCAGGTCGGCGACGGCCTGGCGAGGGCTGCGATCGGTGACCAGGCCTTCGCCCACCAGCACCGCGTCGGCACCGGCGGCGGCGTAGGAGATCAGGTCGTGCGGGCCGCGGACGCCGGACTCGGCGATCTTCACGACCTGCGACGGCAGACCCGGCGCGATGCGCTCGAACACCGACCGGTCAACCTCGAGCGTCTTGAGATCGCGCGCGTTGACGCCGATCACCCGCGCGCCGGCCTCCAGAGCGCGGCTCGCCTCTTCCTCGGTGTGGACCTCGACGAGCGCGGTCATCCCGAGCGACTCGACGCGCTCCAGCAGGCCGGTGAGGACGTTCTGCTCCAGCGCCGCGACGATCAGGAGCACGAGGTCGGCGCCGTGGGCCCGTGCCTCGTGGACCTGATACGTCGAGACGATGAAGTCCTTGCGCAGGACCGGTACGTCGACCTTCGCGCGGACCGCGTCCAGGTCCTCGAGGGAACCGCCGAAGCGGTGCCGCTCGGTGAGGACGCTGATGCAGCGGGCGCCGCCGGCCTCGTAGTCGCCGGCCAGTGCGGCCGGGTCAGGAATGTCGGCGATCGCACCGCGTGAAGGCGAAGCACGCTTCACCTCGGCGATCACGCCGACCCCGGGCGCGCGCAGCGCAGCCCAGGCATCGCGTGCCGGTTTCGCGGCCGCGGCGAGTTCCTTGACCCGTTCGAACGGTACGCGGCTCTCGCGGTCAGCAAGGTCGGCTCGGACGCCGACCAGAATCTCGTCCAGCGCGCTCGTCATGCGGCTCCATCCCGTGGTGCCATGGCGGAATCGTAACGAGAGTGCCAGACCGTATTGATCCGGGGTGACTCCGGGTGCCCTCTACACGGCTCACCGCCGTACAAACCCCCCAATTTCGCGGCGCTTCGACGCCTCAGGGCTCCCGGGCGAGTTCGCCCAGACCGAGCTTGCGCGCCCCGTCGATCAACCGCCGATCGAACGTATAGAGCGCCCCCTCGAGCCGCTCCGCCAGCAACACGTACGCCGCATCCGGAATAGACAGGTTGCGCCCCAGGGCGAGCAGCTTGGCGGTGTCCTGATGTGGGTCCGGCGGGAAGAGCGAGATGTCCAACCCCCAGATCCGGTCAGCGGCCAACCTCGCCTCCTGCTTGTCCAGCCGCTGCGCCCCGCCGGCCTTGGTGCGGCCGGAGACTCGACCGAGCACCTCGGTGACGAACAGCGACGGCGCCACTAAGCGCCCCTCGTACCGAGCGAGCAGCGCTTCGGCACGGTCGAGTTCGTCCGCCTCGCCACCCAACGCCCACCGGATGACGACCGACGCGTCCATCACGACGGGGGCGCTCATTCCCAACCCGCCGCTCGTCGGTCGGCATGGATGTCGGCAACGATCTCGTCCGCCGAGTAGTCAGCGCCCGAAGCGCGTCGTTCCGCGGCGACCTCGCGGATGAGGCGGCGGCGGCGTTCGCTCTGTTCGCGGTCGTCGGCGCGGAACCGCTCGGCTCGCTCGCGCAGATAGGTCTGCGCCAGCTCGGCGGCATCCACACCGTGCTCACGGAGGACCTTCAGGTCGTCACGATCGAGCCGGACCCGGAGCGTTTCCACCTCATCGACCACCGTCTGAGTGTACCCAACAATTGGCATGGCACCAACGTACCTACGAGTTGTCCTCGACAGCAGTCGGCCGAGAAGGCGGAACGGGGTCAGGCGAACGGCATAGGGCCTTACTCAGCGGGTGGGGTCGTCACCCCGGTCCAGGGCGTCCCAGATCGCGGTGGGTGGCGCGTCGGGACCCGTGGTGGCGTGGGCCTTCTCCCGGGCACCGGGCGCGTCGTACCGGGCGCCCATCGCGGCCCAGTGCCGCCCGCGTGCGAGCGCGAAGGCACCGGCGCCGAGCACGAGCACCCCGCCGGCGACGCTCAGCAGCGGCCAGCCGACCGTCGAGTCACCGAAGAGCCCGCGGAGCCCGCCCGCGACCGCACCGGCACCGGCCAGCGCCACCAGGCACGCCACCGCGAACCGCCCCCGACCGCGGGTGGCCAGCAGCGCCAGCCCACCCGCGATCCCGACCAGCGCCGCCGCCGACGCCCAGGGCACCAGGTCGCTGCCGGTCGTCCGTACGGTCTCGGGCAGCAGGGGCGCGGCCCGCTCGACCGTGGTCGACTCCCAGACCCGCCCGGTGGCGAAGTACGCGACCGCGCCTCCGATCACCGCGGCCACCACCGATCCGGCCAGCCCCCGGCGCTGCCCGCGCGTGGTCCCGGCGTCGGGTTCGGGTGAGGTCATCGGGCGGCCCGGAGGGTTTCGGCGGTGGCGATCGCCGACAACACCGCGGCGGCCTTGTTCTGCGACTCGCGCTCCTCGGCGAGCGGATCGGAGTCGGCCACCACGCCGCCGCCGGCCTGCACGTAGGCCGTGCCGGCACGCATCAGCGCGGTGCGGATCGCGATCGCCATGTCGAGGTTGCCGGCGAAGTCCAGGTATCCGACGGTGCCGCCGTAGAGCCCGCGCCGCGTCGGCTCCAGCGCGTCGATGATCTCCATCGCCCGCACCTTCGGCGCGCCGGTCAGCGTCCCAGCCGGGAACGTCGCGGTGAGCACGTCGAACGCCGAGCGCCCGGCGGTGATCTCGCCCACCACCGTCGACACGATGTGCATCACGTGCGAGTACCGCTCGATCTCCATGAAGTCGACGACGTCGACGGTGCCGGGTTCGCACACCCGCCCGAGGTCGTTGCGGCCCAGGTCGACGAGCATCACGTGCTCGGCGCGCTCCTTCGGGTCGGCGATCAGCTCGGCGGCCAGGCGCGCGTCCTCCTCGGGCGTGGCGCCCCTCCAGCGCGTGCCGGCGATCGGGTGCAGCAGCGCCCGCCCGTCGGTGACCTTGACGTGCGCCTCCGGCGACGATCCGACGATGTCGAACCCGTCGAAGCGCAGCAGGTACATGTACGGGCTCGGGTTCGTCGTGCGCAGCACCCGGTAGACGTCGAGCGGATCGGCCTCGGTGGCCACCTCGAACCGCTGGCTCGGCACGATCTGGAAGCACTCGCCGGCCCGGATCGCCTCCTTGGCGACCTCCACGGCCTTCGGGAACTCACCGTCGGGCGTACGGCTGCGGAACGAGCCGGGGCCGAGCCTGGTCATCGTGGCCACGCCCGGCGGCGTGGGCCGGGACAGGGCGGTGGTCATCGACTCCAACCGGCCGACCGCCCGGTAGTAGGCCTCGGACACGGCCTCGTCCGGTGCGCCCGGGGGCACTATCGCGTTGGCGATCAGCAGGAGCGACCCGTCGGTGTGGTCGAGCACGGCCAGGTCGGTGGCGAGCATCATGCCCAGTTCGGGCAGCTCCAGGTCGTCGATACCGTTGCTGGGCAGTTTTTCGATGCGGCGGACGATGTCGTAGGCCAGATAGCCGACCATGCCGCCGGTGAGCGTCGGCAGCCCGGGCAGCACCGGTGACTCCAGCGCGGACACGACCTCGCCGAGCACGGCCAGCGGGTCACCGGAGGTGGGCACGCCGGGCGGCGGGTCGCCGAGCCAGTGGGCGGAGCCGTTCCGGCTGGTCAGCGTGGCCACGCTACGCACACCGACGAACGAGTAGCGCGACCAGACGCCGCCGTGCTCGGCGGACTCGAGCAGGAACGTGCCCGGTCCTCCGGCCAGCTTGCGGTAGAGCCCGACCGGGGTCTCGCCGTCGGCGAGCAGGCGTCGGGTCACCGGTACGACCCGCCGGTCGCGGACCAGGCGGGCGAACTCGTCGCGGTCGGGGCTGAACGTGCCGTCGGTGCCAGTAGTCACGAACCCATTGTGGCCGACGGGAGAATTCGCGGCAGCCGGGTAATCCTGGGGGCATGGGCGACCTCGGTGAAGAGATGTTCGACGGTCTGCTGCACGATTCCCATCGCTGCCATCCCGAGGACCTGATCGATCTGGTGGCCACCCACTCCGCCCCGGTCGGCCTGCACGACCCGCGGCTCTACCTGGCCGATCTCCAGCAGGTGAACCTCGTCCGGGTGCCGCGCGGGCGGGTGGAGACGCCGGTGCGGCCGACCGAGCGGATCCCGATCGACACCACGTCGGTCGGCCGGGTGTTCCGCCGGACCGGGATCCAGTACGTGCCGGCCGAGGACGGCCGCACCCACATGTGGCTCCCGCTGCTGGAAGGCGCCGAGCGCCTCGGCGTGTTGCGGCTGACGGTCGACGGGCGCGACCGCGACCACGTCGACCCGGTGATCAAGCGACGGGCCCGCCGGCTCGCGTCGCTGGTCGGGCTCCTGGTCGTGACGAAGCGGGCCTACAGCGACACGCTCGTGGGCCTGACCCGGCACAACGACATGACGCTCTCGGCCGAGATGCAGTGGGGCCTGCTGCCGCCGCTGACGTTCGCGACCGACCGGATCGTGGTCGCCGGTGCGCTCGAGCCCGCGTACAAGGTGGCCGGCGACACGTTCGACTACGGCGTGGTCGACGAGGGCGTCCACCTGGCGTTGTTCGACGCGGCCGGGCACGACCTGAACTCGGCCGTGGTCGTGGGCCTGGCCGCGGCGGCCTACCGGCAGGGACGTCGGCAGGGGCTCGAACTGCGTGAGCTCGGGGACGCGATCGACGAGAAGGTCGCCGCCCGGTTCGGGCCGCCGGAGCTGGTCACCGGCGTCCTGGCGCACTTCGACGCGGGCACCGGGAAACTCGAATGGGTGCTGCGTGGGCATCCGCCGCCCGTCCTGATCCGGGACGGCAAGTGGGTGAAGACGCTCTGGCTCAAGCCCGGCCTCCCGATGGGGATCGGGTTGCGTCGCCCCACCGAGCTGGGTTCGGTGCAGCTCGAGCCGGGTGACCGGCTGCTGTTCTACACCGACGGCGTCACCGAGGCCCGCGACGCCGACGGCAACGAGTTCGGGCTGGAGCGTCTCGTCGACTTCGTGATCAAACGGGAGGCCGACGCGCTACCCGCGACCGAGGCGCTGCGCCGGTTGATCGGGTCGATCCTCGAGCACCAGCACGGCCATCTCCAGGACGACGCGACAGTGCTACTGGTCGAGTGGGGCGGTTAGCAGCTTCTTGGCGTCGAAGCAGGTGCGGTCGCCGGTGTGGCAGGCCGCGCCTTCCTGGTCGACGGCGACGAGCAGCGTGTCGCCGTCGCAGTCCAGCGCGACCGACTTGACCCACTGGCGGTGCCCGGACGTCTCGCCCTTCACCCAGTACTCCTTCCGGCTGCGCGACCAGTAGGTCGCCCGGCCGGTGGTGAGCGTGCGGTGCAGGGCCTCGTCGTCCATCCAGCCGACCATCAGAACCTCGCCGGTGTCGTGCTGCTGGACCACCGCGGTGACCAGGCCGTGGTCGTCACGTTTGAGCTGGGCGGCGATCGCCGGATCGAGGTCGGTCACTCCCCGATCTTAAGTCGCCGTTCGTAGACGGCGATCTTGTTGTCGATGACCGCGAGGTCGGCGGTGAGCTCGGCCACCCGGGCGGCGAGCGCGACGCGGTGGTCGCGCAGCAGGTCCAGCCGTTCGGCCTCGGCGCGGTCGGAGCGCACCAGCTCCGCGTAGCGCAGCATCCCGGCGATCGGCATCCCGGTGGCGCGCAGCCGCGTCAGCATCACCAGCCAGTCGACCTGGCCCGACGTGTAGCGCCGGTGCCCGGCGGCGTCACGCGCCACGTCCCAGATCAGCCCGACGCGCTCGTAGTACCGGAGGGTGTGGGCGGTCAGCCCGGTCTTGTCGGCGGTGTCGGCGACGGTGAGCCCTGGCGTCATGGATCCAGTCTCCCTCTTGCCGCGCCCGCCGTATTTCCACTACCGTTGAATTCAACAGTCGATGACTTAAGGAGGAGCCATGGAACCGGCGATAGCGGTCGACGATCTGGTCGTCGACCGCGGGAAGCGGCGGGTGCTGCACGGAATCGGGTTCCGGGCCGCGCCCGGTTCGGTCGTCGGCCTGCTCGGCCCGAGCGGCTGCGGCAAGACCACGCTCATGCGGTGCCTGGTGGGCGTCCAGAAAGTCCGGTCGGGCACGGTCACGGTGCTGGGCGAGCCGGCCGGCGCCACTCCCCTCCGCCGCCGGGTCGGCTACGTCACCCAGGCGCCGTCCGTCTACACCGACCTCACCGTGCGCGAGAACGCCCGCTACTTCGCCACCGTGCTCGGCGTCGCCCCGGCCGAGGCCGACCGCGCGATCGGCGACGTCGGGCTGGAGAGCCACGCCGGTCAGCTGGTCGGCGCGCTCTCCGGCGGTCAGCGCACCCGGGCCTCGCTGGCGTGCGCGCTGGTGGGCCGCCCCGACGTCCTGGTGCTCGACGAGCCGACCGTCGGCCTCGACCCGGTGTTGCGCCACGAGCTCTGGCAGCGGTTCCACGAGCTGGCCGCGGCCGGCACCACGCTCGTCGTCTCCAGCCACGTGATGGACGAGGCCGGCCGCTGCGACCGGTTGCTGCTGATGCGCGAGGGCCGCCTCGTCGCCGACGACACCCCGGCCGCGCTCCGCGCCGAGACCGGCACCGACGATCTCGAGGAAGCGTTCCTCCGCCTGATCCGCTCCGCGTCGATGGAGGTGGCCTGAGATGTCGCCCCGCGTCACCGCCGCCACCGCCCGCCGGGTGCTCACCCAGTTGCTGCGTGACCGGCGCACGGTCGCGATGCTGCTCGTCGTCCCGAGCGTCCTGATGGTGCTGTTGCGTTACGTCTTCAACAGCGAGGCACTGTTCGACCGCCTCGCGCCGGCGCTGCTCGGCGTCTTCCCGTTCATCATCATGTTCCTGGTCACCAGCGTCGCGATGCTGCGTGAGCGCACCAGCGGCACGCTGGAGCGCCTGCTCACCACCCCGCTGGGCAAGCTCGACCTGCTGCTCGGCTACGGGATCGCGTTCGCGCTCGCGGCCGCCGTGCAGGCCGCGGTGGCGTGCGCGACCGCGTACTGGCTGCTCGGGCTCGAGACGCGGGGCCAGGCCTGGCTGGTCGTGGTCATCGCGGTGGCCGACGCCGTGCTCGGCATGGCGCTGGGGCTGTGGGTCAGCGCGTTCGCCCGCACCGAGTTCCAGGCCGTGCAGTTCATGCCGGCGTTCGTGCTGCCCCAGCTCCTGCTCTGCGGGTTGTTCGCGCCGCGCGAGGCGATGGCCGGTTGGCTCGAAGCGATCAGTAACGTGCTACCGATGAGTTATGCGGTGGACGCGCTCAACGAGGTCACCGCGCAGACCGACATCACCGGCGTGCTGGTGCGCGACATCGTGATCGTCGGCGGTGCGGCGCTCGCCGCGCTGGCACTGGCGGCCGCGACCCTGCGGCGCCGCACAGAATAGGAACCGCACTGCATGGCACGTACCGGACGACGACCGGGCGGCGGTTCGGGGACGCAGGAGGCGATCCTCGACGCCGCCCGCGCCGCGTTCAGCGAATCCGGCTACGACGGCGCGACGATCCGGGGCATCGCCGGCAAGGCCGGGGTCGACCCCGCGCTCGTGCACCACTACTACGGCACGAAGGAACAGCTCTTCGTCGCCGCGATGGAGCTGCCGTTCGACCCCAGCTCGGTGCTGCCCGCGATCCTCGAGCCCGGCCTGGACGGCATCGGCGAGCGCATCGTCCGTCTCATGGTGACGATCTGGGACTCCGCCGGCGACTACAACCCGTTCGCCGCGCTGCTGCGTAGCGCGATGACCCAGGAGAAGGCGGCCACGATGTTCCGCGAGTTCGCCACCCGGGCGATCTTCGCGAACGTGGTGAAGGCGATCGACGCCGACCGGCCCGAGCTGCGCACCGGCATGGTGGCCTCGCAGATGGCCGGCCTCATCATGACCCGTTACCTGCTGAAACTGCCGGCGATGGTGCAGGCCACCCCGGACGAACTCGTCGCGGGCATCGGCCCCACGCTCCAGCGGTACCTGACCGCTCCACTGGACCTGCCGAGCGGCTAGTGCGGGTCTAGGCTGCGGACATGCCGACGATCGCCCAGTCCGAGCGCGCCGCCCTCGCCGACCTGTTCGAGGCCCTCGGCCCGGACGCCCCGACGCTCTGCGCCGGGTGGACCACCGCCGACCTGGTCGCTCACCTGGTCGTCCGGGAGCGACGCCCGGACAGCCTGCCCGGCGTCCGGCTCGGCGCGTTCGCCGGGCACACCGACCGCGTCCGGCTGGGCGCGCTGCGCGAGCGCGGCTTCGAGCGGCTGATCTCCGAACTGCGCTCCGGCCCGCCGCGGCTGAGCCCGTTCGGGCTGCCCGGGGTCGACGGGCTCGCGAACACCGCCGAGATGTTCATCCACCACGAGGACGTCCGGCGGGCGCAGGACGGCTGGGAACCGCGTCCGCTGGGCCCGGCCGTCCAGAAAGAACTCTGGGGGACGCTCCGCGCGGCCAGGGCGCTGCTGCGGTCCGCGCCGACCGGCGTGCGGTTGGTCGCACCGGGGCACGGCGAGCGGATCGCCAAGCCGGGCGAGCCGATGGTCAAGGTGGCGGGCGAGCCGGCCGAGCTGGTGCTGTTCTGCTTCGGCCGCCAGGAGCACGCGCGGGTGACGATCGAGGGCGACACCGAGGCCGTCGCGCGGCTGCGTGGCACCGACCTGGGGGTGTGATCCCCGACCCGGAAAACGACAGTCACCCCAATAGCCCCTGGTAACGTGCGTTTCCGGTGCCGGCGATCCGGGTGTTCGCCGGAGCCGCCGCTGGGCCCCGTTTTCCCGGACGATACCGTCGCCCCGCGGTTACCCGAGGTTGCCGTCGGTGCGGGGATCAACCGCCGGCCGGCGCTTCGCGGTCCCGTCATGAGGAGAGGACCTTTCAGATGCAACCCGGTGACCGTTCGCGGACGTCCCTTGCCGGGTCCGACCCGTCGGGCCAGTCGGCCGAGGAGGTCGTCGACAACCTCTGGGCGGCCCTACAACGGAGCAAAGGACAGGAGTCTCGAGTGCCAGACGTCGACACGAGCGACCGGCCGGGTGACAGCACCCGCAGCACGCCGCCGGTGACGCCGGCCCAGCGCGGCCCCGGCTCGCCGGGCAGCACCGCATCACCGTCGTCCGCCCCCGGCAGCGCGTCGAGCGGATCGTCGACGCCGCCGCCCGGCGCCACCAGCACGCCGAGCACGAACCCGACGTTCGGCACCGGATCGCCGAGCAGCGCCGGTGCGTCCGGTACGGGTGTCTCCGCTCCCGGCAGCACCAGCGCGGGTGCGCCCGGCTCGGGTGCCGCTCCCGCCGCGGGGCCGGTCGGCGCGGGTGGCCCCGGGGCCGGAGCGCCGGCCGGTGACGGCACCGCGGGCCTGGTGCCCGCCGGGCGTCCCGCCGGCGGCAGCGGTGCCCGCTCGGGCCTCAACGGCGGACGCGACGCCGGTAGCGCCGCCGCGCGCCCGGACGTCCAGCCGCTGCTGGAGGCCGAGTACGCGGCGACCGTGCGCGAGCGGTGGTTCGGCGTGCAGTCGGCGTTCGTCGACGACCCGGAGAGCGCGGTGCGCGAAGCCAGCGTCGTGCTGGAGGACTCGATCGGCGAGATCGGGCGCGGCCTGGAGCGGCTGCGTCGCTCGGTGACCGACGCCGCCGAGGCCGCCGACGGCACCGAGGACCTCCGCGTCGCCCTGCTGCGCCACCGCGAGGTGATCGGACGCCTGCTGCAACTTTGAGTGCACGGCCCTCTCGGAACACCGCCCTGAGAGGGCTCCACGTCGGAGCAACGGCCCCCGCCTTCGGCGGGGGCCGTCGTCATTGCTAGCGGACCGGCGTGCCGTCGGCGCGGAGGGTGGCTTTGACCTCGCCGATCGTCAACTCGCCGAAGTGGAAGACGCTGGCGGCCAGCACGGCGTCGGCGCCGGCGGCGATCGCGGGTGGGAAGTGCTCGAGCGCCCCGGCCCCACCGGACGCGATCACCGGCACGTCGACGACCTTGCGCACCGCGGTGATCAGCGGCAGGTCGTACCCGTCCTTCGTGCCGTCGCCGTCCATCGAGTTCAGCAGGATCTCGCCGACCCCGAACTCCTGGCCCCGCGCGGCCCACTCGACCGCGTCGATGCCGGTGCCCCGCCGGCCTCCGTGCGTGGTCACCTCGAAACCGCTCGGGGTGGGCGGGCCGTCGACCACGCGCCGGGCGTCCACCGAGAGCACGACGCACTGGGACCCGAACCGCTCCGCGGCCTCACGCAGCAACTCCGGCCGCGCGATCGCCGCGGTGTTGATGCCGACCTTGTCGGCCCCGGCACGCAGCAGCGCGTCGACGTCGTCGGTGGTGCGCACCCCGCCGCCGACCGTCAGCGGGATGAACACCGTCTCGGCGGTGCGACGCACCACGTCGTACGTGGTCTCCCGCCCGGACGAGGACGCGGTGATGTCGAGGAACGTCAGCTCGTCGGCCCCGGCGGCGTCGTAGGCGCGGGCCAGCTCGACCGGGTCACCGGCGTCACGCAGCCGGGTGAAGTTCACGCCCTTGACGACCCGGCCTTTGTCGACGTCCAGGCACGGGATGACCCGGACCGCGACCGTCATTCCGCGACCGCCGCGAGCGCCTCGGGCAGCGTGAACGCCCCGGCGTAGAGCGCCTTGCCGACGATCGCGCCCTCGACGCCGATCGGCACCAGCGTCGCGAGCTCACGCAGGTCGTCGAGCGTGGACACCCCGCCGGACGCGATCACCGGCCGGTCGGTCGCCGCGCACACCGACTTCAGCAGCTCGACGTTCGGGCCGGTCAGCGTGCCGTCACGGCGCACATCGGTGACGACGTACCGCGCGCAGCCCTCGGCGTCGAGCCGGGCCAGCACCTCGAACAGCTCGCCGCCGTCCTTCGTCCAGCCCCGCGCGGACAGCGTCGTGCCCCGGACGTCGAGGCCGACCGCGATCCGGTCGCCGTGCTCGGCGATCGCCTTGGCGCACCACTCCGGGTCTTCCAACGCGGCGGTGCCGATGTTGACCCGCCGGCAGCCGGTGGCCAGCGCGGCACGCAGCGAGGCGTCGTCGCGGATGCCGCCGGAGAGCTCGACCTGCACGTCGACGGCCTTCACGACCTCGGCCAGCTGGGCGGCGTTGGAGCCGCGGCCGAACGCGGCGTCGAGGTCGACGAGGTGGATCCACTCGGCGCCGTCGCGCTGCCAGGTGAGGGCGGCCTCCAGCGGGTCGCCGTACGACGTCTCGCTGCCGGCCTCCCCCTGCACCAACCGGACGGCCTGGCCGTCGGCGACGTCGACCGCGGGGAGCAGCTCGAGCCTGGTCATATCTAGCGCACACTCCGGGAGTAATCAGTACGGGTCAGAGCAAGCAGGACGGGCGTCAGCAGTAACGCGAGGATCGTCGCGCCGATCCGCAGCGACAGTGAGTCGAGCGTGACCCACACGACGAGCAGCAGGACGATCAGGCCGGTCGCGATCGTCGCGACCTGGGCCCGGTCACGCCGCGAACGCAGCTTCCCGGTGCGCCCCCGCCGCCCGGCTCCGGCACGGCCGGGGAGGACGGCGCGGACCGCGCGGTACGGGGCGGTGAGGATCGCCCGCCGCCGGGTGCGGCGCTCGGCCTCGCGCCGCCGCCGCTCGGCCTCCGCCTCGCGGGCGGCCCGCGCCAGCGCCCGCGCCTTGCTGGTCATCGGGGTTCCACCGTGGTCGTCATGGCAGGTCTCGTACCCAGTTCGCGAGAACCGCAGCACCGGCGTCGCCGGACTTCTCCGGGTGGAACTGGGTCGCCGCCACCGCGTCGCGCTCGATCGCGGCCAGGAACGGCTCGTCGTGGGTGGCGGTGGTGAGCACACCCTCGACGCCGGCGGCCGGCGCGGCGTACGAGTGGACGAAGTAGAACCGTTCGTCCTCGACGCCGCGGAACAGCTGCGAACCGGCGCCGACGTCGATCGTGTTCCACCCCATGTGCGGGATGCGCCGCGCGGTGAGCCGGGTGACGCCACCGGCGAAGACGCCCAGCCCGTGGGTGCGCACCCCGTGCTCGACGCCGTAGTCGAACAACACCTGCATGCCGACGCAGATGCCGAGCACCGGCCGGGAATCCGCGACCCGCGCGTGGATGACGTCCTGCGCGCCGAGCTTCTCGATGCCGGCCATGACCGCGGCGAACGCGCCGACGCCCGGCACGACCAGGCCGTCGGCCTCGGCGGCGGCGCCCAGGTCGGGCGTGACCGTCACATCGGCGCCGGCCCGCTCGAGGGCTCGCTCGGCCGAGCGCAGGTTGCCCGACCCGTAGTCCAGTACGACGACCCGCCGGCTCATCCGGACAACCGCCCCTTCGTCGACGGGATGCCCTGCACCCGCGGGTCGTACGCGGTCGCGTCACGCAGCGCCCTGGCCACGGCCTTGAACTGCGACTCCGCGATGTGGTGCGGGTCGCGCCCGGAGCGGACGAGCACGTGCAGCGCGATCGAGGCGTTGTAGGTGAACGCCTCCCAGATGTGGCGGACCAACGTCGCCGGGAAGACGGAACCGGACCCGGTGATCTGGGCGACCTCCATCACCGCGGGTTCCTCGTGCACCAGGTACGGACGCCCGGCCAGGTCGACCGCGACCTGCACCAGCGCCTCGTCGAGCGGCACCAGCGCGTCGCCGAACCGGCGGATGCCCGCCTTGTCGCCCAGCGCCTGGTTGAACGCCTGCCCGAGCGCGATCGCGGTGTCCTCCACCGTGTGGTGCGCGTCGATGTGCAGGTCGCCGACG
Organism: Cryptosporangium japonicum; assembly: GCF_039524755.1. Taxonomy (NCBI): domain Bacteria; kingdom Bacillati; phylum Actinomycetota; class Actinomycetes; order Cryptosporangiales; family Cryptosporangiaceae; genus Cryptosporangium; species Cryptosporangium japonicum. Next base: position 170,975 of record NZ_BAAAGX010000001.1, read on the forward strand.
GTCTGCACGGTCAGGTCGAACCCGCCGTGCTTGCCGAGCTGGTTGAGCATGTGGTCGTAGAAGCCGACGCCGGTGGAGATGTCGCACTTCCCCGACCCGTCGAGGTCGATTTCCACGAGTACCTTCGACTCGCCGGTCGCTCGCTCGATGCGTCCGGTGCGGCTCATTGCTGGCCCTTCTCGGTCAGGGCGGCGTCGAGCGCCGCGAGGAACGCGTCGGTCTCGGCCGGGGTGCCCGCGGTGACCCGCAGGTAGCCGGGCAGGCCGACGTCACGGATGAGCACCCCGGCCTCGAGCACCCGCCGCCAGACCGCTTTCTGGTCGCCGAGGCCGCCGAAGAGCACGAAGTTCGCGTCGCTGGGGACGACGTCGAGGCCGCGGTCGCGCAGCGCGGTGACGATCCGGTCCCGCTGCTCCTTGATCGCCTCCACGGTGGCCAGCAGCACGTCGGCGTGCGCGAGCGCGGCCAGGGCCGTGGCCTGGGTGACCGACGAGAGGTGGTAGGGCAACCGGACCAGCCGGATCGCGTCGACCACGGCCGGATCGGCGGCCAGGTAACCGAGCCGGGCCCCGGCCAGCGCGAACGCCTTGCTCATCGTGCGGGTGACGACCAGCCGGTGGCTCGCGCCGAGCAGCGTCAACGCGCTCGGCGTGCCCTCGCGGGCGAACTCCGCGTAGGCCTCGTCGACGACGACCATGCCGCGGGACGCGCCCAGCACCGCCTCCACGACGTCGAGCCCGAGCGCGGTGCCGGTCGGGTTGTTCGGCGAACAGAGGAACACGACGTCGGGGTCGTGCCTGCGGACGTCGGCGGCGGCGCTCTCGGCGTCGACCGAGAAGTCGGCGTTCCGCCGGCCGTCGACCCACGCGGTGCCGGTGCCCAGCGCCAGGATCGGGTGCATCGAGTACGCGGGCGTGAAGCCCAGCGCGGTGCGCCCGGGGCCGCCGAACACCTGCAGCAGCTCCTGCAGCACCTCGTTGGAACCGTTGGCGGCCCAGAGGTTGTGCACGGTGAGCCCGTGGCCGAGGTAGCGCGCCAGCTCCTCGCGGAGCGCGACGGCCTCCCGGTCGGGGTACCGGTTGAGGCCGGCGGCCTCGGCCCGCACCGCGGCCACGATCGCCTCGACGACGACGTCGGGCACCGGGTAGGAGTTCTCGTTCGTGTTCAGCGCGACCGGGACGTCGAGCTGGGGCGCACCGTACGGTTCGCTGCCCTTGAGTTCGTCGCGGATCGGGAGTTCGGCGAGGGTCACATCGCGCCCCGCCCACCGCCCGTCCGGGCCGGGAGCGGTCATCGGGCGAACCGGGCCCGGACGGCCGCACCGTGCGCCGGGAGGTCCTCGGCGTCGGCGAGCGTGGTCACGTGACCGGCGACCTCGCGCAAGGCCTCCTCGGTGTACTCCACGACGTGGATCCCGCGCAGGAACGTCTGCACGGACAGCCCGGACGAGTGCCGCGCGCAGCCGCCGGTGGGCAGCACGTGGTTGGACCCGGCGCAGTAGTCGCCGAGCGACACCGGCGACCAGGCACCGACGAAGATCGCGCCGGCGTTGCGCACCCGCGCGGCCACCGCGCCGGCGTCGGCGGTCTGGATCTCCAGGTGCTCGGCGGCATAGGCGTCGACCACGCGCAGGCCCTGCTCCAGATCGTCGACCAGGACGATGCCCGACTGCGGACCGGACAGCGCGGCACGCACCCGCTCGACGTGCTTGGTGATCGACACCTGACGCACGACCTCGGCCTCGACCGCGTCGGCCAGCGCGGTGGACGCGGTGACCAGCACCGACGCGGCGGCCGGGTCGTGCTCGGCCTGGCTGATCAGGTCGGCGGCGACGTGCACCGGGTCGGCGGTGTCGTCCGCGAGGACGGCGATCTCGGTGGTGCCGGCCTCCGAGTCGATGCCGATGATTCCGCGCAGCAGCCGCTTGGCCGCGGTGACGTAGACGTTGCCGGGGCCGGTGACGACGTCGACCGGCTCGACCGGGCCCGCACCGTCGCCGGCGTCGTCGAGCCCGTACGCGAACACCGCGATGGCCTGGGCGCCGCCGACCGCGTACACCTCGTCGACCCCGAGCAGCGCGCAGGCCGCCAGGATCGTCGGGTGGGGCAGGCCACCGAACTCCTTCTGCGGCGGCGACGCGACGGCCAGCGACGGGACACCGGCCGCCTGGGCCGGCACCACGTTCATCACGACGCTCGACGGGTAGACCGCCAGCCCGCCGGGGACGTAGAGGCCGACCCGGCCGACCGGCACGAACCGCTCGGTGACCGTGCCGCCGGGCACGACCCGGGTGGTGACGTCGGTACGCCGCTGATCGGCGTGGACCAGGCGGGCGCGCCGGATCGACTCGCGCAGCGCGTCGCGCACGCCGGCGTCGAGGCCGGCCTCGGCCGCCGCGATCGCCTCGGCCGGCACGCGGACGCCGGTGGCCTCCACGCCGTCGAACCGGCGGCTCGCCTCGAGCACGGCGGGCAGGCCCTCGCGATGAATCGCCGACACGACCGGACGGACCTGTTCGACGGCGGAGTCGACGTCGAAGGCGGCGCGGGGCAATACTCCCCGCAGGTCGGCGGTGCTGCGCTCGGCAGCCGTACCGCGGAGGTCGATTCGGGTCAGCACGGGTACGAGTCTACGGAGCGCCCCGACAGGTTTTGCCCCGTGGTGACGCGCCCAACGGTCGCCCCTACCCGAAAGAGAATGTGGTAACCGACGCAGCGTACGGTTTCAGCGCGCACGCTCGCGGCTCCGCTCCTACGCTGGAGACGTGGCCGAGATCATCCCGCTGTTTCCGCTCGGCACCGTCCTGTTCCCGGGAGTGGTGCTCCCGCTGCACATCTTCGAGCCGCGGTACCGGGCCCTGATCCGCGACCTGATGGCCGCCGACACCGGTTCCCGCCAGTTCGGTGTGTGTGCGATCCGGCAGGGCTGGGAGGTCGGCGAGGACGCCGTGACCGCTCTCTACGAGGTGGGCTGCACCGCCGAACTCCGGCAGGTCCACCCCTACCGTGACGGGCGCTTCGACGTGGTCAACGTCGGCCGGGACCGGTTCCAGCTGCTGGAGGTGCTGCCGTCCGGCGGCGACGTGCCCTACCTGCGCGCGCGGGTCGAGCGGCTGCCGGAAGAGACGGCCGACGCACCCGCGGACGAGGAGGCCGAGGTGCTGGCGGCCGGTGTGCGCGAGGTGTTCGCGCGCTGCCGCACGCTCCTGCACGCGACGCTGCGCGCCGGCGAGGCCGGGGACCGCTCCGCGCGCGACGACGACGGCCGCCCCGTGCTGCCGGCCCTGCCGCTGCCCACCGACCCCTCGATGTTGTCCTACCTGGTCGGGTCGGCCGCACCGCTGACGCTCGACGACCAGCAGAGCCTGCTGGCGATCGACGAACCGGTCAGCCGGCTGCGCCGGGAGCTGCGGCTGTTGAAGCGCGAGGCCACCATGCTCTCGCGGCTGCGCGCGGTGCCGGTGCCGCTCGCCGAGCTCCAGGTGGTGCAGTCGCCCAACTGAGCCCTCACTGGTCCGGGGGGCGGGAACCCCAGTGGCGTCCGTGCTCGCGGTTGAGGGTGGGGTCGGCTTTCAGGTCGGGGTAGCGCGACCAGGCCGCGACCAGCACGTACCCGAGCACCGCGACGAGCGGCTCGAGGAACAGCAGCCCCCGGGCGTCCAGCTCCACCGGCATCTCGAACTCGCGGCCCGGAGCCGCGATCTGCAGCAGTGACTCGTACTCCGACTGCCCGACCCAGACGCCGAACTTCCAGCTGATCCACGCGGCCGCCAGGCATCCGGCGGCCAGGCCGATCAGCACGATCGGGCCGCGGCGCCGGCGGATCACGTAGGCGATCGGGCCGGCGAGCAGGCCGACCACGAGCGCGAGCCCCCCGAAGGTCGCCTGCTGACCGGCCGAGGACTCCCCGTAGTACTCGGCGAGGATCGGCCCGTTCGCCGTCATCAGCACCGGGACGTGCGGCCCGATCCAGGACCAGAGCGCGCCGGTGCCGAGCCCGGTCGCGGCGAGCACCAGGGCCAGGATCACGGCCGCCACCAGGTCGCCCCACGCCACCGAGGCACGCAGACCGGCCCAGAGCGCGGCGGGCGAGAGGGCCACCGGGTCATCGGGCTCGTCCTCGGCGCCGTGACGACGACGGGTGACCGGTACGAGCTCGGCGCCGAAGCCGGGATGCGGGCCCGGACCGGGCTCGGGCGCGGGCGGCGGGGTCACGCCGTCCGACGGCCTCGGCGATTCCTGGCGCACACGTCAACCATAGTGCTCATCGTCCCCATCCTTGGACGAGGGCCGCTGACGCATCGAGCCAGGCCCGGCGGGTGACGTCGGCGATCTGCGAGAACGCGATCGTCGACCCGGATTCCAGCGCCGGGTCGTAGGGGATGACGGCGACCGCGCGCGTCCGCTGCGCGAAGTGCTCGACCAGCTCCTCCAGCAGCGGCGAGCGGATCGGGCTGGGGCAGCTCAGCACCGTCACCGCGTCGGCGACCAGGTCGGCGTGGCCGTCCTCCTCGAGCAGGTCGAGCATCCAGTCGGCGGTGAACGCCGCGTCCTCGCGCGGCAGCGTCGTGACCACCATCCGGTCGCTCCGCTGGATCACCGTCTTCCAGTTCGCGCTCTCGACGTTGTTGCCGGTGTCGACGCACACGATGTCGTACGCGCTGGTCAGCAACGTCATCAGGCGCTGCACGACGTCGGGGTTGAGGTGCCTGGCCACCCGCGGGTCCTCGTCGCCGGCCAGCACGTCGAACGACCCGTCGGACGAGTGGCGCAGGTAGTTCTCCAACACCTCCCGGATCGGTTGCCCCTGCCCGATCGCGGTCTCGACGCCGGGCAGGTCACCGATCAGGTGCTTGATCGTGCGGGCGTGCCGAGCAGTGCCCGCGCGCAACCCGAGCGTGCCGCGCAGCTCGTTGTCGTCCCAGGCCAGCACCCCGCCGCCGCGCACGCTGCCGAGCGTCGCCGCGGCCAGCACGGTGGCGGTGGTCTTGTGGACGCCGCCCTTGGGGTTGACGAACGCCACCGCTTTCGGTGCGCCGACGTCGGCCCGGATCATCTCCAGCGCCTGCGTGACCGGCACCGTGCCCACGAGCGCGGGCGGCAACGGCGGCGCGACCGGCTGGACCGGGATCGGGGGTGGCTCACCGACCCGCTGCGCCGGTGGCACCAGCGTCGGTGCGGGGGGTGGCGGAACCAGCGGGGGCGCGAGCGGCGGCGCGATGCCCGCCGGGCGCGGCCGGCTGCGTGGCCGGCCGAGTAACGCGCGCCAGCGCCTGACCGCCTCGCCCCGGTCGGCGGGCTCAGTGGGCCCCACCGGCACCTCCCCGTTCGGACGCATCTGCGATCAGCTCACCGCAAGACTACGTATCTTCTGCCCCGTTGTGCTCGTCCGTCGCGATCTCATCGCTCATCCGGCGAGATCCGCGGTGTAGGGGAACGTCTTCACGAACGGGTATTCGACGGTGTTCGACAAGTCGTGCAGTTCCCGGCTACCGGGGAGCCGGGTGTACCCGAGCCGGGCGTAGAACCGGTGGGCGTCGGCGAAGCGGGTGTCGGTCCACAACTCCAGCTGACGCACCCCGCGGGCGAGGGCCTCGTCCTCCACCAGCGAGGTGAGCACCTCGCCGAGCCCGTGCCTGCGCGCGGCCGCCCCGACGTAGAGGCTCTTGAGCTCGGCGGTGTCGTCGGGGCCGGGCCGCAGGGCGATCGAGCCGACGATCGCGCCACGCAGCTCCGCCACCCACATGCGCCCGCCGTTGGCGGCGTAGTAGCTGCCCGGTGCCCGCAGCCAGGGTTCCTCGCCGTCGATGTCGAGGACGCAGCCGGGGTACTCGCCCCAGGTGGTGCCGATCAGCTCGATCAGCCCGGCCGAGTCGGCATCGGTGACCGGACGGACGAGCGGCAGCTCCTTGCGCATCTCGACGTGCCGGATACCGGCCTCGTCGAACTCCGGCCCGGCCGCCGTGTAGCCGGCCTTCTCGTAGAAATCGGCCGCGTGCCGCTGGGCGTGGAGCACGATCCCGGGGTGGCCGCGGCGCATCGCGGCCCGCTCGAGCCCGCGGAGCACGGCCGTGCCCACACCGCCGCGCCGGGCGTCGGCGCGGACGGCCATCCGGCCGACCCGGCCGGGCTCGGGTGGTTCGCCGACCAGCCGGCCGGTGCCGACCAGCCGCGGCTGCGCCCCGGCCGGTGCCTCCGGATCGACCTCGTAGGCGCCGACGTGCACCGCGGTGTCGTCGAGCTCGTCGCGCTCGATGGCGGCGGGCACCCCCTGCCCGACGACAAAAACTTCGTGACGCAGCGCGAACACCGCGGGCAGGTCCGCACGGGCCACCACCGTCACCCAGAGTGATCCGAGAGGGGTCTTCATGTGCATGCTCGACAGGCCTTTCCAGAGTGAACGAGGGTGGCGCGGAACGACGTTCGGGGCGGTGCGGCTCAGCCGGCGGCCGTCGGGGACGGCGTCGTGCTCGGGCCGGCTGAATTATCGGACGGCGGACCGACAGTTCCGGATTGCTCGGGCAGCAACGGCACGAACGTCGCCCGATCCAGCCGGGAGACCTCCGGCGCCGGGTCGACCACCCGGATTCCCGGCCGCTGCGCCAGCGCACGCAGCCGGTCGGGCGCCGCCCGCACCACGGCCGCGTACACGCACGCGCACAGCTGCCGGTAGGCGACGGCCTCCCGGCGCTGCACGTCGGCCGCCGCCGTGTAGACCGCCGTCAGGTCGGCCGACGGGGCGGACTTCGCGGCGGTGGCGGCGTCCGCGGCGGCCCGCTCCTTGTCCGACGCGATCCGGTTCATCCCGGCCGGGACGTCCACCGCCAGCCGGTCGACGACGAGCGTCACCAGCTGGGTCTGCACACCCGGCAGCGGCACCCGGGCCACCACCCGGCTCACCGCGTAGCCGTCGAGCAGCGCGGGCAGGGCGCCCGGCCGCTGGTAGGCCGAGAGGGCGACCAACGCCCAGACCGGCTGCCCGGCGGGCAGTGCGGCCAGCTCGGCCGACACCGCCGTCCGGTACGCGTCGACCGCCTGACCGTCCGCCGGCCCGACCCGCGGCACGTTCCCGACCGTGTCGTCGACCGGCGCCGTGCGGGTTCCCGCCCGGTAGGCGACGACGACGAGCGCCACCACCAGCACCAGCGTGATCAGCGCGGTCCAGGACCGGGACAGCCGACGGGCACCGCGGCCGAGCCGGAGCAGGACGGCTCTCACGACTCCGCGCGGACCGTGTCCAGCGCCGCCTGCAGGTCGGCCGGGTACTCGCTGGTGAACTCGACCCACTCGCCGGTGTCGGGGTGGTCGAAGCCCAGCCGCATCGCGTGCAGCCACTGGCGCGTCAGCCCCAGCCGGGCGGCCAGCGTGGGGTCGGCGCCGTACGTCAGGTCACCGACGCAGGGGTGACGCAGCGCCGAGAAGTGCACCCGGATCTGGTGGGTGCGACCGGTCTCCAGCGTCACCTCCAGTAGCGACGCCGCCCGGAACGCCTCCAACGAGTCGTAGTGGGTGACGCTCGGCTTGCCCCCGGCCACCACCGCGAACCGCCAGTCCGACGAGGGGTGCCGGTCGATCGGCGCGTCGATCGTGCCGCGCGACGGATCGGGGTGGCCCTGCACCAGCGCGTGGTAGACCTTGCTGACCTCGCGCTCCTTGAACGCCCGCTTGAGCAGCGTGTACGCGCGCTCGCTGGTGGCCAGCACCATCAGCCCGGTGGTGCCGGCGTCGAGCCGGTGCACGACGCCCTGCCGCTCGGCCGCGCCGGACGTCGCGATGCGGTACCCCATGGCCGCGACACCACCGACCACGGTGGGCCCGGTCCAGCCCGGGCTCGGGTGCGCGGCGACCCCGACCGGCTTGTCGACGACGACGATGTGGTCGTCGGAGTAGACGACACGCAGACCGGGCACGGGCTCCGGGTTCGCGGTGGGCGGAGCGGGCGGCGCCGGCAGCGTGACGTCGAGCCAGGCGCCTCCCGAAACCCGGTCGGACTTCGCGGCCGGAGAGCCGTCGAGGTACACGTCGCCGGACTCGATCACCCCGGCCGCCGCGGTGCGCGACAAGCCGAACAGGCGGGCCAGCGCGGCGTCCAGGCGCATTCCCTCCAGTCCGTCGGGGACCGGAAGGGAACGGTGCTCGCCGCGGACGACTTCAGTCATCCCTCAATTGTGCCCCGGCCGGTCTCCGGCCTCCGACGCCCGCCCGGTCTTCGCCGCCCGTGACCCGTCGATCCGGCGTCCGGTCAGCTCCATCCCGACCAGGATCGCGACGCCGACGCACAGGCAGGCGTCGGCGACGTTGAACACCGGCCACGGCGGGTCGAACGGGTCGACGAGCGCGAGGAAGTCGACGACCCCACCGCCGTCGCGGAACAGCCGGTCGACGACGTTCCCGCAGGCCCCGCCGAGGACCAGTCCGAGCGCGACCGCCCACCCGGTGGAGGCCAGCCGCCGCGCGCTACGGAGGATGACCACGATGACCGCGATCGCGATCGCGGTCAGGACGTAGGTGTAGCTCGACCCGAGCGAGAACGCCGCACCCGTGTTGCGGGTGTGCACCAGATAGAGGACGTCGGGCAGCACCTGGACCGGTGGGTGACCGGTGTCCTCGAGTTCGGCGACGACGACCAGCTTGCTGCCCAGGTCGAGCGCCAGGGCCACCAGCGCCACCACCGCGAACGTCCACCGGCCACGGATGGTCGGCGACGCTCCGCGTGCGGGCGCGACCGGCTCGACGGCTTCCCGGCTCAGCGGCGTTCCTCGATCTGCTTGCAGCTCACGCAGAGCGTCACGCTGGGGAACGCCTCGAGCCGGGCCGTGGGGATGGGGTTGCCGCACCGCTCGCACGAGCCGTACTTGCCCTCCGCCAGCCGCGCCAGCGCGTGCTCCACCTGCTGGACGCGTTCACGCAGCCCGTGGACGAGCGACAGCTCCTGCTCGCGCTCGAACGTCTTGGTGCCCGTGTCGGCCTGGTCGTCGCCGGCCCCGTCGGCCACCCGGCTGCGCTGCAGGTCGGTCAGCGCGACGACCGCCTCGTCGTGCTCGGTGGTGAGCTCGTGCAGCCGCGCCTCGAGGACGCCGCGCAACTCGTCGTGCCTGCTGTCGGCGACCGGAGCCGCCGCCTTCCGGCCCGACGCCGCGGCCTCGGACTTGGCCCGGGTACGCGGAGCCGGTGTCTCCGCCGCCGTGCCGCCCGCCGTCGCGGTACGCGTCGTCCGGCGGGTGCCGGTCTTCGCCGCCGCCCGCCGTGGGGTCTCTTTCGTGGCCTTCGCCTGCTCGGCCATACGCGGCCACCTCCGCCCAGGTTCGCCGTGCCTAGCCCGGCGGTTGGTCAGAGCGCTCAGGATACGTAGCCGATGCCCGCCCGACAATGCGACGCGCACCAATGCTGACGCCGTACACGCTCGTGTCGGCGAACAGCCTCCGTCAGTCGGCGCCTGTTCGCACTGTGAGTCTTCTCTCACATACCGTGACGAACGGGATTCTCAAACCTGGCGGGCGTCATTCGCCGCGCAGAACGGCCAGCCGGGACGCCGCATCCGCGGGTGCCGGGGACAGCGCGATCAGCTTGTCGCGGCTGGTGCGGCCGGCCAGGAGCGTCGCACTGGAGGGGCGGACCCCGAAGGCCTCGGCGACGGCCTCGAGGACCGCTCGGGTGGCCCGGCCCTCGACCGCCCGCGCGGTGACCGCGACGACGAGCGCCGAGCCGTGCGAGCCGCCCACCCGAGGACGGGAAGCGCCGGGTTTCACCCGGACGGCGACGACGAAGCGATCGCTGTCGACTTCACGCTGAGTCACCGACGGAGGGTCACCAGGAGTCGGGTCGCGGCCGCGCACCGGCTACACGGAGTGAACCCGAGATCAATCGCGGTGCCGGCGGTGAGCTCGACCGTCTGGCGGTCGTCGAGCTGGGGACAGGGCGCGAGGTGGTAGCGGGGTCGCCCGTCGACCACGAGGACGGGTTCTTCCGCGCCGGCGAGCTTCTTTTTCTCGGAGGAGAGGAGGAGCTCGGCGGCGGGTTCGGGGTCGGTGTCGTCCCCGGTAGGACGGGGAAGGCCGCCCGCGGAGGCGTTCGACCCGGCCGAGGATGCGCCCTGGGCGGTGGTGGGTGATGCGCTCGGCGTGGCCGGGGAGGCCCCTGGGGCGGACGGTGTCGCGCTCGAAGTGGCGTTCCACCCGCTCGGGCCCGTGGGTGATGCACTCGGCGCGGCCGGGGATGCGCCTGGGTCGGACGGTGTTCCACTCGGGGCGGTGTTCCACGCCGTGGGTGAGGTGCTCGGGGGTTCCGGCTCGCGCCGGGGCGGGTTCTGGGTGGTCGCGGACTGGCCGCCGCCCCCGAACCAGCGAGACTCGGCCGCGGCGCGTGCCGTGCCCGCGGGTTCGGCCGGCGCTTCGGTGCGAGTCGGTGCCTCGGTACGGGCCGTCGGGATCGTGAACGGCTCGGTGATCGGCTCGGTATCCCCCGCCGAATCCGGCCCCCACTCCGCCCGACGCTCAGCCTCAGCTCGCCGCTCGGCTTCGGCCCGCCGCTCGGCCTCGGCCTGGCGCACACCTTCGACCCGCCGCTCGGACTCGGCCCGACGCTCAGCCTCCACTCGCCGCTCGGCCTCGGCCTGCCGCACACCTTCGACCCGCCGCTCGGACTCGGCTCGCCGCTCGTTCTCAGCCCAGCGCTCGTTCTCAGCCTGCCGCTCGGACTCCGCCCGGCGGTCGGGCTCGAAGCGCCGCTGGGGCTCAGGCTCGGACTCAGCCCGGCGGTCGGGCTCGAAGCGCCGCTCGGACTCAGCCCGGCGGTCGGATTCGGCCCACCGGTCGGACTGGGCCGGATGCTCGGAACCGACACGGCGATCGGAATCCGGGCGACGGCCCGCCTCGGCACCGCGACTCGAATCGCCGGCACGGCCGGGAGCCCCGCCGCGGCCGGGCGGCCCGCCACGGCTCGGCTCGGTGCCCTGGGTGGGAACGGTGCGGCGGTCGGAGGGAGGGTTCTGGGACGGGGAGTCCGGTTCCACGCGGGTGGAGGACACCAGCAGTACGGGCTGGGCGTCCAGAACAACCGAATCCGTGGGTTCGCCCTCGCCTGCCTGCTCGAAGTCGGGTGGGAGGCTCGACGCCGGGGTGTCGATCACCTCGGCTACGACGTCGGCGTCGGTGACCACGACCGTCTCGGCGGTCTCGGAGGTCGCTCGTTCGGCGGCGGTGGCCCTGGCCTCGTTGATCACGTCGGCCGGTACCGCGTACATGTCGCGGTCACGCTCGGGCCGGATGGATCCGCGCTGCTGCCCCGGATACTGCTGCCCCTGGCTCGACGCCTGCCCCGCCCGCCCCGATCGCCCCGCCCCCGCCGAATGCGGGCCCGAAGGCGGCCCAGCCGAATGCGGCCCAGCCGAATGCGGCCCGCCCGAATGCGGCCCGCCCGAATGCGGCCCGCCCGAATGCGGCCCAGGCGAATGCGGCCCAGGCGAATGCGGCCCAGGCGAATGCGGCGCAGCCGAATCCCGCCCAGGCACATCCCGCCCGGACGAACGCGGACCCGGCGACGGCCGGGTGGACGGGCCGTAGCCGCTGGGACCGGACGCATACCCGGGCGCGGTCCGGTCGCGGACGTCACCATCGCGGGGATGCGGAGGACGGTGCCCGCCGGTCGGCTGGTGCACCGAGGACGGCGAAACGGGCCGACCCGGGGTCGGTTGCTGCGACCGGTTGGGCCGTCCGGCCTCCGCCCAGGGGTCGGACGGCCGCGAAGTGTGCCCGGGCCCACCCGCCGATGCGTGCGCAGGCCCGCCCGATGTCGATCGCGCTGGACCCGTAGGCCGCGCCGGGCTGGTCGGATGCGCCGAACTCGACTGCGGAGAACCCGCATGCGCCGACCCCACCGGCCCAGAACCCGCCGGCCCGGAACTCACCGGCCCAGAACCCGGCGGCCCGGAACTCGGGTGCGAATAGCCCGCCCCCGCCGCTGCCGGCTGCTGATCGGGGCGGCGGTACTGGTCGTGGCGGTAGTCGGGCCGGTACTCCTCGTGCGACCGCTGCGGCCCCGGCCGCCCCGGCTGCTCGGCCCGCGCCGCGTACTCCGGCCGCGCCGCGTACTCCGGCCGCCCCGCGTACTCACCCCGCCCGGAAAACTCCGACCGCCCCGCCGAAGACGCCCCACCGGACGAGAACGGCCCACCCGAGGAAGGCTGCCCACCCGAAGACGGCCCACCCGAAGACGGCCCACCAGACGTCGGCCCGCCCGAAGACGGCGACCCCGCTGAAGAGGACGGGCGCTCCCCGGACGGGCCCCGGTACTGCTGGTCGTCAGAACGCCGACGGTCCGGAGCCGACCGCTGATCGGCCGGCTCCTCCACGGCGATGAGCCGCTCCGCTTTGACCCGTAACAGCGCCGGAGCCGCGTTCGCCTCTGGCTCTCCGGGCGCAGCGGCTGCCGCCACACGGGCGCGTTGCCGGCGGATGCCGAACGCCAGGAACACGCCCGCGAGCAGACAGGTTGCGATGGAGGCCAGAACGAAGCCATCACTCGTCTGCACGACCCCCGCGCCCAATAGCACGGCTGACGCGCAGACGAAAAGGAGGCTGACGACGATCACGGCTCAGCGACACTCCGGGCGCATGGCCAGGTCAGCGACCGTGGGTGTCGGCGATGTCCCCGGAGCGAGGCAGGCCACTGTGCGGGCCGCCGAACGCACCGGAAAGGCTGGACGTGCCGACGCCCTCGCGGCTGATCTCGGCCTCGGTGGCCTGGCCGCGCGCCTCGAGGTCACGCAGCTGGCTCTCCAGGTAGGCCTTGAGACGGGTGCGGTACTCGCGCTCGAACGCCTTGAGCTGCTCGATGTGCTTCTGCAGCGCGGTGCGCTTGGCCTCGAGGCCGCCCATGGCCTCCTGGTGACGCTGGCGCGCGTCGCGCTCCAGGGCCTCGGCCTTCGCCCGGGCGTCCCGGGTGAGCTCCTCGGCGTTGGCGCGTGCCTCGGAGAGCAGCTTGTCGGCCTCGCGACGCGCGTCGGCGACGTGGTCGTCCGCGGTGCGCTGCGCGAGCATCAGCACCCGGAGCGCCTTCTCGCCCTGGTCGTCGCCGCCGCCACCCGGCACCGCGGGCAGGGCACCGCTGGTGACCTGGCTCTGCGCGCTCTGCGCCTGCTGCTGGGCGGCCGCAGCGGCCTGCTTGGCCTGCTGGGCCTCCTGACGGAGACGCTCGACCTGGTTCTTGAGCTCGCCGTTCTCGGCGTGCAGCCGCCGGACGTCGGGGTCGCCCCCGGCCGGTGCCACGGGTGCGGCCGCCGGACCACCGGTACGGCCCCGCTCCACCTGAGCCTTGAGGTCGTTGTTCTCCTCGATCAGCCGGGCGAGCTCCCGCTCCACCTCGTCGAGGAAGGCGTCGACGTCGTCCTCGTCGTAACCGCGCTTGCCGATCGGCGGTTTCTTGAAGACGACGTTATGAACGTCGGCGGGGGTCAGCGGCATCGAAACTCCTCCGGACACATCTGGGTGGCTGGACGGCGTGCGGTCAGTATGCCGTCTCGGACAGCCGTCGGACCACGCTCATGAGGATGGTGACGATCATGAGCAGCAACAGGAAACCGAGGTCGAGGCTAACGCTTCCGATCCTCAGCGGGGGGATCACCCGACGCAGCGCCTTGAGTGGCGGATCGGTAGTGCTGTAAACGACCTCGAGCGCCGCGGACGCCGCGCGGCCCGGCCGCCAGCGTCGTGCGAAGACAAGCACGTACTCCGCTACAAGTCGCCCCAGAAGTACCAAAAGGAACAAATAGAGCAGCAGATAGGCAAGCTGCCACACGAGCAACACGGAGTACGTCGTCCTTAGCTCTGGTTGAAGAAGCCGCCCTCGGCGATCCGAGCCTTTTCCTCCGCGGTGACGGTGACGTTGGCCGGCGAGAGCAGGAAGACCCTGTTGGTCACACGCTCGATGCTACCGCGCAGGCCGAAAGTCAGTCCGGCCGCGAAGTCAACCAGTCGCTTGGCATCCGCCTCGTCCATTTCGGTGAGGTTCAAGATCACCGGAATGTGATTGCGGAACTGCTCTCCGATCATCCGCGCTTCGTTGTAGTTCGTCGGATGAAGCGTGGTGATCCGATACGACGTCTCTTCGGGCTCGCTCACGTCACTCACCACCGCCCTCTCGCGAAGTGACAGCTGCGGCGCGAGTGCGAGGTTGTCGTGGGTCGGCGGCGCCGGCGTAACCGGAACGCGGCTGACCGGCCGGGCCGGAGTGCGCTCCAGGCGCGTGGGCCGGGGCGCAGGCTCCTCGAACTCGTCCTCATAGGTATCGAGATCGTCATCCGCGTAGCGTCGATCGTCGAAGCGCCGCGACTCATACCGACCGTCCTCGTACGGACCGTCCTCGTAGCGCGGGTCGTCCTCGACGAGGCCGAGCCAGACGCCGGCCTTCCGCCATGCACCCATGGAGCGCCCCCTCCTCCTCGTCGGCGATAGATGCGACCGAACTAAATGACACCCGTGTGATTCCGCTTTTTCAAGGCCTCACACTACCGTGTCCGGACACTCGTTTCCCGAGCAAAGCCGATCCGACACGCACATGAGTCGCTCCGTGTCGCACAGCCGACTCCAGATCCCCGCTCATCCCGGCCGAGATCCACGTCGCGTCGGCGTGTTCACCACGCAGAGCGCGGCTCACGTCGGCGAGTCGGGCGAACGCGTGATCCGGATCTCCACCTAACGGCGCGACCGCCATCAGCCCGACGAGACGCAGCGTGTCCGACGCGGCGACCTCCGCGGCGAGCGCGAGCACACCGGCGGGAGCCACGCCGCCACGCCCGGCGGCCGAATCCAGGTCGACCTGCACCAACACGTCCAGCGGAGCGTCCCGGTGCTGGGCCGCCGCCTTCGCCAGCGCGGTCACCAGCTCGGGCCGGTCCACGCTGTGCACGACGTCGGCGTAGCGCACGACCGAGCGGGCCTTGTTGCGCTGGAGCTGGCCCACGAAGTGCCACCGCACGTCCAGCGACTCGAGCGAAGAAGCCTTCGCCCGAGCCTCCTGGTCCTTGTTCTCGGCCACGTCGTGGACACCGAGCGCGGCCAGCTCCGCGACGTCCGAAGCCGGCCACGTCTTGGTGACCGCGATCAACGTCACATCCGCCGGATCGCGCCCCGCGTCCCCACAGGCGGCACCGATGCGATTCCGGACGTCGGCTAGGCTCGCCGCCAGCTCCGCACGACGATCGGAGATCTCAGGCCCCGTTCTTGAGGAAGTCGGGGACGTCGACGTCGTCGAAGATGACGCGCTTGGGCTGCGGAGCGGGCTCCGGGGCCGGGGGCTGCGGAGCAGGAGCCGGAGCCGGCGCCGCCGAGACGGGCTTGTTGGCCGGCTGCCGCGGCGCGTAGCCCGACTGGTCGGTGTAGCGCTGCTGGTGCTGCTCGGCGTAGCTGACCCGGGTGGTCGCCGCCCGGTACGCCGGTGCCCCGCTGTCGAAGCCGGCCGCGATGACCGTCACGCGCACCTCGTCGCCGAGCGCGTCGTCGATGACCGTTCCGAAGATGATGTTCGCGTCCTGGTGGGCGGCGTCCGCGACCAGCGAGGCGGCCTCGTTGATCTCGAACAGGCCCAGGTCGGACCCACCGGCGATGGAGAGCAGCACGCCGTGCGCACCCTCCATGCTGGCCTCGAGCAGCGGGCTGGAGATCGCCGCCTCGGCCGCCTCGACCGCGCGGTTCTCGCCGCGGGCCGAACCGATACCCATGAGGGCGGAACCGGCCCCGCTCATGACCGACTTCACGTCGGCGAAGTCGAGGTTGATCAGGCCCGGCGTGGTGATCAGGTCGGTGATGCCCTGGACACCCTGCAGCAGCACCTGGTCGGCCATCTTGAACGCGTCCATCATGCTGATGTCGCGGTCGCCCAGCGAGAGCAGACGGTCGTTCGGGATGACGATCAGCGTGTCGCACTCGTTGCGCAGGTCGTCTATGCCCGTCTCGGCCTGCACCGCGCGACGACGGCCCTCGAACGCGAACGGCCGGGTGACCACACCGATGGTCAGCGCGCCGAGCTTGCGGGCGATGCTGGCTACGACCGGTGCGCCACCGGTGCCCGTGCCACCGCCCTCGCCGGCGGTGACGAACACCATGTCGGCGCCCTTGAGGACCTCTTCGATCTCGTCCTTGTGGTCCTCGGCGGCCTTGCGGCCGACGTCCGGGTTCGCGCCCGCGCCGAGACCCCGCGTGAGTTCACGGCCGACGTCGAGCTTGACGTCGGCGTCGCTCATCAGCAGTGCCTGGGCGTCGGTGTTGATCGCGATGAATTCGACCCCTTTGAGGCCCACCTCGATCATTCGGTTGACGGCGTTGACACCGCCGCCGCCGATGCCGACGACCTTGATGACCGCCAGGTAGTTGTGCGGAGGTGTCATCGGTGTGCCTTCCTAGTGAGCATGGTCCCGTGAGCGATGGAGGCCAGCGTCACGTGGCCGAACTCTCACCCTCTAGTAGAGCGTTACTGTTATGTCAAGTGTTGATGTAGTCGGACGGTAGGCGTCTGCGCGGCAGTGATTCAAGCAGCCACGCGGGCGTGTCTCGTGAGGATCGCCGCGCCCGCCCCTAATCGACCATCAATGCCACATTGTTCCCTAGAAGAGATAAATGTCCAAAGTGATCGTTGTTGACCGGTCTCAACCGGCCGGCGAGGTCAAGCCTTACGCAACAGCAGAACGGTCCGCCACCCCGTGCAGTTCCGCCACCCCAGTTATAGCGCGAAACTCAACTAACGAACTGTAACGACATCCGGGGCGCTCACGTCGATCCGCTTCCCCGACTCCTCCAGCAGCGCGGTCGCGATCTTCGCCTTGCGCGGGCTGTCGGCCGCTGTGCCCCAGAACACCACCCGCTCGTCGGTGAGCCGCACCTCCACCCGCTGCGAGTTGCCCGCCACGACGACCGAGGTGAGCTCGCGCAGCTCCGGCGTGAGAGCACTCGCGACGGTCAGCGCGGCCCGGGTGGCCGGGTCACCGGGCTTCGGATCGGACACCCGGACCAGCGGCAGCTCCCCCGGCCGGGCCATGACCGTCCGGAACGGAAAACCCTCCGCGTCCAGCAGCACGAAACCGCGCCCACGACCGGCCACCGCCACCGCACGGCGCTCGGAGATCGTCACCACCACGGTGTTCGGCCAGGCCCGCCGCACCTGGACGGACGCGACCGCGGGCAGCGCACCGATCCGGTTGGCCGCCGCGGCGGTGTCCAACCGCGCCAGCGGCGTCCCGACCGGGATCGCCGCCGCGCGGGCGACCTGTTCGAACGTGACCGTGCGCTCGCCACGGACCGTGATCGTGCGGACGCCGAGCAGCGCCGAGCCCAGCAGGGCCCAGACCGCCACCGACGACACCGCCACCACCGCGGCGACGAGCGCGTACGGCGCCACCGCACGCAGGCCGCGCCGGCTCTTGCGCAGCGCGCGCCGGCTCCCGGCCCGAGCCGAGGGGTTGACCGCGTCCCGGCGGAGCCGCCAGCGCCGCGCCGGACGATCCGCCTTGCCGGTCACGCTCGCCTCCTCCGCCGCGGGAAGGACGAGCGTACCGGCGCGGACCTCACCGGGAGTGCCGACCCACCGGCTGCTCCTCGAGCGCCGCCAGGATCTCGGTGCCCAGCATCGAGATCGGCGGCGCGCCCATCGTCACGACGAGATCGCCCGGGCGGGCCCGGCTCACGACCTCGGTGGCCACCGCCGACCACGACGGTTCGAACACGACGTTCTCGGCCGGCAGCGGCACCGCCCGGGCGAGCGGCGCGCCGCCCTGACCGGGTTCGCGCACCTCGCCCGGCCCGAACACCTCCATGACGACGACGTCGTCGGCCAGCGCCAGCGACTGCGCGATCTCGTCCTGGAACGCGACAGTGCGGTACATCCGGTACGGCTGGAACGCGACGATCAGCCGCCCGGTGCCGGCCAGCGTGCGCAGCGTCGTGAGCGCGCCGGTCATCGACGTCGGGTGGTAGGCGTACTCGTCGTACACCCGCACACCGGCCGCGACGCCCTTGAGCTCGAACCGGCGCCGCACCCCGCGGAACTGCCCGAGCGACTCCACCGCCTTGCCCGGGTCGAGGTCCAGCTTGACCGCCGCCAGCAACGCGGCGGCCGAGTTCAGCGCCAGGTAGCCGCCCGGCACCGGCACGCTCACCGCGCCGAGCTTCACCCCGGCCAGCCGCGCCACGTAGGACGTACCGGCGACGTCACCGGCCTCCTCGGTCAGCCGCAGGTCGGCGTGCTCGGAGCGGCCGTAGGAGAAGACCTGCCGCCCGGTGGACCGGGCGTAGTCCCCCAGCCGCACCGCGCCGGCGTCGTCGGCACAGACGACGACGAAGCCCTTCGGGTGGACGCGATCCACGAACTCGCGGAACGCGGCCTCCAGGCCGGCCATGTCGCCGTAGGTGTTGAGGTGGTCGGCCTCGAGGTTGGTGAGGATCGCGACGAACGGCGAGTACAGCAGGAACGACCGGTCGCTCTCGTCGGCCTCGACCACGAAGTGCTGACCGGACCCGTGGTGCGCACCGACCCCGGCGTCGGCGAACTCGCCCCCGATGAAGAACGACGGGTCGACGCCGCAGTGCTGCAGCACGGTGGTGACCATCGACGTCGTCGTGGTCTTGCCGTTCGTGCCGGCGATCGCGATCACCTGGCGGCCGTTCATCGCGGTGACCAGCGCCTCGGCACGGTGCAGCACGCGCAGGCCCAGCCGGCGGGCCTCGACCAGCTCGACGTTGTCGGCCGGGATCGCGGTGGAGTAGACGACCGTGTCGACGCCGCGGACGTTCTCCGCGGACTGTCCGAGCTGGATCGTCGCGCCGAGCGCGCGGAGCGTCTCCAGCGCCGGCCACTCCTTGATGTCACTGCCGCTGACCGGGATGCCGCGGGTGAGCAGCAGCCGCGCGACGCCGAGCATGCCGACGCCACCGATGCCGATGACGTGGACCCGCCCGAGATCCTCCGCCGAGAGCTTCGACAGGTCCTCGGTCATGCTGACACCTCCCGCTGGTTCTCCCGGACCGCCTGGTACACCAGCGCGAGCAGGGCCTCGTCACCGTCCCGGCGACCGTATCGGGCGGCGGCGCGCCCCATGGCGCTCGTCCGGTCGGGTTCACCCAACAGCGGTATCACGTTCTCCTCCAGCCACGACGCGGACAACTCCGCGTCCTCCACCAGCAGTCCTCCACCGGCCCGCGTCACCGGTGCTGCGTTGCGCCGTTGCTCGCCGTTGCCCCACGGCAGTGGGACGTAGACCGCGGGTAAGCCCACCGCCGCGACCTCGGCGCAGGTCATCGCGCCGCCCCGGCACACCATCAGGTCGGCGGCGGCGTACCCGAGGTCCATCCGGTCGAGGAACGGCATCGTCACGTACTTCGTACCGGTCGCCTCGGGCATGATGTCGAGGGTGTTGCGGGCCCCGACGACGTGCAACACCTGGATGCCCGCGGCCGCCAGCGCCGGCGCGGCGGCGGTGACCGCCAGGTTCAGCGAGCGGGCGCCCTGCGAGCCGCCGGAGACGAACAGCACGGGCTTGTCGGGGTCGAGCCCGAAGTGGTCGCGCGCCGCGGCCCGGGCCGCCGCGCGGTCCAGACCGGTGATGGTCGAGCGCAGCGGCACCCCCACCACCGTGCCGTTGCGCAACGTCACGTGCTCGCCGCCGAGGCCGACGAACGGCGTCAGCCGGGCGCCCACCTTGTTGGCGATGCCGGCCGGGTCGTTGACCTCGTGCACCACGAGCGGCAGCTTGGCCCGGCGCGCGGCCAGGTAGGCGGGCAGGGCCACGTAGCCGCCGAACCCGACGACGACCTCGGCGCCGACCCGGTCGAGCACCTCGTTGACGGCCGCCACGCTGCGCCGGATGCGGCCGGGCGTGCGGGCCAGATCGGCGTTGGGGCGGCGCGGCAGCGGATACGCCGGGACGAGCTCGAGATCCCAGCCCCGGGCCGGGATGATCTCGGCTTCCAGCCCTCGCGGCGTACCGAGGCAGGTGATGCGTGCGTCGGGGTGGTAGCGGCGGATGCATTCGGCCAGCGCGAGGGCCGGCTCGATGTGCCCGCCCGTTCCGCCACCGGCCAGGACGACGGAGCGCAACGACGTCACCGACGACCTCCTGTCCTCGCCCGGTAGTGGCCTAACGGGCGCCCGGCCCTGCCAGACCGTAACGCCTGCCGTGCCCGGCCCGGACGCCCGGGCAGCTCCGGCAGCGGAATGCCCGACCACCGCACCCACCAGGCCCGGCCGCGGGCGTGCAACGCGAGCACGGCCTCGGGTTCGTGCCGGGCGAAACTGGCCAGCATGCCGATCACGAACATGGTCAGGATCAGCGAGCTGCCACCGGCGGACATCAGCGGCAGCGGGACACCGGTGATCGGCAGCAGCCCCACCACACCGCCCATGTTCACCAGCGCCTGGCCGGCCAGCCAGACCGTGGCGGCCGAGGCCACCAGGCGGCGGAACGGGTCGTCCACCCGGGACGCGATCCGGATGCCCGCGTAGGTCAGCACCCCGAACAGCAGGACGACGACGAGACAGCCGAGGACGCCCAGCTCCTCGCCGATGATCGCGAAGATGAAGTCGTTGTGGGCCTCGGGCAGGCCACCCCACTTCTCCCGGCTCTGCCCCAGGCCGAGGCCGAGCCAGCCGCCGGTGCCCAGCGAGTAGAACCCGCGCACGACCTGGTACCCGCAGGTGTCCTGGTGCGCGAACGGATCGGTGAAGCAGGTCAGCCGCGAGATGCGCTCCGGTTTCGTCGCCACCAGCGGCACCAGGCCGACGAACGCGATCGCGCCGAGCGTCGCGAACACCCGGAACCGCACCCCGGCGGTGAACAGCAGCGCGACGAGGATGAACAGCAGCAGCATCATGCCGCCGAAGTCCTCCAGGCCCACCAGGCCGAACAGCACCGCCGACCCGGCCAGCAGCGGCACCGCCAGGTGGCGCCACTCGGTCAGCAGCGGCCGTTTGCGCACCAGCACCGCGGAGCCCCACAGCGCCAGCGCGAGCTTGGCCACCTCGACCGGCTGGATCTGGATCGGACCCAGCGCCAGCCACAGCTTCGCGCCGTTCACCTCTTTGCCGAAGAACGGCAACATCACCAGCAGGATCATCGAGACGACGACGAGCGGCCAGCCGAACAGCGGCCACAGGCGCATCGGCACGCGCAGCGCCAGCCAGAACGCCGGTATGCCGAGCAGTGCGAACGTCAGCTGTTTGGTGAACTGCGTGAACGCGCTGCCCGAGTTGGCGTACGAGTCGATGCTGGAGGCCGAGAGCACCATGATCAGACCGAGGCCCAGCAGCAGCCCGGCGCTTCCCAATAGCAGGTAGTAGGAGGCCATCGGGCGGCGCAGGAGGCCGGCCACCACGCCGACGGCCCGCCCGGGTGCGACGTGGGCATCCCGGTCCAGGCCCGCCGGCGCCGCCATCGTCAGGAGCCCCGGTGCTTCTCGACCGCGTCGGCGAAGGCGAGCCCGCGGGCGGCGTAACTGCCGAACATGTCCAGGGACGCGGCGGCGGGCGCGAGCAGCACGGTGTCGCCGGGGCCGGCCAGCGCGGCGGCGGCGGCCACGACATCGGTCATGGCCCCATCATCGGTCCTGTCGACCTCGCGCACGGGGACGTGCGGCGCGTGTCGGCGCAGCGCGTCGGCCACCTCGGCCCGGTCGACGCCGAGCAGCACCGCGCCGACGAGCCGGTCCGCGACCGTCCCGACCAGCGGCGCGATGTCGACGCCCTTGAGCTGACCGCCCGCGATCCAGACGACCCGCGGGTACGCCGAGAGCGACGCCTCGGCCGCGTGCGGGTTGGTGGCCTTGCTGTCGTCGACCCAGGTGACGCCGTTCTTCTCGGCGACGAACGCGTTGCGGTGCGGCTCCGGCCGGTAGACCGCCAGCCCGGCCGCCACCGCGTCGGGATCGACGCCGTGCGAGCGGGCCAGCGCGGCCGCGGCCAGCGCGTTCGCGACGTTGTGCGGGCCGGGCGGGCGGACGTCGGTGACCGACCCCACCTCGAACGCCTGCGACGGGTCGGCGGTGAAACCGCGGTCGACGAGCAGCGTCTGCACGACGCCGAACTCACCGGGCAGCGGCGCTTCGAGCGTGAACCCGACGGCCCGGCCGGGCGCCGTCGCGAGCAGCGCCGCCACGCGGGGATCCTGGGCGTTCCCGACGGCCACCGTCGAGGGGAACTGCCAGAGCTTCGCCTTCGCGGCCGCGTACCGGGCGAAGTCTCCGTGCCACGAGAGGTGGTCGTCGGCCAGATTCAGCAGCGCGGCGGCGGCCGGGGCCAGCGTCGAGGACCAGTGCAGCTGGTAGCTGGAGAGCTCGACCGCGAGCACGTCGTACGGCTCGGGGTCGAGCACCGCGTCGATCAGCGGCACCCCGATGTTGCCCACGGCCGTGGTACGCAGGCCGGCCGCCTCGAGGATCGTCGCCAGCATCGTGGTGGTCGTGGTTTTGCCGTTCGTGCCGGTGACGGTGAGCCACGGGGTGTCGTTGGGGCGCAGGCGCCAGGCCAGCTCCGGCTCGCTGAACACCTCGATGCCGGCCGCCAACGGGCCCGCCAGCAGCGGGTGGTCCGGCCGGAACCCCGGCGAGACGATCACCTGGTCGGTGTCGCCCGGGAGCTCCGCCGGGTCGACCAGCACCTCGGCGCCCGATTCCGCGAGCTCCTGCAGCGCGGCGGAGTCGACCCGGTCGAACACGGTCACCCGCGCGCCGACCGACTGCAGCGCCCGGGTGACCGCCGCACCGGTCACCCCGGTGCCGCCGACGAGGACGTGGCGACCCGGGTACCAGGAGCGCGCGGTCATTGCTGCAGCACGTTCAGGTAGTCGGCGAAGAAGATGCCGAGACCGGCCGCGACGAAGAAGCCGGCGATGATCCAGAACCGGACGACGATCGTGGTTTCCTGCCACCCGGCCAGTTCGAAGTGGTGCTGCAGCGGCGCCATCCGGAACACCCGCTTGCCGGTGCTGCGGAACGAGATGATCTGGATGACGACCGACATCGTCACGATGACGAACAGGCCGCCGAGGATCAGCAGCAGCAGCGTGGTGCGGGTGGTGAGCGCCAGGCCGGCGATCAGGCCGCCGATGCCGAGCGCGCCGGTGTCGCCCATGAACAGCCGGGCCGGGGGCGCGTTCCACCAGAGGAACCCGGCCAGCGCGCCGGCCGCGGCGGCGGCGATCAGCGCGGTATCGAGCGGGTCGCGGACGGTGTAGCAGTAGCCGTTCGGGCCGGCGACCTCGCCGCAGATGTGCCGGTACTGCCAGAAGCCGATCAGGACGTAGCCCAGCAGCACCATGATCGACGGGCCGGTGGCCAGACCGTCCAGCCCGTCGGTGAGGTTCACGCCGTTGGCCGCCGCGATCACCACGAACGCGAAGAACAGCGCCGCGCCCACCTGGGTGAGATGCGCCCAGTCGAGGTCCCGGATGAACGAGAGCTTCTCCGACGCGATCGTGTAACCCTGCTCGTCGGGCAGGTTCAACGCGAGGAACGCGAACGCGGCCGCGACGACGGCCTGGCCGATCAGCTTGCCCCGCTTGTTGAGACCGAGGCTGCGCTTCTTGCGGATCTTGATGTAGTCGTCGACGAACCCGACCGCGCCCATGCCGACGAACAGGCCGAGCAGCGTCACCGCGGTCGGGCTGATCCGGTGGTCACCGATGACGATCTGGGCGACCACGTACGCGATGACCGTGGCGAGGATGAAGACGATGCCGCCCATCGTGGGCGTACCGCGCTTGGACTGGTGGTGCTTCGGGCCCTCTTCGCGGATCTCCTGCCCGAACTTCAGCCGGTGCAGATAGCGGATCGCGACGGGCGTCCCGAAGATCGAGACGACGAAGGCCACGAACGCCGCGGCCAGAACACTCCTCACGCCCGGCCACCCCCGGGCGCCGGCGTGGCCACCGGCCCGGCCAGCAGGGCGTCGACGACGCGGTCGAGCCGCGCCGACCGGGACGCCTTCACCAGCACCACGTCGCCCGGTGCGAGCTGGCTGCCCAGCAACTCCACCGCGGCGTCCACGTCCGGCACGTGCACCGACTCCTCTCCCCAGGACCCTTCCAGAACCGCACCGGCGTGGATCGCGCCGGCCTCCGGGCCCACTACGACCAGACGGTCGATGTCCAGACGGACGGCCAGCCGCCCGATCGCGTCGTGCTGTTCCCGGCTGGTGTCGCCCAGCTCGGCCATGTGGCCCAGTACCGCCCAGACCCGGCGCCGCCCCCGCGGCTCCTCGCCCTGCTTCGGCGCCGGCGTGGCCATCGCGCGCAGTGCCTTGAGCGCGGCGCGCACCGAGTCGGGGTTCGCGTTGTAGCTGTCGTCGACGACGGTCACGCCGTCGACCCGCTCGGTGACCTCCATCCGGCGCCGGCTCACCGGGGTGGCCCCGCTCAGCACCGTGGCGACCTCGTCCAGGCCGAGCCCCAGCTCGAGGCCGACCGCGGCCGCCGCCAGCACGTTGCCGACGTGGTGCTCGCCGTGCAGCTTCAGCTGGACGTGCGCGTGCGCGTCGCCCACGTGGAGCGTGAAGCCCGGCCGGCCGATGCCGTCGAGCGTGACGTCGCTCGCCCGCACGTCGGCGTCGGGAGCGAGGCCCACCTGGACGACCCTGGCCTTGGTACGCGACGCCATCGCACGCACCCGGCCGTCGTCGGCGTTGAGGATCGCGAGCCCTTCCGCGGGCAGCGCCTCGACCAGCTCGCCCTTCGCCTGCGCGGTGGCCTCGATCGAGCCGAACTCACCGGCGTGCGCGGCGCCGACGTTGAGCACGACGCCGATCCGCGGCGGGGCGATCTCGGTGAGCCACCGGATGTGCCCGACGCCGCGCGCGCTCTTCTCCAGCACCAGGTACCGGGTGTCGGCGTCGGCACGCAGCACGGTCCACGGGTGGCCGAGCTCGTTGTTGAACGACTCCGGCGGGGCCACCGTCGGGCCGAGACGCCCGCACACCGCGGCCAGCAGGTCCTTGGTGGACGTCTTGCCGCTGGACCCGGTGACGCCGACGATCGTCAGGTCGGGCAGGCGGTCGACGACCGCGCGCGCCAGCTTGCCCAGCGCGACGAGCGCGTCGTCGACGAGGATCGACGGCACGCCGTCGAGCGGACGGGTGGCGAGGACGACCGCCACCCCGGCCTCGACCGCGCCGGCCGCGTAGTCGTGGCCGTCGACGCGCTCGCCGGTCAGCGCGACGAAGACGCCGCCGGCGGTCACCTTGCGCGAGTCGTACTCGACCGTCCCGGTCAGCACCGTGGCCGGATCGGCGTTGCGGAGGTCACCGTCGGTCGCGGCCGCGACCTCGGCCAGCGTGAGCGCGATCATGCCCGTGCCCCCCGGGTGCCGACGGCGGCCAGCGCGGCCGCGAGCACCTCCCGGTCGTCGAACGGGTGCACCACTCCTGCGACCTCCTGGCCCTGCTCATGTCCCTTGCCCAGCACGGCGACGCAGTCGCCCGGCCCGGCCTGCTCGACCGCGGCGGCGATCGCTGCCGCCCGGTCACCGACTTCCACGACCTCGGCCCGTTCCGCGGCCGGCACCCGGGCGACGCCGCCCAGCATGGCGGTGCGGATCGTCGCCGGATCCTCCGAGCGCGGGTTGTCGTCGGTCGCGACGAACACGTCCGCTCCCCGCGCCGCGGCCTCGCCCATCAGCGGACGCTTACCGGCATCCCGATCGCCCCCGCAGCCCAGCACACAGATCAGTTTTCCGGCCGTGAACGGGCGCAGCGCGGCCAGCGCGGCCGCGACCGAACCCGGGTCGTGCGCGTAGTCCACCACACCGGCCGGACCCTCCGCCGACCCGGTCGGGCCTCCGGCCGCGCCGGTGACCCGCTCCATGCGGCCCGGCACCTGTCCGGCGTCGGCCACGGCCGCCACGGCGACGTCCAGCGGCACCCCGACCGACCGCAGCACGGCCAGCGCCAGCACGGCGTTCTCGATGCTGTAAGCGCCGGGCATGGCGACCCGGGCCGCGGTGTGCGCGCCGTCGGGGCCGTCGACGACGAAGTCCTGGACGAACCCGTCCGGCCCGCGCTCGACGACCCGCCAGGTGGCATCGGGCGCACCGGCGGCCGAGACCGTGGTGACTCCCGGGCGCACGAGACGCCGGCCCGCGGCGTCGTCGACGTTGACCACCGCGTGCTCGGAGCGGCCGTCGAACAGCCGCGCCTTGGCCCGGAAGTAGTCCTCGACGTCGGTGTGGAAGTCCAGGTGGTCGACGCCGAGGTTGGTGAACGCGCCGACCGCGAACCGCACCGCGGCCACCCGGTCCAGCGCGAGCGCGTGGCTGGAGACCTCCATGACCACCGCGGTGACACCGCGCTCCCGGGCGACCGCGAGCAGCGCCTGCAGGTCGGGCGCCTCCGGGGTGGTGCGTGCCGACGCGAGCCGCTCGCCCGCGATGCGTGTCTCCACGGTGCCGAGCAGGGCCGTGACGTGCCCGGCGGCGCGCAGCCCGGCCTCGATCAGGTAGGCGGTGGTGGTCTTGCCGTTCGTGCCGGTGATGCCGACGACGGTGAGCGCGGCGCTGGGGTCGCCGTAGACGCGTGCGCTGACGGTGCCGAGCACCGCGCGCGGATCGTCGACCACGATCAGCGGGACACCGTCGACGAACTCGGCGCCGGCGGCGTCGGTGAGGACGGCCACCGCGCCCGCTTCGACCGCGCGGGCCGCGAACCGGGCCCCGTGGGTGCGTGCGCCCGGAAGCGCGGCGAACAGATCGCCGGGACGAACAGCTGAGCTGTCATGGGTGACTCCGGTGACGACCGCGTCACCGGTGGTACTGCCGCCGACGAGCCCGGCGAGTTCCGTCACCGGAACGGCTGCCGGGGACGCAGGCCGCGGGACGCTGGCGTTGGACACGGCCACAGACCCTACCGCCGACCTACCCGTACAAGGTGATCGGTGGGGCCGGGGCACCGGATGGTGACACCCCGTAGCGCCGGAGCGTGAAGCCGGCCAGGTCGGCGAAGGTGGGACCGGCGATCGCGCCCCCGACCCCGTTACTGGGCGTGTGGACGATCACGCTGATCACGTAGCGGGGCGAATCGGCCGGCACGACACCGATGAACGACGTCACGTTGCCGTCCAGGTAGCGGTTGCCCTCGGCCCGCGAACCGGTGCCGGTCTTGCCGGAGACGATGTAACCCGGAACCGCGGCCAGCGGCGCCGTGCCCTCGTCGGTGGCGATCGCGGTCATGTCGCGCACGACCGTGTCGGCGGCCTCCTTGCTCACCACCCGCTTGGCCTTCGGCCGCTCGACGGGCCGCGCGGTGCCGTCCGAGCCCACCACGCTCTTGACCAGCGTCGGCTGCACCTTCATGCCGCCGTTGGCCAGCGTCGCGTAGAGCGCGGTCATCTGCAGCGGGGTCACCGCGACGCCGAGCCCGATCGGGATCGACCCCGCCGACGAGCCGCTCCAGTTCGACGGCGGCTGGACGATGCCCGCGGACTCACCGGGCAGCCCGACACCGGTCTTGCTGCCCAGACCGAACGCGCGCTGGTAGTCGTAGAGGCGCTTGGCCCCGAGCCGGTCGGCGATCTCGATCGTGCCGACGTTGCTGGACTGGGCGAGTATCCCCATCAGCGTGTAGTCCGGCTTCGCGTGCTTGTGGGTGTCCCGGTAGGTGTAACCGCCCTTGGTGACGGTCTCGGGCAGCGTGAGCACCGAGTCGGGTTCGATCACGCCCGCGTCCAGGCCGGCGGCCACCGTCAGTGCCTTGTGGACCGAACCGGGTTCGACGACCGCGGCGGTGGCCAGGTCGAGCGTCGTGCCCTTCTTCGCGGTCTTCGGATCGGACGCGTCGTAGGTCGGCACGCTCGACATCGCGAGGATCTCGCCGGTGTGCGCGTCCATCACGATCGCGGTGCCCATGTAGGCCTTCGTCGCCGCCACGCGTTCGGCCAGCAGCTTCTGCGTCTGGTACTGCAGGTCCCGGTCGATCGTGAGGACGAGATCGGAGCCCGCCTTGGCCGGCGTGACCTTGTGGTAGCCGTCCGGAATCTCCTGGCCGCCGGCGCCCTTGTCGAAGATCCGCTCGCCGTTGGTGCCCTCGAGCAGCTTGTTGTAGCTGGACTCGAGGCCGGCCAGGCCGATGCCGTCGGCGCCGGTGTAACCGAGCAGGTTCGCGGCGAACGGGCCGCCGGGCACCTCGCGGACCTGGTCCTCCTGGACGATCAGTCCCGGGATCTTCTCCCGGAGCGCGTTGATCCGGTCGCCGACCGCGAGCGGCACCTTCTTCTTCAGGACGACGTAGCGGTTCTTGGTGCCGTCCGCGTGGGTGTCGTGGGAGAGCTTCTCCGCGACGGTCGCGACGGGCATACCGAGCACCGGGGCCACGGCCGCGGCGACCTCGGCACGGTTCTTGATGTAACCGGGGTCGGCCGCGATCGTCGCGCCCTGCACGTCCTGCGCGAGGACGTTGCCGTCGCGGTCGAGGATCGAGCCCCGCGGGGCGAAGATCTCGACCTTGTCCCGGCGGGAGTTGGCGGCGAGCTCGGCGTACTGGGAGCCCTCGGTGGACTGGATCTGCACGACGCGGCCGCCGACCGCGGCGAAGAGCGCCAGCAGAACGGCGAGGCCGACGCGGAGGCGGATGCTCGGGTTGCCGAGGCGGGCGATGCCGCGCGCGCGGCGGGGTGGGGGGTGGAGCTGGCGCCGGCGGGGCGGTGGTGGGCCTTCCGCGTGCCGCGTGGTGACGCTGCGGGCCGGGCGGCGGCCGGTGCCACCGCGCCGCACGGTGCCACCGCGCGTCGCCGTGGCCCGCCCGGCTGTGCCCCGTGTTTGCGCGGCCGTACCCCGACCGCCGGTGCTCCGGGCGCCGGTGTTCCGGCCGGAGGCGCTCCGAGCCGACCCGCTCCGGCCGGAGGCGCTGCTCGTCGATCCGCCGCGGCCGGAGGCGCTGCTGGTCGTGGCGCCGCGACCGGAGGAGCTTCCGGACGTGCTGCGGGTGGACGTGGACCGGCTGGAGCCGCCGGTGCGGTTCGCGGCCGAGCGGCCGGTCGATCCGGACCGGGCCGCCGCGCCTCCGCTCTCGGCCGACTTCCCGGACGCGGCGGAACCACGGCCCCGGCCGGAGCCGGCCGCGGACTGACGCGGGGTGCGTGTGGGCTCGGCGCCCTCGCGGACCGTGCGGCCGCGCGGGTGGTACTGCTGTGCCTCCGAGAGACGGCTCCGCCGCTCCCGCGACCGTGCCCCGCCCGCTTCCCGTGACCCGCCCGGTTCGCGGGGCCGGAAGGGCACCACGTTCTCGTCGGCCGACCGCCCGGAGCCGCCGGCTTTCCGGCGCCCGTCGCGCGGCGGTTGCGGCGCCATCACCGGCCCGCCGACGGCGTCGGCGTGGTCCCGTCCGCCTCGTCACCCGCGGTGTCGTTCGTCCCGTCGGTTCCGGCGGCGTCGGTTCCGGCGGCGTCGGTTTCAGCCGCGTCGGTTTCGGCGGCGTCGGTTCCGGCGGCGTCGGTTCCGGCGACTGAGGACGGGGACGACGAGGAGCGGGGCGAGGTCGCGGACGGTGTGGGCGACGGCGGAGCCTTGGCCGGCACCGGCGTGCCCACGACCTTGCCGTCGGGCAGCACGACGAACCCGGGATCCCCGGCCGGCACCAGCCCCATCTTCTTGGCCCGGTCCGCCAGCTTCTTCGGCGACTCCTGGTCCTGCAGCGCCTGCTGGAGCCGCTGCTCCTCCTTGTCCAGGCGGGCCTGCTCGGTGTCGAGGTCGTGCAGCCGGAACGCGTTCTCGTTGACCGCGGTGTTGAGCAGCACCAACCCGATCAGCCCACCGGCGGCCAGCACGAGCACGAGCACGATGAACGGGGCCCGCGACCCGGTGGTCGCCCGCCGGGACGGCGTCGACGGCGAGGGCGGCACGCTGATCGGCGCCGCCTCCCGGCGTCGCTGTGCGGCCGGCCGGCCGGCCTTCGTCGGCGTGCTCTTCGGCAGCGGGCGTCCTTCTCGGACCACACCCGGACGCGACCGCAGGCCGGCACGTGAGCTCGACATCAGTTCACCTCGCCCTCGTTGGATTCCCTCAGGAGTCGTTCAACTGCTCGTAGCCGCACCGAAGCGGCCCGGGGGTTCTCGGCGATCTCCGCCGGGCTCGCGACCTCGGCGCCGCGGGTCAAAGTGCGGAAGCTGGGCCCGTACTCCGGCAGCGGCACCGGGAGCTCGGGCGGTGTCCGGTCCTGGGTGACCTCGGCGAAGGCCTGCTTGACCAGCCGGTCCTCCAACGACTGGTACGACATCACGACGACGCGCCCACCCGGCCGGACGGCGTCCAGCGCGGCGGGCAACGCGTTGCGCAACGCGTCCAACTCGCCGTTGACCTCGATGCGCAGCGCCTGGAACGTCCGCTTGGCCGGGTTGCCCCCGGTGCGGCGGGCCGCGGCCGGGATCGCGTCGCGCACCAGTTCGACGAGTCGCGCGCTGGAGTTCAGCGGTGCCCGCTCCCGTTCGCGCAGGACGGCCGACGCGATCCGCGGCGCGAACTTCTCCTCGCCGTACGTGCGCAGCACCCGGGCGAGGTCACCGTGCGAGTACGTGTTGAGCACGTCGGCCGCGGTGATCCCGCGTGACGTGTCCATCCGCATGTCCAGCGGTGCGTCGCGGGCGTAGGAGAAGCCCCGGTCGTCCTCGTCGAGCTGCAGCGACGAGACGCCGAGGTCGAACAGGAACCCGTCCACCGCCCGCACGCCGGCCTGCTCGAGCGCGTAGGGGATCTGGTCGTACACCGCGTGGACGAAATGGACGCGGCGCGCGTCGGCACCCAGCCGTTCGGTGGCGCGGCGCAACGCGTCCGGGTCACGGTCGATGCCGATCACCGTCGCGTCGGGATGCGCTTGGAGCATCGCGGCCGTGTGGCCGCCGAGGCCGAGCGTGCCGTCGACCACCACCGCGTTCGGGCGGCTCAGGACGGGCGCGAGAAGGTCGAGACAGCGCCCCAGAAGCACCGGAACATGAATAGCGGCGTGAGGAGTCACCTCGTCCTCGGCCATGCCGCCCCCTTGGATCCGGTGCCCGGTCGCATCCGGTGTACGAAGGGGCCGGGCGCTCACCGTGTCGCCAGGTCCCCATCCGCTTCGCGTGGCCTGGCGCCGGGGAAGGTGCGCCAGGAGTGTCGCCAAGCGGCTGGAGACCTCACGTCACGGGACTCGGCCGGCCCCGAACAAATCTCGCCGCGGTCAGAAAATCCCGGGCAGCACCTCCTCCTCGACCTCTGCGAACGCTTCCTCGGACTCGGCGAGGTAGTTGTCCCACGCCTGCCGATCCCAAATTTCGACCCTGGTGCTGGCCCCGATCACCACGCAGTCCCGATCGAGGCCGGCGTACTCCCGCAGATGAGCGGGGATCGTGATGCGCCCCTGCCGGTCAGGGACTTCGTCGTGTGCGCTGGCGAAGAACACCCGGCTGTAGGCGCGGGCGGCCTTGTGGGTCATCGGAGCGGCGCGAAGCTGCTCGGCGACCCGGCTGAATTCGGTCATCGGGAAGACGAAGAGGCATCGTTCCTGCCCTTTCGTCACCACCAGGCCTCCTGCCAGCTCGTCACGGAACTTCGCCGGCAGGAAGAGCCGACCCTTGTCATCCAGTCGGGGCGTGTGCGTGCCAAGGAACACGGCACCCGCCTCCCCCTGGATTGGAGCATCCCAGACGCTCCATCACGCCCCACTGTACTCCACTTCCCCCCACCGTCAACGACTCAAACCCGTAGCCGCCAGGTGTCACACGGATGTCTTCGCAGGTCAGCGTGGTGGAGCGTGAGTGGGGCGAGTTGGCACTCCGGTGGGGCACTCCCCCACCCACGCTCCGGTGTCCATCGGGAAGTGCAGCGAAAGGGGTTCCCGGGCGCTAACACACTTCGGGCCGGTGACCCCGACCACTCGGGGGCACCGGCCCGGTGAACTACATCACGCTTACTAGACGACGACCGTCACGATCCGGCCCGGCACGACGATCAGCTTCCGGGGCTCCTTGCCGCCCAGGAACGCGGCGACCTTCGGCTCGGCCAGCGCCGCGGCACCGACCGCAGCCTGATCGGCGTCGGCCGGGACCGTGATGCGGCCCCGCACCTTGCCGTTGACCTGCACCGGGTACTCGATCTCGGCGGCGGTCAGCAGAGCCGGGTCGGCGACCGGGAACTGGTGGTAGGTCAGCGTCTCCTCGTGGCCCAGCTTCGCCCACAGCTCCTCGGCCAGGTGCGGCGCGAACGGCGCGACCATCAGCACCAGCGGCTCGACGACCTCACGGGGCGTCGCGGCCTTCGCGCTGTAGGTGGAGGTCACCTGGTTGGTCAGCTCGATCAGCTTGGAGACCGCGGTGTTCGTACGCAGCCCCTCCAGGTCGCCCCGGACGCCGTCGATCGTGCGGTGCAGCAGGCGCTTCGTCGCGTCGTCGGCCTCGTCGTCGGTGACCCGCAGGTCGCCGGTCTCCTCGTCGACCGCGGTACGCCACAGCCGTTGCAGGAACCGCATCGACCCGACGACCGCCCGGGTCTCCCACGGACGCGAGACGTCCAGCGGGCCCATCGACATCTCGTACACCCGGAACGTGTCGGCGCCGTACTCGGCGCACATCTCGTCGGGCGTGACGACGTTCTTCAGCGACTTGCCCATCTTGCCGTACTCGCGGTTCACCGGCTGGCCGTGCCAGGTGTAGACGCCGTCCTGCTCCACCACCTCGTCGGCGGGCACGTAGGCGCCGCGCGCGTCGGTGTACGCGTAGGCCTGGATGTAGCCCTGGTTGTACAGGCGACCGAACGGCTCGGACGAGCGCAGGTGCCCGCGGTCGAACAGCACCTTGTGCCAGAAGCGCGCGTACAGCAGGTGCAGCACGGCGTGCTCCACGCCGCCGATGTACAGGTCGACGCCGCCGGCCGGCTTGGCCGCGGTGGGGCCCATCCAGTACTGCTCGTTCGCCGGATCGACGAACTCGCCCTCGTCGGTCGGGTCCAGGTAACGCAGCTCGTACCAGCAGGAACCGGCCCACTGCGGCATGGTGTTGGTCTCGCGGCGGTACTGCTTGGGGCCGTCACCCAGGTCCAGCGTGACGTTGACCCACTCGTCGGCGCGCGCCAGCGGCGGCTCCGGGTCGGTGTCGGCGTCGTCCGGGTCGAACGTGCGCGGCGAGTAGTCGTCGATCTCCGGCAGCACGATCGGCAGCATCGACTCGGGCACCGCGACCGGCAGCCCGTCCTCGTCGTACAGCACCGGGAACGGCTCGCCCCAGTACCGCTGCCGGCTGAACAGCCAGTCACGCAGCTTGTAGGTGGTGGTGGCCTCACCGTGGTCGTTCTCGACCAGCCAGTCGATGATCCGCTTCTTGGCCTCGGCCACCCCCAGGCCGTCCAGGAAGCCGGAGTTGATCGCCGGGCCGTCGCCGGTGAACGCCTTGCCGTCGAAGCCCTCGCTGGGCTGCACGGTGCGGACGATCGGCAGGTCGAAGACCTCGGCGAACTCCCAGTCACGCTCGTCCTGACCGGGCACAGCCATGATCGCGCCGGTGCCGTAGCCGGTCAGCACGTAGTCGGCGACGAACACCGGCACCTTCGCGCCGTTGACCGGGTTGACCGCGTAGGAGCCGGTGAAGACACCGGTCTTCTTGCGGGCGTCGGCGGAGCGCTCGATGTCGGACTTCGCCGCGGCCTGGGCCTGGTAGGCGGCGACCGCGGTGGACGGGTCGTCAGCGGTCTTCCAGGCCGGCGGGACGTCGGCCGGCCACTCGTCCGGCACGATCGCGTCCAGCAGCGGGTGCTCCGGCGCCACGACCAGGTAGGTGGCGCCGAACACGGTGTCGGGCCGGGTGGTGAACACCCGGATCGTCGCGTTCGGTGCGCTGTGCCGCTTCTTGGGTGCGCCGTCGGCGATCGCGAAGTCGATGTACGCGCCGGTCGAGCGTCCGATCCAGTTGCGCTGCATGACCTTTATCGACTCCGGCCAGTCGACCTGGTCCAGGTCGTCGGCCAGCCGGTCGGCGTAGGCGGTGATGCGCATCATCCACTGACGCAGCCGCCGCTTGAAGACCGGGAAGTTGCCGCGCTCGGAGCGGCCGTCGGCGGTGACCTCCTCGTTGGCCAGCACGGTGCCCAGGCCGGGGCACCAGTTGACCGGCGCCTCGGACAGGTAGGCCAGGCGGTGGGAGTCGATCAGCTTGCGCTGTTCGGTGCGTGACATCTGGTCCCACGGAGTTGCCGCGCGCCGGGCGCCGGACGCGAACTGCGCCTCCAGCTCCTCGATCGGGCGCGCCCTACCCGTCTCGACGTCGTACCAGGAGTTGTAGATCTGCAGGAAGATCCACTGCGTCCACCGGTAGTAGCTGACGTCGGTGGTGGCCAGCAGGCGACGGCTGTCGTGGCCGAAGCCCAGCCGGCGCAGCTGCGCCTTGTACCGGTCGATGTTCTCGTCGGTGGTCTTGCGGGGGTGCGTACCGGTCTGCACCGCGTACTGCTCGGCGGGCAGGCCGAACGAGTCGAAGCCCATCGGGTGCAGGACGTTGTAGCCCAGCATGCGGTGGTAGCGCGCGTACACGTCGGTGCCGATGTACCCCAGCGGGTGGCCGACGTGCAGCCCGGCGCCGGAGGGGTACGGGAACATGTCCATGACGAACATCGGCGTGCCGCCGTCGTTGTGCCAACCCGGCGACGGAGCGGCCAGCGGACCGGAGGGGTTCGGCGAGTGGAACGTGCCGTCGGCCTCCCAGCGGTCCTGCCAGCGCTCCTCGATCGATGCGGCCAGCGCTGCCGTATAGCGGTGCGCGGGCGCGTCGGTGGAGTTCTGCTCGCTCATCGTGGGATTCCTTGACTGAAGACTGGATAGTGGCGGGCTCGAGACACGAAAAAACCCCTCGCTATGGAGGGGTCGCCGTGCTGACCGATCGCGGGATGGCTGCGGCCGCCGGTTAGCGGGCGGTGCAGCCGCGCGTCAGCACGGCACGATAAGGAGCCCGGCACCCTTGCGGCAGGGACCGGCCACGGGGCTACGAACCTCGGCGCTCACCATGCGTGCACTATACCGCTCCGCCGATTCGGCTGCCGACGCGTATAACGCGCGCGGTGAAAAAGGTACACACCGGTACGGATGTGTTGACCAATGCCGATCGCCTGGCGGTCGGGCGGGATCCTGGAACAATAGTCGCCGGGCTTGGCATTCCCCCGCCGCCTTTCGCAAGCTTTTCGCACGTGCAGGTAAACATGTGGATCCGCGCTGGCGGATCGAGGAAGAGGGCAGTCGGTGACGACGCACGGCACGCTGGAGAACTACGGCCCCCCGGTCGATCTAGGGAGCGTCCGACTCGTCACCGACCGCATCGTCGCGAACGTCGAGCGGGTCATCGAGGGCAAGACGTCGACGATCTCGCTCGCGGTCGCCGTTCTCCTGGCCGAGGGCCACCTCCTGATCGAGGACGTGCCCGGCGTCGGCAAGACGAAGCTCGCGAAGGCGCTCGCGCGGTCGATCGACGGATCGGTACGGCGGATCCAGTTCACCCCCGACCTGCTGCCGTCCGACGTCACCGGCGTCAGCATCTACAACCCCGAGAACCGGTCGTTCGAGTTCAAGCCGGGTCCGGTGTTCGCGAACCTGGTCGTCGGTGACGAGATCAACCGCGCCTCGCCGCACGCGCAGTCCGCGCTGCTCGAGTGCATGGAAGAGCGTCAGGTGACGGTCGACGGCATCACCTACCCGCTGCAGAACCCGTTCATGGTGATCGCCACCCAGAACCCGACGCAGATGGCGGGCACCTACCCGCTGCCGGAGGCGCAGCGCGACCGGTTCACCGCGCGCCTGGCGATGGGCTACCCCGACCGGCGCTCCGAGCTCGCGATGCTCGACGGCCACGGCGAGCAGGACCCGCTCGACGGCCTGCGGCCGGTGTGCGACGGCAACGAGATCCGTCTGCTGATCGAGGCGGTCCGGCGGGTCCACGTGGCCGAGCCGGTCAAGTGGTACGTCATCGACCTGGTGAGCGCCACCCGCAACAACCCCGACCTGCGGCTCGGCGCGAGCCCGCGGGCCAGCCTGCAGCTGCTGCGCACCGCGCGCGCGTTCGCCGCGGTCGAAGGCCGGGACTACGTGCTCCCCGACGACATCCAGCGGCTGGCGGCGCCGGTGCTCACCCACCGGCTGATCCCCACCGAGGAGGCCGTGTTCAACCGGCGGACGGCCGACGTGATCCTGGCCGATCTCGTCGCCAGGGTGCCGGTGCCGGACGCCCGGGGCGGGCGTCGGACGCGGTGATCCGAGCCGCCCTACGCGGGCTGACGACGCGGGGCCGCAGTTTCCTGGCGGCCGCGGCAGCCGCGACCGTCTCCGCGTTCGCCCTCGGCGAGCGGGAACTGCTCCAGGTCGCGGGCCTGCTGGCGGCGCTGCCGATCCTGGCCGTGATCGCGGTCGCGCGCACCCGCTACCGGCTGTCCTGCACGCGCGCGGTCCATCCCGGCCGGATCCAGGCCGGCAACCCCGCCTCGGTGGCGCTGCGTCTGGAGAACCTGTCCCGGGTGCCGACCGGTGTCCTGCTGCTCGAGGAGCAGTTGCCGCCCGCGCTGGGCGAACCGCCCCGGTTCGTGCTCGACCGGCTGGCGAGCAGGCAGTGGAGCAGCGTCGAGTACCCGATCCGGGTCGACGTGCGCGGCCGCTACGAGATCGGGCCGCTGACCGTCCGCCTCACCGACCCGTTCGGCCTGTGCGAGCTGACCCGCTCGTTCACCCGCACCGAGCGCATCATCGTCACCCCGCAGGTGACGCCGCTGGCGTCGATCCCGCTGGAGGGTGACCAGTCCGGCATGTCGCCGAACCAGCCCCGCTCGACCGTCGCCCGCGGCGAGGACGCGGCCAGCACCCGCGAGTACCGCGTCGGCGACGACCTGCGCCGGGTGCACTGGAAGTCGACCGCCCGGACGGGCGAGCTGATGGTGCGCCGGGAGGAGCAGCCGCGCGAGTCGCTCGGCACCGTGCTCGTCGACACCCGGTTCAGCGCCCACCGCGGCACCGGTCCGACGTCCAGCTTGGAGTGGGCGATCTCCTCGGCCGCGAGCATCACCTGTCACCTGCTGCGCGCCGGCTTCGACCTGCACCTGGTCACCGACGCCGGCGTCGACGCGGAGCTGCGGCCGGAGAGCGGGGAGAACATCGCCCTGGGGATCCTGGCCGAAGCCGAGGCGAGCCGCATCCAGTCGCTGGGGATGGCGCTCGACCGGCTGCAGCACGAGCGCGACCAGCTGCTGGTGGCGGTCGTCGGCCTGCTCACGCCGGAGGAGTGCGCCCGGCTGGCCGCCGCACGCACCGGCGGGACGTCGATCGCGGTACTGATCGACTCGACGGCGTGGGCGTCGCTGCCGGGCGCGGCGAAGTCCGACGCCGAACGTCGTTACCAGGAGAACGTCGCCCGGCTCGCGGCCGCGGGGTGGAAGGTGCTGCCGGCCCGGCCGGGAGCACGGATCAGCAGCCTGTGGACGCTGGCCGGGACGGCCGGTGGCGGGGCGGCGCTGGCGGGCGGTGGCCCGGAGGCGCCGGAAGGCCACGGAGCTCCGAACGGGCAGTGGGCGTCGAACGGATCAGGAGTTCCTCGATGAACCGACGGACCTACGTCTCGGCGGTCGCCGGTGTCGCGACGCTGCTCTGCGCCACGTCGCTGCGCGGCGTCCTGGAAGGCTGGTCGTGGCTTCCGGTGGTGGGCGGCGGGGTCGTCGTCGTCACGCTGGCCGGCATCGGCGCCCGCGCGCTGCGCACCCCCTCCTGGCTGCAGCCGGTGGTCGGTGCGCTCGCCGTGCTCCTGTACACCACGATCGTCTTCGGCCACGACCGTTTCCTCGGCGTCATCCCCACGCCGGCCACGATCGTCGGCCTGCGCGCCGACGTGTCCAACGCGTTCGCCGACATCGCCGAACTCGCCGCCCCGGTGCCGGCACGCCCCGGCATCCTGCTGCTGACGGTCGGCGGCGTCGGCCTCGTCGCGATCCTGGTCGACGTGCTGGCGTCCGTGCTGGGCCGGGCCGCGCTGGCCGGCCTCCCGCTGCTGGGCCTGTACACGGTGCCGGTCGCCGTCGACCGCGACGGCATCGGCTGGCTCCCGTTCACGCTCGGCGCGGCCGGCTTCTGCTGGCTGCTCGCCGCCGAACACGGCACCACGATCCGCCGCTGGGGGCGCCCGTTCCACGCCGGCACCACCGGGACGGAACCCTCGCGCACCGGCGGGTCGCTCGTCGCCGGCCGGCTGGCGATCTTCGGCATCGTGCTGGCCGTGCTGATCCCGGCCGGGGTGCCCGCGCTCTCCGCCGAGGGCCTGCACTCGCTGTTCGAGAACGGGCTGCCGGGCAGCGGCAGCGGTCGCACCGTGACCGCGATCAACCCCGTCACCCAGCTCCGCGGGCAGCTCACCCGGGACGAACCGGTCGACCTGCTCCGCGTGCGCACCAACGACCAGCAGCCGTTCTACCTCCGCCTGGCCACGCTGGAGAACTTCACCGGCAACGGCTGGACGCTGCGCGACATGACCGCGAAGCAGGAGGCCAGGGTCCGCCGGGGCGTGCCGAACGTGTCGGGCATCAGCGGCGGCACACCCACCCTGTCGCAGGAGACGTCGGTCGAGGTCCTCGGGCTGACGCAGTCGCGGTACCTGCCGGTGTACTCGAACCCCACGTCGATCGACGTCGACGGCGACTGGCGGTTCGACCGGGGTTCCGAGGCGGTGTTCAGCACCGCCGACACCACCAAGGGCCTGCGGTACCGGTTCGAATCCCGGCGCGTGCAGTACAGCCCCGGCCTGCTCCGCGACGCCGCGAAGCTGAACGCCGGCGACAGCACGGTCAAGCGCTACACCGAGCTCAAGAACCCCGACGCCAGCGTCAAGCAGCAGGTCAACGCGCTCGTCGCGGGCAAGTCGACGGAGTACGACAAGGCCGTCGCGATCAACAACTTCTTCTCGAAAGAGAACGGCTTCGAGTACGACCTGCAGACCGCGGCCGGCACCAGCGAGAGCGCGATCGTCTCGTTCCTCGACAACCGGCGGGGATACTGCGAGCAGTACGCGTCGGCGATGGCGTACATGGCCCGGCTCGCCGGTCTGCCGGCGAGGGTGGCGATCGGCTTCGGGTACGGCACCCCGCAGGACGGGTCCTGGCTGATCACCAGCCACGACGCCCACGCGTGGGTGGAGATCATGTTCCCGGGCATCGGCTGGGTGCCGTTCGACCCGACCCCGCCGAGCGGCACCGGCAACACCGGCGACCTGTCCTGGGTCAACGGCGGCGCCTCCGACCCGGGTGAGTCGACCGAGCAGACGCCGGTCGAGGAGGAGCAGGCCGCGGCCGCGCCCACCGAGGAAGCCGCGGCGCCGGAAGCGCGCGAGCCGTTGGACGCCGACGCGGCCGCCGGGAAGAAGGAAGACGAGAAGAGCCGACCCCTGCTGTCGCTGATCCTCCTGATCCTGGCCTGGGCGTTCGGCGTACTGGCCGTCGTGGCCCTGGTGATGACCCCGGCGATCGTGCGGCACTGGGTACGGGCCAAGCGCCTGGCGTCGCTCAACCACGGCGACCCCGCCGCCGCGGCCCACGCGGCCTGGGACGAGGTCATCGACACCCTGGTCGACCTGGACGGGCCGGCCGAGGCCGGCGAGACACCGCGAGGGCTCTCCCAGCGTCTGCGGGCCGACGGGTTCGACGAGTCGGCGCAAGGGGCGCTGAGGTTGCTCGCGAGCGCGGAGGAACAGGCGCGGTACGCGCCTCGGGTGCACGCGGTGCCGGGCTTGGCCCAGGCCGTGGTGACGGTGCGGGCGGCCCTGCACCAACGGAGCCCGAAGGGTCGGAGGTTCAGGGCGGAGTTCGTGCCGGCTTCGACGCTGGAACGTGCTGGTTCGGCGGTGCGTTCCTTGCCGTCGAAGGCACGTCGGCAGTAGGGGCTTTCGCGCGGCGTGCGGCCCAGTAGCGGTGGCGCGGCCTGCGGCCCAGCAGCGGTCGCGCGGCTGGGGTGTTCGGGCTAGGGGCACCCGGGGGCCTTTCCGCTGAGTGCGCCGAGGGGCGGTTGCTCGGTGCGCGGCTCAAAGGTGGTTGCTCGGCACGCGGCCGGGCCGTTCGGTCTCGGGGCCCTTCCTCTGAGTGCGCTAGGGACGTCCGCTCGGTGCGCGCGGGGTGGACGGCGGTGGGGCCGAGGTGGCGCACGATTGCCGCTGCGACATTGCCTCGCCCCGGCTCGCAGGCGCCGTACTGGTGGAGCGAGGAGCTGTGCCTCCGGTATGCAGCGCGGTGCCGCTTACCCGCGCTCGCCAAGCCAGTGGCATGCGAGGCAAGCGCCGCGACATTGGCGTAAGAGCGCCCCACCCACCG
Organism: Cryptosporangium japonicum; assembly: GCF_039524755.1. Classification (NCBI taxonomy): domain Bacteria; kingdom Bacillati; phylum Actinomycetota; class Actinomycetes; order Cryptosporangiales; family Cryptosporangiaceae; genus Cryptosporangium; species Cryptosporangium japonicum. Next base: position 211,272 of record NZ_BAAAGX010000001.1, read on the forward strand.
TGTGGGAGCACCGCGCCACCGGCGTGGGAGCACCGCACCACCGGCGTAGGAGCACCGCACCACCGGCGTGGGAGCACCCCGCACCACCGGCGCAGGAGGCCGCACCACCGGCGTGGGAGGACCCCGCACCACCGGCGCAGGAGGACCCCGCACCACCGGCGCAGGAGGACCCCGCACCACCGGCGCAGGAGGACCCCGCACCACCGGCGCAGGAGGACCCCGCACCACCGGCGCAGGCGGCCGCACCACCGGCGCAGGGGGACCGCGGCGGCACCGCCGCGCCCCCGCTGGCAAGCGCTGTGCTGCTGGCGCGCAGCCGCTGTGCCTCCGGCATACGAACGCCGTGTCTTCGGCCCGCGATCCGGCAAGCCGCTGGCATGCAAGCGTCGCGCTGCGGGCCTGTTAGCGCCGATCACCACGGCGTGCCCGCACTGTGCACCACCGGTGCCTGTGCACCACGGGTGCCTGTGCACCACCGGTGCCTGTGCACCACTGGTGCGCGAGGGCCGCGCCACGGGTGTGAGAGGGCCGCGCCACGGGTGTGAGGGGGCCGCGCCACGCGCGTGGGAGTGCGGCACCACAAACTCAGGGGCGTGCGAGCACCGCGTCATGGGCGTGCGAGCACCCCGTCATGGCCGTGCGAGCACCGCGTCATGGGCGTGCGAACGCCGCGTCACGCGCGTCGAGCGCCGCACCACATGTGAGAGCGCCGCGCCACACATGTGAGAGCGCCGCGCCACGGGCGTGGGAGCGCACCGGCGGTACCGTCGCGCCTCCGCGCTCGCAGGCGCCGTATTGCTGGCGCGGAGCGCTGCGGCTCCGGCATGGGGAGCGCCTGCCGCCGGCCCGCACTCGCCGAGCCACTGGCCTGCAAGCGCGCGGCGCCACCGGCATCGGTACGCAAGCTTCGGACCCTGGCATGCGAATGTCGCGCCAGGGACATGGCGACCGTCGAGCGCCTTCGACGTGCTGGCGCCCCGTACACCGCGCCAGGCGACCTGCGCCTGGCCCCAAAAGGGCGCGCGGCCAAGAGGACTGGCAGCAGCACTCCTGGCTCTGATCGACTCAGACCGGCCCCGGGCGACGGCAGGAGCCAGCGCCAGCGGGCAGCGGGCAGCGGGCAACGCCACCGGGCAGCGGGCAACGCCACCGGGCAGCGGGCAACGCCACCGGACAGCGGGCAACGCCACCGGACAGCGGGCAACGCCACCGGGCAGCGGGCAACGCCAGCGAGCAACACCAGCGAGCAGCGGCGCAAGCGGCAGAGCGCCGAGGCAACAGAGCGCCGCAGCGGGTGACCTCGGTGGCGACCGGCTGCGGACGACGGCGGCCTCGGTGGACGGCTGACCGGGCTTGGGCAAGCCGGCGCCTTGCCTGACAACGCCCGACTCACCCCAATCCCGGCCCGAGCGGCGCCCGCCCGGTACGAACGCGGGTGAAGTAGGCGGAGAGCGCAGGACGATGCGAGCAGGTAGCGCCAGCCAGGACAGGGGCCGGCCGGAGTGAGGTGCACCTGGCCACGGGCGTGAGGCCCGACCGAAGCCGAAACCAGCGCCGACGCGCACGGCACCAAGGCGGACACGGGCCTCTGAAAGACCAGCCCGACCGTACCTGGTCGGCGGCGGAACCAGCACAGACCGACGGAGATACGGTCCGGCGTCGGGTACAAGGCCCCGACCCGGGGCAGGTGCGGAACCAGCCCGACCACGGGGGGCGAAACAAGCGCAGGACCAAGACCGGCGCGGGCTCCGAACCAACCACACAGCTGCGCGGCTACAGCTCACCCGGAGGTGACGGAAAACACTCCGGCCGCTGCCTTGGGAGCGGCGGCCAGAGTGACGGCAGCGTCAGGAGAGACGCGTGCGCTGACCGGGCGAACCGGTCAGCGCGGGTACTACCCCGGGGGAGAGCCGAACCTCCGCGCTCCCCCGTTCGCTTCGATCAGCGATCCTCGTCGGCCCGACGACGCCACCGCTCCTCGAGCCGATCGAGAAGCGACGACCGATGTCCCCGGCTGCGGTTGCGAGCTTTGGGCTCACTTCCGACGGCGTGCAGTGGCTTCTGCTCGCCGCGACCGGTGTACAGGTAGGACTGGACCCCCAGTACCGCGGCACCGAACATCACCACGAAACCGAGGATCCCCAGCAGCGGCACTCCCCCGGGAGCGATCTTGCTGACCAGGCCGAACACCATGATCGCAACACCAACGAGGAACAGAGCGACCGCGAGCGCACCGCGCCGGACCGCGCGATGCCGAGGGTCGGTCGAGCGCACCTTGTCCGCGAACTTAGGGTCGTCCGCGAGCAAGCCGCGCTCGATCTGCTCGAGCAGCCTTTGCTCGTTCTCAGAGAGCGGCACGGCACTCCTCCCCGCTCTTCAGGGCCGCTCCAACCGATCCGGAAGCCCGGACATGGGCGACCGCCGTGGAACGGCCGTTGCGGCTTTCCGACCATGAGTTTACGAGCGGTGCGCGATGTCGGAAAGACAGACGGCCACGCTCGTAGTCGGGGACCGGACAGCCGTCGGTCACAGGCTCGTTTTCACTGCTCCGAAACCCGATCACGGCTCCCGTTTCCCTCCTTTTGGCCCCGGTTAGGGCCCTTCTGACCAGTTCTTTCCCCGCGATCCGCCGGACGCACCAGCGCCGCCGGACGAACCGCTCCGCTTCCGAACCGACGGATCGCGGCGTCCACCGCCCGATCCGCCTCGGTCCAGCCGCGGTCGGGCTCGCCGAGCGTCGGTTGACGCGCGACGGACGACGACGGACCGAGCCCTTCGACACGCACACCGACCAGTCGGATCGGCATGGCAGCCGACAAACCAACATACAATCGCCGCGCTGTGTCGTAGATCTCCTGGGTGCCATCGGTGGGAGACTGGAGTGTCCGCGACCGGTTGACGGTGGAGAAGTCCGCGTAGCGGATCTTGATCACGACCGTCCTCCCCACTTGCCCGGACGAGCGCAAACGCGCCGCGGTCTTCTCCGACAGGCGGAGTAGTTCCCGGTTGATGGTGTCCTTATCCGTCTGGTCGACGTCGAACGTCTCCTCTGCCCCGATCGACTTGTCCGCGGCATCGGGCACGACCGAGCGCGGATCACGCGCCCAGGCGAGCGCGTGGAGGTGGGCGGCTTGCGCCTCCCCTACTGAACGACGCAGAACAGCCGGGGAAAGTTGCGCGAGATCGCCCACTGTCTTGAGACCGAGCCGATCGAGCTGCTCGGCGGTGCGGTCGCCCACGCCCCAGAGCGCGCCGACCGGCAGCGGGTGCAGGAATTCGAGCGCGCCGTCGGCCGGTACGACCAGGAGCCCGTCGGGTTTGCAGCGGGTGGAGGCCAGCTTCGCGATGAACTTGGTGCTGGCCACGCCCACCGAGCAGGTGATCTGCTGCTCGTCGTGCACCCGCTCGCGGATCAGCTGCCCGATGCGCGACGGCGAGCCGAGCAACCGCCGGGCGCCGGCGACGTCGAGGAACGCCTCGTCCAGGCTGAGCGGCTCGACCAGCGGCGTGACGTCGCGGAAGATGTTCATCACCGCGGCCGAGACCTCGCCGTAGCGGCCGTGCTCGGGCTGGATGTAGACGGCCTGGGGGCAGAGCCGGCGCGCCCGCGCCGTCGGCATCGCGCTGCGGACGCCGAACACGCGGGCCTCGTAGCTCGCCGAGGACACCACCCCGCGCGGACCGGTGCCGCCGACCACGACCGGCCGCCCGCGCAGCGACGGATCGCGCCGGACCTCGACCGACACGAAGAACGCGTCCATGTCGACGTGCAGGATCGTGCACCCGGTGTCGTCGGCGTCACCACCCCCGGGACCGACCCGGGGCAGCGACTGGCTCCTACCCACGCCCCGAGACTAGCTATCGGATACGACAGAAACGCCGGCTCGCGCCAGCAGCAGCGGCACTTCCAAGTCGACCGGGGCGATCGAGCCGTGCAGGCCGATGAGGCGGGACTCGCGCGGTTCGCGCTCGGTCGCGATCAGCGCGGTGTCGGGCCCGGCCGCCACGATCACGTCCCCGAGCCGCTCGAGCAGCTCCGGGCGCACCACCGGCCCGAACCACCCGGCCTCGACGGCCGCTTCCCGGGAGAGCACCCAGGCCGCGTCCCCCAGGATCGACGTCCAGGCCGCGAGCACGTCGTCCGCGGCGCCCGGCTCCGTGTAGACGTGCCGGGCCCTGGCCTCGCCGCCGAGCAGCGCCACGCCGTCGGAGAGAGCGGGGTCCGCGTCCAGGTCGAGACGAACCGACGGGTCCGCCATCCCGTGGTCACCGACGACGACGAGCAGCGCGTCGGGCGGCAGCGCGCCGGCCAGCCGCTCCACCATCCGGTCGGCGACCGCGAGCTCGTGCCGCCACGCCGCCGACCGCGAGCCGTGGACGTGTCCCGCGTGGTCGACGCTGGAGTAGTAGGCGACGGTCAGCGAGCGGGGCTCCTGGGCCACCGCGGCGACCGTCTCCGCGATCAGCACGCCCGGGCTGTCGGCCGGCCGGTACTCCGCGCCGCGCCACACCGCCCGGGTGAGCGGCGACTGGGCGAACGCGGCCGGGCCCACGTGGAAGACCGGCAGCCCGAGCGCGGTGGCCCGTTCGAACACCGTCGGCCGGGGCTGCCACTCCTCCGGCACCGTGACCCGGTCCCAGCGCAGCAGGTTGAGCAGGACGTCGCGCGACGGGTCGCGGACCTGGTAGCCGAACATCCCGTGGTCACCCGGCGGGAGCCCGGTGCCGTAGGAGGCCATGCTCGTCGCCGTGGTGGACGGGAAGCCCACGGTCAGCGGGGCCTCGCCGTCCAACGAGGCGAGGAACGGCGCGTCCGCGGTGTGCGCACGCAGCAGGGAGGAGCCCAGACCGTCGACGATCAGCACGCACACCCGGTCGGCGGTGGGCAGCCGCAGCCCCTCGTCGGCTCCGGCGAACCCGAGGGAACGCACCGCGGCCGGCAGCAGATCCGCCGCGGAGCGGCTGCCGTACGCCGGCGCGGCCGGTCTCACCGGCGAGCCAGCACGTGCAGCTGGGTGGCGATGTCGCGGTAGGGCGGGCGCTCGGCGAGCGCGAGCTCCAGCGCCACCAGTGCCTCCTCGGCGTCCGGTTCGACGTCGACGACCGCGCCGGGCACCAGGTCGGCGAGCACCCGGACGCCGTGCCACCGCTCCGGCACCAGCCCGGCCTTCGAGACCAGGGTGGAGAGCGCGTCCAGGTCGTAGCGGCGCGGTTCGAGGTCGCCGGAGAGCGCGTCCTGGGCCGACGCGAAGTGCCCGGCCAGCGCCCTGGCCACCACGGCGGCGACCCGGTTGGCGACCAGCACGCTCGCGCAGCCCCCGGTGCGCAGCACCCCCGCCACCGCCGCCAGCGTGCGCGCCGGATCGTCGACGACCTCCAGCACGCTGTGGCACAGCACCACGTCGGCGGTGCCGGGCTCGATGAAGGCCGGCAGGTCGTCGGCGTCGCCCTGGTGTGCGGTGATGCGGTCGGCGACGCCCCGCTCGGCGGCCCGCCGGGCCAGCGCGGCGAGCGCGTCCGGGCTCGGGTCGACGACCGTGACCCGGTGGCCGGCCTGGGCCAGCGGCACCGCGAACCCACCGGTGCCACCACCGGCGTCGACGACGTGCGCCGGACCGCGGCGGTCGAGCTCCGCGTTCAGCACCGCCCAGACCACGGCGTAACGCGGACCGGCATGCGTGCGTGAACGCGGCACAGGGACACCTCCGAGATAGACCTGCGAAAGACCCTAATGCTCACCGGAAATCCCGGGACGACGAAGCCACCCGCAGCGGCAGCGGCTCCATCATCTCGGCGGTCACCCCCACCACTTTTTCGACGTTCTGCAGCCGCCCACGCACCAGCACCGCGGCCGAACCCCGCGCGATCCGCCGGTAGCGCGTCCAGAAGCCCTGGGTGCAGACGACGTTGAGCATGCCGGTCTCGTCCTCGAGGTTGACGAACGTGACCCCGCCCGCGGTGGCCGGCCGCTGCCGATGCGTGATCACGCCCCCGACGAGTACCCGCGCTCCGTCCGGAAGGTCCTTCAGCGCCGCGATCGGCACCACCCCCCGGGCGTCCAGGTGGCCCCGGACGAACTCGGTCGGGTAGCTGTCCGGCGAGACCCCGGTGGCCCACACGTCCGCGACCGCTTCCTCCACGTCCGACATCCCGGGCAGCATCGGGGCCTCCACCCCGACCACGACGCCGGCCAGCCGGTCGGGCCGTCCCTGCGCGACCGCACCGGCGGCCCAGAGCGCGGCCCGCCGCGAGAGCCCGAAGCCCTCGAACGCGCCCGCGGTGGCCAGCGCCTCCACCTGCGCGGTGGTGAGCGCGATCCGCTGGGTCAGGTTCGTCATGTCGGTGTACGGGCCGTTGGCCTTCCGTTCGGCCACCAGCCGCGCGGCCAGGTCGTCGCCGATCGTGCGCACCGACCCGAGCCCGAGCCGGACGGCGTGGTCCAGCCGGGGATCGGCTCCGGGTGAGGGCCAGCCGGAAAAGGTGGGATTTATACCCTCCAGCGTCGCGTGTTCAATGCTCAGATTGAGATCCGGCCCCCGCACCGTGACCCCGTGCCGCCGCGCGTCGGCCACCAGGGACTGCGGTGAGTAGAACCCCATCGGCTGGGACGCGAGCAACGCGGCGCAGAACGCGGCCGGGTAGTACCGCTTGAACCAGGAGCTGTAGAGCACCAGCGCGGCGAAGCTCATCGAGTGGCTCTCCGGGAAACCGAAGTTCGCGAACGCGGCGAGCTGCCCGAAGATCTGATCGGCCAGCTCACCAGTGATGCCGTTCGCGGCCATCCCGGCGTAGAACCGGTCCTTGAGCGCGTCCATCCGCTCCGGCGACCGCTTCGAGCCGATCGCCCGGCGCAGCTGGTCGGCCTCGGCCGCGCTGAACCCGGCCACGTCGACCGCCATCTGCATCAGCTGTTCCTGGAACAGCGGCACGCCGAGCGTCTTGCTCAGCGAGTTCTCCAGCAGCGGATGGGCGTACCGGGCCTTTTCCAGCCCGTTCCGGCGCCGGATGTAGGGGTGGACCGAGCCGCCCTGGATCGGGCCGGGCCGGATCAGCGCGACCTCGACGACCAGGTCGTAGAACTTCCGTGGCTTCAGCCGAGGCAGCGTCGCCATCTGCGCGCGGCTCTCCACCTGGAACACCCCGACCGAGTCGGCCTCGCAGAGCATCTCGTAGACCGCTTTGTCGTCCAGCGGAATGCGGAACAGGTCGACGTCGACGCCGTGGAAATCACGCACGAAGTCGCGGCAGTAGTGCAGGGCGGTGAGCATTCCCAGCCCGAGCAGGTCGAACTTGACCAGGCCGGCGCTGGCGCAGTCGTCCTTGTCCCACTGCAGCACCGTGCGGTTCTCCATCCGGGCCCACTCCACCGGGCAGACCTCGGTGACCGGCCGGTCGCAGAGCACCATGCCGCCGGAGTGGATGCCCAGGTGGCGGGGGAAGTGCAGCAGCTGCTCGGCCATCTCGGTGACCGGCGCCGGTATCTCGGCGTCGCCGATCTTCCCCCAGTGCTCCAGCTGCTTGCTCCAGGCGTCCTGCTGACCAGGCGAAAAGCCGAACGCTTTGGCGACGTCACGAATGGCTGATTTCGGGCGGTAGCTGATGACGTTGGCGACCTGCGCGGCCCGGCGGCGCCCGTACTTCTCGTAGACGTGCTGGATGACCTCCTCCCGGCGACCGGACTCGATGTCGAGGTCGATGTCGGGCGGCCCGTCGCGCTCCGGAGCCAGGAACCGCTCGAACAGCAGCCCGTACCGCACCGCGTCGACGTTCGTGATGCCCAGCGCGTAACAGACCGCGGAGTTCGCAGCCGAGCCCCGGCCCTGGCAGAAGACGTCGTTCTGTTTGCACCAGGTGGTGATCGACTCGACGATCAGGAAGTAGCCGGGGAACCCGAGCTGCTCGATGACGTCCAGTTCGTGGTCGATCTGGGCGTAGGCGTGCGGGAATTCCGCGCGGGGGCCGTACCGGTCTTTCGCGCCCCTCTCCGTGAGATGGCGCAGCCAGCTCATCTCGGTGTGGCCGGGGCCGACCTCGCAGGCGGGCAACTTCGGGGCGATCAGCTGCAGGTCGAACGCGCACTCGGCGGCTATTTTCGCGGCGTTCGCCACCGCGCCGGGGTAGCGGGCGAAGATACGCGCCATCTCCGCACCGGACCGCAGGTGCGCGGTGGCGGCGGCCGGCAGCCAGCCTTCCATCTCGTCCAGGCTGCGCCGGGCCCGCACCGCGGCCAGCGCGGTGGCGAGCTTGCGTCGGGCCGGGGTGGCGTAGTGGACGTTGTTGGTGGCGACGCAGCGCAGCCGGTGCTCGGCCGCGAGCCCGAACAACACGTCGTTGTGCTCGGAATCCAGCGGGTTCCCGTGGTCGGTGAGTTCCACGACGACGTTGTCGCGCCCGAACCGGTCGACGAGTTCGGTCAGCGCCGACCCCGGATCGGGTGCGCTCCGCACCGAGCCCTTGCGGCAGCCGGTGAGGATCAGCCAGTGGTCGTCGGCGGCCGCGGCCAGGTCGTCGAGCCGGTAGACCGGCTTGCCCTTCTCTCCCCCGCGCAGGTGGGCCTCGCTCATCACCGAGCACAGCCGGTGGTAGCCCTCCGGATCGCGGGCCAGCACCAGCAGGTGGTTTCCCTCCGGGTCGGCGACGCCGTTCTGCGGGCCCGGCAGCCCCAGGCTCAGCTCGGCGCCGAACACCGTGGCCAGCCCGTGCGCGGCGGCGGCCTCGGCGAACCGGACGACCCCGTACATCCCGTCGTGATCAGTGAGCGCGAGGCCGGTCAGGCCCAGCCGCACGGCCTCCTCCACCAGCTCCTCGGGGTGGCTCGCGCCGTCGAGAAAGCTGAAGTTCGAATGGCAGTGCAGTTCGGCGTACGGGATGTCGTTTTTCGGCCGGTGGGTCGCCGGGGCCTCGTACGCCGCGCGTTTGCGCGACCACGCGGGCGCGTCGCCCCCGTCGGGGATCTCGCCGGAGAGCGCCCGCTCCAGCTCTTTCCACGGCAGCACCGGGTTGTCGAAGCCCATGTCAGTCGTACACCCCCGCCAGCAGCCAGGAGCCGCTCTCCAGCGCCAGCAGGAACGCCGACGGCTCCTCCCCGTCGAGCACCACCTGCATCCAGGCGCGCCGCCGGGCCTGGACCGGGCTCCACCAGCGTTCGTCGGCCGGCCACGGACCGGCCCAGGCCAGCACCGTGCGGCCGGGGCCGTTGCCCAGGCTCACCCGCGCCGGGAGGCTGGTCAGCGCGTGGCGACCGGTGACGCCGACCGCCTCGCCGTTCGGCCCGACGACGCTCACCGGCGGCGACTCGTGGGGCACCGTGGCCGGGGCAGGCGGGGGGAGTTGCCCCGGCCACGGTGGTTCGAGGGGCAGCGACGGCTCCCGCGCGTCGCGCCAGGCGACGTACCGCACCCGGCTCTCCGGGTCACGGCCGCCGCCGAGGACGGGGGTGACGACCGCTTCCGGGCCGAGCAGACCCTGCACGCGGGTCAACGCCCGGTGCGCGCGCTCGTCGTCGGCGCCGGTGTCGCCCCAGAGGCCCAGCTGGGCACCGCCGTGCTCGACGACGTCCTCGGGGGCCAGCCGCACCACGGCGACGCCAGCGGTCGGCCGGTCCTCGCGGGAGCGGCCGGTCAGCCAGCCGTCGAGCTGCCAGCGGACCCGGTCGGCGATGTCACCGACGCCCAGGACCCCGTCGTGCCGCCAGGTGCGGCTCAGCTCCTCACCGTTGGCGGTGACCGCTTCGATCACCAGGCGCGTGCAGGCCAGCCCGTGCGCGGCGAGCCGCTCGGCGAACTCCTCGGCGAGCGTGCGGGCCACGAACGCGACGGTGTCGACCCGTTCGGCCGGAGGGTCGATCTCCCGGCGGGCCGAGAGGTCGACCGGAGGGAGCCGGGCCACCAGGGGTCGGGGTTCGAGCCCGCGGGCCAGGCGGTGGGCGGCGGCCCCGTCGGGCCCGAAGCGGGCCAGGACGTCCTGCGCGGGGAGCGCCGCGAACGCGCCGACCGTGCGGATGCCGAGGCGTCGCATCAGGCTGACGAGGTCGGGTTGGTCTCCGGCCGTGAGGCTCGACGAGGCCAGGACCGCGAGGTCGAGCGGGGCGAGGAAGGCCGGCGTCTCGCCCGGCGGCACGATCCCGCCGGTGCGGGCGGCGAGCGCGGCCGCGAAGACCCCCTCCGCGATGCCGACCGCGGTTTCGACCCCGGTCTGCGCGGCGACCAGGTCGACGACCCGCTCGGCGACGGCCGGCTCGGAACCGAAGTAGCGGGCCGGGCCACGGACGCGGAAGGCACACAGGCCCGGACGGACGATCTCGACGCCCGGCGACAACTCCTCGACCGCCGCGACGACGGGTTCGAAGGCCCGCGCATCGCGGTCGGGGTCGTCGTCGAGCAGCACGAGCTCCGGACAGAGCGCCTGCGCGTCACGGCGACGCTGCCCTCGGCGGACCCCGTCCGCGCGGGCCACCTCGGAGCAGGCCACGACCCGGTTGGCGGCCAGCACGGCGATCGGCAGGTGCAACGGAACATCGGCGGCCACCGCCGCGGCCACCACGGGCCAGTCCGGCGCCCACACCGCCACCACCCGAGCCGGCCCGAGCCGCCCCGCAGAGTTCCCTGCTGCGTTCTCCCGCGCCGGGGTCTCGGGCGCGGGGCTCTTACCCGCCGCACTCACCGGAGGGCCGTCAGCCGCTGCCGTGGAGCCGTCGCCCGCTGCTGTGACACCGCCAGCCGCCGCCGTGACACCGCCAGCCGCCGCCGTGCCACCGACAGCCGCCGCCGTGCCACCGACAGCCGGCGCGGTCGCCGGGACGCCGTCAGCCGCCGCGGTCGCCGGGACGCCGTCAGCCGCCGTACTTGCCGGGACGCCGTCAGCCGCCGTACTTGCCGGGACGCCGTCAGCCGCCGTACTTGCCGGGACGCGGTCGGCCGCTGCCGTGGTCGCCGGGACGCGGTCGGCCGTGGTCGCGGGGTCGAGGTGCGACGGGCCGTTCATCCCGCCTCCGGTGCTCGGAGCTTCCGCGGAGCGGGTTGCGGCAGGGATGAGGCCGGCACGACCCCCGGCAGGTTCGGCACGATCGCCCGGATCCGCACCGCCGGCGCCCGTCGCTCATCAACAGCAGCTGCGGCGCGATCGGCTGCGGTGCGATCAGGCCCAGCGCGGTCCGCTGCGGCTGCGATGCGGCCGTTCACCGCGCGGTCCGCTGCGCCATGGTCGGCTACGACACGGTCAGCTGCGACCGCGGCGGCGACGCGACCAGGCACGGCGCGACCAGGCGCGGCGGGGCCAATCACCGCGGGGCCGGGCACAGCGGGGCCGGGCACAGCGGGGCCGGGCACAGCGGGGCCGGGCACAGCGGGGCCGGGCACAGCGGGGCCGGGCGCAGCGGGGCCGGGCGCAGCGGGGCCGGGCGCAGCGGGGCCGGGCGCAGCGGGGCCGGGCGCTGGGCGGTCGGCTGCGGCGGGGTCGGCTGCGGCGGGGGCATGGCTGGCGGCGATCGGCTGGGGCCGGCGTGTGGCCGGCTTCAGCACGGTGGGCGCAGGGCGGACGGGGCGCAGCTGGGGATCCGGGTCGGGGACTGCGCGGATGGGAGCCGCGGGCTGGAGGACGGGGGCGATGCGGCCGTCGGGGGTGGGGAGTAGGACCACTACGTGGCGGGGGCGGGAGGCGTTGCCTCGGCCCTCGGCGACGACTGTTACGCGGCGTTGGCGTAGGCGTCCGTCGCCGCGGCCGGCGCCCTGCCAGAGGGCGTCGGTGAGGGAGAGTCGCAGGTCGGCGCTCGGCCAGGATCCGATTCCGACCAGCACCGCGCCGCGCTGGCGTGCCCTTGCCGTGAGGCGGCGTACCTCGGCCAGCCCGAGTCCGCGGGGGTCGCCGACCACCACCAGGTCGAATCCGTCGAGCAGTGCGCCCACCACTCCGGCCGGGTCGGGGCCGGGGTCGCGTACCAGCGCCAGCCGGTCGACGGTGACGCCCGCCTCGGCTGCTGCGACCACGCCGAAGGCAGGGAGGCCCACCACTGCGCACCACGAACCGGCGCTCGAGACCGCGGCCAGTAGCGCGACCAGCAGGCTGCTCGAACGGCCTACCGCGAGGGTGGAGCCTCGGGCCAGGCCTCCGGCTGGGAACAGGGTCAGTAGCGGCTCGGGGGCCGGTAGCAGGTCGGTGACCTGGTGCTTTTCGGTCAGCGTCGAGGCCGACCGGACCGTCTCGGCCAGCGCGGCCCGTGCCGCTGCCTTCCCGCTCACCGCGCACCACCCGCCGCGGGCAGCCCGCCCCCGCCCGCCACGGCCAGCCCACCGCTGACCCCCACGGCCGCACCGCCGCTGGCCCCCACGGCCACGCCGCAGCTGACCCCCACGGCCACGCCGCCGCTAACCACCCCGACCACGCCCGCGCTGATCGCCCCGGCCACGCCAACGTCATCCACTGCGGCTAGGCCGACACTGACCGCCCCGACCACACCGCCGCTGACCGCTGCGACCAAGCCTGCATCCACCGCAGCCAGGCCACCGCCATCCACCGCAGCCAGGCCACCGCCATCCACCGCAGCCAGACCACCACCATCCACCGCAGCCAGGCCGCTGCTGGCCGCTGCGGCCAGGCCCGCACCCGCCACAGCCCGGCCGCCGCCATGGACCACAGCCAGACCAGCGCCATCCATTGCAGCTAGGCCGCCCCTGACCGCTGCGGCCAGGCCCGCGTTCGCCGCAGGCAGGCCGCCGTCACGGGCTGCGGGCAAGGTGCTGTCATTCTCTGGGGCTGGGCCGTCGTCGATCGCTACGCCGCCGCTGGTCGTTGGAGCCGATACGTGGCCGACCGCAGCGGCTGGCTCGTTGCCGGCTGTGCGGCTCGGCTTTGCTCTCCCCCGTCGCGCATCCATCGCGCCACGCCCCCTGGTTCTTCGCCCTGCTACCCGGAACCGGCGAAGCCGGTCAATCACGCACGCCCGACCGGCGAACCGGCCACGCCCTCATCTCCCGCCGAGCACCCGACCGGCCGAACCGGCCACCCGACCGAACCGACCGAACCGGCCGAACCGGCCGAACCGGCCCCGCCCAAGCGGAGCACCCGACCGACCAGCCTTGCCCAGGCAGAGCACCCGACCGACCAGCCCCGCCAAGGCAGAGCACCCGACCGACCGGCCTTGCCCGAAGCACCAACCGCGCCTCAGGCAAAGCACCCAGCCACGCACCCCGCCCGCGCCGGACGGAAGCTCACCCAGCCGCCACAGCAGCCAACCCACGCACCCAGCCAGCCCAAGCACGCAGCCAGCCCGCAAGCAGACCGCGCAATCGGGCCGCGCGGCCAGCCCACGCGGCCAGCCCACGCGGCCAGCCCACGCGGCCAGCCCACGCGGCCAGCCCACGCGGCCAACCGCGTGGAATCAGCCCGCTCGAGGAGTCTCGGCGGGTAACTGGGCCGGTAGGCCGAGCATCGTTTCGACGAGCGTGCAGAAGCGCTCGGCATCGCGGAGCAGATCGTCGGCCTCGCGGGTGGTGGCTGCGCGGGGCAGGCCGGCCTCGGCCGCTGCCCGCTTCACCGCCGCGGTGGCGAAGAACGCCGCCCACTCGCCCAGCTCGGGAGCGACCTGGGTGAGCAGCACCCACACGCTGGCCGGACGCGAGCGCGGGCGGCGCACGCCCGGGGGCAGTGGCCGTGCCCGGACCGCGAGCACCGCCGCGGCAGCACGCAGCGCGGCCAGGTGCGCGGTGGCGTAGCGGGGGCCCGGTGACCGGGTGACCGCCGCCTCGCCCAGACCGTGCCGGGCCAGCGCGAGCAGCTCACGCGGGGTGCGGTGCGGCAGCGCGGAGGCCGGCACCGAGACCGGCGTGCCGCCGGACGCGTCGCCGACAGCCGTCGAAGGCCGGACCGTGACGGGCACCGGGTAGGTCATAGCTCCTCCTCGAGGATGTCGATCCTGGTGACGGTCCAGCGACCGACCGCCCAGTCGAAACTCAGGTCGAAAACGCCGGCGAGCGCGGGCACCGGCAGCAACGCCGAAGGACTGGCACTCACCCGCCAGACCTCCTCATCGGGAGGACCGGCGACGGCGGGCTCGGGAGGCTCCGCGGCACGCGCGGCGCGCCGGGCCTCCAGTTCGTCCACCACGGGCGGGGAAGGAGGGAGATCAGGACGCGTGGAGGAATCGGGCCGAAGCGAGTGGCGGTAGCGGTGATGCGTGAGCACCACCCGCACCCGATGGATCTGACCGTTCCAGCGGAACTCCACCGGAGCGTCCGCGCCGGCACCACGCCGGACCTCGGTCTCCTCGGCCACCGTTTCCCCTCCACGCCGTACCGCCGAGTGCCCGGACGGACACCCGGCGCCGCTCGAGGGGAAGGTGAGCGGCGCCACCGGCTCGGGCAAGGCGCTTCCCCTCGCCTTACCCGAGCCGGCAGCAGCCTTCACCGCCGGCAGAAAGGGTCGGTCCACCGGCGGTGAAGGTTCCCGGAGGCGGGTCGCGACACCCGCTCCGGAGCGTTCGAACGAGTGTTCGAACTAGCCCCACAGTAACCCCGCCCCGAGCCCGGCGCAACGCCGACGCACTGCTCAGCCACCTCAAGGCAAGATGTTCGGGTGAACACCGTTGATCGCCGCCGTCTCGCCGACCTGACCAGCCGCGAAAGAGCCCGGTTCGCCGAAGCGAACCCCCGCTCGGCGTCGGCCTACGCAAACGGAAAGCACCTGTTCGGCCGCACTCCCATGACCTGGATGGCCAAGCAGGCGGGTGGGTTTCCGCTCTATCTCGCGACCGCACGCGGGGCACGCGTCACCGACCTGGACGGGCACACGTACATCGACCTCTGCCTGGGCGACACCGGCGCGATGGCCGGGCACTCCCCTGCGCCGGTGGTCGAGGCCGTGCGGCGCCGAACCGCCGACGACGGCGGCCTCACCGCCATGCTGCCCACCGAGGACGCCGAGTGGGTCGGCGCCGAGCTGACCCGGCGCTTCGGTCTCCCGCAGTGGAGCCTGTCGCTGACCGCCACGGACGCCAACCGATGGGCGATCCGGCTGGCCCGCGCCATCACCGGCAAGCCGAAGATCCTGGTCAACAGCTACTGCTACCACGGCAGCGTCGACGAGTCGCTGATCGTCGTGGGGCCGGACAACAAACCCCACATCCGCGAAGGCAACGTCGGCGCACCGGTCGACACCCGCGTCACCAGCCGGGTCGCCGAGTACAACGACCTCGAGGGCCTGGAAGCCGAACTCGCCAACGGCGACGTCGCGGCGGTGCTGATGGAGCCCGCGCTCACCAACATCGGCATCGTGCTGCCCGAGCCGGGCTACCTGCAGAAAGTCCGCGAGCTGACCCGCGCGCACAAAACGCTCCTGATCAACGACGAGACCCACACGTTCTCGGCCGGCCCGGGCGGCTGCACGAAGGAATGGAACCTCGAGCCCGACATCCTGACGATCGGCAAGGCGATCGGCGGCGGCGTCCCGGTCGGGGCGTACGGGCTGTCCCACGAGGTGAGCGAGCGGATCGAAGCGCGGAAAGACCTCGACCTCATCGACATGGGCGGTGTCGGCGGCACGCTGGCCGGCAACGCGCTGTCCGTGGCCGCGACCAGGGCCACGCTCGAGCACGTCCTCACCGACGAGGCGTTCGCGCACATGACCGCACTCGGCACCCACCTCGCCGAAGGCACCGCGGACGCCATCAAGACCATGCCCTGGTCGGTCACGCAGCTCGGCGCCCGGGCCGAGTACCGCTTCGCCGACCCCGCGCCGACGAACGGGGGCGAGTCACACGCGGCCGGCGACGCCGAGCTCGACGACTACCTGCACGTCTACGCGGCCAACCGGGGCATCCTGCTGACCCCGTTCCACAACATGGCCCTGGTCTGCCCGGACACGACAAAAGACGATGTCGACGCCCACCTCGAGGTCCTGGAGGCCGCGGTCAAAGAACTAGAACAAGACCGTTGAGAACGTTCCGACCTGCGTGAAGCCGCAGCGCTGGTAGACGGTGCGGGCGGCGTGGTTGAAGTCGTTCACGTAGAGGCTGACGATCGGCGCGACGGTGCGGAGCGTGTCGGCGACCACGGCCGCCATCGCCGCCGTCGCCACGCCCGTCCCGCGCCGATCGGGGTGCACCCAGACCCCCTGCACCTGCGCGACCCGGTTGCTGACCGCGCCGAGCTCGGCCTTGAACACGACCTGGCCGTTCTCCATCCGCAGATACGAACGCCCGGCTCGCACCAGTTCGGCGACCCGGGCGCGGTAGGCGACCCCGCCGTCCCACTCGACCGGTGAGACGCCGATCTCCTCGGTGTACATCGCGATGCACGCCGGCAGCAGCGCGTCGAAGTCACGCATGTCCGCGCGCCGGACCCACGGGTCGGGCGCGACCGGGGGCAGCGCCGAGGTGGCCAGCAGCGGCTGGGAGGCACGCACCTCGCGAGGTTGGCCCCAGTCGCCCACCAGGTCGTCCCAGAGCGGCAGCACCGCCTTGTCGGGCCCGACGATCGACGAACAGACCCGCCCCTGCTCCCGGGCGACGTCAGCGAACGCGCGTACGGCCTCGGGCTCGGTGGTCAGCGGCACCAGGTTCGCGCCGGAGTAGCACAGGCCCTCGACGGCGCCGTCGAGCGTGTAGCCCCAGAGCTGGGCCCCGAGCCTCCAGCGCGAGATCCCGTGCGTGCCGATCCGGGCCGCGACGAACACGCTCGCGACCGGATCGGCGTCCAACAGCTCTTCGACCTCGGTGCGGTCGGCGTCCCGCAGGACCCGGACCGGCCTGGTCGTCAGCACGAGGCACTCACGGCTTCCAGCCTGCCACGGACTCCCCGGCGGGCCAAAGGTCTCAGTGCACCTCGACCGTAGGGGCGAGCCCGCGCAGTTCCTCCG
Source organism: Cryptosporangium japonicum (assembly GCF_039524755.1). Classification (NCBI taxonomy): domain Bacteria; kingdom Bacillati; phylum Actinomycetota; class Actinomycetes; order Cryptosporangiales; family Cryptosporangiaceae; genus Cryptosporangium; species Cryptosporangium japonicum. Next base: position 228,120 of record NZ_BAAAGX010000001.1, read on the forward strand.
GCAACTCGGCGCCCATCTCTTCGGCCAGCCGCAACGCCTCTTCGATCAGCGTCTCGACGATCTGCGACTCCGGCACGGTCTTGATGACCTGGCCCTTGACGAAGATCTGGCCCTTGCCGTTGCCGGACGCGACGCCCAGGTCGGCCTCGCGGGCCTCACCGGGGCCGTTGACGACACAACCCATCACCGCGACACGCAGCGGCACCGGCAGCCCCTCGAGGCCGGCGGTGACCTCCTCGGCCAGCGTGTAGACGTCCACCTGGGCGCGGCCGCACGACGGGCAGGAGACGATCTCCAGGCCGCGCTCACGCAGGCCGAGCGACTCCAGGATCTGGTTGCCGACCTTGACCTCCTCGACCGGCGGGGCCGAGAGCGAGACCCGGATCGTGTCGCCGATGCCCTCGGCCAGCAGCGCACCGAACGCGACCGACGACTTGATCGTGCCCTGGAACGCCGGGCCGGCCTCGGTGACGCCGAGGTGCAGCGGGTAGTCGCAGGCCCGGGCCAGCTGGCGGTACGCGTTGATCATCACGACCGGGTCGTTGTGCTTGACCGAGATCTTGATGTCGCGGAAACCGTGCTCCTCGAACAGCGAGCACTCCCACAGCGCGCTCTCGACCAGCGCCTCGGGCGTCGGGCGGCCGTACTTCTGGAGCAGCCGCTTGTCGAGCGAGCCGGCGTTGACCCCGATCCGGATCGGCACCCCGGCGTCGGAGGCCGCCTTCGCGATCTCCTTGACCTTGTCGTCGAACTGCTTGATGTTGCCCGGGTTGACCCGGACCGCGGCGCAGCCGGCGTCGATCGCCGCGAAGACGTACTTCGGCTGGAAGTGGATGTCGGCGATCACCGGGATCGGGCTCTTGCGAGCGATCGCCGGCAGCGCCTCGGCGTCGTCCTGGCTGGGGACGGCCACCCGGACGATCTGGCAGCCGGACGCGGTGAGCTCCGCGATCTGCTGCAGCGTCCGGTTGACGTCGGAGGTGGGCGTGGTGGTCATCGACTGCACGCTGACCGGGGCGTCACCGCCGACCGGGACGCTGCCGACCATGATCTGCCGGGACACGCGTCGTTCGGTGAGCTTGGGGGCGGGGGGACGGGGCAAGCCGAGCGAGACGGCGGTCACAGCGAAGTTCCTTTATCGGGTGGTGAGCGTGATCGGGTTGATGATGTCGGTCGCGACCGTCAGCAGCGTGATGCCACCGAAGATCAGCACGACGGCATAGGTGATCGGCAGCAGCTTGGTGTAGTCGACCCGGCCCGGGTCGGGCTTACCGCGCTTGGCCGCCCACCACGACCGGACCTTCTCGAACCAGGCGATCGCGATGTGCCCGCCGTCCAACGGCAGCAGCGGGAACAGGTTGAACACGCCGATGAAGAAGTTCAGGTTGGCCAGCAGCAGGAAGAAGATCGGCCAGATGCCGCGCTCGACGACCTCGCCGCCGATCCGGCTGGCGCCCACGACGCTGACCGGGGTCTCCGGGTCGCGTTCCTGGCCGAGCAGGGCGTCCCAGAGCTTCGGGATCTTCTCGGGGAAGTTCGCGATCGCCTTGAACGTGCCGGCGAAGATCTGGCCGGTGTAGTCGGCCGCCTGGCCGATGCCGTCGACCGGCCCGTAGGTGACGGTCAGCGGGGCGTCGGAGCCTTTCGGCGAGACCCCGAGGAAGCCGACTTCCTGCACGTTCGGCTTGTCCGTTGTGCTGATGTCGAGGTTGCGGCGGATGACCGTGATCGTCGTGGTCTCGGTCCGACCGTCCCGGACGTAGGTCAGCGGCACCGCGCCGGCCGGCGACTTGCGGACCATGGCGACGAGCTCGCCGTACGTCGGCGTGCTGGTGTTGTTGAACGACGTGATGCGGTCGCCGGGCTTCAGGCCCGCGGCCGAGGCCGGTGAGCGGGGGTCACCCTTGGCGACGTCGCAGGTGTACGAGTCGGGGGTGGCCGGGACGCAGTCGTTCACCGCGCCGAGGACGGCCGGTTCCTTGTTGGCGTCGTAGGCGGCGCGCTCGGGGTTGGGCAGGCCGATGAACACGGCGGTGACCCAGAGCAGCACCACGCCGAGGATGAAGTGCGTGATCGAGCCGGCGGCCAGCACGATCGTGCGCTTCCAGACCGGCCGCTTCCAGAAGACCTTGTCCTCGTCGGCCGGGTCGACCTCGTCCAGCGGGGTCATCCCCACGATCGAGACGAACGCGCCGGCCGGGATGGCCTTGAGGCCGTACTCGGTCTCCTTACGGCGGAACGAGAACAGCGTCGGACCGAAGCCGATGAAGAACCTCGTGACCTTCATTCCGAACGCCCGGGCACTCCACATGTGGCCGGCCTCGTGGAGGGCCACCGAGATCAAAATGCCGAGGGCGAACAGAATAATTCCACCCGTGTACGCCATCGGCGCTTACCTCGACCCTTCTACAGCGGAAACCGCCGTCACAGCTTCCGACCGCGCCCAACGCTCGGCCGAGAGAACGTCCTCGACGCTACCTGGCTCGTCCAAGAGTTGACCTCCGGCCTTTTCGGCCGATTCAACTACAGAACGTACAGTGTCAACGATTCCCGTGAACGGGAGCACACCCGCGATGAACGCAGCGACACATTCTTCGTTGGCAGCGTTGTAGATCGCCGGCAGACAACCACCGGCCGTGCCCACCTCGCGCGCCAGCCGGACGGCCGGGAAGGCGTCGTCGTCCAGAGGTTCGAACGTCCAGGTGGCGGCCTTCGTCCAGTCGACCGCGGCGGCCGCTTCGGGCACCCGGTCGGGCCAGGCCAGGCCGAGCGCGATCGGCAACCGCATGTCGGGCGGGCTGACCTGGGCGAGCGTCGAGCCGTCGACGAACTCCACCATCGAGTGGACGAGCGACTGCGGGTGGACGACGACGTCGAGCTTCTCGTACGGCAGGCCGAACAGCTCGTGGGCCTCGATCACCTCGAGCGCCTTGTTCACCATCGTCGCCGAGTTGATCGTGACGACCGGGCCCATCGACCAGGTGGGGTGGGCCAGCGCGTCGTCGACCGTGACGCCGCCCAGCTCGGCGCGGGTGCGCCCCCGGAACGGACCACCACTCGCGGTGAGGATCAGCTTGCGCACCTCGGCGGCCGCCCCACCACGCAGGCACTGGGCCAGCGCCGAGTGCTCGCTGTCGACCGGGACGATCTGTCCGGGTTTGGCCAGGGCACGCACCAGCGGACCGCCAGCGACCAGCGACTCCTTGTTGGCCAGCGCGAGCGTCCGGCCGGCGGTGAGCGCGGCGAGCGTCGGCGCCAGACCGATCGAGCCGGTGATGCCGTTGAGCACCAGCCCGTTCTCCCCCAGCGGCCAGGCCGCCAGGTCGGCCGCGGCGTCGGGACCGGCGAGGATCTTCGGCAGCGCGAACTTGCCCTCGCTCCAACCGCGACGCTGGGCCTCGGCGTAGAACGCCAGCTGCAGATCCTGGGCGGTGCTCGCTCGGGCGACCGCGACCGCGTCGACCCCGAACTCCAGCGCCTGGGCGGCCAGCAGTTCGACCTGGGCGCCCCCGCCGGCCAGACCGACCACGCGGAACCGGTCGCGGTTCCGGCGGATCACGTCGAGGGCCTGGGTTCCGATCGAGCCGGTGCTGCCGAGGAGGATTACCTCGCGCGAACTCATGGGGCCCATTCTCGCGCACCGGGGTGCGAACCGCTGAACGGGCACTTCGTCCACATCCGAGCGCGTCGTGTCGGTCACAACGACGACAGACCGGACGGGACACTACAAATCAGCCGAATGGCCAGTGTGAACTCGGTCAATGACACGAACGATGAACAGTTCGCACTCGGGCGGTTACCAGAAGCCGTCGGGCTCGTTGTGTGGTGTGGCAGGGCGGTCACGCCGGCCGACGGGCACCGGGCGGTCAGTCGGCACTAACAGCGGAGACCGCCGCAGCGGAAGTTCGCGAGGGGGTCTTGGAGTCGTGACTGTGATGGTGAACCGTCGGGAGCGCGTCCGGGCGGCGACGGTCCAGGAAATCAAGGACGTGGCGCGGAGGCAGCTGGTCGGCGACGGGCCATCAGCGGTCTCGCTGCGGGCCATCGCCCGCGAGATGGGGATGACTGCACCGGCTCTGTACCGGTACTTCCCGAGTTTCGACCACTTGGTGCAGTCGCTGGTGACCGATCTGTCCACCGAGCTGTGCGCGGCCGTCGAGCACGCACGTGACCTGGCGTCCCCGGACGACGCCGGTGCGCGGCTGCTGGCCGTGTGCCGGGCCTTCCGGGCCTGGTCGGTCGGGCACCCGGCGGAGTTCGGGCTGATCTTCGGCGCACCCACGCCGGGGTACGGGACGCCGGCCTACAACGCCGGTCCCAGTGGGTTGACGCCCACCCAGACCAGCCGGGCCGCGGCCAGCGACTCGGCGGGGTCGGACAACGAACCGGCCGAGCGTCTCGACAACGGCGGCGCCCGGTTCGGGCGGCTGTTCCTGTCCGCGTTCGCGGACGTGTGGCGCGAGCGTCGCTTCCCGACGCCGGACGCGGAGTCGCTGCCGCCGCGGCTCACCGAGCAGCTCGCCGCGTACCGCCAGCGGCTGGGCAGCACGCTGCCGCTCGGTGCGCTCGCGGTGGTGTTCGGTTGCTGGATGCGCCTCTACGGCCTGGTCAGCCTCGAGGTGTTCAACCACATGAGCTTCGCCCTGCCCGACCCCGAGCCGTTCTTCGAGGGTGAGCTGGCGGAGATCGCCGCCCGCCTGGACATCACCGAGGTCGAGCCGGCGCTGCACTGACGTTCCACGCGGTGCGCGTTCCGGGCCGCACCGTTCCGAGATCGGCATCCCGGAGGGAAGTGCACACCGGTGACACAGGTAGCCACTCCGGCCCCCCGGCGCCGGAGTGGCCGGAGACCGGGACCGGCGGACGTCCGTCGCCTGCTGACCGAGAGCACCGGACCCCAGGTCCACGCTCAACCGATCCTCGACCTGGTGTCGGGAACGCTGAGCGGCTACGAGGCGCTCGCGCGGTTCCGGCAGTTCCCGGCGGCGACGCCGGACGACTGGTTCGCCGCCGCGCACCGGGCCGGCGTCGGCGCCCAGCTGGAGGCCTGCGCCGTCGCCAACGCCCTCGAGCTGGGGGCGACCCGTCCACCGGGCACCGTGCTCTCGGTGAACGTGAGCCCGAACGTCATCGACTCCCCCGAACTGCAGGCCGTGCTTCCGGAGGACCTGACCGGTCTGCAGTTCGAGGTCACCGAACACGAGCTCGCCGACGACGGTGCCGCGCTGCTCGCCGCGCTCGACCGGCTGCGTCAGCGCGGTGCCCGGATCGCGGTGGACGACGTCGGAGCGGGGTACGCCGGCTTCAAACGCCTGGTCGCGCTCGCGCCGGACGTCCTCAAGCTCGACCGGACGCTGGTCACCGGCATCAGCCGGGAGCCGCGCAAGGGCGCGATGGTCGAAGCGATAGTGCATTTCGGGGCCCGCACCGGGGCCCGGGTGTGCGCGGAAGGACTGGAGACCGTCGAGGACCTCGCGGCCGTGACCGACCTCGCGGTCGGGCTGGGCCAGGGCTGGGTGATCGGCCGGCCGGCCGCGGAGTTCTCCGCGGTCGACCCGGTCGCTCGTCGGGCCTGGCAGGCCTCCCGGGGTCCCCGGCAGCTGCACGATCTCGCCGAGGTGCTGGAGAGCCTCGCCGAGGTGCGGGACCTCGACGCGGCCGCCGCCGTGCTCGCCGGCTCGGCCACGCTGCTGGGGTGCCAGGCGATCGGCCTGGCCGTCCTGGAACGTCCACGTCGGGCGTCGGCCCCGGCCGAACTCCGCCTGGTGACGCCGGAGGGGGCGTCGTCGGACGGACGGTCGGAGCGGCCCGGCGGGGCGGGCTGGCCGTGGCCGCTGCACCGGGCACCCACCGCGCGTCAGGTGGTGGACGAGCGGGCGGTGTGCCAGGTGCTGGTGACCGATGTGGACCCGGACACCGCCGAGCGCACCTGGCTGGCCGCGACCGACACCCGCTCGATGGTGCTGTTCCCGCTGGTCTCGGCAGGTGCGGCGGTGGGCGTGCTGGTGTGCGGGCGCCGGCACGAGCACCGGTGGGGCCGGGCCGAACTCCGCCCGGCCCGCACGGTGGCGGCCGCCGCCGGCGCCGTCATCGCGGCAATTCGTCCCTAAGCAGTGGAGTCACGCAGACCCCAGGGCGAGCCGTAGGCCGTCAGCAGGTCGAGGAACGGGACGGCGTCGAAGGCCTCCGGGCCGAGGACGCCGGTGCCCGACCAGGTGCCGTTCGCGAGCAGCTCCAGCGCCACCACCGGGTTGATCGCGGTCTGCCACACCACGGCCTGTGCGCCGTACCCGGCCATCGTCTCCGCGTTGTCGACGACGTGGTACAGGTACACCTCGCGCGGCTCGCCGTCCGTTCCGGTGCCCTTCACCCAGGTACCGGCGCACGTCTTGCCGGTCATCCGGTCGCCGAGCGTCGCCGGGTCGGGCAGGCAGGCGGCGACGACGTCGCGCGGGGACACCTCGACGCCCTTGACGCGGACCGGCGCGGTGCGGTCGAGCCCGAGTTGGTGCAGGGTGCGCAGCACGCCGATGAACTCCGAGCCGAGGCCGTACTTGAACGTGACCCGCTTGGCGGGCACCCAGCGCGGGATCAGCAGCACTTCCTCGTGCTCGACGTTGACGCACTCGACCGGGCCGATGCCGTCCGGGAACTCGAAGATCTCCGGCTCGCTGAACGGGGCCGTGGTGAACCAGCCGCGGTCGGACTCGAAGACCACCGGCGGGTTCAGGCACTCCTCGATCGTCGTCCAGATCGAGAAGCTCGGGGCGAAGATCGGCTCGCCGTCGTCACCGGTGACGACGAGGTTCGCGCCGTCCCGGATGCCGATCTCGTCGATCTCGCTGAACAGGTGGTCGGCGGCGTAGCGGGCGAAGACGTCGGAGAGGCCCGGTTCGACGCCCATGCCGACGAGCGCGAGCCGCCCGGCGTCGCGCCAGGCCTCCCCGGCGGCGAACTGCTCGGCGCCCAGAGCGGTGCCGACCTGCTCGTACGGGTGGGTGGGGTGCGGCGCGGAGAGCGACATCGCCATGTCGAGGTAGTCGACGCCCGCGCTCTGGGCGGCGCCGAAGATCGGCAGGACGAAGCGCGGGTCGACGGCGTTCAGGACGTGGGTGACGCGGTGCTCGGTGATCAGCGCCTCGATCGCCGCGGAGTCGGACGCGTCCACGGCGGCGGCGACGAACCGGGGATCCCCGTCGGGCACCGCCTTCGCGGCGCGGGCCAGGTCGTAGTCCGCGATCACCATCGTCTCGAAGAACTCACGCCGGGCCGCGATCGCGGCCACCGCGCTGCCGACTCCACCCGCACCCACGACTAATACGCGCATGCGAGCCACGGTAACCGACGGAATCAGCGAAAAACTAGCTCATGACCTTCGGGAATCGAACCCACAAGGGTGCGGAACGCACTGAATTCCGCAGTTTCCTCCGGCGACTCGGCGTAGGGCGAGATGCGGCTCAGCTCGGTGACCGTCATCCGGATCTCGAGCGGCCCGAAGACCAGCTCACCGTCGGTCGTGAGCGCATCGAGGGTTCGGGTCCAGCCCTCGGGCACGCGGGCCAGCACCGCGAAGAAGGGAGCCCCCAGCGTCAGGGGCTCCCCGATCGGTTCCGCGGGCCGACGTCGAAAGATGCCTTTACGGACGGGCCGGACGACGACGCTACGCACCCGCGTGGGCGCTCCGGATGGGGTGGCCGACCGACGTGAGGCACTTGCCGTCCTCGAGACGCCACTTCCAGCCGTGCATCTGGCAGGTCAGGACGCCGTCCTCGACCTTGCCGAACTTCGTCAGGTCGGCCTTGAGGTGCGGGCAGCGACGCTGCACCTCCCAGCCCTCCAGCTCGATGTTCTCGTCGTCGGTGTTCTGCTCGGCGAACCAGCCCTCGGCGTAGTTCAGCCGCTCCTCGCCGAGGCACTTGAAGAACGCGTAGACGAACTCGTTGTACGGCCCCACCCGGTGCGCGGTGAACCGGCACGAGAGGAACAGGCTGTTCACCCAGTCGATCTCGTGGATCGCGACCAGGTGCTCGAGCAGCTCACGCGGCGCGGTGAACCGGTAGCGGACCCGCTCGCCGTCGTAGGCCCGCACCTCACGGTTCACGAAGTCGAACAGCACGTCGACGTCGCCGAGCTCGGCCGAGAGCGCGGTGAAGCGCACCGGCCCGTTGATGCCGGTGGCGATCGTGTCGGCCTGCTTGATCAGCGGCTCGATCCACTCCTTGAGCGCCGGGAGCAGCTCGATCTCCGGGTGCGCCCAGCCGGCCTTCTCGGCCTCCAGCGCGGCCTTCTTGCGCTCCTGGTACGCCCGCAGGTACGGCTCCTTGTTGGCGCCGAACACCGTGGCCGGGTCGTACGGGTGCTCGACCGGCGCGCCCTCGACGTCGAAGTCGCAGACCGAGCCCGGCAGCAGCAGGACACCGTTGCCGCGGCCCTTCTCGGCCATGTGGTCGAGGAAGACCTGCTGGTCGGGGAAGATGTTGCCGGGGTCGGTGCCGAAGTCGTTGAACTGCCAGAGCTCCTCGTCGAGGAAGCACGGCGGGCCGGCGATCGGCACGACCCAGGTGGCCTCGAGGTCGTCGATGTAGCGCAGCGTCCGGTCGAACTGGCGGGCCCGCTTCTGCTCGCCGAAGACACGCTTCGCGTGGTCGGTGAGCTCGTAGACCATCGGGTACCAGATGGCGCCGGAGTACTGGAGCATGTGGATGTCCACGTGGCCGAGCTCGGCGAACGCCGACAGCTCGGTGGGACGGGCGTCGTTCTGGTTCAGCAGTTTCGTGGTGCCGTCGTCGAGCCAGAGCGACGAGTCCCCGATCGGCCCGTCGGTGGGCGAGATCAGCGCCTGGATCATCACTTTCAGCCCGTCGAGGTCGTGCACCTCGCCGTTCTTCGTGCGGAAGATCTTCGTGAACCCGAGGTCGCGCAGCGCGTCGTGGAGTTCGTCGGTGGGGTACTCCGGCAGCAGCACCGTCGCCGACTTCGAGATCCGCTTCAGGTTCTCGGTGTCGTAGTGGTCGCGGTGCAGGTGGGAGACGTAGAGGTAGTCGACCTTGCCGATCTCGTCCCAGTCGAGCTCGGAGTTGTCGGGGAACGGGAACCACGACCCGAAGTAGGCCGGGTTCACCCAGGGATCGCAGAGCACGCTGCCGTGAGCGGTCTCGATCAGGGCGCTCGCGTGGCCCAGGCCCGTCACTCGCACAGCGTTCCGACCCTCCCGCGGCGCGCGGCGCCGCCGTCGACGATTCTTGATTCCTTACCGTAGCGGGCGGACAGAAACGCGCCGGTCCGGCCCGACGGTTGCATCGCACACCGATGGGCAATACCGGTGACCGTGACCGATACCCCCACCCCGGGCCCACTTCCCGCCGACGACAGCGGGTCGGGCGGCGAGAGCACGCTCACCGTCGTCGTCGCCGGAGTGGCGAACCTGGCGATCGCGATCGCCAAAGCCGTCGGCGGCCTGCTCGCCGGTTCGTCGGCGATGCTCTCGGAGGCGGCGCACTCGCTCGCCGACACGATCACCGAGGTGCTGCTGCTCACCGCCGTGAAGCGCAGCGGACGCCCGGCCGACGAGAACCACCAGTTCGGGTACGGCCAGGCGCACTACTTCTGGGCGTTCATCGCCGCGCTCGCCACGTTCACGGCCGGGTCGGTGTTCTCGATCTTCCAGGGTGTGCACACGATCCTCGAGGGCGAGGAGCCCGGCGACTTCCTGGTCTCCTACGTCGTGCTGGCGGTCGCGTTCGTCGTCGAGGGCATCTCGCTGAGCCAGGCGGTCCGCCAGATCCGCGGTGGGGCGCGCCGCTGGCGCATCCACCCCGCGCGATACCTGCGCCGGACGCCGGACACCGCGCTGAAAGCGGTCGCGTTCGAGGACTCGGCCGCGCTCATCGGCCTGCTGCTGGCGGCGGGCGGACTGGCCGGCACCGAGTTCACCGGGAGCCCGGTCTGGGACGGGGCGGCGTCGATCCTGATCGGCGTGCTGCTCGCGGTCGTCGCCGTGACGCTCGGACGGGAGAACGCGTCGTACCTCGTCGGCCGGGCGGCGGCGCCCCGGGTGCAGGAGGCGATCCGCCGGACGATCGAGGAGACGCCGGGCGTCGACCGGGTGGTGACGCTCTACACCCAGCACCTCGGCCCGCGTGAACTGCTGATCGCCGCGAAGGTCGACTTCTCCGACGGCGACGCCGACGCGGTGGAGCACAGCGCCGAGGAGGCCGAGCGCCGGATCCACGAGAACGTGCCGAACGTCCGTGAGCTGTTCCTCGACCCGACCCCTCGGCGGGGTGCCCACTAAGCTGAGCGGCACTGTGAGTGAGCACTACTTTTCGTCGAGTCCGTCGGCGGCGCGGGCGCCGAGAACCGTGCGGCTGGCGCTGCGTGACGTCCAGGCCGGGCTGGCCACCGACAGCGGTGTGTTCTCGCCGACCGCGGTCGACGCCGGCACGCTCGTCCTGCTGGAGACCGTGCCCCCGCCGCCCGCGGCCGGGAACCTGCTCGACCTGGGCTGCGGCTACGGGCCGATCACGGTGACGCTGGCCCACCGCGCGCCCGGGGCCACGGTGTGGGGCGTCGACGTCAACGAACGGGCGCGTGAGCTGGCCGCGCAGAACACCGCCGGGTACCCCCACGTGCGGATCGCGGCGCCCGACGACGTGCCGGACGACCAGCGCTTCGCGGCGATCTGGTCGAACCCGCCGATCAAGGTCGGCAAGGGCGTACTGCACGGCATGATGCGCCGGTGGCTGCCCCGGCTCGCGCCGGACGGCGTCGCGTACCTGGTCGTGCAACGCCACCTGGGGGCCGACTCGCTGCACAAGTGGCTGGAGGCCGAGGGCTTCCCCACCGAGCGGCTAGCCTCGCGCAAGGGGTACCGCATTCTGGCCGTGAGAGGGAACGAGTGATCCATCAGCTCCGGGGAACCGAGCTCAAGCGCCTCCACCGCACCTGGCGCCGGCGTAGCGACAGTCGGCTCGCCCTGCTGCTGGACGACGTCGGCAACCCCTACAACGTCGGGTCGATCACCCGGTCGGCGGCCGCGTTCGGCGTCGACCACCTGTACCTGGCCGGGTCGTCGGTGTCGCCGCGGGCGCCGAAAGCGGCGAAGACCGCGCTCGGCACCGACCGGTACCTGCAGTGGTCGGAGCACCCGACGATCACCGAGGCGATCGGGGCCGCGAAGAACGACGGGTACCGCGTCGTCGGGGTCGAGCTCGCCGATCCGGCGGCGCCGCTCGCCGACCTCGACCTGTCGGTGGACGTGTGTCTCGTGCTGGGGCACGAGGAGCGCGGCATCTCGACGACCGGGCTCGCGGAGTGCGACGCGGTGGGGTACGTGCCGCTGATCGGCCGGGTCGGCTCGCTGAACGTGGCCACCGCGGCCGCGATCGCCTGTTACGAGGTCCGCCGCCAGGGCTGGGCGGACGGCGAGTGGGCCGACGCGGAGTCCGCCGAGGCATGACTACCCACGCGGTGCGGGTCAACCAGCTCGGCTATCCGGCCGGGTGGCCCCTCCGCGCCACCGTGGCGACCGACTCCCCCGCCCCGCTGCGCTGGGAGCTCCGGGGCTCCGCCGGGGCGACGGTCGCGGCCGGTGAGACCGTCGTGCACGGGTCCGACCGGGCGGCCGGCGAGGACGTCCACACGATCAGCACCACGGCCCCGGCCGGCGAGGACCGCTGGACGCTCGTCGTCGACGGGGTCGAGAGCGTGCCGTTCGGCACCCCCGACTACCGCGCCCTGGCCCGCGACGCCGGCCACTTCCTGTACCTGCAGCGCAGCGGCGCGCCGATCGCCGATCCGCGGTTCGGCCGCCCGGCCGGGCACGTCGACGTCGCTCCGAACCGCGGCGACGGCGCGGTGGCGTGTCACCGCGCGGACTGCCCGCGTCGCCGCCTGCTGTTCGGTTGCCGCGGCCACGACCTGCGCGGCGGCTGGTACGACGCCGGCGACCACGGCAAGTACGCGGTCACCACGGCGGTGACGGTGTGGCTGCTGCAGCACGCGGTGGAGCGCTCCGGCGATCCCGCCCTGCTCGACGAGGCCCGCTGGGGCCTGGAGTTCCTGCTCGCGGCCCAGCTGCCGACCGGCGACCCCGACGCCGGCATGGTCTTCGCCGCGGTGCACGACGTGCGCTGGACCGGTCTGCCGCTGCGCCCCGACGAGGATCCGCAGCCGCGTACCGTGCGGATCCCCACCACCGCGGCCACGTACGGGCTGGCGGCGGTCGCGGCGCAGGCCGCGCGGGTCTGGGAGGTGCACGACCCGGTGTTCGCCGCGCGCTGCCGCACCGCGTCCGACCGGGCCTGGAACGCGGCCACGCACAACCCGGTCGTCAACGCGACGGTCGCGGAGGCCGCCGACACCGGCGGCGGTCCCTACGACGACGACGACGTCCGGGACGAGCGGTACTGGGCCGCGGCCGAACTGGCCGCGCTGACCGGGGCCGAGGAGTACCGGTACGCGATGCTGCACTCCGGGCTCGACCCGCGCGCCGCGCTCCACGAGGGCTTCGACTGGCGCTCGACCCTGCCGCTGGCCCAGCTGACGCTCGCGCTGGGCCCGGGCTGGACGGCCGCCGCCGCCGCGAACGAGGCCAGGGCGGCGCTGGCCACGGTGTCCGAGCAGCTGCTGGTGAACATCGAGGGTCACGGCACCCCGTACGTCCCGGCCGACGGGCGGTACTGCTGGGGCTCGAATTCGCGGGTGCTGGCCCACGCGATGACGCTCGGGGCCGCCGCCGACCACACCGGCGACGCCCGGTTCTTCGCCGGCGAGCTGGCCTGCCTCGACTACCTGCTCGGGCGCAACGCGACCGGCTTCAGCCAGGTCACCGGGTACGGCGCGCGAGCCGCGGCCCGGCCCCACCACCGGTTCTTCGCCCAGGCGATCGATCCGGCCTACCCACCGGCGCCGCCCGGGGTGGTCGTCGGCGGCCCGAACAGCGGCCTCGACGACCCGGTGGCGGCCGGGGCACGCAGCGGCGCGCCGCCGCAGAAGTGCTGGATCGACGACCCGGGGTCCTGGGCCACCAACGAGGTGACGATCGGCTGGAACGCCGCGCTCACCCTGGTCTCGGCCCACGTGGCGGCCCGGCTGGCGCCCCGGCGCTCGTTACCGGCGGCGGCGTAGCGGCGAGGAGCTCGGACACGAGCGCGCCGACCTGCTCGACCTCGATCAGGAACCCGTCGTGGCCGTAGGGCGAGTCGATCACGCGCAGCTCACCGGCTCCGGGGATGCCGTCGGCGAGCTCCTGCTGCTGGGCGAGCGGGTAGAGCCGGTCGCTCGACACCCCGGCGACCACCGTGCGTGCGATGACGCGGCTCAACGCGTCGGCGAGGGAACCGCGGTCGCGGCTGACGTCGTGGCCGTTCATCCCCTCGGTCAGCGTGACGTAGCTGCCGGCGTCGAAGCGCCGGACCAGTTTGTCGGCGTGGTGGTCGAGATAGGACTCGACCGCGAAGCGGCCGTCGTCCTGGCGGGTCCGGCCGAAGCGGGCGGCCAGCTCCGGTTCGGACCGGTACGTGACGTGCGCGATCCGCCGGGCGATGCCCAGGCCCGCCACCGGCCCGGGACCGGGGTGGTAGTCGCCGCCCTGCCAGGCCGGGTCCGACCGGATCGCGTGCAGCTGCGGTGACGCCCAGGCGATCTGGTCGGCGGACGCCGCCGCGGTGGTGGCCAGCAGCAACAACCGCCGCACCCGGGCGGGGTACGACACCGCCCACTCCAGTGCCCGCATGCCTCCCATCGACCCGCCGAGCACGGCCGCCCACGCCGCGACCCCCAGCTCGGACGCCAGCGCGGCCTCCGCGGCGACCTGGTCGCGGATCGTCACCCGCGGCCAGCGGCTCCCCCACGGCTTCCCGTCCGGCGCCGTCGACGACGGCCCGGTCGAACCCCGGCATCCGCCGAGGACGTTCGGCGCCACCACCCACCACCGGTCGGTGTCGACGGCGAGCCCGGGCCCGACCAGGCCGCGCCACCACCCGCCCTCGCCGGCGACGTTGCTGTCACCGGTGAGGGCGTGCAGGATCAGCACCGCGTTCGAGCGGTCCGGCGCCGGGGTGCCCCACGTCCGGTAGTAGAGGCGGGCGCCCGGAACCGTCGTCAGGACTTCGCCGCCCGGAACCCCGCGTCCAGGTCGGCGAGCAGGTCGTCGAGCCCTTCCAGGCCGACGGCCAGCCGGATCAGCCCCGGCGTGACCCCGGTGGAGCGCTGCTCGTCCGGCGTCAGCTGGCTGTGCGTCGTGCTGGCCGGGTGGATCACCAGGCTGCGGACGTCGCCGATGTTCGCGAGGTGGCTGAACAGCTCCAGCGAGTCGACGAACTTCTTCCCCGCCTCGACGCCGCCGCGCAGCTCGAACGACACGATCGCCCCGGCACCTCCGGGCAGGTACTTCTGCCCGGTCTCGTACCAGGGGCTGCTGGGCAGACCGGCGTAGTGCACGGCGTCGACCTCGTCGCGGCCGGTGAGCCACTCGGCGATCGCCTGGGCGTTGCGTACGTGGCGCTCGATGCGCAGCGACAGCGTCTCGATGCCCTGCAGGATCAGGAAGCTGGTGAGCGGGGCGATCGCGGCGCCGGTGTCACGCAGCTGCTGCACGCGCAGCTTGGCCGCGAACGCGCCGTGCCCGAGCGCCTCCCAGTAGCGCAGGCCGTGGTAGCTGGGGTCGGGCTCGTGGAAGTCGGGGAAGCGCTCGGCGCCGGCGCCGAAGTCGAACGTGCCGCCGTCCACCACCACGCCGGCGATCGCGGTTCCGTGGCCGCCCAGGTACTTGGTGGCCGAGTGGACCACGATGTCGGCGCCGTGCTCGATCGGGCGGAGCAGGAACGGCGTCGGCACGGTGTTGTCCACGACCAGCGGGACGCCCACCTCGTGGGCGACGTCGGCCACCGCACGCACGTCGAGCACGTTGCTGCGCGGGTTCCCCAGCGTCTCGGCGAAGAACAACTTCGTGTTCGGACGCGACGCCGCGCGCCACTCGTCGACGTCGTCCGGGTTCTCGACGAACGAGACCTCGATGCCGAGCTTGGGCAGCGTGTAGTGGAACAGGTTGTACGTGCCGCCGTACAGCGAGGCGCTGGAGACGAAGTGGTCGCCGGCCTTGGCCAGCGTCAGGATCGTCGCGGTCTCGGCGGCCTGACCGGAGGCGAGCGCGACCGCGGCGATGCCGCCCTCGAGCGCGGCGATCCGCTGCTCCAGGACGTCCTGGGTGGGGTTCATGATGCGGGTGTAGATGTTGCCCGGCTCGGCCAGGCTGAACAGCGCCGCGGCGTGGTCGGTGTCCCGGAACACGTACGACGTCGTCTGGTAGATCGGCGTCGCCCGGGCGCCGGTCGTCGGGTCCGGTGCGGCACCGGCGTGGATCTGTCTGGTCTCGAACGACCATGCGCTGTCAGCCATGCCCGCACCATACCTACCATGAAGATAGGAAAGCTAGGGAGTCGCCTGGGTCTCCGCGGCCAGCAGGCCGTCCAGCTCCCCCGCGCCCACCGGCTTGGAGTACAGGAACCCCTGCGCGCGGTCGCAGCGCAGCTCACGCAGTGTGTCCGCGCGTTCGCTGGTCTCCACGCCCTCGGCCACCGTCGACAACCCCAGCGAGTGCGAGAGCTGCAGGATCGCCTTGGTCAGCGCGGTGTCCTCGCTGTCGGCCCCGTCCGGACCGTCCATGCTGAACGCCCGGTCGATCTTCAGGATGTCGACCGGCAGCCGACGCAGGTACGACAGCGACGAGTACCCGGTGCCGAAGTCGTCGATCGCGATCCGGATCCCGCGGGCACGCAGCTGCTCGAGTCGCTTCACGACCGCGTCGGTCTCGGCGGCGGTCGCGGCGATCATCGTCGACTCGGTGATCTCCAGGACGAGCGCCTGCGGCGACAGCCCGCTGAACCGCAGCGCGCCGACCACGGTCGAGACGAACTCCGGGTCACGCAGCTGCGCGGTGGCCACGTTGACCGCGACCGAGATGCCGAACCGGGCGTACCAGTCGGCCGCGTCGACGCACGCCTGGCTCAGCACCCAGGCGCCGATCGGCACGATCAGGCCGCTCTCCTCGGCGACCGGCACGAAGTCGGTCGGCGACATCCGCCCCTGCCCCGGCATGTCCCACCGCAGCAGCGCCTCCACCGAGCTGATCCGCTCGGTCACCAGATCGACGACCGGCTGGTACTCCAGCACGAACTCGCCGCCGGCCACCGCGCGACGCAGCCCGGCGAGCAGCTCGACCTTGTCCAGGTGTGCCGTGCGCAGCTCCTGGCGGTACGGCACGACCTGGTCCTTGCCCGCCCCCTTGGCCGCGTAGAGCGCCAGGTCGGCGTTGCGCAGCACGTCGCTCGGCGTCGCCGTGCCGCTGCCGACGTAGAGCCCGACGCTCGTCGTCATGTACAGGTCGTGCGCGGCGACGTGGAACGCGCTGCGGAGCGTTTCGGTGAGGCGCCGGCCGACCGCCAGCGCCTCTTTTTCGTCGGTGTCGCCGATCAGGACCGCGAACTCGTCACCGCCGAGGCGGGCGAGCAGGGCCCCGTCGGGCAGGGCCCGGCTGAACCGGTCCGCCACCTGGACCAGCAGCTCGTCGCCGATCGGGTGCCCGTGGGTGTCGTTGACGTCCTTGAAGCCGTCCAGGTCGATCAGCAGCAGGGCGTACGAGCGGTCGCCGTCCGACGCCGGCTCGGCGTCGGCGAGCACGCGGTCGAGCGCTTCGGTGAGCTTCGACCGGTTGGCCAGCCCGGTGAGCGGGTCGTGCAGCGCCCGGTAGGTCAGCTGGCCCTGCAGGGCCTGCTGCTCGGCCAGCGCCGAACCGAGCGCGGCCGCCTGCGCGGCCTGCTCCTGCTCGCGCCGGAACGACTCCCGGGCCTGCCCGGCGCTCCGGACCGCCAGGTAGAAGCAGAACAGCGTGGTGACCGTCACCGGGTACCCGACGTCGATCAGCGGGTCGAGCTCCCACTCGTTCACCGAGGCCAGCACCGTGTAGACCGGGTAGACGAACACCGTGAGGCCGAGCATCGTCAGCTTCGCCCGGCCGGTCGGGCGCTGGCCGTCGAGCGGAGGCCGCCGCTCGGTGACCGAGGGATGCCAGGCCGCGACCGCCATCAGCAGGTACCCGCTGAGCACGATGGCGCCGGGAGCGCCGGTCGCCACGACACCGGTCGGCTGCCCGCCGGTGACGCTCCGGAGCAGGTCACCGACCAGGAAGAACAACGACGCCAGGCCGACGAGCAACTGGGTGGTGTTCCGGATCGACACCGTGAACACCATCACGGCCATCACCAGCAGCAGCAGGTCGCCCAGCACGAACGCGAACGCGCTCAACCGGTCGGCGCCGGGCTCGCCGCGCAGATAGGGAACGGCGAACAGCAGGTAGAGCACGAGGCTGACGCTGTAACTGACCGCCAGGCCGTCGACGACCCGGTGGGTGCGGTACCCGCCGCCCCGGGTGATGATCCCGACCAGACCGGCCACCAGCAGCGGAAACGACAGGATCCGGATCACCTGGGTGGCGGTCAGCGGCACGCCGGGGAGAATCGCCGTGTGCGGTAGCGCCTGGTACACGACCAGGCCGGTCAGCCGCGTGGCGAGCCCGGCGCCGAGCAGGAGCCACGGCCAGACCGGGGCGGGCCGGAGAACCGCGATCCCGACCCAGAGCGCGAGCACCGCGCACAGCGCGGTCGCGACGTAGGCGACCGGCGACTGCGGGCCCGGAGCGGCGAGCAACAACCAGGGCACCACCAGCGCGGCCACCGAACCGGCGAGCCAGTGCGTCCGCCGACGGGCCACCGCCTGCTCCGCGGCGTGCGCGACGCCGTCCAGCGGCGTGGACACGCCGGCGCGGGTACGCACGACCAGCCCCTCGGTCGGCGCAGTCTGGGTCTGCACGGTTGTCTGTACGGACGCGCGCGACCCGACCTGACGGTTTACTCCGACCTTTGCGTCAGAAGCTCCGGCGTGTCGCGCCCCGGACACGGGGCGGTGCGCGTGGCCAGGAACGTCTCCACCGCGGCCGGGGGCAGCGGAGGGGTGAAGTAGTCACCCTGCATGAGCCGGCAGCCCAGCTCGCGGAGCCACTCGACCCGGTCGGCGCTCTCGACCCGCTCGGCCACCGCACGCAACCCGAGCGTCCGGCAGATCTCCAGCACCGCGCGGGTCAGCGCGGCGTCGACGAGCGGGTCGGTGGTGGTCTCCAGCTCACCGGCCCGGCCCAGCGCGGGGTCGAGTTTGAGCACGTCGACCGGTATCTGGCGAAGCAGGGCCAGCGACGACTGGCCGGTGCCGAAGTCGTCGACCGCGATCCGCACCCCGGTGCCGCGCAGCTGGGTGATGCGTGCGGCGAGCGCGGCGGTGTCCCCGCTCACCGCCGACTCGGTCAGCTCCAGCACCAGCGCGTGCGGCGGTAGGCCGCTCTCGGCCAGCACCGAGTCGACCAGCTCCGGCAGGTCCGGGTCGAGCATGAGTCGCGCCGAGACGTTCACCGCCACACCGACGCCGTACCGCTCGAACCACGGCCGCGCCTCGGCACACGCGGTCCGCAGCGCCCAGGTGCCGATCGGCACGCTCAGGCCGGCCGTCTCGGCCACCGGCAGGAAGTCGCGGGACGGCACCGGCTCCCGGCCCGGCGGGGCCCAGCGGATCAGCGCCTCCACGACCGTCGCCCGGCCCGTCAACACGTCGATGGACGGCTGGTAGTGCAGGACGAACTCGTCCCGCGTGACGGCCTCGTGCAGCCCGGCGGCCAGCGCGGCGCGCTCGGCGTGGGCCGCGCTCAGCGTCGGGGAGAACACCGACACCTGGTTCTTGCCGTTCTGCTTCGCCGCGTAGAGCGCGAGGTCCGCGTCGCGCAGCAGGACACCGGCCAGTCCTTCGCCCAGATCCTCGCCGATCACCCGGGCGCCGACGCTCGCGGTGACGCACAGTTCCCGGCCCTCGACCGGGTAGGGCTCCGCGACGACCTCGACGATCCGCCGTCCGAGCGCCACCGCACCGGCCCGGTCGGCCCGGCACAGCAGGATCGCGAACTCGTCGCCACCGAGGCGGGCGACCACCGTGTCGGTGGCCGCCGCCGTGGCGTCCGCGCCGACCACGGCGGAGAGCCGATCGGCGGCGAGCCGGAGCAGGGCGTCACCGGCCGGATGGCCGAAACCGTCGTTGACGGCCTTGAAGCCGTCCAGGTCGAGCAGGAGCAGCGCGGGCCGGCTCCCGGACGGCAGCGCCGCCAGCGCGTCGGTGAGCGCGCCCCGGTTGGCCAGCCCGGTCAGCGCGTCGCGCAGCGCCCGCTCACGGGCGTCGGTGGCCTGCTGGTGCACCCGCAGCAGCAACGCGATCGAGAGCACCGCCATGCCGGCCACCGGGACGACCACGTTGCGCCAGGGGTCCAGCGGCGAGATCGTCAGCGCGGAGACCGTCAGCGCGATCGGCGGGGCGACGACCGCGACCAGGAACAGCGGGATCCGGGCGTTCGAGCCGCCCGCCGGCGGGGAGGGGACACCGGCCGCGTGCAGCACCCACCAGCGCGACGCCGTCGCGGTGACGACGCCGGCAGCCAGCGTGACGGT
Source organism: Cryptosporangium japonicum (assembly GCF_039524755.1). Lineage (NCBI taxonomy): Bacteria > Bacillati > Actinomycetota > Actinomycetes > Cryptosporangiales > Cryptosporangiaceae > Cryptosporangium > Cryptosporangium japonicum. The sequence goes on from NZ_BAAAGX010000001.1 coordinate 247,661, forward strand.
CAGCGCCCACCCCGGGTTCTCCTGGTCGAACAGCGGGCCCCACCAGAACAGGCTCGAGATCAGCACCAGACCGATCGCGGCGACGAGCAGCCCGGTCTCGGTGCGGCCGTCGGCCACCAGCACGAGCCGGAGCACCGCCACCCACCCGGCCAGCGAGACGACGGTGAGCAGCACGACCGTGACCAGCGCGCTCGGCCCGGACGGCAGGATCACCACCCGGGAACCGATGAGCGTCGCGACGCTGGTGCCGATGCCGAAGCCGACCACGGTCAGGTCGATCAGCCCGCCCCGGGCCGGCGTCAGGTTCGTCGCCCGGCGCAACCGCACCAGGCCGACGACCACGGTCGTGAGCCCGCCGAGGTGCAGCAGGAACGCCAGGAACGGATCGGGCTGGCCACCGGCCGAGAGACGGACCGCCAGCGCGCCGTCGCCGAGCACGACGATCGTGATTCCGATCAACGTCGTCGGCGCGCCCGGCGCCGCGTACCCGATCTCGGCGACCTGGTCGGTGAGCGTGGTGAGGATCAGGTAGAGAACGACCGACGCGTAGAGCGACACCGCCAGCTGCAGCGGCACGAAAGGCAGCACGCAGAGCGGCAGGCCGCCCACCAGTGGACGCCCCAAGCCGCGCAAAGGACCCGGGAGCCCCGCTGGTCGCGCTTTCGGCACGCCCTTAGCTATACAGGGCTCACGCTGAGTTAGGTAGCACGAAGGGCCCCTCGCGGGGCCCTTCGTGTGGATCAAGCGGCCCGAGCGGCCTCGGTCGCGGCCGGCTCGAGCGCGAGCGCGACCACGTCCGCCACGTCCTCCATCAGGTGGATCGTGAGCGCCTCACGCACGCTGGCCGGGACGTCGTCCAGGTCGGCGGCGTTGCGCGCCGGCAGCAGCACCTCGGTCAGCCCGGCCCGGTGCGCGGCGAGCAGCTTCTGCTTCACCCCGCCGATCGGCAGCACCCGCCCGGTCAGCGAGACCTCACCGGTCATGCCGACCTCGGCCCGCACCATCCGCCCGGTGAGCAGCGACGCGAGCGCGGTGACCATGGTGACGCCCGCGGACGGGCCGTCCTTCGGCACCGCACCGGCCGGCACGTGCACGTGCAGCCGGCGCCCACGCAGGTCCTCCGGGTCGGCGCCGAAGCGGTCGCCCTGGCTGCGCAGGTAGGAGAGCGCGATGTGCGCCGACTCCTTCATCACGTCGCCCAGCTGGCCGGTGAGCACGAGCTCGGGCTCACCGCTCTTGTCGCCTCCGGGGGCGGCGTTCGCCTCGATGAAGAGAACATCGCCGCCGGCCCCGGTGACGGCCAGGCCGGTCGCCACGCCGGGAACCGCGGTGCGCTGGGCCGACTCCGGCTGGAACCGGGGCCGTCCCAGGTAGTCCTTGAGCGTCTCCTGGGTGATGTCCACCGGAGTGGTCGGCGCGTCGTCGCTCGCGAGCTTCGTGGCGACCTTGCGGAGCACCCGGGCGAGGGAACGCTCGAGCTGCCGCACGCCGGCCTCGTGGGTGTACTCGCCCGCGATCAGCTTGAGCGCGTCCTCGTCGATCGTGACGTCGGTGGGCTCCAGGCCGGCGCGCTCCAGCTGGCGCTTCCAGAGGTGGTCACGCGCGATCGCGACCTTCTCGACCTCGGTGTAGCCGTCCAGGCGGACGACCTCCATGCGGTCGATCAGCGCCTCCGGGATCGCCTCGGCGACGTTCGCGGTGGCCAGGAACAGCACGTCGGACAGGTCGAGCTCGACCTCGAGGTAGTGGTCGCGGAACGTGTGGTTCTGCGCCGGGTCGAGCACCTCGAGCAGCGCCGCCGCGGGGTCACCGCGGTAGTCGGCCCCGATCTTGTCGACCTCGTCGAGCAGGACGACCGGGTTCATCGCGCCGGCCTCCTTGATCGCCCGCACGATGCGGCCCGCCTGCGCGCCGACGTACGTGCGCCGGTGACCGCGGATCTCCGCCTCGTCGCGGACACCGCCGAGCGCCACCCGGACGAACTTGCGCCCGAGCGCCCGGGCGACCGACTCACCGAGCGACGTCTTGCCGACGCCGGGAGGACCGACGAGCGCGAGCACCGCGCCGCTCCCCCGTCCGCCGACGATCTCCAGGCCGCGCGCGGCCCGGCGGTTGCGCACCGCCAGGTACTCCACGATCCGGTCCTTGACGTCGTCCAGGCCGGCGTGGTCCTCGTCGAGGACGGTCCGTGCGCTTCCGACGTCGGTGGTGTCGTCAGTGCGGTTGTTCCACGGGAGTTCGAGGACCGTGTCGAGCCAGGTGCGGATCCAGGACGCCTCCGGGGACTGGTCGCCGGTGCGCTCCAGCTTGTCGACCTCGCGCAGGGCGGCCTTCTTGACCTTCTCCGGGAGGTCGGCGGCCTCGACGCGGGCCCGCGGGTCGGCCTCGGGGTTGTCGTCGTCGCCGGAGAGCTCGCCCAGCTCCTTGCGGATCGCGGTCAGCTGCTGGCGCAGCAGGAACTCGCGCTGGGTCTTCTCCATCGACTCGCGCACGTCGTCGCGGATCGTCGCGGCGACCTGCAGCTCGGCGAGCTGGGTCTTGCCCCACTCGAGGACGAGCTCCAGACGCTTCGCGACCTCGGGGGTGTCGAGCAGCTGCCGCTTCTGGTCGGTGTCGAGGTAGGGGGCCCAGCCGGCCACGTCGGCCAGCTCGCCGGGCTCGGTGATCCGGCGGATCATCTCGACGACCTGCCAGCCGGCTCCCTGGGTGGCCTCGTCGCGGTGGCCGAGGATCTCCTGGACGACCTCGCGGTACTCGGCCGCGAGCCGGTCGACCTTCTCCTGGTCGGTGGCGCTGATGCGGTCGGGCATCGTGGTGGCCTCGACCCACAGCGCGGCGCCGGGGCCGTTCACGCCCTGACCGACCCGGGCGCGGGTCTGTGCACGCAGCACCGCGGCCGGGCGGCCGTTGGGGAGGCGGCCGACCTGGTCGATCGTGGCCAGCACGCCGATCTCGTGGTACTTGCCGTCGATGCGGGGGACGATCAGCAGCTTCGCGTCGTCCTCGTTGGTGACCTTGGCCTTCGCCGAGTCGATCGCGGCGCGCTCTTCGCTGTCGAGCTCGACCGGGATGACCATTCCGGGAAGCACGACTGCGTCGGCCAGCGGGAGCACCGGCAGGGTGAGAGTGGTGACGGGCCCGCGCGGCCCGCCGGGGGATCGATCCATCGCCGTACCTCATAGCAGTCGGGAAGTTGAGTGCACCCGACTCAATGCTTACAGCGTTGCGGTCATTCCCGCGGGGGGCGGTGTTCGCTCTGAGCAGATCCGGGGGTTCGCGGTGGCGGCTCGGTGGTGCGCTCCGCTGCTGGTCAGAGGGCGCGTACCGCTTTTGTCGGCCTGGCGCGGACCGGCGGTCAGTCGGCGAGACCCGATCATGCTCGACAGGAGCGGAGCGGCGGCAAGGGGTAGGTGCGGCGGCAATGCAGGCAGCCGAGGAGGTAGCTGCGCCGGAGGCGGCGGAGGTAGCTGCGCCGGAGGCGGCGGAGG
>NZ_BAAAGX010000002.1:0-77121 GCF_039524755.1 Cryptosporangium japonicum
CTCGCCGCGACACTGATCTGGCTGACCTGATTCGCAGGACAAGCCCTAGCCACAAGCGGTGTCGCGGACTCCACCCAGATCCACACCCACCTCTGCTACTCAGAGTTCGGTGAGGTGCTGCCCGCCATCGACGCGCTGGACGCGGACGTCACCAGCATCGAGGCGTCCCGATCGAAAATGGAGATCCTCGACGACCTCGCCGCCGCCGGATACAGCCGGGGCATCGGCCCGGGCGTCTGGGACATCCACTCCCCGCGCGTGCCGACGCAGGACGAAGTGACCACCGCGCTCCGCGCCGCCGCCTCGGTGGTCCCGGGCCAGCGGCTCTGGGTCAACCCCGACTGCGGCCTGAAGACCCGCGGCTACCCCGAAGTCGAGGCCTCGCTGAGGCACCTGGTGGTCGCGGCCGCCGCGGTCCGCAGCAGCTGAGCACGCGGGAGCCGGCCGCCCGTCAGGTCGGCCGGCTCCCGCTTGATCGCGAACGACGATTCGGGCGATGTGGTGCTCATCGAAGAAGCGCTCGTCGGCTCACACGGTCACCTGTGCGCTCACCGCCGCGAAGTGTCGCTCGAAGTCCGCGACGACCATGGGGCGGCCATAGAGGTAGCCCTGCGCGAGCTGGTAGCCGGCCTGGCGAAGCCGCTCGGCCTGGGCGTCGGTTTCGACGCCTTCGGCCACGGCCTCGATGTCGAAGTCGTTGATGAACCCGACGAGGTTCTTGGTGATGATGGCCCCGGCGCCCTCGGCGGTCGTCCCGCTGATGAAGGACTTGTCGACTTTGAGGACGTCGACCGGGCAGTTGAGCAGCAGGCTCAGCGACGAGTGCCCGGTACCGAAATCGTCGAGGGCGATACGCAGACCGAGTTGTCGGAGGCGGTGGAGCTGTTCGACGGCCAGGTCGGTGGTGAGCACGGCGGTCTCGGTGACCTCGAGCACGAGCCGGGACGCGTCGGCGCCGGTTTCGCGCAGGAGGCCGGCGACGTCGTCGACGAAGCCGCGTTCGGCCAGTTGCCGGGCGGACACGTTGACGCTGATCTTGCTCGGCGCTCGGTCACCGTACTGCTGCTGCCAGGCCGCAGCCTGCGTGCAGGCGTGCCGGAGTATCCAGGCGCCGAGTTCGAGGATGCAGCCGTTCTGCTCGGCCAGCGGTATGAACAGGTCCGGAGGGACCAGACCACGTTCCGGGTGGCGCCAGCGCATCAGCACCTCACCACCGACCGTGGCCCCGGACGTCAGGTCGACGATCGGCTGGTACACGGCGAAAATCTGCCCGGCCGACAGCGCGGTCCGCAGATCGGCCGACAGGCGGGCGCTCTCGTCGGCGGCCCGGTCCATGGCGGGGTCGAACCAGTGCCGCCGGTCCCCACCCGCCGCCTTGGCGGTGTACATGGCCACGTCGGCGCGGCGGAGCAACTCCTTCGGCGTGTCCCCCACCCAGCTGGTCGCCACCCCGACGCTGGTCGCGGTCACGACGGTGTGCCCGAACAGGTGGGCCGGTTCACGCAGCGCCGCGAGAACGTCGTCGATCAGGATCTCCACGCTCGTTGCCTCCGTACGCGCGACGACGGCGAACTCGTCGCCCCCGAGGCGGGCCACCAGGCCGTCGTCTCCGACGACAGTTGCCAGCCGATCACTCAGAGTGGTCAGCAGTGCGTCGCCGACGCCGTGACCGAGCCGGTCGTTGACGACCTTGAAATCGTCGACGTCCAGCAGAATCAGATGGAACAGCTGGTCCGCGGCGAGCAGCTCCGCGACGTGCCGCTCGAGCAGCGCCCGGTTGGCTGCCGTCGTCAGACTGTCGTGGGTCGCCTGGTACTCCAGTTCCTCCTGGTAGCGGCGCAGGTCGGCCAGCTGCGCGTCGACGGTGGCCAGCAGCCGGTTGTTGTCGCGCAGCGCGATGATCTGCCGCACGATGACCAGCCCCGTCAGCGTCACCGCGGCGAGCTCCATGATCATCGTCTCGGCCGGGTCCCGGGCCCCGGTGGTCAGCAGCAGCGCGTCCGTGACCGCCACTGCCAGGTACGGGATGAGGCTGACGCGGCCGGATCGACGTCGGGGCGGCGGGTTCCTCCGCCCCGGCGCGTAGTTGCCGCGCCGCGGCGAGATGGAGGCTCAGCGCGGCGATCGGCACCGCGATCAGACTCGAGGACAAGTACGGCCGCGACACCAGGAACGGCGAGAGGCTGCCGAACCCGGTACTGAGCGCGCTCCCGGTCGCGAGCACGTGCAGCGCACGGCGGTCGAGGCGACCGGCCCCGGCGAACGCCACCTTGACGAACGTGGCCATCGATACGAACCCGACCACCGCGAGGGAGAGCATCGCGCCGGCCGACCCGGTCTGGGTGACCCACTGCTGGTGCTCGCGCAGCGAGAAATGCCAGACGATCGCCGCGACGGTGATCAGCACCATGCAGGCATCCAGGCCGAACCGGATCCAGTCGCTGCGGTTGCGCTGCCAGGACGGCAGGCGCAGCAACGCCCACAACACGATGCCGAGCATGCCGAGGTAGAGCGCCAGCGTCACCGGACCGACGCGCTGGGACGGCACCGGACCGCCCACCGCATCCACGGCGTTCGAGATCGTGCCGGCCACAAAAAACACGCAGCCGACCGCCAGGTGACGCCAGAACCGGCGAGTGGAGGAGTCCAACGCGTGTTCGCGGGCCACCCGCCAGCAGGCGGAGCCGGCCAGCAGCGCGGTGAGCGGCAGAGCAACCCATCCGAGGACCGGATAACGCGACGGGACCGCGAGCCCGGCCGTTACCCAGATCGCATTCAGCAGCGTCAGGGTGGCGGTAGCGCGCAGCGGCCAGCCGACTCCCGCTAGCCGGACCCGCCGCTCACCGCTCGTCACATCGCTTCCCATCGGCCAGCCCATCCACGATTTAATCGTTGACGTCAGCTCGCCTCGGCCGACTCAGCACGCGGTGCGTCGGACAAGATACCCGCACCCCGACGCTGCGCTCCCGGCTTTTGCGACCGAAGCTCCACGCGTCACCGCACCATTCCGCAGCGTTAATCGGATAATTAACTCACACCACCGCTCAGAGCGGTGATCGATCCCTACCCGTCGGACGACGGCATGCCGTCGAGTTCGTCGGGTCGCCAGCCTGAAGCAGCCGGGCCGGGATCGTCCCTGACCCCCGAGAGGCGTGCTACGCATGCGCGTAGCCGACAGCGGCGCTCTACGGAATCCGGAACGGCTGGAAGCGGTGGAGCACGCCTGCCGCACACTTTCGGTGCTGCCGACACGGACGCCGGCGATCGCGCGTCTGGCCGCGCGATCGGTCGACGCGCCGATGGGATTGCTGACCCTCGTGGGCGATGACCATGAGCATGTGGCCGGGGCGTACGGCCTTCCGGAGCCCTTGAGATCCGGAGGCCGGATGACCGAGGCCTACTCGGTCGGCAAATACATGGTCGACGCCGACGCCCCGGTGGCCTGCCCGGACATGCACGAAGAGACCAACCTGCAGGTTCGTGACCATCCGCTGGCGCGCGACTTCGGAGTCCGGGCCTTTCTGGGCGTGCCGATCCGGGACGCCGAGGATCGCCCGGTCGGGTCGTTGACCGTGCTCGACGAGCGTCCCAATGTCTGGTCCGAAGCCGACGTCGCGATGCTGCTCGAGGTCGCCACGCTCGTCGACCGGCTGCCCGCGCACGTCGCCGCCGCCCCAGCCGCAGCCGCAGATCTGGACGCCCGCACCCGGCTGGGATTCGCCGACACCCTGCTCGACAGCCTCGACGAAGGCGTCGTCGCCATCGACCGCACCGGCCACGTCGTCATCTACAACCGGGCGCTGCGCGAAATCCACCGGCACCCGCCCGACCTCGCGCCCGAGCAAGCACACCACGTGGACCTGGCCCAACTGCACCACCCGGACGGCACCCCGATCGATCCGCAGCACAGCGGCCTGGCCCGCGCGCTACGCGGCGAGGCCGTGCCGGACGCGCCCGGGGTGATCCGCCGGCCGGGCCTCCCCGACCGGTACATCAGCACCGATGCCCGTCCGATCCTCGGCCCCGACGGCGAGCCGATCGGCGCGGTCGCCACGGTCCGCGACGTCACCGACCAGCGCCACGCCCAGCAGTTCCGCGACTGCCAACTCGCCGTCGCCCGCCTACTGGGCCGCCCCGGCACCCTGGCCGCACTCGGCACCGAAGCGCTCGGCCTGCTCGGACACACCCTCGGCTGGTCCTACCTGAGCCTTCGACTGGTCGAGACGCACACGGCCACCTTGCGCCGGGTGGCCGTCTGGCACCCGGCAGAGCTCCGGCTCGGTGATCTTCTGCCCGAACGACTGCCCCGGTCCGCGCACGAGATACCCGTCACGGTCTGGGCCACCGGGCGACCGGTCTGGGAACCCGATCTGCGCACCTCACCGCATATGCGCGATCCGACGTCGCCAGCCCGCGCCCGGGCTTATGCGCAACGAGGACTGCACTCGGTGGTCTCGGTTCCGATCCTCGACGGCGACGACGTCCTCGGCGTCCTGACGTGTTTCGCGCCGGCCCTGCATCACGACGAGTTCCAGACCACCGGTCTGCTCCTGGACTTCGCCACCCAGGCAGGCCAATTCCTCGCCCGCCGCCGCGCTGACGACCTCACCGACGACCTGCGGCGCGCCCGCGCCGATTTCACTGGCCTCATCGGCCACGACATGCGCACCCCGCTGACCACCATCGCCACCTACAACCAGCTGCTCCTCGACGACCCGACGCCCCGCCCCAGCAATGATCGGCAACTGCTCGACGGCATCAGCCGCAACGTCAGCGTGCTGCGTGAGCTCGTCGACGGTCTCCTCGATCTCGCCGCGCTCGAGGACGACAACGACCCGCTACCGAGCTACGACGTCGATCTCACCGCGCTGCTCGCCGACGACCTCACCCGCATCCGGGCTTCCCGGACCTCGAGCCGGCCGGAAACAGTGCACACCGACCTGGGCCCACCCCTGGTCGTCCGCGGTGACCCCGGTCGGCTCCGCCAGCTCACCGACAACCTCGCCGCTCTCGCCGTCGACCGGTCCGATCCCCGCGGCCCGGCGCCGTCGTTCACGCTGCGGCCAAGCGATGACACCGCGGAACTCCGAGTGACCACCAGCCGCCGACTCACCCCGCGGTCAGGTAGCTATTCCCCAGCCAACGCCACCGGCACCGGAGACGCCAACACCCGGACCGGCGTCGCCCTCGTCCTCACCCGCCTGATCGCCGAACGGCACGGCGGCACCCTCAAGGTCACCGATCAGTCCGACGGCAGCACCATCACCGTCCGACTACCGGTCGCCACCTCGCCCTAGCCACCGCGCTTCTCGACGCCGATCTGGAGGACGAGCTGTCGATGCTCGCGCTGAACGTCACGAGCCAGGTGCGGTTGGCCAAACACGTCGTGCTCTGACGCTGCGCCTGTCAGCGACCGGCCCCTGCCGGACGCGCCGGACGCCGACCGACTGCGCGGGCTGACCGCCCGGTCCGGCGGTATGGTCGCGGCCCCATGTCCCGTGCCCGAACACGCCGAGCGTGTCCGTAACTACGACTACCGGTACGTGTGGATTCACGACCAGTGCTACGCCGGTCTCGCGGTGGCCGCCGACCGACCCCACCCGCTGCTGGCCGAGGCCACCGGTTTCGTCGCCGCCGCGGTGAACTCCGACGGGCCTGCCCTCAAACCGGCCTACCGCACCGACGGCGGACCCGTGCCCAATCAGCGGCGCCTAGGTCTGCCCGGTCACCCCGGCGGCACCGACGTCGTCGGCAACCGGGTCAACCGGCAATTCCAGCTCCACGCCCCCGGCAAGGCGTTGCCGCTGTTCGCCGCAGCCGCCCGCCACGACCTGCTCGACGCCGACGGCGTCGCCGCCGCACGCACCGCCGTCGACGTCATCCGCCACCGGCGGACCGAGCCCGACGCAGGGATCTGGGAACTGGACAACGCCTGTGGACGCACTCCCGGCTGGCCCGCGTCGCCGGGCTCCGGCAAGCCGCGACCATTCCCGCCCTCGGCCCCGGCGTCGAGTGGGAGAGGCTGGCCGCAGGCATCCTCGCCGAGACCGACCGGCGCTGCCGCCACCCCGCCGGGTACTGGCAGCGCAGCCCGGACCACCGGGCTCCTGTCCGAGGAGTTCGACGTCACCCAGCACCAGCCGCGGCAACCTGCCTCAAGCTTTCGTCCACGCCCTACTGCTGGAAACCAGCGGCCGCCTCGGCACCGCATAATCGTCCCGGATAGCCGAATAATCACATCAGAGCGAGGCGAGAACGTCGTGAGAGCTCGGATCCGGCGATGGCGTGCCGCGACCGTTGATGCGTGGCGGACGCAGTTGTGGCCGGTGCCTGCTTTCGCGGTCCTCACGGCCATCGTGCTGGGGGTGGGTCTGCCGCGGCTCGACGCGCGCATCGACGAGCATTTGCCGGCCACCGTCACCGCCTACCTGTTCAGCGGCGGACCCGAGGCCGCCCGCACCGTCTTGTCGGCGATCGCGAGTTCGCTGATCACGGTCACGTCGCTGACGTTCTCGCTCACCGTCGTGACGCTCCAACTGGCCAGCAGCCAGTTCTCCCCGCGGCTGCTGCGAACCTTCACCCGCGACCGGCTGGTCCACGCCAGCTTGGGCCTGCTGCTGGCCACGTTCGTTTACGCGCTGACCGTCCTGCGCACAGTACGCGCGTCGCTGTCGGACCAAACAGCGTTCGTGCCGCAGATCGCGGTGACGGTCGCCTACCTGCTGGCACTGGCCGCGGTGCTGATGCTGGTGGTGTTCCTCGCTCACCTCGCCCGGCAGATCCGGGTCGAACGGATGATGAGCGAAGTCCACGCCGACACCACCGCGACCATGAACCACCTGCTGTCCGACGCCGAACCGCATTCGCGCGCACCTCTTGCCGTGCCCGCCGATGCCGTGGTGCTCCACGCCGACCGCTCGGGGTTCTTTTCCTCGATCGACGACCACGCGCTGCTCTCCGCCGCGAACACCGCGTCGGCGGTGGTGTACGTCGACCGGCTTCCCGGCGAGTCGTTGATCGCGGGAACCCCGGTCGCGCACGCCTGGGCCCGGAATGGCGACGAGCTGGACGGCGCGGCGCGCGAACAGCTCCAGCGGTGCATCGCTCAGTCGATCGACACCGGGTTCGAGCGCACCGCCGTGCAAGACGTCGCGTTCGGGCTCCGGCAACTCGTCGACGTGACCGTCAAAGCGCTCTCGCCGGGCGTCAACGACCCGACGACCGCCGTCCACGGCCTCGGGCACATCGCCGCGCTGCTGTGCGAACTCGCCCGCAAAGACCTCGGACCCCGCATCCTCACCGACTCCGACGACCAGGTGCGGGTCGTGTTGCGCCGGCCCAGCTTCACCGAACTCCTGGAACTCGCGGTCGCCCAGCCACGCCGCTACGGAGCCAAGGACCCCGACGTGCTCTCCCGGCTGGCGATGCTGCTGCGCGAGGTCGCCTGGAGTACCACCGACCCCGAGCACCACTTGGCCGTCGCCACCCAGGTCGACCGGCTGGCGGCCACCATCGACCGGCAGGACTTCGACACCACCGAGCACGAACGACTGCACGGAGAGATCCGGGCCGCCCGCGAAGCACTGATCGGCCGATGGCCGGCCACCCCGACTCACGTGCCGTAACGCAAGACCCGGGCCTCGACGTCGAACATCACGCCGTCCGCGGCCGCCGAATTGACCGTCCCCTCCGCGCCGGACCTCCAGAACCGCGCCCCGCCCAGCTCGGTGGCGAGGGCGAGCAGCGCACCGAGCCCGGTACCACGGCCGGTGCGATCAGGCGACCGGCTCGGCGCTCGATGGCCCGGCCGGGCGGGGAGTCGGCCGACCGGCGCGGTGGAGCGTACGGCGGAGCATCAGCCGGTAGCCGACGAGCAGGACCGCGTTGCCGAGAAGCAACCACAGCGCCAGCAGGACCGTGACGGCCAGAAACGTCCGGCCGTACCGCTGTGCGAAGTCCGCGAATTCGCGCAGATACACCAGATAGCCGCCACTGACGGCGATCTCGAGCACTGTCGCCAGCCCGGCGCCCAAGAGCACGTCCCCCGCGGAGGAGTCGTACAAGCGATACAGCCCGTAGATGACCGCCACCAGATCCACAGCGCCAGCGCCACTCCGGCAGCCAGCCCGATCGTGAACAGTGTGTCATGCGCCTGCAGCAGCCGCGGCCCGACGTAGAGAGCCGCGACGGCCGACACGACCAGTAGCGGCAACAGGCCAACCACGGCCAGCGCCAGCAGACGCCCCTTCCAGCCGCGGATACGTTGCTCGCCCCGGGGAGCGACCGCGCTGAATCCGCGTCCCAGCGCGGCTCCGTAGGCGGTCGCGGGCCAGAGCGCGGCCAGCACCGTGAGCGGGCCGGCGCCGGCCGACACGTCCAGCAGGCCGTCGACGGCCGTCCCCACCGGCAGCTCGGCCGGTGCACGACGGCCGAGCTCGTCGACGACGGCCTGGAGCGTGGCGTCGGAGACGGCCAGCCCGGCGAGCCAGAACGCGATCAGGACCATCGGCGGAATCGAGATGAGCGCATAGAATGCCAAGCTGGCGCTGGTCGTGACCAGCTCGGGGCCGCGCAGCCAGCGTTCGAACCGCCGTACCGGGCCGGGTAGCGACCGTTCGGCCGCGCGGACCCTCTCGGCGAGCGCCCCGGTCCGCCGCCTGACCGCAGCCATCCGCGACCGCACGCCGGCCGACATCCCTCTCATCACTCGGTCAGGCGAGCCGCTGTGCGGGTGCCTGATTCTCGGCGTTCGCGTCACGAGGCGAGACCGTCAGCACGCACCGGAAAGCCGCCGCCTGCGCCGGCCGGAGTCCAGCAGAAGTCGGCGCCCAGCCGAACATTGCCGTCGAGCGGGTTGGGGGTGGTGACCTTGCCGGGGTTCATCCGGGTGTGCACGCACCCCCTGCCCGCAGTGCCCGTAGAGCGAGGCCCGCTCGTCGCCGTACTCCTTGCCCGTCGGCGCATCTCCTGCGAGTTGCACGCGGCTACCCACCTCCTTGCCACCGAAACCGCTCGGCGTCCTGGCGACGCAGCGAGTAGGCATCGAGGACGGAGAGGCCGATCCCGCAGACGAGCGCGACATAGATGAGCGCAACCCGCGAACCGACGATGCCGCCGATGAGACTGGAATAGGACGCGAGGAGCAGAACGGCTTTGTACACCCTCGCCGTCGGCGGCCGGCGGCGTGCGACGCGGATCGCATTGCACACGTCGCGGGCCCCGTCGGTGGTCGCCGCGATCTCGGCAGCGAGACACCTGACCTGCGCCGCCCGGACGGAACCGGTCAGAATCACCACCCCGTGGTCGGCCCGCGGGGTGATCGGAGCCGTCCGGGTCCGGTCGTCGAGAAGCAGCCGGGCCGCGACGGCGGCCGTCAGGCGCTCATCCGGCTCCCGCGTCCGCGCCGGGCGCTCTTCGAACGATCCCTCGAGATACACAGCGACCACCTCGACTAAGAGTTTCCGGTCCGGCCCGGCGACCACGTCAATCGACACCGCGCGGCTCCGACGGGCAGTTCGCGGTACCCGATCGCCGCCGACCGAGCTCCATGAGTAGTCACCGCCACCAGCACCGCGCATACCGGTTGCCACGAAATCGACACGGATCCGTCAAGCAGTCGTCACTGGTATCTCCGTCACCGTGCCGGGACCGCCGAAGCCCGAGCTGACTGGCTCGGACAGCTCGTCGAGCCGGGTGCGGCCTGCTCAGGGCGGTCACCGCGGATGCGCCGCATGACGGAACGATGACGTTCGGCGCTGCCGTGCATGAAGTCCGCACCGGCGGAAATGCACTCTTCGTGATCCCGACGGGGTCGGTCGACCCGCACGACCACGACCACACGGAAAGGAGCACCTGATGGCTACCGAATCGCTCGCCACGCTCGTACGGCTCAGCGACACCGGACAGACCGTGACACCGCCCGAGGACGACGTCCGCGGGAAAACGGTGCGGGACCGCGACGGCGAGAACATCGGCAAGATCGACGACCTGCTCGTCGACAGCGACGAGCACCGCGTCCGCTTCCTGCGCCTGGAACACGGCGGCATTCTCGGCTTCGGCGCGACCCACTCGCTGGTACCGGTCGAGGCGATCACCCGCATCGACGACGAGGTGCGGGTCGACCGTACGCGGGACGTCGTCGCCGACGCCCCGTCCTACGACCCGGACGTGACCGACGCCGACTACTACAGCGGTCTCTACGGCTACTACGGCTACACGCCCTTCTGGGGTCCCGGCCTCATCCCGCCGCCCGCCGGCGTGCGGAACAGGCACCCGTAGGCGCTCGATGTACTCCCCCGATCCGCGGCGGCGCTTCGACGACATCGTCGGAGCGCTGTCCGCGGACGACCCGCGCTTCGCCACCGCCATCCGCCCGGCCCGTCCACGATGGCCTCGCCTGATCCGGAGGATCGGGTTCGTGGGCGCAACGCTGGCGGTGGAGATCCCGATCCTGATCTTCTACGGCTGGGCCCCGATTCTCGGAGCGTTGGCAGCCTCGATAATGGTCGCGTGGCTGCTGAGCGCCGGGGACATCGCGAGGGCCGTCGGGCTCGGACATCTACCTCCCGACCAACGCTCGTGAGTGTGCGTACAGCGAAGCGGGTCGCCCGCGTTCTCGAACTGGTAGGGGCGATGCTCGCGGTCGCCGGCGCCGTCGTGATCACGAGCGCGGTCGTACGCGGCGAGGGGTCCCCAGCCGTGGCCGGACTCGGTGCTCTCGCCGGCGCCGCCACCACCGTGGGCATCGCCCGCGTGATGCGGGCCAATCTTCCCCGCTGAACAGGCGTCATCTATCCGCGCAGATCGCGTCGCCCGAACCGGAGGGCGCCGACCACGGTGGCCGCCACGCCGAACGCGCTCATCACCCCCGACGCGAGCCAGTTCGGTGACTCGAGCGGCACGGCGGCCAGGTGCGCGAACGGTGAGCAGTTGACCACCCAGGCCGGGGCCCCGGCGTCGAGGGCCAGAACGTAGAGCAGGAATCCACCACCGCCGGGCAGGCCACCGAGGAGGGTCACCCCTCGGGGTGCCCAGCCGAGCGCGAGCACCGAGGTGCCGACGCACAGCAGCACGATCGGCAGCATGTTGAGCGTGCCGGCCAGCGCTTCGGCCAACGACAGGTCGCGGTTGCCACTCAGGGTCACGCCCGCCCAGGCCGCCGCGCCGGACAGCACCGTGAGCGCCACGGCTCCGAGGAGAGTCGCCGTGATCTCCGCACCGACCAGCCGAAGCCGGGTCACCGGCGCGGCGACCAGCGGCGTGAGCCGTCGGTCGGTCTCGGCATCGGCGAACGCGGCCAGCCGCACCGCGACGAAGCCACCGACGGGCATCGCCAGGATCGCGAACAGCGTGGCGGTGTAGCCCTCCACCGAGGCCAGGTCGGCGAAGCCCGCCTGGCCAGCGCGCGAGGAGAACTCCGGGTTGTCGCGCAGGAACGTCAGCGCGCTGTCGGCGACCAGCCCGATCAGCAGATAGTAGGCGCCGAGCGCGATCGCCCACGCGGTCAGCGGCACGAGCAGCCGACGCACCGCGAAGCCGCCGACCGAGCCGAGCAGAACCGTGGACGAACGGCGCGGTCCGGCCACCAACACCCCGCTGCCCACGTCACGGCGGCCGGCGACGACCAGGGCCGCGGCCATTAGTGCGACCGCGGCGACGAGCAGCAGCACCAGCGGCGACCACCGGTTTCCCGCGTACGGACGGGACAGTTCCAGCAGGCCGAACGGCGACACCCAGCGCAGCCAACCCAGCGCCTCGACGCCGTCGCCGATCATCCGGGCCAGCAGCGTTGCCCCGAGCACCGCGACGGCACCGGTCGTGGCCGCCGACCGGGACGCGAACACCTGCGCGCCGAGTACCGCGCAGCCGACGAAGAACCACCCGACCATCACGATTCCGGCGCCGTGAATCAGCGCACCGGCTGTGCCCGCGCTCGCCAGAGCCGCCGCCGCGCCGACCCCGGCCGCCAGCGGTGCCACCGCCAGCACACCGGCGGTCCAGGACAAGACGTCGCGCAGCGGGCGATGTCCGCTCAACAGCAGGCTCCAGCGTCCGGCGTCCTCTTCGCCGCGGGTGATCCGCGTTGCGGCGACGATCGTCCAGACACCGACGATGACGGCCAGGGGCGTGGCGGTGCGCCAGACCGTGAAGCCCCCGACGGAGTCCAGGGCGATCGGCGGTCCGAACAGGGTCCGGATGGCGGGGTTGCTCGCCAGCGCCTCCAACGAGGCGAGGTTCGACCGATCGGTCACGATGGTCTCCGCCGTCGCGACGACCAGCGCCGTGAGGGCAATGGCGACGGACGTCACCGCGAGCCCACCGAACCGGATCTGCCGCAGCGCCAGGCCGACCAGCGCCCGGTCAGCCACCGCAGTCGTATCGGACCGGCTCGCCGTAGTAGTCGAGGAAGATCTCCTCGAGGCTGGGCTCGCGGACGTTCAGCGCGGTGACGTCGAACCGGGCGAGTTGCTGCAGCACCGGGCCTGGTGCACCGGTGAGCCCGAAACGCAGGCGTCCGTCGCCGAGAGGCTCAACCCCGTCGACGCCGGGCACCGCGGCGAGCTCCGGTGCCGCCCCGGTGTAGGCCACGGTCACCTCGGAACGATGCAGCCGCCGCAGCCCGGCGACGGTTGCGGTCTCGACCAACCGCCCGGCCCGCAGGATTCCCACCCGGTCGCAGACGGCTTCGACCTCGGCGAGCAGGTGCGAGCTGAGGAAGATCGTCTGCCCGCGCTCGCGCGCTTCGGCCACCGCACGGCGGAACTCCCGTTCCATCAGCGGATCCAGCCCGCTGGTCGGCTCGTCGAGCACCAGCAGCGGCGCCCGGGTAGCGAACGCCGCGACGAGAGCGATCTTCTGCCGGTTGCCGGTCGAGTAGGTGTCCGCCCGCTTCGTGACGTCGAGGTCGAAACGCTCGATCAGCTCGTCGCGGTAGGCGACGTCGGTGCCAGGACCGATCGAGGCCAGCAGGTGCAGCGTCTCGCGGCCCGTCAACCGGGGCCACAGCGCGACGTCAGCCGGGACGTAGGCGAGCTTCGTGTGGGCCTGGGCGACGTCCTGGGCGGCGATTCCGAAGATCTCCGCGCGGCCGGACGTGGGCGCGGCCAGACCGAGCAGCACGCGGATCGTCGTGGATTTTCCGGCGCCGTTCGGGCCGAGGAACCCGAAAACCTCGCCGGGCGGAACCTCGATCGTGAGGTCGTCCACGGCCGGCACCCCGCCGTACTTCTTGGTGAGCGCAACGGTGCGCACGGCGGAACCACTCATCGCCAGAGCCTTCCGGTCGACACGGAGCAGAAACCGCCGACCAGGCTTCCCGGCACACCGAAATGGACGGTACTCCTACCGTGACCGCCTAGGGAAGCACCAAGCCCGCGAGCGCCGCGAAGTCACCGACAACCGCGTCGGGCGCGGGCTCGCCCGGCAGCACCGCCCGACCCGGCCGGGCGACGAACACCGACCGCAGCCCGGCGGCCTGGGCTCCGGCGATGTCCCAGCCGTGCGCGGCCACCATCACCGCCGCCGACGGCTCCACCCGCTCCTGCTCGAGCACGAACCGGTACGGCGCCGCCGAGGGCTTGAGCGCACCCACCTGGTCCGCCGAGTACGCCGCGTCGAACGAAGCCTCCAGCCCGGAGTGGCCGAGCTGGGCGTCGATCACGGCCTTCGGCGAGTTGCCGAGCGCGACCAGCCGGTGCCCGGCGGCGCGCAGCGCACCCAGCCCACCGGCCACGTCGGGGTGGGCGGGGAGCGCCCGCATCGTGGCACCCAGGCCGGCGGTCGACGCGTCAGCGCCGCGGAGGTGCCGGAAGCTCGCCGCTCCGAGTTCCGCGAAGTTCCGGTACCGGCTGGTCGCCGCCGATACCAGCGCGCCCTGGATCACCAGCGCGAACCACTCTTCACGCGCGGCCGGCGACCCGAGTACCCCGTCGAGCGGCGTCAGATCGAGCATCGTCTCGTTGATGTCGAAGATCCAGAGCACACCGGCCTCCAAGGTTCGATGGAATTCGTACCTAGCCCGGAAGGTACTACGATTCACGTACCTGGGTGGAAGGAACAGCGCGATGCCGTACACGGACGCCCCCGCACCGGAGGTGATCGACCTCGGCGCGGTCCTCGGCGCGCTCGCCGATCCGCTGCGCCGATCGGTCGTGCTCGACCTGCTCGGGCGCGACGACACCGAGCACGCGTGCAGCTCCTTCGACCTGCCGCTGGCCAAGTCGACCCGCACCTACCACTGGCGCGTCCTGCGCCAGGCCGGCCTGGTGCACCAGCGCGACGCGGGCAACGGTAGCTATGTGCGGCTACGCCGCGACGATCTCGCCGCGCGGTTTCCCGGCCTGCTCGACACGATCCGTAGGGCCGCTCACCAAGTATAATGGTTCGCGGTGTGCCGGGAAGCCTGGTCGGCGACGTCTATTGCCGACCCTTGGGAGACTCATGCCGCCGGCTAACCTGCTTCGTCGTGGTTCCTGGGCCGAAGCCCGCCGCGTCGCCGAGGTGCTCCGCAGCGAAACCGTTGGTGGCATCCTGCTGCTTACCGGAGCCGTCCTCGCGCTGATCTGGGCCAATTCGCCCTGGTCGGGCGGCTATTCGTCGCTGCGAGACACCGTCGTCGGGCCGCACGCCCTGCACCTGGACCTGTCCCTCGGCACGTGGGCCGCCGACGGCCTGCTCGCGATCTTCTTCTTCGTCGCGGGGCTCGAGCTCAAACGTGAGTTCGTCGCCGGTGACCTGCGTGACCCCCGTCGGGCCACCGTGCCGGTGGCCGCTGCCGTCGGCGGTGTCGCTGTTCCCGCGCTGATCTACGTTGCGGTCAACTTCGGCGGCGACGGGCTCTCCGGCTGGGCTGTCCCGACTGCCACCGACATCGCGTTCGCGCTCGCCGTCCTGGCCGTCATCGGCAGCGCACTCCCCCCGGCCCTGCGCACGTTCCTGCTCACCCTCGCCGTCGTCGACGACCTGCTGGCGATCGTCGTCATCGCGCTCTTCTACACCGACCACCTCTCGGTCTGGCCGCTCCTCGGCGCCCTGGTCCCGCTGGCGGCGTTCACCGTGCTGGTGCAGCGCCGGATACGCGCCTGGTGGATTCTGCTGCCGCTGGCCGCGTTGACGTGGGGTCTGGTGCACGCTTCCGGCGTGCACGCCACCGTCGCCGGGGTCCTGCTCGGCTTCGCCGTCCCCGTCCTGCGCAGGACCGATTCCGACGGCCCCGGGCTGGCCGAGCACTTCGAGCACCGCTTCCGGCCGATCTCCGCCGGCTTCGCCGTGCCGGTCTTCGCGTTCTTCGCCGCCGGTGTCACCGTCGACGGTCTCGATGGCCTGCTCACCGCGCTCACCGACCGGGCGGCGATCGGCATCGTCGTCGGCCTCGTGGCCGGCAAGACGATCGGCATCTTCCTCACCACCTGGGTGATCGCCCGCTTCACCCGCGCCAGACTCGACGAAGGCCTGGCCTGGATCGACGTCCTCGGACTCGCCGTACTCTCCGGCATCGGCTTCACCGTCTCGCTGCTCATCGGCGAACTCGCGTTCGGATCGGGCAGCGAACGCGACGAACACGTCAAGGTCGCCGTACTCACCGGGTCGGTCCTCGCCGCCGTCCTGGCGACGGCCATCCTCCGGGTCCGGAATCGCGTCTACCGTCGCATCCGCCAAGCGGAGACTGTCGACGCTGATGACGACGGTGTCCCCGACGTCTATCAGGAGCGTTGACCGCGGGTCGACACTGATGACATGACCGCCCCTTCGCACCCGGCCGACTACCCGGCTTGCCGCTGCGATGTCTGCGTCAGCACCTACATCGCACCCCCGCCGGTCGTGAAAGCCCTCAAATTCTTGTTCGCCGCACTGGCGATCGTGCTCGCCCTCAGCGTGCTGTTCGGGTAGCCCGAGAACCACCGATGCGTCGGTGGCGCCGCGCAACTATTCGACGTGTAGTGTCGCTCGCGGTGTGCCGGGAAGCCTGGTCGGCGTGTGGTTTCGTCATGTCGCCAACCGGGTGGGGGCCGCCCCGTGGTACTGATCGCTGTGTTCGGCGTCGCGCTGCTGATCGCGGTGCTGCTCTCCGGGCTGGCCGCCCGGTCGGTGCTCTCCACGTCGCTGCTCTTCCTGGTCGGCGGAGCCCTGGTCGGTGACGGCTTGCTGGGCCTGATCCACGTCACGCCGGACAGCGAGATCGTCGAGGTCACCGCGGACCTGGCGCTGTTCGTGGTGCTGTTCACCGACGGGATGCACGTCTCGTTCGGGCAACTGCGCAACGCCTGGCGCAACCCGGTGCGCGCCCTCGGCCTCGGTCTGCCGCTGGCCATCGTCGGCATGGCGGTACTGACGCATTTCCTCGTCGGCCTCGACTGGACCACGTCGTTCCTGGTGGGCGCGGTCCTCGCGCCGACCGACCCGGTGTTCGCGTCGGCGATCGTCGGCCGGAAGGAAGTGCCGGAGCGGCTCCGCAACTTGCTCAACGTCGAGTCCGGCCTCAACGACGGGCTGGCGCTGCCGATCGTGCTCGTCCTGATCGCCGCCGCCGGCCCGACGTCCGGCACGGCGGAGTCCTCGCTCGGAAAGATCGCGCTCGAACTGGTCGCCGGCCTCGCGCTCGGCGTCGTCCTGCCGCTGGTGATCCGGTTCCTGTCACGGTTCCGCCTGCTCGGGGCGGAGCCGAAGCTGCAGCCGCTGCTGGCCGTGGCCACCGGTGTCATCCTCTACGCGACCTGCCACCTCACCCACGCCAACCCCTACCTGGCCGCGTTCTCGGCCGGCGCGATGTTCGCCGCCCTCGCTCCCGAATCGTCGAAGGCGTTCGAACCGCTCGGCGAAGCGTTCTCCGAACTGAGCAAATTCGCGGCGCTGCTGATCTTCGGCGCGCTGCTCACCCCGGCGCTCTTCGGTGACCTGTCGGTCGGCGGTTATGTCGCGGTGGTCCTGGCGATCGTGCTGATCCGGCCGGCGTCGCTGCTGCTCTCGCTGATCGGCACTCGCATCGACCGCCGGGAACGACTGACCGCGGCCTGGTTCGGACCGAAGGGGTTCGCGTCGGTCGTCTACGGCATCCTCGTGCTGCAATCCGGCATCCCGGAGGCCGAGGCCGCCTACACGCTGATCGCGGTCTGCATCGCCTTCTCGATCGTCGCGCACAGCAGTACCGACGTGCCGATCGCGCGCATGTTCGACGTGGAGAAGCTCGTGGGGATACCTGACGACGACGAAACCCCCTCGAAGGAGGCCGACGATGCTCGCACGTGACCTGGTCCGCCCCTACCCGCTGGTGTCCGCCGACAGCGACGCGTTCACCGCCGCGAAGCTCGTCGCCGAACGCGACCTCCAGGCCGTGCTGGTCACCGAAGACGATCTGCCGGTCGCGGTCCTGTCCGCCGCCCGCCTGCTGGAACTGATCGTGCCCGCCTACATCCTCGACGACCCACGGCTGGCCGCCGTGGTCGACGAACCCCACGCCGACCGGCTCTGCGATGCGCTGGCCGGACGCCGGGTCGGCGACTGCCTGCCCGAGAAACGCAAGATGCCGCCGGTCGTCGCGCCGGACGACACCGCGCTGGAGGTCGCCACGCTCATGGTCCATGAACGCAGCCCGTTCGTCGTCGTGGCCGACGGCGAGCGGACGCTCGGGGTCATCAGCTCGTCCCACCTGCTCGACCGCCTGCTGGAGATCACGTGAGCGGCTGGCACTCCTGGGCCGCGCTCGCGGTCTTCGTCGCCGTCTACGCGCTGATCATCAGCGAACGCATACCCCGGACTGCCGCCGCGCTCGGCGGGGCCGGGCTGATGCTCGCGATCGCCGCCACCGACGACGCCGCCGCGTTCTACGACGAGTCCACCGGCATCGACTGGAACGTCATCTTCCTGCTGCTGGGCATGATGGTGATCGTCGGCGTGCTGCGCCAGACCGGTCTGTTCGAGTACCTGGCGATCTGGGCGGTGAAGCGCGCCCGCGGCCGGCCCTTCCGGGTGATGGTCATGCTCGTCGTGCTCACGGCGGTCGCCTCCGCGCTGCTCGACAACGTCACGACCGTGCTGCTCATCGCGCCGGTCACGCTC
The DNA here is from genome assembly GCF_039524755.1 of Cryptosporangium japonicum. NCBI lineage: Bacteria > Bacillati > Actinomycetota > Actinomycetes > Cryptosporangiales > Cryptosporangiaceae > Cryptosporangium > Cryptosporangium japonicum. Next base: position 18,055 of record NZ_BAAAGX010000002.1, read on the forward strand.
CTGGTGTGCGACCGGCTCGGCCTCCCGGCCGCGCCCTTCCTGATCGCCGAGGTCTTCGCCTCCAACGTCGGTGGCACTGCCACCCTGGTCGGTGACCCGCCGAACATCATCATCGCCAGCCGCGGGGGCCTGAGCTTCAACGACTTCCTCGTCCACCTGCTCCCGATCTCCGCCGTACTGACCGTCGTACTGATCGGGCTCTGCCGGGTCCTCTTCCGCCGCGTCTTCACGTTCGACGCCGAACGTGCCACCGAGGTGATGACGCTCGACGAGCGCGAAGCCATCCGCGACCGGCGCCTGCTCGTCCAGGGCCTCGTCGTGCTCGCGCTCGTGGTCGCCGGCTTCGTCCTGCACCCGGTGCTGCACTACGCGCCCAGCGTCGTCGCACTGTTGGGCGCCGGGCTTCTCGTCGCGATCTCGAAAGTCGAAACACCGGAGGTGCTCCGCGAGGTCGAATGGCCCACGCTCGCGTTCTTCGCCGGGCTGTTCATCATGGTCGGCGCACTCATCGAAACCGGCGTCATCGGCGAGGCCTCCCGCGCACTGGCCGACGCCATGGGCGGCTCCGACCTGGGTGCGGCGATGATCCTGCTCTTCGGCTCGGCCGTGCTGTCGGGCATCGTCGACAACATTCCGTACGTCGCCACGATGGCCCCGATCACCGCTGACCTGGTCCAGAATTCCGGCGGGAACCACGTGCTCTGGTGGGCACTCGCGCTCGGCGCCGACCTCGGCGGCAACGCCACCGCGATCGGCGCCTCCGCGAACGTCGTCGTCCTGGGCATCGCCGAACGCAACCGGCAGCCGATCTCGTTCTGGGAGTTCACCAAGTACGGCCTGATCGTCACCGCGGTCACCGTCGCGCTCAGCGCGGTCTACCTCTGGCTGCGCTACTTCGCCTTCGCCTGATCGTCAGGACGGCCAGGGGCGGGTGGGCTGCAGCACGGCCTCGGACAGCGCCTCGGTCCGGAAGTGCGTGATTTTCTGGTACTCGGGGTCGGCGACCATGGCGGTGAACGCCCTCCGACTCGGATACCGCACCAGCAGAACGGCGTCCCACTGCTGGCCGTCCTCGGCCACCAGGGCGGTGTCCCCGTCTCCGGCGTAGAGGACTTTCGCGCCGTACCGCTCGAGAAACCGGTCGCGCAGCGCCGCGGCGTATTTCGCGTACGACTCACGCCCGCCCTCGGCGTAGCGCAGCAGGTTCACCATGACCACCGGCTCGTCAGGGTCGTCGGCAAGGAAGGCCTTCAGGTCGCTGCCACGAGGATCGACTGCCATACCCGCAGCGTAGCGGGTTCCTAACGGTGTTCGGTACAGAATGCGGCGCCCGGGCAGCAGTGCCCGGGCGCCGTCCACTTCCCTGTTCCACCGTCGCCCACCTGCGCGCTCGGCGCACCGTTCGGACGCCAACCGTCAACGAACTGTCACATTCACAGCTTCTGCGTGGCTCCGAACGTCCGGCGGATCTCCGCCAGCGCCTTGAGCTGCGGCTTCGCGGTACCGTCGGGCTCGATCATGCGGAAGCCGTACTGATGGCCGTAGCTGTCCGACGGCGTCTTGTAGGCGCAATACGCCACCGCGAGCTTCACCTGCGGCCACTGGTTCCACGCCAGGTAGAACGACCGCGACAGGTACGACGCGGCGGTGGCGTCGTCCGGCACCCCGAACAGCCACACCTGGTTGCTCGGGATGCCCACGTTGGAGTGCACGCTGAACCCGAACTCGGTCCACCAGATCGGCTTCGCGCCGTCACCTTTGGCCGCCATCAGGTTGATGACCGCCGGCATATTCGTCATCCGGGCCTTGCCGGTGATGTCCGTGGACTCCGGGGCCTTGGTCTGGTTCCCCTGATACGGGTGGACGCCCATGATGTCGAAGTACCCCTTGGCGCCCAAGTCGTAGCAGTTCTTGATGAAACCGTCGTCGGTCTGCGACGGCCCGCCGAAGATCACCGGCAACGACGAACGCCCGGCCTTGATCGCGGCGTACGCGGCCTTGAGGACCGGCACGTACTTCACGGCCTGCTGGTAGGCGTCGCTGATGCCGACGAACTCCGCCAGGTTCGGCTCGTTCCACACCTCGATCGCGGCGAGCTTCGCGCCGTACGTCCGGGCGATGAACGTCAGCCACGGCTTGATCGCGTTCGGGTCGGTCGGGTACTGCTTGACCTCGCTACCGGTGCCCGGCCGCGACCACGCCGGCGACTGGTGCACGGTGAGGAAGATCTGCATCCCGCGGGCACGGACCGCGTCGATCACCGTCGCCAGGCGCTGGTGGTACCACTGGGTCGCGACCGGCGCCGCGTTCGTCGGCTGCGCCGACGACCAGCCCACGTCCGTACGGATCATCTGGACGCCGTGCGCCGCGAGCGTGTCCAGGTGCTTGGTGAACATCGTGTTCGGCGTCAGGCCGTTCCAGTACATCTCCCAGGTGCCGTGGAACTGCGCCCCCACCACCGGCGGCGCGGCATTCTTGGTGGTGCCGGCCGCGGTCGCGGCCGCCGCGGAGTCGCTCAGCAGCACCCCACCGGCGACAACGGGTACCGCTAGCGCGGCGGCCTTCAATAGCGAACGGCGGTCCACGATGTACTCCCCATGCGTCGATTACGCGTCGAGGAGTAGATCGACACCGTCGGGAGCGCGCCGGTGACCGGCTTCGTGGCGGTTCGGTTGCACGGCTCAGCCGGCAACCTGGCCGCTCCGGCTGGATGCGTCACACAGAACTCGACGAACGCAGCCGCCGGGTGCCGTACCGGCTGCCTCCCTAGTAGCGCGCGGGTGGTTCCCAGTGGATCTGCACGTCGTCAGTTGCCGGCGAGCCTTTCTCGACCTGATAGGTCCATCGGCCGAGAGCGCGTCGATCTCTCGGGAACGCGGCGCTCGAGCGGGTAGACGCCGTCGTATGACGATGCGTTGACGCTTCGCCGTCGGAGCCGCGACGAGACGCGCCGACTACGGCAGCCCGGAGATAGACCTGGAAGCGAGCGGCGACGGCCGCAGCACCCTCGTTCATCGTGGAAAGCGAGCCAGTGATGTCGACCTGGAACGACAGCTCCACCGCCCCGATCAGGCTTCCGGTCTCTTCGGGACTCGGCCGACCGACCGGTCTGGAGATGACGTGGTCCCCGCGTCATCGCCGGCGACCGACAGTGCAGGACCGGCTCGCCGTCACCGTCCTCCTGCTCCTGGCGCTCGCCGCCGCCTGGGTCGTTCTCGCCGACCAGGTACTCGGCAACGGCTCGTCCACCGCGCTGTGGAGCGACGCACTGGCCGGGGCCCTCCTCGGTGCGGCGGTGATCATCCGGCTCCTCGTTCCGCGACCGGCGGTCCTGTCGATGGGGACGGCCTGGGCGGCGGGCGTCTGGTTGGTCGCGGCACCGCTGGTCCTCGGCTACACCGACGACTCCGCCAACTGGCCGGCCGTCTGGCACGACGTGACCCTCGGCTTCGCGGTGATGATCGTGGCCACCATCGGCGCCCTCGCAGCGCGCGAACCGGGCTGAGCCGAGGACAACGACAGGGCGGATTCCACCGAGCTGTCCATCGCTGTACCGGGCTGATCGCCGTCGCGGGTGGCTGGGCTCTCGGCACTGCCTGGCTGGGCTGCACGCCGCCCGCGTTGCCGCCGACCGCCGCCGGAACGACACCCGCCAGGGTGACCCCGAGGATCCGGGACCGCCGCAGCTTCCAGGCCGTCGGGCCACTCGTGGCCGACACGTTCGGCACGCGTCCAGCACGCACCCTCCTACCGTGGGGCGTCCGTATCCCGTCGCAGCGAGCGAGCCTCGAGGAGCGACACCCCGAGCGCGCCGAACAACGCCAGGTAGACGAGCGCCAGTTGCGAGCCGACGATGCCCCCTACCAGGCTGGCGTACGCGGCGACGAACAGCAGCGCCTTCAACGAACGAACCGCCCACCGGCGGCCCGGGACGCGGAGAGCGTTGCACACGTCGCGGACCCCATCGGTCGTCGCGGCGACTTCACCGACGGCGCGCCGCAGTTCCGCGGTGCGGACCACGCCGGTGAGGATCACCACCCCGTGTTGCGTCCACGCGGTGATCGGCACCGTCCGCGTCCGGTCGTCCAGCAGCAGACGGGCCGTCACGGCGAGAGTCAGCCGCTCGTCCGGGGTCGGCTCGTGCATGCGGCTCGGACGCTCCGGGAACACCCCGTCCTCGGGAAACGGAATCGGCCAGTACATCGGCTCTCGCCTTTCCACGATCGGCTGCCACGTCCGGGATAGCCGGAACGGGCAAGAGTTTCCGGGCGGCGCAAGGCGTCAGTGCATGCGGACCAGGAGGGCGATTCCGGAGACCGCGAGTGTCACGCCGACGAGCACGAGTGCCGCTCGCACCAAGACTTGCCCGCCACGGCGACCGGCGACCACGCCGTACTGCCACTGCTCGGCCCGTACGAATCGGCCGGGCAGCAACGTCACGACCGTCCCGGCCAGCAGCAGACCGAAGCCGGCGAATGCCTGCATGGATGCCTCCTCGAACAGCCGTCACGCCGCCGCGGCGCGCGGCATCAGCGCTGAACGGCGCCGTCGTAAGACGGCGACCGGTCCGCCCCGGTGGATCAGGTCGTTGTGCAGCGTGACCAGCGTGCGGACCTCGTCGCGGCACTGGCTGACCGCGCCCGGCCGGGCACACACCGCGCAGTGGAGTTCGAACACGAATCCACCTCCGTATCGATGCCCCTGTCTGGGGTTCACGGGCTTCACCTCGACCTTCCCGCCCGGAGGCGTCGGGCTCACCCGGTGATCGGACATCGACACGGTTCCGTCTCGGAACTGTCATGTGCTCGCTCAGCCGCGCGCATGACGGGCCGATGACGGTCTTCCGGCGGACCGTTGACAGACGCTCGACTCGTCAGTCCTGCGGATACCAATTGCTGCACGACCAGGAACGAGGAGAGGGACGGTCACACCGTGGTAGCGAACACGTACGGCCGGGGATTCGAGGGCAGGGCGGAGACCACCGGCACGAGCCGGATCGGCCCGCTCGACGGGCTGGTGGCGGCCGGGTTGGTGCTCGGGGCGTTCTGGCTTGTCGTGGCGCCCAGCGTCCTGGGTTACGGCTCGGCCATTCCGGGGCTCGGCGGGATGTGGCGGTTCGGCGGCACGTGGAACGACGCCACCGTGGGCGCGCTGTTGTTCGTGCTGGTCACCGGCCGTCTCAGTTTTCCCGAGGCGGCCTCGTGGTGCCTGGCGGCCTGCGCGGTGCTGGGTGGCTGGCTGACGCTCGCACCGTTCGCGCTCGGGTACGACGCGACGTTCGCGACCAGCCACGCCCTGCGCAACGACGTCCTCATCGGCGCGGTCGTCGCAGTTCTGGGCGTCACCGGGGTGGCCGCAGCGGTCCGCCGATAGCCCCCCGTTCTTTCGAAGGGAGAGTCATGGACCAGGCCTGGAAGCTGGAGCAGCAGTACTGGCAGGACGTCGCGGCCGGCGACACGGCGGGGTTCTACGCCCGGTACCTCACCGTCGACGGGTACGTGGTGCTGTCCGACGGCGTTCTCACCCGCGACGCGCTCGTCGCGGGTCAGGAACGGCCGGGTCCACTGCGCGATGTCACGTTGTCGGAGCCGCGCATGCTGCTCCTGGAGGGACCCGGTCTGCTGGTCACCTACTCCGTCGCCGCAATCGGCGACGGAACACCCGGTTACCGCGCCCGGATCACGTCGCTCTACACCTGGCACGGGCACGAATGGGCGCTGGTCCTCCGGCAGCACACGCCGGACGGACCGCATGCCTTCTGAGATACCGCGGTCCGCCAGATGACAGATCGCCGACGATCGTCGGTCGATGCCCCGACGGAGGTCGGTTACGGCCTCGCCGCGGGATATGCCTGATTGAGGCGGAGACCGGTCGGGATGGCCGGGCGATCCGAGACGAGGAGAACCGATGTCCACCTGGAGTGGTGTCCGACGCTGGACGGTCCCCGCGCCGACCTCTGCGGACAGGCGCCGGAACGACCTGGTCATGACGTGGTCCCCGACACGACCCGCCCGGGCCGGCCGGGTGAGCACCGACGCGACGGTGGGAATGTTGGTGGTGCTGGCCGGACTCTGGATGTTCCTCGCGCCACGCTTTCTGGCCTACGAGTCGTTCACGGCCGTTTCCGGGGCCGAGCGGTGGGCGTTCCCGGGGACGTGGAGCGACAAGACGGCCGGCCTGCTGATCGCTGCGGCGATGATCACGCGGCTCGTTCTTCCCGGGCTGGCGCAGTGGTGCATGGCCGCGGTCGCAGCGGTCGGCGCCTGGCTGGTCGCGGCCCCGTTCGTCCTCTCCTACGGTTCGGTCTCGGGTACCTGGCCGGCGATCTGGAACGACGTGATCGGCGGTGTCGTGCTGCTCCTGCTCGCGGCAGCCGGCGCGCTGACCGCCAGGGAGTAGATCCGGCGCCTAGCCACCACCAGACGAGGGCACGACCGATCGATTCGCGATCGGTGGAGGAGCCGATGTCATCACGTTCGATTCCGAGGAGGAACGGTATGAGCCCGGTATCCGTCCCGGAGGTCCCCCGCACCGTCGAGTGCGTCCTGCACGGTGACCCTCTGCACGTGCGTTTGCTGGACCATCTCGACGGCGGCCGCCACAGCCATCTGGAGGCGGCGCTGGACATTCTGACCGTCGTGCCGCCGGCCGACGTCGTCGTGGACGTCTCGGCGGTGCGCTTCTTCGGTGCGAGTGAGGTCCAGTTCCTGCTGCGGCTCAGCCGGCTGGTCGAGGGGACCGGCCACACGACGGCCGTCACCGGCGCGAAGCCCGAGACGCGCCGACTCCTGGTACTGACCGGTCTCGGCCGGCTGCTTCCCGGCCCCGACGGACCGGCCGGGGATCAGACGCCGATGCGGTAGCCGTGCCCGCGGACGGTCTGCACGATCTGCGGGTCGTTCGGGTCGTGCTCGACCTTGCGGCGCAGCCGCCGGATGTGGACGTCGACCACCCGGTCGTCGCCGAAGTAGTCGTAGTTCCAGACCTTCTCCAGCAGCTGCTCGCGCGTGCAAACCGCGCCGTCGGCCTGCGCCAGTTCGCAGAGCAGCCGGAACTCGGTCTTGGTGAGATCCAGCGGCTCGCCGTCGCGGGTGACCTGGCGTTCGTCGACGGCGATTCGGATGTTGCCCGCGGTGAGCACCTGCTTGGCCGGCGCGGCGGTCGCGCGGCGCATCAACGCCCGGATCCGCGCCGAGAGTTCCTTGGCCACCAGCGGTTTGGTGACGTAGTCGTCGGCGCCGACCTCCAGGCCGGCGACCACGTCGTGGCTGTCGGCGCGCGCGGTCACGATGATGACCGGGACGTCGCTGTGCCGCCGGATCGCGCGGCAGACGTCGAACCCGTTCCCGTCGGGAAGCATCAGGTCGAGCAGCACCACGTCGGGATAGCCTTCGGCCAGCCGGGCATGGCACTCGGCGACCGTGCCCGCCTCGGTCACCTGGTAACTCTCGTCGGCCAGCGCGAGACGCAGCGCACGCCTAACCCGGCTGTCGTCCTCCACCAGCAGCACCCGACGTGTCATGTCCCTATCTGTACCAGGCGCCAAGGACCCGCGGCGGAGGCACCGCGAGGGTTCGTCACGGAGTTGTCATCTCACTCAGCGGGGCGCGACCGATCGGTAGTCCGCGCGGGTGACCGGGCGGTTCTCCAGGCGGCCGCCGTCGACCGGCACCGGCAGCGTCTTCTCGCCGACCCGCAACTCAACGCGTGGCGCGGCACCTGGTGGAGCGGTCGCCGTCCAGACCAGCTGGGCCACCGCGACGACCTGCTCGCCCGCCGGAACGTCGAGCGCACCCGGGCGCAGGCTGATCACCGTCGTGTCGTCCGACGTGGTGACCTCCGGCGACAGATCCGCGGGCAGCGCCGTGCGCAGACCCGCTTGCGTCTCCCGATCGGTCGGTCCGGACACGACCGCGGCGACGGCGTTCGCGACGGGCGCGTTGCCGCTCAGACCCCGCTCGACGGCGACCAGCCGGTCGTTCCGGGCGAAGTACACCGGCGAGGGGCGCGCCGGATCGCCGGTCGGCGGCGCCGAGGGCGTCCAGCCCGGCACCACCGAGGACGGCAGCAGTTCCGGCTCCTCGGTCACTTGCACACCGCAGCCCGCCACCAGTACCAGCATAAGACCGAGCAGAACCCTGCGACTCACTCGGTCACCGCCGGCAGCTCGACCCGGAACCGCGCTCCGCCCCCGGGACGGTCCTCCACCCGCACCGCGCCACCGTGAACGGCGACGTGCCGCTGGGCGAGCGCGAGCCCGAGCCCGGTACCGGCGACCCGGTCGCCGGCGACGCGGGCGAACCGCTCGAAGATCCGTTCGCGCATCTCGACCGGCACCCCCGGTCCGGCGTCGTCGACGTCGATCAGCACGCTGCCGTCCCCTTCGGAAACGCGCACCGCCACACACCCTTCACCGTGCAGCTCGGCGTTCTGCACCAGGTTCGCCACCACCCGCTCCAGCCGACGCTTGTCACCGGTCACGATCAGCTGCTCCGCCCCCTGGGTCACCTCGACGTCCGTACCGGCAACCGTCGGCACGGTCCGCCGGACGAGTTCTCCGATGCGGACCGGCTCGCGCGCCGGAGACGAGTCCCCCTCGACGCGGGAGATCTCCAGCAGGTCGGTGGTGAGCTGCCGGAAGCGGTCCATCTCCTCCTCCAGCAGGTCCACCGCCTCCTGCGCGGCCGGCGGTAGCACGTCGTGACGTGTGCGCAGCAGCGCCACCGCGTTGAGCATCGTCGTCAGCGGGGTGCGCAGTTCGTGGCTGACGTCACCGGCGAACCGGGCGTCGGCCTGCACCCGGCGTTGCAGCGCGCTCGCGGTCTCGTTGAACGCGGCGGCCAGATCGGCTAGTTCCGGGTCGTTCGCGTGTGGCGGCAGCCGGGTCTCCAGCCGCCCGGCCGCGATGGACCGGGCGGCCGCGGTGAGACCCTGCAGCGGCCGGAGTGCCCGGCGGCTCACCAACGCTCCAGCCATCGCCCCGATGGCCGTGGTCGCCGCCGCCGCGCCGCCCAGCGTCGCCGAGAGCGCACGATACGTCCGGTCGAGCTCGGTGAGTGGGAACACCGCGAAGTACGCACCCGCCCCCTCGGCGCCCAGGGGAACACCGACCACAAGCACCGGCGACTCCCCCACCCGGACACGTTGCCGAGCCGGGCCCCCCGCGAGAACCACGTCGCGCAGCCCGGCCGGAATGGTGCGGGGATCCGCGTCCAGCGAGCTCGCGTACCACCGGTCGCCGTAGTACAGCAGTGACTCCGCACCGATCGACGCCGGCAAGCTGTCGAGCAGCTCAGGCACCGAGGTGGACGTCGAACCGAGGCTGCGCTGCAGGATCCGTGCACCCGAGACGGCCTGCCGCAGCGTGGTCTGTTCACGCTGGGCCAGCAGGTAGCTGGAGACCAGCGACCAGGCCACGAGAGCCAGCAACGCGGACACAATCAACGCGACGAGCGCGAAGACGACCGTGATCCGCCCCCGGAGACCGAGCCCGCGCAGCCGTGGCCACCGGCCATGATGCCGCTCCGTCGCCATTCCACTCCCGGCCTCGACAGTTGCTCTTCCCCGTTCCTACCCGCTCCCCGCCGGCCAACCGCTTCGTCACGCGAGGTTTCTCCGGTGACAGCACGCTCAGCGGGGAGCGTTCCCGATCCACTGCCGTACGCCCCGGGCCACCCGAGCTCGGTCCGCAGTCCTGCCGTTCTTTCTCAGCCACTGCTCGTCCTCCCCGGGGCTTATCGGGCGGCGGCACGATCAGCTCAGGGCCCCAGAACGGCGCGTGACCGTAGTAGCCGTGTTTCTGGCGGAGTCCACCGGAGAGCCTCGGCGGCTCCCGTAGTGCAGCGTGTCCGCGTGGACCGTGCCACACCGATCCGGCCGGGATGTCATCGATCCGTCACACCGGTCGGTCACCGGGTACAGCCCGCTCGCGCTGGGCGGCAAAATGACAGAACACCGACGAACCGGTGGCGGTACCGCTACGCAGTGCATCGACTTGCCTCACGGAGGAACCCCTCACGTGTCCCGACCGGCCCGATGGCCGGTCGACCAACGAACGAGGGAGGAACCATGGCACCCGATATCACCACCACTGGGCGTGGACAGTACGAGCTACCCCTCGACCTCGACAGCCACCGCAGCGAGGCATCGGACGAATCACCACCGACGCGCCCCGACCGTCTCTATGACGCCACCTCCCGTCCGCTGGCCATGGTCACTCTGACCGGAGGGTTCTGGGTCGTCTTCTCGCCACTCGTCCTGGACTACGCGAGTTACTGGAACGGCTACACCGCAGCCGTCAACGACCTGCTGGTCGGTTTGGCGCTCATCGCGCTCGCCCTCCTTCGGCTGATCGGTCCACGATCACTCCAGTGGCTGGCCGGCGCATCGGTGCTCGCCGGCATCTGGCTGGCGCTCTCCCCGGTCGCGCTGGGATTCGGCGCCGACGCGGGCGTGCGCGCCGCGACGTGGAGCGACACGCTCAGCGGCGTCCTCATCGCCCTGGTCGCAAGCGTCGCCCTGGTGGCGCCGATCCGCTACGCGCAGGGTCGTGATGCCGGTGCCCCGACCGTCTGAGTAGAGGTCATCGTGAAGACCCGGTTCACCCATCACGACTCCGCGCAGCACGAGGTCGATCCCATCCCGAACACGACCGACGACCGGACCACCCCGGGCGCATGGCCCACTTCAGCGGCATCCGACCGGGCGTCGCGGTCTGGGTCTGGGCCGTCGTGCTCACCGCTGTAATCGCCCTGCTTTTCGCGCTTGGCGCCGCACTCGGTCTCGACCACTGACAAGGACCAGACCCAGCCGTACCGCCGGATGGAGACGACAACGACGGACGCGGCACCACGCCGGCACCCAGCCCGGGTGTCGGCGGAAGGGAGAGCGACGATGACTCGTCTTCCAGCCGGTCACCGAGCAGGGCGTTGACGGTGCTTCTCGTGGCAGTGGTGCTGATTGCCGCCGGTTGCGGCTCTCGGCCGGAGGCGCCCGACCCGACGCCGACCGGCGGCACACCGATCCGCACCATGGCTCGAACGGAGGTGGGGGCCCGGTTGGTGCTCACCGCCGGCGTCGAACGCGTCCTCGGACCCACCGCGTTCGTGGTCAGCGACGCCGACCTGCCGGACCGCGGTCTGCTCATCCTCTCGCCGTCCGTGCCGGAGGAGGTGCGACCTTCGGCCGTTGTCCATGTCGAGGGAGTAGTCGCGATCGTGCGGGTCGGCGAGTTCACCCGGTTCCCCCTGGGTGACCCCGCACGTGTGCGGCCGTATGACGGCAAGAAGGCGCTGATCGCCAATCAGATAACACTGTGGTGATCCAGTCGTTGCGCCGGTGCTGGCATGGTGAAGCGGTGAGCTCTCCCGTGGATTCGGACGCCCTCCCCTCGGCCGCACTGGTGAACGCGCTGATGGCGATGAGCCGGGTACTGGTTGATTTGACCGCGCGGACTCTCGGCGATCTACAAGTGGAGATGACGCTCCCCCAGTACCGAATTCTGGTCGTGCTCGCATCGCGCGGGGATCAGCGCACGGTGGACCTCGCCGCCGAACTCGGGGTGACACCCTCGACCGCGACCAGGAACTGCGACCGGCTCGTCCGCCGACGATTGGTCCGGCGATTCCGACGCACGGACGACCTCCGGGTCTCGTGGCTGGGCCTCACCGCCGAGGGTGAAGAGGTGATCGGCGAAACGATGCTCCGCCGTCACCGGTCACTCGCCGATCTCGTCGCACGAGCCGCCGTCGACCAGCCCGAACTCGTCGCGGGCGCACTGGACCAACTGGTCGTCGCCGCTGGGGAGGTTCCCGATCCCGGCTGGTGGCAGCGTCTGTCGGCGAGCACCGACTACGGTCAGGGCAGCACGTCCGCGGCGATGGAGTCGAACGTCTGAGCCTTCACCAGACCGGTGTCCTCCAGCACCTCCATGTGGTCGGCCACCTGCTTGTTGGCTTCGATCGCCAGGTCGCGGATCACACTGTTCTGAGTGGTCGCGCGGACCTTGGCGATCGCGACGAACACCTTTCCGTGGGAGTCCCGCAGCTGGTTGGCGAAGAACTTGTCGAACTCGGTGCCCTTGGACGTCTCCAGCGTGCGCAGCCACGACTGCTGGTCGGCGGTGGGTTTGTCGGGAATCGGCACGTTCAGCGCGGTTGCGATCTCGCGGACCATCTGATCCAGGCGGGAGTGGCCTTCCATCAGGTGCAGACCGGCTCGCTTAACCTGTTCCATCGAGCCGTTGTCCTGTGCGAAGAGGCCAGCAGGCAGCTCCCAGAGGTCCGCCTGACGCACCTTGACCAGCAATTGTTTGTCGAGCTCGCTCACCGGGCCGGAAGACGGAGCCTGACTCGCGTCGATCGGAGTCACGGCATCCGCAGGGCTGAGCGCCGAGTGACCGGTGTCGTGGCCCCCGGCCAGGTTGGCGGCGGGCTGCGCGGAGGCAGTCCCGATACCGAGATCGGCCCGGTAGACCCAGGCGGTCGCCAACGCCGCCAGCAAGATCGCGACCGCGGCGATCCCGGGCGGCCCGGCGCCTTGAAGACCCCGCCGCCGCGCGTGTGAACCCTGGTGCTGCATGGCCTCTCCTTGGTTCGTCGGCCCGCGGAGCCGGTCGCCCCGCGGTGACGGCCGCATCGCCTCGATGCCGGCCACCCGTCCCAGAGACGCGACGAACCGAGAAAGCGTTCATCCGTACATGCTTCTGTGACGGAACGATGACGATTTCCCGGCAGACCGTTGACGAGAGCTGTCCTGCGGCCTGAGTTGGGAGTAGGGGGTAGCTCCGGCGCCCGGCGACGACCGGGCTCGCCGCGACTCCGGCACGAACAAGGGATCGAATCGATGCAGCGGGCGCAGTCCGACGGTGATGTTGAGAACGGTCTCGCGCTCACAGACCAGGTCGCCTCCGCGATCACTAGCCTGGTGAACATCGCCGAGTTCGTGCCCGCGATGGCGGCCGAAGCGGCGTCCATCATTCGGCGCCTCAGCGCCTTCCTCGACTGAACGGCTTCCCTGGACGACGAACTCACCGACCTCTACAACGCCACCACCGAGTTGGGAGACGCACTGCGCGCGGCGCTGACGGCCGCGGCCACCGCGGTGGCATCGCCGGCCGAGCTGCGCAAGGCGGCGGCCGCGATCCGCGACGCGATCGAGCCGTTGACCGAGGAAGTGCGCTCCCCCGCGACGCTCTCGCCGCTGGACGACATGGGGCGCGGCATCCGCATGTTCAACCCGGTGGTCGGGCCGGGCAATGGTTTCGCGCTCCCGCTCCGCTTCGAGCCGGACGGAGACGGAGTGCTGGCCCGCGCCACGCTCGGCCCGGTCCACGAGGGGCCGCCGACTTTCGTCCATGGCGGCGTGTCCGCACTGCTCATGGACCAGATCCTGGGCCAGGGCGCGATCGTGACCGGCCGATGGGGCATGACCGCGGAGCTGACCCTTCGCTACCGCCGGCCGGTTCCCCTCCACACGCCGCTGCTGCTGACCAGCCGGATGGCGGGAGCCGCCGGTCGTCGCACCACGGTGACCGGAGCCATCACGACGGAGGCCGAACCCGAGGTCGTTCTGGTCGAGGCTATGGGCCTGTTCGTCAGTCCCTCCGAGGCCAAGACCGCGTCCTACTTCGGCACGGTCCGGACCGCATCCGGCGGGGAGACAGACGGCCGTCTGGGACACGCGCGGCAGGACGTCGACGCGGCGTCCCCGGCGCTGGCTCCGGGGCCGGCGCCGGCCGAATAGGGACGCCCCGTGCGGGTCAACCTGATGCTGAGCTTCGACCAGCGAGCGGTCGCGGCGGAGGCACGCGCGGCCGAAAAAGCCGGCTACGACGGCCTCGCCACCGGCGAGCACCTGTTCTTCCACGGCCCGCACAGCAACGGTTTCGTCACGCTGGCCGCGGCCGCCGGCGCCACCCGGCGCATCCGGCTGCTGAGCTCGCTGACCGTGCTGCCGCTCTACCCGGCCGCGCTGGCGGCGAAACTGGCCACCACCCTCGACCAAGTTTCTGGCGGCCGCTTCGACTTCGGCATCGGCGTGGGTGGTGAGTACCCACCGGAGTTCGTGGCGGCCGGCGTCGACGTGACCGAACGCGGCCCCCGCACCGACGAAGCGCTCGAGTTGCTGCAGGCGCTCTGGAAGGGCGGAGCAGTCGACTTCGACGGCCGGTTCACCCGGGTGCCCGGACTCGCGCTAGCGCCGGAGCCGGTCCAGCCGAACGGGCCACCCATCTGGCTCGGTGGCCGGCGTCCGGCAGCGGTCCGCCGCGCCGGCTGCTTCGCCGACGTCTGGCTGCCGTACATGTACACACCGGAGCAGCTCGCCAGCAGCCTCACCGAGGTCCGCGGAGTCGCGGAGGCCGCGGGCCGCAATCCGGCCCGCGTACGCGGCGCGATCTTCTGCTGGGGCGGCGTCGATGCGGACCCGGCGGTCGCCAGGCGGGAGGTCGTCGAAGGGGTCAGTACGACCTATCAGCAGGACTTCGACCGGCTGGCCGACAGGTACCTGCTGCACGGCGATCCCGAGCGCGTCATCGCCCGGATTCGTGAGTTTGCGGAAGCCGGCGCGGAGACACTGATCTTCTCGCCGGTCGGTGAGGGCTCACGCAGGCAGGAGATCGTCGACCTGTTCACCATCGAGGTTCTCCCGCGTCTTAGGTAGTGACCGCGGGACGGGCGATGAAGTCAGTACGGTCAGGAGCCGGTGCGCTCTGATTGTCCCGTTAGCCGTCGAGGTGCTCCTCGGTGAGACACGAGGCAGCCGAGCCGAAGCAGATTCACGACCGGAAACAGGTGGAACACGCTCGCCCAAGGTGAATAGGCCTCACCACCCACGTCCTCCGATACCGGCCTACTCCGCGTAGCACGTGTGTACTATCGGTCCTCGCGAGCGGTACAGGTGTGCACGGCTGGGACGTAGCCAGGCACATCGATCCAGACAAGGGTCCACACCGGTCAGAACGCGTGCCCACCCGCTGGCGAACTCCCCGCGTCGGGGCGCGGCCAGCATGGGTACGCGCATCCCCTGTCGCTGCCCACGGATACCCCGGGAAACAGAGTCACCCGCTGATGACCGACCACCTCGACCTGCCCACGCCGCCGGACGGTATCCGGCTATCGCCGGGATTCAGCTACGACCAACTCGATGCCGCGAACGGGGACCTCCTGCTCGCGGCCTACACCCGCGTCGACACCGCCACCCAACGCGCGGCCTTGCAACTGCTGGGAGACATCGACGTGCGCAGCGAGGCGTGGTTCCGCGACCGCCTCGCCGCCGCGATCAAGCAGGCCACCTCCGAGCGACAGCGCCCGGCGATTCATCTCGACCTGCACTCCATTGCGTACTTCAGCGCCGCCGCCGCCGGGATCTTCGCCGGCCTTACCGCGACCGGCACCACATTGGTCATCCACCGGCCCTCCCGCATCGCCTCCCGCGTCCTTACTCTCAGCGGCGTCCTCCCCCGGCTGCACGTCGACCCCGCCGAACCCCCCTTGTGACCGGCGAACCACCCGCCACGCGCAGAGGCTGGTTCCCCATCACCGGAAAGCGTCGGCGACGATCTCGGGTTCGGCGTGCAGACGGCACCCGATCCACCGCAGCCTCACCGCCTCTACGTCGCGCATGCCGGGGACAGCACCGCCAGGAAAGTGAACCCGTCGGTACAAGCGTGCAGTCCGTCGGCGACCATCGCCGCTGAGCCGATCTTGCGTCCGACGCGGATGCGGTAACGGGCGATCGCCTCGTTGCCGGCGAACACGATCAAACCCGCCGCCGCGACCGCGCGCGGTCAACGCATCGGCGACGTTGTGCCGGATTTCACCGAGTATGGCCACCGACCCCGACAGCACGACGACGACAGCCCGCGCAGCGCCCCGCGCGCGCGTCGCCTCGCCGCACTGCTCGCTGTTTGCGTCCTCGGCCGGGTCATCGCCGGATACCCGGTGCTGCCGTCGCCGCGCCGACGACGGCCGACCGACGCTGACCGCCAGCCCTCCGGTCGAAGGCGCGGAACTGCACGGCCTCTTACCCGAAGTATCTCCGGGCGACTACAAGGCCCGCTACGCCGCCTGGCGCACCCCCTCCGGGTTGAGGGTGACCGGGGAGCTCCCGTTTTCGGTCTTCGCACCGGCGGTCACGTACCTGCTGTTCGTCGCGCTGGCTGCAGACGCGGTGATCGCGATCATGGCGACCTCGCCCCCGCCGCTGAACCCTCGGCACCGTCTCGGCAACCGGCTCCGTCACGAGCGATGCAGGGCTACTCGCTGAAGTAGTGGAGAGCCTGCGGTCGTCGTTCACGACGACCGGCTCAGCGCCCGGGCTGATCTCCGCGGAGATCCGGGTGCCGACCACCGCGAGCACCGCACCGGCGGCCAACGCGACCCCCGAGATTCCCAGACGGGCCCGCTCGGCTCGTCACCGGGCGTCAGCACGGCGGTCAGGACGCCGAGGGGACCGACCAGCGCCCACCCGCCCGCGGTGGTGGCGGTCAGCGCACCCCGCGTGGCGATGATCGAACCCGGCACGGAGGGAAACCGGCGCTGCTTGCGGGCGACGAGATCGGACGACACGTCGTGCCCCCTCGGCCCCGGCCCGGGGCCGCAGGTCGCGGCCCTCTTCGGCCGGGACATCGACCAGGAGACCGGCCAGCTGAGCCCTCCGCGAGCGGAGAGCCGTCGGAGCTACTCAGTCGCGACCGCTTCCAGTGACAAAATCACCGTCGATTTCGTTGATCTTGACGAGAAGACCGTCCGGTGTGCGTAGCTGGAGCTGCCTTCCGAACTGCTCGTCCGAGGCGGCTCGGGCGATCTCGATGCCCCGCGAGCGAGCGACCTGCTCCACGTCTTCCAAGCGGCTCTTCGACTCGAAGTTCAACTCCACGACGCCTTCGCCCTGAGCTGGATTCGGCGGGTGTGCGAGGAGACCGATCTCGGCGCCGCCGATGCGGATCTGGACCCAGTCTCCGTCCCGGCTGCCCTGCACGAGTTCGCCACCGAGCGCCTCGAACATCGCCACGGTCGCGCCCACGTCGTTCACATGGATCATCGGTTGCAGCACCAGATCGAGCTCGTCCGCCATGTTCCGCACTGTACGTGTCCAGCGGCGAGAAATGGGGCCTCACCGCCGTGGGTGGTGAGTGACGGGGTTCCGGACGGCCGAGCCCGGAATGATTCCTCACATCCGGGATACCTCCTGGGACCGGAAGCGAGCCGAGGAGGGGCCATGGATCACGAACGCGCCATGCAGATGCGCCGGATGTTTCTGGCTTCGATGCAGCGAACCACGATCATGTGGGAGGACGTGGCGCACTCGGTGCGCGATCCATCCCTCACTGTGAGGTTCCAGGCGGAGGCGGCCCGCGCGCGGGTCATGTCCGAGCAACTACGAGCGGAGTGGGACGCCGACACCACCGCATCGGCGGCGTGCAGCCCGGGCTGCGGCCGGGCATGGCGAGACTCATGGCGTCCCTGGCCAACACTCGCCCGGCGACACCGCACACCGAAATCGGGCGGTGGGTACTGACCAGCCCCGGTGATCTGGGGATGCTCCAGGCCCGAGTGTACGAGGCGATCACAGGACGTCAGCTGCCTCCGG
The DNA here is from genome assembly GCF_039524755.1 of Cryptosporangium japonicum. Classification (NCBI taxonomy): domain Bacteria; kingdom Bacillati; phylum Actinomycetota; class Actinomycetes; order Cryptosporangiales; family Cryptosporangiaceae; genus Cryptosporangium; species Cryptosporangium japonicum. Next base: position 35,647 of record NZ_BAAAGX010000002.1, read on the forward strand.
ACGTGGGGCTGGAGGACGTGCCGGAGAAGATGGTGCTGGTCGCGTCGGAGTTGGCGACCAACGCGATCAAGCACGGGTTGCCGCCGAGCATCGTCCGGTTACTGCATACCGGTGACTCTTTCGTCTTAGACGTGGCTGACCACGACCTGAGCAACCCGCCGGAGTACGCGGTCGGACGCGCTCCCGGCGACGGCGGACTCGGGCTGCACCTGGCGCGGGAACTGGCCCTCGACGTCGATTGATACGTCGACGACGACACGAAGACCAAACACGTCTCGGCGCAGTTCCCCGACCCACCGTCGTGATGCGCCCGCTCGATCATCCGCGGGTGAGGAGCAGCCGGAGGCACGCTCAGTCTGGGTTCGCGTGGACTGTTCCTGGCTCCTCCAACGCGTCGGCCGCGTGGAGAAGATGAGGGCCTGCGAGATGCAGGTCGGTCCGGGCGGCGGTGACGAGGTGCTCCAGGCGTCCCGATCCGGGCGGAATACCTTGGAGCGCTTCCTCAAGGTCGCCCAGGGCTTGGGCGAGGTCGTCGAGGCCCAGGTTGGCCGCGGATCCTTTGAGCCGATGGGCCCCCGCCAAGGCGGCCTGATGATCGTCGGTGTGTAGGGCGTGGTCGATTTCGCTGAGCAGTTGGTCGCCGGTCGTCGTGAAGGCGCGCAGCATCCCGGCCAGGAAGTGTTGTTCCTCAGGGTCGGTGGTGGGACCGATCAAGTCCCGAATGCGCCGTTGGATCGCGTCCGGAATCTCTTCCTCACGGGCTGGATCACGGCTCTGATCAGCCGTGACGGGGTGCTCGCCGGGCACAATGCGCCCGGTCAGTCGTGAGATCACGGCGTGGAGGTCCTGGGCGCGCACGGGTTTGGGGAGATAGTCGTCCATGCCGGCGGCGCTGCAGGCGTTGCGGTCCTCGACCAGCACACTGGCGGTCATGGCGACGATGCAGGGGTGCCGCTCGGGAGGTAGTTCACTGCGGATGCGCCGGGTGGCTTCCAGCCCGTCCATCACCGGCATCTGCACATCCATGAGCACCAGGTCGTAGGGGACGCGCTGCACGGCCTGGAGCGCTTCGGCGCCGTTGGCGACGGTGTCGACGCGCTGACCGAGTTTGGCCAGCAACAACTGGGCGACTTTCTGGTTGACCGGATTGTCCTCGGCCAGCAGGATCCGCAACGCAGCCGAAGGACTCGGAACGCCGGAACGGCTGGAGGAGACGTCACGCGGTTCCGCCGGCCGCGCGAGCGCACGGCGGAGGTGGTCGCGGAGAAGCGCGGCCCGGGCGGGCTTGGACAGCATCGCGACGAACAAGGTTCGATCGGCATCGGTCGGCCGCCAGTAGATGCTGCTGAGCAGGATCAGCGGCAGACCGGCGGTCCGGGCATCGGTGCGCAGCGCGCGGGCGAGTTCCAGCCCGTCGTGTTCGGGCATCTGCAGGTCGAGGACGGCGACGTCGAACCGCTCTCCGGCGTCGACCAACGCGCGGGCGTCGGCCGCGGAGGCCGCCTCGACGCAGCGCAGGCCCCATCCGCCCAGCTGCAGGCACAGAACGCGCCGGTTGGTGGCGTTGTCGTCCACGACCAGCGCGGACGCACCGACGAGTCGGCCGTCATCGGCGTCGGTGACCGCATCATCGGGCCAGCTCGTCACGATCGCCGTTGCGACGAACGTCGAGCCGGCGCCGACCGCGCTGTCGACGGTGATGTCACCGCCCATCGCCCGGGCGAGACGCCGGCTGATCGCCAGACCGAGCCCGGTGCCGCCGTGGACGCGGGTGGTGGACGAGTCGACCTGGGCGAAGGACCGGAAGACCCGGTGCATCCGATCGGGGGGAATGCCGGGGCCAGTGTCCCGCACGGCGACCCGTAGCCGGACCCGTCCGGCCGGATCGTCGGTCAGCGGCTGCGCGGTCGTGGTCACCACCACCTCACCGCGCTCGGTGAATTTCACCGCGTTGGAGAGCAGGTTGACCAGGATCTGACGCAGCCGGGTGACGTCACCGCGCACCGTCGGGGAACAGTTCTCGACCGCCCCGACCAGCTCCAGGCCTTTCCGGTCGGCCTCCAGCGCGACCAGCGCCAGGGCGCTGTCCACGCATTCCTGCACGTCGAACGGTTCGTCGTCCAGATCGAGCTCACCGGACTCGATCTTCGAGAAGTCGAGGATGTCATTAATTGTGCTCAACAATGCCTCGCCGCTGTCGCGGACCGTCGTGACGTAGTCCCGCTGATCGGCGTCCAGATCGGTGTCCATCAGCACCCCGGTCATGCCGATCACGGCGTTGAGCGGAGTGCGGATCTCGTGACTCATGGTGGCCAGGAACGCCGCTTGTGCCGCGGCTGCGGCCACCGCGCGGTCCCGGTCCCGACGCATGCCGCGCAGCGACGACATCAAGGCATAGGACGCGATCAGCACCGCCAGCCCCGTTGCGGCGCCTACACCGTAGATGCGGTGCTCGAGGGTGGTGATGCGTGCGTCGATGAGGTGGCGGAGCACTGGTAGCAACGCTGCGCTGAGCGCGGTGGTCTGCTCGATCATGGGTTCGAGCAACGCCGCCTCGACCGCGAGCGGCCGTCCGGCGGCCGCGGTCCGCAGCACGAACTGCGCGCCCTGCCGGTGGGTGGCCACCGCCCGATCGGCGAGGCGCTGCAAGCCCCGCAGTTCCTCGCTGCCGGTTGCCGCGAACGCACGTTTCAGATTGTTCGCCAGCGAGTTCGTCAGCACCGTGGTGCGGCCGGCCATCGCTGCGATCGGCGCCAGCCCGGCTGCGCCGGTGCTCGTGCCGGAGGCGGTGTCCAACAGCACGGCGTCGATGGCGCGCAACGGCGTGTCCAGGAGCACCGGAAGCTGGTAGATCGCGGCGTTCATCACGTAGTACGTGTCCACGTCGCCGTCCAGGGCCGTGCTCGGATCCCGCACGTGCGTCATCAACGCCAGGATCCGGTCGACGGCCAGGTTGTAGTTCGCTACCGTCACCCGTCGTGAGCGCGGCTGGAGCGCTGTGCGTACCGCTGCTGCCGTCGCCCGCCATTCCGCGCGGACGCCGAGCGCTCGACCTTCGCGAGTGTCGACCTCCTCCGCTGACCGCACCAATGCGTCGATCTCCGCGGCGTCACCGCGCCCGCCGGCGGCGACGGTGTGGCGGGCCAGCGTCACGGCAGTGGCCAGCCGGCTCAACGGCACCAGATAGTCCGCGCCGGCCCGCTCGAGCCGACCGGACGTCAGACGCCCGTGTTCCACGCCCACGTAGGCCGCCGAGACCACCAGCAGCGGCAACGCCAAGGCCGCAGCGAGCAGCGTCACTTTGCCCCGCTCGGACACCCGCCATCGCCGACTACCGAACAGGCCGCCCATCATGTTCACAGCCGGGCCCCACCCCGTGCGATCAGACCTACCATCGACGCCCTGTCATCGACCACGTACCCGATGACCTGCAGAATCGGTGAGAACTACTCCCTGATCGCAGCGCGGCGGCTTTCGTCCAGGTCTAGCGGCGCGACGACGGCAGTCGCACGACGCCGAGGTAGAACGCGTCGATGTGCTGCACGGCCGCCACGAAGTCGTCGAAGTCGACCGGCTTCGATACGAACGCGTTGGCTTGCAAGTCGTAGCTGACCGCCACGTCCTCATCGACGGTTGAGGTCGACAGCACCACCACGGGAATCGACCGCAGCTCGGGATCGGCCTACACCGCGGCTAGCAGCTCGCGGCCGTTCATGCGGGGCATGTTCAAATCGAGCAGGACCAGGTTCGGTCGGGGTGTGTCCTCGGACCGGAGGAACTCGAGCGCGGCGACACCGTCAGCGGCGACGTGCAACCGATGATCCAGTTGCCGGTCCGCCAACGCCTCCTCGATCAGCAGGACGTCACCGGCGTCGTCGTCGACGATCAGGATCTCGAAGACACCGCTGTCCGAGCCGTTCGACGGCGCATCGTGGAGCACTGGTGGACGATAACCGACCGGCCGGTAGCTCCGCCCGTCGAGAGTTCGGGGAGCATCGGCACCGCTCCGCGCGCCTGCGCGTCGACCCCACCGTCCAGCCGGATAATCACCCCAAACTAACCGTACGTGCGCAGACCGACTCCTCACTACACGCGACGTCGCCTCCCAGCGGATCGACGCGCCGGTGTGGTCAGCCTTAAGCCACAGGGCTAGGGATCGCCCGTCCGTCAGGAAGGCGCGTCCGCAGTCATGTGCATCACCGAGAGTGGCCCACTGCACGACCCTGATCGGCCGGCTGCGAGCGGACGCACTCAGCACCGGCTTTCGATACCGCTGACGGGGATAGCCCGGTTGGCCGCGAAAGCGCTGCACGCGCCGATGGGGCTGGTGGTCATCGTTGGCGACGGGCACCTCGTCGAAACCTACGGGTTCCCGGAGCCGCTCACCACCGACGGGCATCCGGCCGACCTCGCTTCTCTGTTCGAAAACTCGCCCGGCACCCCGGTGACGTGCACGGACGTCCGAGCGGAATCCCAAACCCACCCGCTGGCCCACGACCACGGCGTCCGTGCGTTCGTCACCGTTGCGCTGCACGACGCCGAAGGCCGAGGGGTGGGATCGCTGACGGTCCTGGACGACCGGCCCCGCCCCTGGACCGAATCCGACCTCGCGATGCTGGCGGACATCGCTGCTCTCGTCGACCACGTGCCCGCCGCACCTCCAGTCACCTTCGCCGATCTGAACAGCCAGGAGGTGCTCGAGGCCATCTCCGAGGCGTTCGTCGCCCTGGACATCGACGCGCGGGTCACCGGCTGGAACACCGCCGCGCACGACCTGTTCGGCTACACCGCCGCCGAGGCCTACGGCCAACCGATCGATGTGCTGCTGCGTGCCCGCTACGAGGGGCAGCGGCCGGTCCCCGAGGTGATCGCCGAACTGCTGGCCCGCCCGAGCCGGATCGCCGGCGTCGTGGAGGCACGGCACCGCGACGGCCAACCCGTGCACGCGCACGCGCGCATGTCGGTGCTTCACAGTCCCCGCGGCGCGGCGGTCTGCGTCTTCCTGACCGACATCACCGCTCAGGTAGCCGCCACCAGAGCGGCCGAAGCCGCCGCTACGGCAGCCGACCTCGACGCCCGGACCCAACGAGGCTTCGCTGACACGCTGCTCGACAGCCTCGATGAAGGCGTGGTCGCCGTCGACCGCACCGGCCACGCGGTAATCGTCAACCGCGCGCTCCGCGAGATCCATCAGCTGCCGGCGAACCTGTCGCCCGATGAGGCTCACCGTGCCGGCCTGGCGCAGCTGCGTCACCTCGACGGCACCCGAATCGACCCGGCCGACAGCCGCCTCGTCCGCGCTCTCGCCGGACAGTCCACGCACGAGTTCGTCGCGCTGATCCGTCGTCACGGTCATCCCGACCGCTATCTCAGCACGGACGCGCGACCGATCGTCGGTCCGACCGGACGGCCGGTCGGTGCCGTCGCGACCATCCGGGAGATCACCGAGCAGTACCGGGCCCAGCAGTTCCGCGACTGCCAACTGGCCGTCGCCCGTGTTCTGGGTCGCCCCGGAACCCTCGCCACGCTCGGCGCCGAGGCACTCGGCCTGATCGGAGACGCTCTCGGCTGGTCCTACCTGAGCCTGCGGCTGGTCGACCGGACCACCGACACCTTGCATCGGGTGGCCGTCTGGCATCCCGCCGAGCTTCGTCTCGGTGACCTGCTGCCCGAGCGGCTGACCCGGTCGGCCCGCGAGATCCCCGTGGCGGTCTGGGCCTCCGGACAGCCGATCTGGGAACCTGACCTGGCCCGATCTCCGTACATGCAGAAATCGGAGTCCCAGGCTCGCGCTCGCACCTACGCCGACCGGGGATTGCGCGCCGTGGTTTCGGTGCCGATCCTCGACAGCGACGAAGTTCTCGGTGTCCTCACCTGCTTCGCGCCGGCCTTGCACCACGACGAGTTCCAGACCACCGGTCTGCTACTCGACTTCGCCACCCAGGCCGGCCAGTTCCTCGCCCGGCGCCGCGCGGACGAGCTCGCCGCCGAGCTCCGCCGCGCCCGAACCGACTTCACCGCGCTCATCGGCCACGACATGCGCACCCCGCTCACCACCATCGCGACCTACAACCAGCTGCTTCTCGACGACCCGACTCCCCGCACCGACACCGACCTGCAGTTGCTGCACGGCATCGACCGCAACACCACCGTGCTGCGCGAACTGGTCGACGGGCTCCTCGACATCACCGCCCTCGAATGCGACGACGACCCACTGCCGACCTACCCGGTCGACCTGACCGCGCTCATCTCCGATGCGCACGCCGAACACGACCCGGGCCGCACGCTCCGGCTGAGGCTCGAACCGGCGATCGGCGTCCACGGCGATCCGGACCGGCTCCGCCAACTCGCCGACAAACTCCTCACCCTCGCGCTCGACGGTTCCGAAATGCCGATGGTCACGCTTCGGCGGCTGGGCGACAACGCCGAACTCACCGTCGGCAGCAGACGTCGACTCACGCTGAGCGCGGACGGATTTTCCCGGGCGAACACGACCGGCACCGGCGACGCCGACACTCGCACCGGTATCGCCCTCGTCCTCGCCCGCGTGGTGGCCGAACGGCACGGAGGCACCCTCACCGTGACCGAGCAGCCCGGCGGCAGCACCTTCGTCGTGCTGCTCCCCCTTGCCGAGCGCTGATACAGCGGCACGACGACCAGATCGGCCGGGACTGTCTGACCAACGGTGAGACAGTCCCGTCAGTTGCCCAGTTCTTCGATCCATTCCGCGACTACCTGCTGAGTGCGTTCGATAGCGTCGGTATCGACGCCTGTGGCGGTCCAGTCCTCTGGATCGAATCGCCGGATGGCTCCGAGCGCATCCAGGAAGGTCGCTGGTGTGAAGCCAGCGTCCTTCTCCTCGGCGAGTCGGAGAAGACGTTCCTTGGTGAATCGGTCCAGGAGCGCAACGACGTCGATATAGTCTCGGACTTCGGCTCGACCCCAGAGGGCGAGGACTTTGTCGGCGGCGAGGTCGTCGAGGTGGAGAACAGCGCCGAGCCCGAGATCGACGGTGGGGCGGAGGCGCCCGCCGTCAGGGAAGACTTCGACTTCGCAGGACAGTCCGGTCCGTGGGTCGTGCGCGATGAAGCGGTTGGCGTGTGGGGCCGCGCCGCCGGTGTGATCTCCAGTCCGGCGGCGGCGAGCGTGTCACGCAGAGCGGCGGCCACTCGGACGGCTTCGTCGGCGTCGATCTCGGTGAACAGGTCGACATCGTGGGTCGCGCGGTCGACGAGGCCGTGGGCGATCATCGCGCCGCCGCCGGCGAGCGCCAGAGTGTGTGCCTGCGGGAGGGACAGCGCCGTCTGGGTGATTTGCTCCTGGAGCGGGTCGAGAGCCATCCTCAGGCGAGGCCCGCGGCATCGATGAGCGGTTGCCAGGCGCGGCGTAGATGGACCGGTAGCCAGAGCCGGTCCCAGAGCCGCACCAACTCCCGGCCGTTGACGAGTGACCGAATGTCGTCGAGCGTGCCTTCGCGGAGCACGATTTCGTAGAGCCGTGCCCTACGGCTTTCCCGGGCGAGGTCCCAAATGACCGCCTCGGGGTCAGGGCCGGTCCAGTAGACCCGGAGCGGCAGACGGATCTCGCCGTCCAATGGGCCGTGCAGGTCGTCGACCGCGGACGGTAGCTCCGGGTCGTTTACCCAGCCCGGCCGGGCCGCCTCACTCATACATACCAGCATAGTCAGAGCGCCCCGCGGTGTTAGTCATTCGACGCCTGCCATGGGCTGCTCCGTATGTTCGACTGGAACCGGGGCGCCTACAGATCAAGGACGCCACGATGGCCAGAACGACGAGATTGGCAGACGATCCGTTCACCGCCTGGATGACCAGGCGGCGGCCCCGATCTCGTGTTCCGCAGAAGGTCGGCCCCGGACAAGGCATGCGGTTCGCGTTCTATGCACGAACTTCCACTATTGGCTTCCAAGACCCATTTTCGTCGGTGGCCTGGCAGCGTGCTGCCGCCACCGCGCTCATCACCGGCTCCGGCCAGATCGCCGTCGAGTACGTCGATATCGGCTGCTCACGCCGCGTCCCTTGGGAGCGCCGCCTGCAGGCGGCGGCGTTGCTCGACGCAGCCACATCGGCGGTCAGAGCGTTCGACGCGATCGTCGTCGGCGAGTACGAGCGGGCTTTTGCCGGACGCCAACTTCAACGGCTCCTTCCGTTCCTCACCGACCGTGGCCTCCAGTTGTGGCTCCCCGAGTTCGACGGACCGGTACGGGCCGGCGATCCAACGCATGCGGCCGTCATGCTGCTCCTCGGGACGCAGTCGACGCGTGAGGTACAGCGATCCCGGTTCCGGGTCTTGGCCGCGATGCGGTGCCAGACGATCGAACAAGGCCGGTACCTTGGCGGCCGTCCGCCCTACGGCTATCGCCTCGTGGACGCCGGTCCGCATCCCAACATGGTTCATGCGCAGTGGGGACGCCGGCTGCACCGCCTGGACCCCGATCCGGAACTGGCCCTGAACGTCAGGTGGATCTTCGCGCAGCGCCTCTCCGGTTGCAGCCTGGCACGCATCGCCAGGCACCTCAACGACGCCGGGATCGCAAGTCCGTCCGGCGCCGATCCCCGACGCAACCGCAACCGGGTCGGCGGGCCATGGACAGTCCAGACGGTGGCCAGCGTGCTCGGCAATCCGAGATACACCGGTCGTCAGGTGTGGAATCGCCAAGCCCGTACGGACGAGGCTCCGCCCGATGAACCCGGGCTCGGCGGACGACGCTGGAATCCCGGACGCGATTGGGTCGTCAGCGAGGCCGTGTCGCATCCCGGCCTGGTCAGCGAATCCGACTTCGTCGCCGCCCAAGCGATCGACGCGACGCCCGGCACACCTATCCCCGACCGGCGGTACGCCCTGATCGGACTGCTTATCTGCGCCATCTGCGGCCGACATCTCGAAGCGCACTGGACACACGGCCGACCCGGGTACCGCTGCCGGCACGGCCACACCAGCGCGCGGCGCAAACCGGCCGGGCACCCGAGAAACGTGTACTGGCGCGAAGACGACATCGTCGACCGCATCGCCGAAGGCGTTCCGGGGGCCACCGATTCACCCGACACCTCGGCGACGGTGGCGCAGTTCTTGCGCGATGCCAGCGAATCGATCGAATGCGGCTGGGAGGAACTCGTCCTTATCGCTGACGACCGCGCCGACTGATCGGCCGAACGTCGTAGGCCGCAAGTTCCCAGCCCGAGACCACAAGACCCTCACCAGCAGGAACAACGCTCGTGGGGGGATTCTGTGTCCGAGACTTGAACCCCCACACCCAGCACATCCGCTTTAAGCGGGTGTCCATGCACCTTTTATTTCACAGGTTGCCATTTGACGCAATGTTCTCTCGCAATCACACAAATCTCTTTCTATCGCGCACTGGGCGCGCTATTCGACTGACCCGATCTGCGTGGATAGGCACCTTGATCGGCTGTTAATACGGCCGCGAATGACCAGGGCGCGCAGCGCCGTCGCACCATGTTCGGTAGGGGCGTCCGATCGAAGGATCGCCGATGTCTGATGCTGGTTACTCTGTGCCCGATTCGTTCGCGAATTGGCTCGTCGAAAAGCAAGGGACGAACGTTGCAGAAGGCCCGTGCGGCGGATTCGGGTCGTTGAGGTTCGCGTTCTACGCGCGGATGTCTACCAAGGAGTTCCAGGACCCGGAGTCGTCGCTGGGGTGGCAGCGCGAGGCCGCCGAGGAACTGATCGCCGGTCACGGCCGGATCGTCGTCGAGTACCTCGACGTCGGTCATACCCGGCGACGGCCCTGGAGTCGCCGTCCGGAAGCCGCCCGGCTCTTGACCGACCTCGGCTGCCCGGAGTGTGCGTTCAACGCGATTGTCGTCGGCGAGTACGAACGCGCCTTCGCCGGCCGTCAACTCCGTCAGCTGCTCCCCGTTTTGGACGCCCACGGTGTCGACCTGTGGCTGCCGGAGTTCGGCGGCCCGGTCGACCCCGCCGAGCCCGACCACGCCGCCGCCGTGCTGCTGCTCGGCGCGCGATCGAAGAAGGAGATCCTCCGGGCTCGGTTCCGGACCACCGCGGCGATGCGCCACCAGACCCTGGTGCAGGGCCGCTACCTCGGTGGCCGCCCGCCCTACGGCTACCGTCTTGTCGACGCCGGTCCGCACCCGAACGCCGCGCACGCGCAGTGGGGGCGGCGCCTGCTCCGCCTGGAACCCGATCCGGCCACCGCGATCAATGTGACGTGGATCTTCTCCCAGCGGTTAGCCGGGCGCAGCGTCGCGGCCATCGTCCGCAGCCTCAACGACGCCCGCATCCCGTGCCCCTCGGCCGCCGACCCCGGCCGTAACCCGAACCGGGCCACCCAGTACTGGACCGTGCACACAGTGGCCAGCATCCTGGGCAACCCCCGCTACACCGGCCGGCAAGTCTGGAACCGCCAAGGCACCGAGCATCCCACCGACGAGACCGCGGACGTCGCCGCGCGCCGCCGGTGGAACCCCGGGCGAGACTGGGCCGTCTCGGCGCAGCGCAGTCACCTCGGACTCGTCAGCGAGTCCGACTTCGTCGCCGCCCAAGCGATCAGCGACCGGGCCCGGCCCACCAACGGTACGACCCGCACCTACGCCTTCACCGGCCTGGTCCGCTGCGCACCGTGTGGACGACGGATGCAACCGCACTGGGTCCACGGCAGACCCGGCTACCGCTGCCGCCACGGCCACACCAGCGCCCGACCCGCCCCCGACGGCCACCCACGCAACCTCTACCTCAGCGAACGACGCATCCTCGGACTACTCGCACCCCAACTCCCGGATCAAGGCATTGAGGCAACCGCGGCAGGCATCGCCGCGCAGGTCCGTTCAGCCGGGGCCGCGTTGAACTGCAACTTCTCGTCAGTGGAGGTCTCGCCGACCACCGATCATGTGTCGTTCTCCTCGGCGGCCGGGGATGCCTCTCGGTAGCGTTGCTGGCGCTTCGACGACGGCCAGGATGGTCTCCGCGAGGCGTTCAGGCGTGGCGCGGTAGGCGGAGGTGGCACACATCGGCGCGGTGAGCCGCTCGGCTCCCGCGGCCTGGGCACGCCCCGGTTCAGGAGATCAGCTCGTTCCAGTCGATCGTTCGGTCGGCCCAGCGGTCGAGGAGCGCGAGGTCATGGCTGACCAGCAAGACGCCCGCCTGGTGCTGTCGCTGGTAAGCGATGAGTACCTGGGCGACGAGGGCCTGGGTGGACGCGTCGAGCATCGCGGTGGCCTCGTCGAGCAGTAGGTAGTCGGGGTTGTGGACGAGTGCGCGGGCCAGGCAGGCGCGCTGGAGTTGGCCGTCGCTGACCGCGTGCGGGCGGCGTTCCAGGAGATCCTCGGTGAGCCCGACGTCGTCGGCCAACGCACGGGCCCGCGCGCGCCCGGTAGTGCGATCGGTCCCGGTCGCGAGCAGCGGTTCGGCGATCAGGTCGAGCAGGCTCAGCCGTGGGTCGGCGGCCGCCCGCGGGCTCTGGAACAGCAGAGCGATCCGCGTCCGGGTGGCCACTGGCACCGCGTAGCGGGCGCCCTCGATCGGCGAGCCGTCGATGCTGACGTGCCCCCGATCGGGTCCGTGCAGCAGCGCCAGCACGCGGGCGAGCGTCGACTTGCCGCATCCGGAGGGACCGCGCAGCCCGACGGTTTCGCCGCGCGCGAGTTCGACGTCCACGTCATCGAAGACAACTGCATGGCCGAAGGTCACGCCGACTCCGCGGGCGGCCAGGGTGCTCATCCGACCTCCTCGGTGACGAGCGGGTGGTGGCAGGCCACCCCTTCGGTGGTGTCCGGATCGAGGTCCGGGCGGCGCGCGCAGTCGGAGTTCGCCGCGGGGCAGCGGGGCGCGAACGCGCAGCCGTCGGGGAGCGCGGTGAGCATCGGCGGGTGCCCCGGTACCGGGTTGAAGGACCGGGTCGGCAACGCGTCGAGCAGCGCGGCGGCGTAGGGATGTGACGGGCTGGCGAAGAACGCGTCGGCGGGGCGGTGTTCGACGAGGCGGCTGGCGTACATGACCGCGACGCGGTCGGCGACCCGTTCGGCGGCGGTGAGGTCGTGGGTGATGACGACGACCGTGCCGCCGGTGTCACAGCGGCGGCGGAGCAGGTCGAGGGTGTGGTCGACCAGTGGGCGGTCGAGGCCGGTCGTGGGCTCGTCGGCGATGAGCAGAGGCGGGTCGGGGGCGAGCGCGAGGGCGGTGGTCAGCCGTTGGGCCATGCCGCCGGAGAGTTCGAACGGGTAGCGGTCGAGATCGGCCGGGGCCAGGCCGACGTCGGCGGCGAGGGTGTCGGCGTCGGTGGTCCGGCGGTGGACTCGCAACGTTTCTTCGAGGAGTTTCCGGCCGGTGCGCACCGGGGTGAGTGCGGTCGCGGGGCTCTGCGGCACCAGCCCGATGCGCCGACCGCGAATTCCCCGGGCGAACCGACGGGGTGCGGCACTGATCAGTTCCACCGGACCGGTGTCCGCCGGATCGGTGTCGCGGAGCAGGGCCGAGCCGGTGACCTGCGCGTTTTTGGGGAGCAGGCCCATCAGGGAGTGGGCGAGCACGGACTTGCCGCAGCCGGATTCCCCGACGATCGCCAGGAGCTCACCCCGGCGGACATCCAGATCGAGGCCGCTCACCGCCTGCACGATCGTGTCCCGCAGCCGGAACCGGACAGTCAGATCCCGAATCCTCAGCACGGTGCTCATAGCTCGAGCTCCGCGCGCACCCGCGGATCCAGCCGGTCCCGCCACCGCGCGACCACGGCCGCCAACGCCAGCGTCACGACGATGATCAGCAGCCCCGGCACGATGCTGGCCCACCAGGCGCCGGTGAGCAGCGAGCGCTGGCCGTCGTTGATCATGTTGCCCAGCGACGCCAGGTGCGGCGGCAACCCGAGCCCGAGGAACGACAACGCGGTCTCGTGCCAGACCGCGTGCGGCACCATCAGCGTGGTGGCCAGCGCGATCTTCGGCGCGACGTGGGGCAGCAGGTGCCGGCGCAGTACCCGCCAACGGCTCGCTCCGCCGGCGATCGCGGCGTCGACGAATGGCCGGGACCGCAGACTGAGCAGCTCGGATCTGACGATTCTGGCCGTGGACAGCCAGTGCGTCAGGCCCACGGAGAGCACCACCGCATACAGCGACGGCCGGAGCATCGCGACGATGAAGATGCCCAGCAGCAGGTGCGGGAGCGCCGAGACCGTGTCGATGATCCGCATCAGCACCCGGTCGACCCATCCACCGGCGACGCCCGCTATCCCTCCGACCGCCCCGCCGATGACCGTGGCGACCAGCGCGGCGACCGCGCCGACGAGCAGCGACACGCGCAGCCCGTAGACGCTGCGGTGCAGGACGTCCCGGCCGAGGTCGTCGGTGCCGCCCCAGTGTTCGAGCGACGGCGCGAGCCGGGTGCGGCCCAGGTCGACGGCGCTCTGGTCCAGCGGCCAGATCCATGGGGCGAGCAGCCCGCCCAGGACCGCGGCGGCCAGGATCGTGCCGGCGAGGATCGTCGTCGCCTGGCCGGGCCGCAGCAGGCGGCGCCCGCTGAGCGGAAGCGCGAGGTCAGCCATCGAGGGCGACCCTCGGGTCGGCGGCGGCGTAGGCGAGGTCGGCGAGCAGATTGGCCGTGAGGACGACGACGGTGGTGATCAGCGTGATCGCCGCGAGCAGCGGGAAGTCGCCGCCCAGTGCCGCCTGTACGGTGACGCCGCCCAGACCCGGCAGGGAGAACACGGTCTCGACCAGCACCGACCCGCCGACCAGCTCCGGCAGATGCGTGCCGATGAGGGTGAGGAACGGCAGCAGCCCGGTGCGCAGCGCGTGGCCGAACAGCACCACTCTGCCGGGCAAGCCGCGGGCCCGGGCGGCGAGCACGTGATCGTCCAGCAGGGAATCGGCCACCGAGTCGCGGACGAACAACAGGAACCACGGGGCCTGCGAGATAGCCAGCACAGTCACCGGCAGCACCAGGTGACGGGCGACGTCTGCCGGTGACGTTCCGTCGGCCCGCACGTCGGTCAGGCCACCCGCCGGGAGCCAGCCCAGGCCGAGCGCGAAGATCGCGATCGCGGCCAGCCCGAGCCAGAACACCGGCATCGACTCGACCGCGTAGGCGGCGGCCCGCAACGCACGGTCGAACCATCCGCCGCGCCGGTAGGCGGCAATCGTGCCGAGCAGCAGGCTGCCCACCAGCACCACGCCGAGCGCGAGGCCGATCACCAGCAGCGTCCACCCGGCGCGGGCGCCGATCACCGCGGTCACCGACTCGTGGCGGCTGGTCGACCAGCCCAAGTCACCGCGGAGCAGGTTGCCGATCCAGCGCGTGTACTGCACCGGCAGCGGGTCGTCGACGCCCCAGTTCGCGCGCAACTGCGCGAGGTTCTCCTGGCTCATCGTGAACGCGGCGGCTCCGGCGTACTGCTTGGCCGGGTCGATCGGGGAGGCCGCGCCGAGCAGAAACATGCCCATGCTGGTGGCGATCAGCACCGGCACTGCCACCAGCACCCGACGGCGGACCACCGTCAGCGCTCCCGTGCGACGCTTCCGCGCCGGTCGCGGCGCCCTGACCGACCGGCCCCCGGCAGTGGGCGTTGCAGGCGGCGTTGAGGGCTGGGTCATGCGGCTTTCCAGGTGCGGATGTTCCACCAGATCGCGTTCGTGCCGTGGTCGTGCGCCTCGACCCGCGGGCTCACGCCCTGAATGCTGTCGCGGACGACGTAGGTGTGCTGCAAGTAGGTGAGGAAGATCCACGGCACATCGGCGGCCAGCTGCTTCTGGAACGCCGAGTACGCGGCCTTGCGGGCCGCGGTGTCGGCGTGGTCGCGGCCGTCCTGCAGGGCCTTGTCGGTGGCCGGGGACTTGTAGAAGCCCGGGTTGAAGAAGCCCTGCCCGGCGAACCGGGAGTGGAACAGCTGGTAAGAGACGAAATCCGGGTCGAACGGTGTACCCCACCCCATGATCAGCGCGTCGGATTTCATTCGCGGTTCGATTGCGTCCCAGGTCAGGCCTTCCGGGTTGACCTTGATGCCGACCTTCTTGGCGTCTGCCGTGACGGCCAACGCCAGTTCCTTGCGCAGGCTGTCGGCCGCCGGATACATCAGCGTGAACTCAGCCTTCTGCCCACCCCTGGCGCGGATGCCGTCCGAGCCGGCTTTCCAGCCCGCGCCCTCCAGCGCGGCCGTCGCAGCGGTGGCGTCCGCCGTGTCCTTGCCGACAGCGGTCGGATCCACGAACTCCGAGGACGGCGGCACCGGGCTGAATGCCGGCTCACCCGAACCGCCCAGCACACCCTGCACCATCGCGGCCCGGTCGACGGCCTGGTTGAGCGCACGCCGGATCGCCACATCGCCGGTCACGGGGTCGCCGAACGGCAACATCACGCCGCGGTAGTCGGCCGAGGCCACCTTCTCCACGCGGTACCCGTCGACGTTCGCGAAGCTCGCGGCCAGCTTCGGCGCGAGCTCAGCAGCGTCGAACTCGCCGGCCCGGGCCCGCTGGGCGCGGACGTTGTCGTCCTCGACGAACGCGATGATCACCCGGTCGTTGGCCGGCGCGCCACCCCAGTATTTCGGGTTCGCGGTGAGCACGAGCCGGTCGCCGGCGGTCCAGGAGTCGACGGTGTAGGCGCCGGTGCCGATCGGCGTGCGGTTGAACGGCGCCTTGTTGACGTCCTGACCCGCGAACGCCTTCGCCGGGACGATCCCCAATGCGAGACGTTGGAGGAAGGGCGCGTAGGCGTACTTCAGCGTGAACACCACGGTCGAAAAATCCTGCGCCTCGACCGTCGCGAGCATGTCCAGATCGGAACGGATCGTCGAGTCGATCTTGGGATCCAGCACCGACCGGTAGGTGAAGACGACGTCGTCGGCGGTCAGTGGCGTCCCGTCGGAGAACGTCACACCGTCGCGGAGCGTCGCGGTGACGGTCTTCCCGTCCGGGGACACCGTGGGGAGAGCGTTCGCCAAGGCGGGGATGAGCTTGTTCGAAGCGTCCCGGGCGACCAGGCCGTCGAAGAGCAGCGTCCCGCCATCGGAGCCATAGCCCAGGATCGGGTTGAGGTTGTCCGGCTCGCCGGAGGTGGCGACGACCAGCGTGCCGTCGGTTCGGCCGCCCTCGGACGCCGAGGGATCAGAACAGGCGGACACGGCCAGCAGGGCGATGGCGACCGCAGCCGCTAAACGCAGACGAAATCGACGCATGGGGGCACTCCGTCGGAGACGAGAAGCGGCGGAATCAGGTCGAGGGACTGACGTGGACGAGCAGGTCGGCGTCGCCGGCCAGGCGGTGCCAGCCGAGACG
This sequence comes from Cryptosporangium japonicum, assembly GCF_039524755.1. Classification (NCBI taxonomy): domain Bacteria; kingdom Bacillati; phylum Actinomycetota; class Actinomycetes; order Cryptosporangiales; family Cryptosporangiaceae; genus Cryptosporangium; species Cryptosporangium japonicum. The sequence continues at coordinate 51,906 of NZ_BAAAGX010000002.1, forward strand.
GTCGTAGAACGCGGCGGCGGCCGGGATCGAGTGGGAGGTCATCAGCCTGCGGCTGTCAGCGGGTCGACCCACAGCGCCCCCAATGCGAGAGCTGACGCCGAACCTCCTCTGGACACAGATGCAACTGTCTCGTAACTGCAAACTCATTGCAATAGGGTTCCCACCGTCTGCGGCGCGCGTAGATCGCTCAACGTCGGGACACGACGCACTGATGTGGACGCGACGACGACGGCGACCGCGCCGAGCAGCGCCGCAGCCGCGGAGAGCGCGATGTGCGTACCGGCGGCCTCGGCCAGCAGTCCACCGAGGAGCGCACCGAAGGGTGTGCCGCCCCAGCCGATCATCCGGGCCGTCGTGTTGACCCGCGCTTGCAGGTGATCGGGAGTGAGGGTCTGGCGGACGATGATCGCGTTGAGAATCACCGTGGTGGCTCCGGCCTGCCAGATCACGAGCAGGAACAGCCCGGGGAGCCACCACCCGTTCCATGCCCAGCCGGTCAACGCGAGGCCGGAGACGGTCAGGGCGGTGAGAGTGATCGACCCGATCGGGTACCGGCGTTGCAGCCCGGCGATGGCGAGGCTGGCCAGCAGCGCGCCGCAGGCCGCCGCCGCGTACAGCAGTCCGAGCCGGGCATCGTCGGCGGCCAGCCCGAGCCGGCGGACACCGACGACGACGAGCAAGCCGGTGACCGCGCCCCCGGCGAGGCTGTGGGCCGCGCCGAGCAGCGTCAGGTTGCGGATGACCGGCTGCCGCCACAGATAGGCGAGGCCCTCGGCGATCGTGGCCCGGCCCGGCCCGCGCGCCACCGGTGTCCAGCGCACCGTCGCGAGCACGCCCGCGGCGAGCAGATAACTGGCGGCATCGAGCGCGATCAGGTTCACCACCCCGATGCCGGCGATCAGCAGCCCGGCAGCGCTGGGCCCGGCGAGATCGATGGTGGTGGACAGCGCCGACAGCCGCCCGGTCGCGGCACCGATCCGCTCCCGGCCCACGATCGCGGGCAGCGCGCCGAAACTCGCGGCGTCATAGAACACGAACAGCGTCGCGATCGCGGCCGCGAGCAGATGATCGGTGGCCAGCATCCCGAACCAGTGCGCGACCGGGACGCCGGCCATCACCAGACCGCTGAGCGCGGCGGTGATCACCATCGTGCGGCCTTGATCCCATCGGTCGGCCAACGCCCCGGCGAACAGCCCGAAGAGGAAGTACGGCAGCGCCTCCAGCGCGGCCAGCAGCCCGGTGAGCGCGGCGCTCCCGGTCCGCTGGAACACCAGGATCGGCAACGCGACGAGGGTCATCGCGCCGCCGAACCACGTCACGACGTGCGCGGCGGTGTAGCGGCCCAGCGCGGTCACCCGACCGACCACTGTGTCCCAGCATCGTTATCGCGGAGCCGAACTCCGCCCGCTCCCAGCGCCGCGCGGATCGAGTCGGCGGCCGGGAAATTGCGCTTGGCGCGCAGGTGGCCGCGGAGCGCAACGAGCGGATCGACCATCGGTGCGAGCTGTTCCCGGGGATCGGCGACTCCGGTCGCGGCTGCATCACCGAGCCGCACGATCAGGGTGCGCAGCACCGCGCGGGACCTTTCGGTTCCTTCGTCCTCTTCGGTGTCTTCGGCCCAGTCCTGGATGGCCTGTTCCAGGTCGAGGATCGCGCGCACCATGTCCGGCGCGCGGCGAGCACGCACCGCCTCGTCGAAGCGGCGTTCACACGCCGCGGTGATCTCGACGAGGTTGAGTTCCCCGCGGGATGGCGTGTCCGTAGCCGGCGGAGTCACCGTGGACGCCTCGCCCTGTGTGAGCCCACGCAGTTCGCCGAGGGGCAGCGTGGTCCCGGACGGCAGCACCGTGCTGTTCCCGGATCGGCGCACGGTCAGACCACCTCGCCCGACCACCTTCACCGCTGCGGTCGCGAGGTCGAGGAACACGGCGGTGTGCTCGTCGACGCCCAGCACCGCGGCGTCGGCCGGAAGTTGCTGTTCCAGCATCCGCAGACGACGCTCCCCCAGATAACAGAACCGGGTGTCGTGGGTGCCGCCCTCGGTGTTGTCGTAGTGCGGAATCACCGCGGCACACAAACCGAGCTCACTGAGCAGATCGAGGCCCTCGGCCCAGAACGGCGCCGTCCCGACCTTGTAGGACTCGTAGACCGGCACCGCCACCACCCCGGCCGTCGCCGCCGCGGCCGACGCCAACAGGGTGACGCCCCGCCCGTCCCGGACCCGGTCACGCAAGGCCGCCCCGACCGGCTCCGATAACCAGGTATTCAGCGCGTAGGTCGGGCTACCAGGCCCGGAGAACACCCAGTCGGCCGAGCGCACCAGCGCCAGACCCTCGTCCGCGCCGGTGTTCGCGTCCGGGTCGACCGGGGATCCGCCTCGCAGTCCGGGCGCCACGACGACGTCCAGGCCGACGCTCTGCGCGAAGTACCGCTGTGTCTTGCGAGAGATGTCGGCGACGTTCTCCTGGAAGCCGTACGGCGTCTCCAGCAAGACCGCCCGCGGTGCCCGAAGTCCGAGCCGGGACACCAGCTCCCGATGCACGGTCACCATCGTCGGGCTCGTCTCGCCGGAGCCCATCAACGCCAGAATCCCGTCGATCGGGCACCTCCGATGTGCAGGCCGCTCAACTTGACGGTAGCCAGGACACTGGCCCCATGCAGGCTTTGTTGCAACTGATTCGCAAGAGCTAGATAGTGGCTCTCGTGACGCAACGTGACGCCCCTGCGGTGACGGTCGAGCTGCTCCTCCTGCGCGCGACCGGTACCGGGCTGGCTTACCGGCGCGTGACGGCACCGCTGACCGGCGACGGCCACCCGGACAACGTCGCCCTCGAACTGGGCGGACGGCCGACGCTGCTGCACTCGACGTCCTGGCGGCACACCGACGGCGGTCTCGTTCTCACCTACGTGGCGCTGCCGGATCCCTCGCCGTCGCTGCCCGCCGCGACGCTGGATTCCGCGGAGCTCGCCGTCAGCGACGACCCGACGCGGCCGAGCCCGCCGTCCGTCGAAGTCCGGCAGGTCGCCGCGCATGCTTGCCGGCACCTGGCCTGGCTCGCCCGAACCGACGCCATCGCCCGGCGCGCCCTGGATGACGTGCCGCTTCTGCGCGACACGCTTCTTCAGTTTGCACCCGCCCCCGCGGGCCTGGCCGGCTCCGCACGCTGAGGCTCGGATCGTCCCCCGTGGACGATCCGAGCCGCAAAGATGTTCAGCGCTGGTCGGGCACCGTGGCGTTGGCGGCCAGCAGGATCGTCAGGTCCTGCACGACCTCGTCGGTGGACTGGTTCGACGCACTCGCCAGGAGCGCGATCGCCAGGTCAGCCAGGACGAAGAACGCGCCGGCTTTCGCCCCCTCGTCCGGGAACGACTCCAGCAGCGCCTCGGCTCCGGCGTCGTCCCCGCGCCGTCGCGCGGCGATCACCCCGGCCGCGCGCTGGGCGGCGTCGGTGGCCGCGCGGATCGCGGCGCCCGGGTCGGCAGTCACGGCGCCGGCTTCGCCGCGGCGACCGCGGCCGTGTAGCGGGCCGATACGTCGTTCCAGTTGATCAGCGTCCAGAGCTTCTGCACGTAGTCCGGGCGCACGTTCTTGTATTGCAGGTAGTAGGCGTGCTCCCAGGCGTCGAACACCAGCAGCGGGGTGGTGTTGATGCCGACGTTGCCGTGGTGGTCGTAGACCTGGTGGATCAGCAGCTTGCCGCTGATCGGCTCGTGCGCGAGCACACCCCAGCCGGAGCCCTGCACGCTGGTCGTGGCGGTGTTGAGCTGCTTCTGGAACGCCTCGAACGACCCGAAGTGCTCGGTGATCGCGTCACCGAGAACGCCGTCGGGGCGGTCGCCGCCGTCGGGGCTCAGGTTCGACCAGAACTGCGTGTGCAGCACGTGCCCGGAGAGGTTGAACGCGAGCGTCTTCTCCAGCCCGACCAGCCCGGTCGGGGTGAAGCCGTCCTTCTCGCGCACCTCCTCGAGCTGCTCGAGGGTGTCGTTGGCGCCCTTGACGTACGCGGCGTGGTGCTTGGAGTGGTGCAGCTCCAGGATCTCGCCGGTGATCGCCGGTTCGAGGGCCGCGTAGTCGTACGGCATGTCCGGCAGCGAATAGGTGGCCATCGGGAAGCGGGCCTCCAGAGTCGGTGGATGTTCCAGGTGAAGCCTTCCCCTTTTGACGGCTCTGATGCAAGTAGCTTGCAAAAGCATCATGATGGCAACATGACGCAGACACCGTTCGACGTCACACGCAGTGCGCGCCTCGACGCCGTGGAGAGGTGAGGACCGTGGCTCGGTTGCCCCAGAGCACCGTCAACCACCTCGGGGAGACCGGTGCGCGCATCGCGATGCAGCTGCGGCGCCACGAGGAGCGGGTCACCCCGGCGAAGGTCGCTGTCCTCGGAGCACTGACCAGAGCCGACGAGACACCCCCGCACCTGACGGCGCGCGAACTCGGGGCCGCGACCGCTCATCTGGGTATCCGCCTGGACGAGGCGACGGTGTATCGAACTCTGACCCGGCTGGAGGCCCTCGGGCTGGTGCATGCCGTGGCGATGAACCACACGACCCGCTTCGGCCTGGACACGCCCCCCCATCACCACGCCGTATGCGATCGCTGCAGCGCGTTGCAAGTCATTACGGCCGCGCAGCTGGACACACTGGTGGCCAGCGCGTGCGCACTGGCCGAGTTCAGCCCCGGATGTCGGCAGGCCGTCACGCTGAACGGCGTCTGCGGCGCCTGCGCTCCGCCGGCGTAAACGTGCTGTACGCGCCGCATGACGTCCTGGTTCGCGACCCGTTGACCGGCCGGGTGCGTTGCCACCTGTGCGGCGACTACTTCGCGGCCCTCGGCGCCCACGTGCGGCGCCACGGCCTGAACGCGGCGCAGTACCGAGAAGCGACCGGGCTGGAGAAGACCCGGCCGCTGACGTCAGCCGAGTACTCCCAGCAGCGCTCGGACCTCCAGCGCCTCACCTATCAACGCTCGCCCGCGACCCGGGCGCGCCTGGCCACCGGCCAGCAGATGGCCCGGACCGGCGAGCTCAACCACCGCGCGGTGACAGCGCTGAGCACGCGACTGCCGGTACTGCAGAACGCCCAGCGGACCCGGCTGGACGCCGGGCGCACCACCCGGTCCCGACGCGTCAGGGAGCGGGCGCGCCGGGCCGCCGAGCAACTGGGCTACCACGACCTCGACTCCTGCCTCCGAGCGCTCTACGTCGATCAGCACCTCGGGCTGGAGCCGCTGAGTCACCGCCTGGGTGTGGGTCGGGCCGTGCTACGGAACCTGCTGACCGAAGCCGGGATCCCGCTCCACGCCACCGGCGACACCGGCGCCGCGGGCCGCCGAGCCAGAGCGGTACGCAACGAGGCCGACGCGGCGGCGCGGGTCGGCACCACGGACCTGGCCACGTGGCTGGCGGCCCGCCGCGCCCAGGGGGCCACGATGGCCGAGCTCGCCGCGGAGCTGGGGCGCAGCCTGCCCTGGGTGCGGCAGCGGCTAGGCGTGCAGAGCGGTGTCGGCTAGCCAGTGCTCGCGGGCGTGCTGGATCCAGGCCGCCACATCGCTCGCCGCCGGGTCCTGGGTGAGCGACTGGAAGATGACCGGTTTGCCGTCCCGGACCTTCGCGGCGTCGGTGTCCATCACGGACAGGTCGGCGCCGACCAGAGGGGCGAGGTCGATCTTGTTGATCACCAGCAGATCGGAGCCGGTGACGCCCGGGCCGCCCTTCCGCGGCACCTTGTCCCCACCGGCGACGTCGAGCACGAAGAGCTGGACGTCGACGAGGCCGCGGCTGAACGTCATCGTCAGGTTGTCCCTGCCGCTCTCGACGAACACGAGATCGAGCGGCGCGAAGGTCGCCTCGAGTTCCTCCACGGCGTCGAGGTTGGCGGTGATGTCGTCGCGGACCGCGGTGTGCGGGCAGCAGCCGGTCTCGACCGCGGCGATGCGTTCCGGGGCGAGCACGCCGGAGCGGCGGAGGAACTCGGCGTCCTCGGTGGTGTAGATGTCGTTGGTCACCACCCCCAGCCGGAACTGGTTTCCGAGGCTGCGGCAGAGCGCGGCGACCAGTGCGGTCTTGCCGGTGCCGACCGGCCCGCCGACCCCGGCCCGGAACGCCCGGCCACTGGTACACGGCGCCGCGACGCCGAAGAGTGGGGCGTCTTGCGCGAGGTTGTCGTGGTCGTGCTCGTGCGGTTCGTCGTGTGAGTGCTGGGTTCCCATGGGACGTCTCCGGTGTGTGTGCAGTGGAGGAACGCTGCCAGGCGGTCGGTGAGGTCGTCGGTGGAGGTGGCGCGTCCCTGAGCCACCTCGTCGGATCCTCCACCCCGGCCGTCGAGCAGTCGTTTGATCAGGTCGTTGGCCGAGAGGCCCTCGGCCGCGAGCTGCGGTGTTCACCGCAATGACGACGGTGCCCCCGGCGGAGACCGCCGCGATCCCGGGCCGGCCGCCGAGCCGCCGGGTCACCCGGGTCGCCAGTTCGCGGGCCGGTCCGGCGGTTTCCGTGACGACCAGCGCGGTCCCGCCGTGGTCGGTGGCCTGTTCGGCGAGCCGGTCAGCTTCCTGATCGGCGAGCAGTCCCCGCAGCCGCTCGTTCTCCCGTTCGGCCTGCTTGGCGCGCTGGACGAGAGCGGCGACCCGGTCGGGCAACTCGGACCGGGGCGCCTTCAGCTAATCGGCGACCTGAGCGACCAAGTCACGTTCCCGGACCAGGTGCCGGAAGCCCTCGATGCCGACGGCGGCCTCGATCCGGCGCTGGCCGGAGCCGATCGACGAATCACTGGTGACCGCGAGCGGACCGATCTGGGCCGAGTGGTCGACGTGGGTGCCGCCGCAGAGCTCCCGCGACCAGGCCCCACCGATCTCCACGACCCGGTCAGCGGGTACGTGGTGAACCCGCGACTCGCCACGGCGACGGCCATCGCCGGCACCCTCACCTACCCCGAGGGCTGCCTGTCCGTTCCCGGTCCGTACGCGCCACTGGAGCGCGCCGCGCTGGCCCAGGTCACCGGCGTCGACGCCGACGGGCGGTGAGCGTCAGCGGCACCGGCCTGCTCGCCCGCTGCCTCCAGCACGAGGCCGACCACCTCGACGGCATCGTCTACGTCGACCGGCTCTCACCGGAGAACCGCCGCGAGACGCTCACCGCCGCCCGGCTGGACGGCTGAACCGAATGCCCCTGGTGCTCGGCATCGAGACCTCGTGCGACGAGACCGGCGTCGGCCTGGTCCGCGACGGCGTGCTGCTCGGCGACGCGCTGGCCTCCAGCATGGACGAACACGACCGCTTCGGCGGCGTCGTCCCGGAGATCGCAGCCCGCGCACACGTGGAGGCACTGGTGCCGATGGTGCATCACGCGCTGGATCGCGCTGGGGTCGCGCTGGGCGAGGTCGACGCGGTCGCGGCCACCGCCGAACCGGGCCTGGCCACCGCCGTGCACGTCAGGCTGGCCGCCGGGAAGGCCTACTCGCTGGCGCTCGGGGTGCCGCTCTACGGCGTGCACCACCTGGCCGGTCATGCCGCCGTCGACGTGCTGGAGCACGGTCCGCTCCCCGAACGGTGCGTCGCGCTGATCGTGTCCGGCGGCCACACCTCACTTCTGCTGCTCGGCGATCTGGCCCGTGACCCCGTGGTCCGCCTCGGCGACACCATCGACGACGCAGCCGGCGAGGCATTTGACAAGGTCGCCCGGCCCTCGGCCTGCCCTACCCCGGCGGGCCGGTCATCGACCGCACCGCCCGCGCCGGCGACCCGGACGCGATCCGGTTCCCGCGCGCGAAGACCACCCGGCCCTACGACTTCTCCTTCTCCGGACTCAAGACTGCCGTCGCCCGCTGGGTCGCCCGGCACGAAGGGCCGCTGCCGGTCGCCGACCTCGCCGCCTCGTTCCAGGAGGCCGTCGCCGACACCGTCACCGCCAAAGCGATCGCCGCCTGCCGCGAGCACAGCGCCGACACCCTGCTGCTGGTCGGGGGTGTGGCGGCGAACAGCAGGGTGCGGGCGCTGGCCGAGAAACGGTGCGCTTCGGCCGGCATCCGGCTGCGGGTGCCGCCGATCCGGCTCTACACCGACAACGGCGCCATGATCGCCGCCCTCGGCGACCTCCTGGTCCACGCCGACGTCCCCCCGTCGCCCCTCTCGTTGCCCGCCGCCCCCTCCGCGATCCTCACCGCCGCGATGATCACGCCGTGACGCTTATCGCCAACTTGTTGCACTAGCCAACGAGCAGGAATAGCGTCGGCGGCGAAGAGGACGCAAAGGGAGCCGCCATGAGCAGCACAGACGTCGGCAGTTCGGCGTTCCGCCGGTTCCGCGCCGGACTGACACCCCAGGACCGCCGATCGCTGCTCGGCATGGCCGGGTTCATCGTCCTGCTGCACGTCGTCGGCTTCGGCATCCTCTTCGGGCTCGTCGCCCCGAAGCACTTCCACCTCGGGGGCGTCCATCCGGTCTTCACCGTCGGCGTGGGCGTGCTCGCTTACACCTTCGGCTTACGCCACGCGTTCGACGCCGACCACATCGCCGCCGTCGACAACACCACCCGCAAACTCCTGGCGGACGCTCCCGCCCGCAAGCCGCTCTCGGTCGGGTTCTGGTTCTCGCTGGGCCACTCGACGATCGTGTTCGCGCTGGCGTTCCTGCTCTCGGTCGGCGTTAAAGCCCTCGCCGGGCAGGTCGAGAACGACGACTCCGGGCTGCACTCGATCACCGGCGTCATCGGCGCCTCGGTCTCCGGCGTCTTCCTCTGGGTCCTCGGGATCCTGAACCTGGTGGTCCTGCTCGGAATCTTGCGGGTGTTCCGCCAGATGCGCCGCGGCCACTTCAACGAGACCGAACTCGAGGAGCAGCTCAACAAGCGCGGCTTCATGAACCGGTTCCTCGCGGGCCTGACCAAATCCGTGCGCAAGCCCTGGCACATCTACCCCATCGGCGTCCTCTTCGGCCTCGGCTTCGACACCGCGACCGAGGTGGGACTGCTCGTGCTGGCCGGCGGCGCGGCGGCGTTCAACCTGCCGTTCTACTCGATCCTCGTCCTGCCCATCCTGTTCGCCGCCGCCATGTGCCTGATGGACACGATCGACGGCGTGTTCATGAACGCCGCCTACGGCTGGGCGTTCGCCAAGCCCGTCCGCAAGGTCTTCTACAACCTCACGATCACCTCGATCTCGGTGGCCGTGGCACTGATCATCGGCACGATCGAGCTCATCGGCGTCCTCGACGACCAGGCCCACATCACCACCGGGCCGCTCGCCGCGATCGGCGCGATCCCGCTCGACTACGCCGGCTACGGCATCGTCGCCCTGTTCGTCGTGGCCTGGGCCGTCGCCATCGCCGTCTGGAAGTTCGGCCGGGTAGAAGAACGCTGGTCCACCGGCCTCGCCGCATCGACCGATTAAACTCAACCGGCTTTTCGCCACCATTAGGGCCGACAACCATTGGGCGCCCACCCCATGCAGCTACAGGCCCGTCCTCCGGCGCCGAACGATCAGCCGAACGGGGGAACCCTAAAGCAAACAGGTCAGCCCACACGTAGACTGACCTGGAACAATGAAACCCGTGGGGTTGCTGTGTCCGAGGGGGGACTTGAACCCCCACGCCCTTGCGGGCACTAGCACCTCAAGCTAGCGCGTCTGCCATTCCGCCACCCGGACGCGAGTTCGCCTCTCGGCGACCGCTGGGGAAACCTTACCCAATACGCCGACGAACTCCCAAGTCGGCCCCCGTCCGACGGCGGGTGTCTCAGTTAGCGGTCCGCTCTGCCGAGAAGACAGGCATGACAACCGCGTGGCGGAGCCGCCTCGCCGGCGGGCTCGTGGTGCTCCTGGCCGTCGCCGTGGTGGCGGCGGCCGGCCTCTACCTGGCCGACGTGCAGGGCGACGCGCGGCGGAGCATCCTGGCCGACTTCGACACACGGGCTGAGCTGGCGGCGGGGGTGAGCGGCGACACCGTCTCGGCCAGTGAGGAGAAGACCCGGGAGTGGGCGACGACCAACTTCGCCGGGCCGCCGGACGGCCTGGACGCGGTGTTGGAGGTCCAGCGGGCGGGGATCGGCTGGCTGGCGGTGCTCGAGGCGGACGGGAGCGTGCTCGGGGCGTCGCCGGCGAGTGTTTCGACGTTGGCGGCGACGCTCGTGGCCACCCAGGGCTTCCGGCTGGCCACGACCACCCGGCGACTGACGTACGGCGACGTCACGACGGAGGACGGCGTCGCCATGCTGTACGCGTTCCAGCCGTTCAACGTCGGCAACGGCATCCGGGTGCTGGCGGTGCCGACGACGGTCACCGAGCTCTCGACGATCCTGCGCAGCGCGCTCGACGTGACCGGCAGCCCCACCTACGTGCTCGACAGCGCCGGCGCGACGATCGTCACCACCAGCGGCACGCTCGACGCGCCGCTGGCCGCGGCGGCGCGGACCACCGGGCACGGGGTCACCGCGGACGGGAAGTACTACCTGTCGCTGCCGGTCGCCGGGACGACCTGGCGGATGATCATCGCCAAACCCCGTTCCGAGCTGCTGGCGCCGGTGAGGGAGACCACCCGCGTGGCCTGGCTGATCTTCGCCGGTTTCGCGGCGGCGGTCACGGTGATCCTCGTGGTCGGCGCGATGACGCTGCTCGGGTCGGCCCGGCTGGCGCACGCGCGGCTGCACGACACGCTGACCGGGCTGCCCAACCGGGCGTTGTTCCTGGAGCGCGCGGAGGCCGCGATCGCCCAGAGACACGCGGTCACCGCGTTGTTCCTGGACCTGGACGGGTTCAAGCCGGTCAACGACACCTACGGGCACGCCGTGGGTGACAAGCTGCTGGCCGAGGTCGGGCGGCGCCTGGTGGCGGCGACCCGGACCAACGACCTGGTCAGCCGGTTCGGCGGCGACGAGTTCCTGGTGCTGTGCCGCGGGGACGCCACCGCGGTCGCCACCCGGGTCCACGGCGAGATCTCCCAGCCCTACGAGATCGACGGGCACACGCTGCGCATCGGGGTCTCGATCGGCCTGGCCGCGCTCGACGACCACACGGACGACGCCGAAACGCTCATCCACCACGCCGACCTGGCCCTCTACGAGGCGAAACGCACTGGTCGCGGCCGGATCGAACGGTTCGAACCGCGGCTCGCGACGGCCGCCGAGTAATCTCTCGGCGTGAGCTCGGACGTCGACGACCCCCCGCTATCGGCGGAAGGCCTGGCCGCGCGCTTCTTCCCGCCCTCGAGCGAGGCCTGCCCGACGCTGGTCGAGGACTCCCACTGGGAGCCGATCGTCGACGGCGTCGCCTACTTCCGGCAGCTGACCGAGCTGCTCGAGCGGGTCGGCCCCGGCGACGCGGTGTACATCGCCAGCTACCAGGCCGACCCCGACCTGGACCTCGGCCGGCCGCTGAAGGACCTGCTCGCGGAGAAGGTCGCGGACGGCGCCGACGTGCGGGTGGTGCTCAGCGCGGCCGAGTACTCCGGGGGTATCCCCTGGCTGCCGTTCGGGCCGTTCCGGGCCAACGTGGTGGCCGCCCGCGCGTTACGCGGATGGCTGCCCACCACCCGGCGGACCAGCGAGCCGCCGCTGCACGACCGGGTGCTCCTGGACTGGTCCGGGCCGGTGCTGGGCTCCAACCACCAGAAGCTCGTCGTCTTCCGCATCGGCGACACGCTGACCGCGTTCGTCGGCGGCCTCGACCTGGTGCCCAGCCGGTGGGACGCCACCCCGCACGACCGGCTGCGCCTCGGCGTCCACCGCTGGGGCTGGCACGACGGCGCCGCGCGGCTGTGCGGGCCGGCCGCCGAGCGGGTCTGGGAGGTGTTCCGCTCACGCTGGGAGAACGCGGTGAAGCTCCCGCCGCGTTTCCTGCCCCGGCGCTGGTTCGTGTACCCGCGGGGCGGTGCCACCGCGCTGAACCCGGCCGACGCGCCACGCACCGTGCCGCCGCCACCCGCGCAGCCGGCCCGGGACGCGCCCGGCGTCGCGGTACGCGTGCTGCGGTCCTACGCGCCGTGGAAGGTGTACCGCCGCGGGATGCGGACACCGGCCGTGGTCCGCAAAGGCACGTACGAGGTCTACGGGACGCTGATCACCGCGATCCGGGCGGCGCGGCGCTACATCTACCTGGAGGACCAGTACTTCCACGAGTCGCCGGGCGGCAACCGGCACTACGAGCTCTACGGCGAGCTGCGTGCCGCGGCCGAGCGGGGCGTCAAGGTGATCCTGGTCGGGTCCGGTCGGCGCGACCCGGCCGACGGCGGTGACAGCACCGTGCGTCCGGTGATCACCGGCGACCTGCGGCGCATGATCAGGCGGCTCCCGCCGCCGGCACGCACCAACGTCGTCATGTACCGCGTCCGGGATCTGACGGTTCACACCAAACTGATGCTCATTGACGACGTCTTCGCGAGCATCGGCTCGGCGAACTTCTTCAGCCGCTCGATGGTGGGCACCGACAGTGAGCTGACCTGCGCCGTCGTCACCACGGGCCGTGCGGTGACCGAGCTGCGCGTGAGCCTGTGGGCCGAGCACCTGCGTGCGCCGGTGATCGACGACCTCGAGGACCTGGACATCGCGCTGGGGATCTGGCGCCCCGAGTGGCTGGCCGACGACCAGCCGGCCGACACGTGGCGCCGCCCCGGCGCACCCACCGGTTTCGCCCCGGCCGAGGACGTCCTGACCCCGGCCCGCTATTCCCGCTGGTCGAAGCGCTAGAAACCCAGGGCGGCGGCGGCCGGACCCGGCGTCGGAGCGGCCCAGTGTTCCTCGTACGCCCCCGTCGTCGAGAGCGAGCGCAGCTCCGCGCGATCCAGGTACAGCACACCGTTGAGGTGGTCGGTCTCGTGCTGGGCGATCCGCGCCGGCCAGCCGGACAGCTCCCGCGAGTAGCCGGCCCCGGACCGGTCGGCGGCCGTCAGCACCACCCGGCGGGGACGGGACACCACCGCGGTGAGCCCGCGCACGCTCAGGCAGCCCTCGTAGAAGGCGACGCGCTCGTCGCCCACCGGCGTCACCACCGGGTTGATCAGGTCCAGCGGCCCCACCGGGACCCGCTCGCGGGCCGCCCCGACCTCCGGGGACACCTGCGCCGGGTCGTCGATCACGGCCAGCGCCAGCGGTATCCCCAGCTGCGGCGCGGCGATGCCGACGCCCACCCCGGGCAGGTGCTCGCGCATGGCGTCGAGCAGCAGGGCGAGCAGGTCGTCGGGGAGCTGGCCGTCGTAGTGCTCCGCCGGGCGGCGGAGCACGGCCTCGCCGACCTGGGTCACGCTCCACGGCCGCGGGGCGGCCAGCAGCGTCTTGACCTGATCGGCCAGGGACTCGCTCACGCGAGCGCGTCCGTCAGCAACGCGACCAGCGCCTCCAGCTGCACGTCGGCCGAGGGCACGACCTCCTCGTCCGAGCCGTCCAGCGCGCGGGCGGCCAGCCCGGCCTTGCTGTCGATCAGCTCGGCGATGCGTGCGTCGATCGTCTGCGCGGCGATGATGCGCCACGCGGTGACCGGCTCGGTCTGGCCGATGCGGTGGCTGCGGTCGATGGCCTGCGTCTGCTCGGCGTCGGTCCAGGACAGCTCGGCCAGCACGATGTTCGACGCGACCTGCAGGTTCAGCCCGACACCCGCGGCCGTCAGCGAGCACACCGCGATCGCCACCTCCGGGTCCTCGACGAACGCGTCGATGTTCCTCTGCCGGGTCCGCGGCGTCTGGTCACCGCGGATCGACGCGAACCGCACGCCCTGCTTCTCGAAGAGCGCCTCGGCCGCGTCCATGACGTCGACGTGCTTGGCGAAGAACACCACCTTGCCGGCGCTGCGGGCCAGCTGGACCGCGTAGTCGGCGGCGAGCCCGGCCTTCGCCTGGCCGATGCGGCGCATCATGCTGAACACGTTCTCGCCGGTGGTCTTCGCGGCGTCCTTGAGCTCGGCCTTCGCGATGCGGCGCACGAGCTCGGGGTCGATGCCGTCCGAGGTGCGCGCCCGCTCGTACTGCTCCACCATCCGGCGGGCCAGGTCCTTCTCGGCCGCGCGGATCGAGCGCCCGGCCGGACCGTCCAGCTCCACCGGCAGGTCGGCGACCCGGCGCTCCGGGATCTCCGAGGCGACGTCGACCTTGCGCCGCCGCACGATGCCCCGGTCGATGACGCACTGGCGGGCCGCGGCGTAGAAGCCCGGGTCGGCCGGCGTCAGGCCGGTCTCCTCCAGCGCGTTCATCAGCTCGCCGAGCGGCTTGGAGTCGTCGATCCAGCCCAGGAACTGCCAGATCGCGCGGAAGTCGTCGATGTCGTTGATCAGCGGCGTGCCGGTGAGGGCCATCAGCAGCGGCCGCGGGTTGCGCGAGCGGATGCGCTCGGCGATCTCGAGCACGTGCTGCGAGCGCTGCGAGCTCTTGTTCTTGATGAAATGCGCCTCGTCGACGACCATCCCGCGGAACCCGAAGTTGCCGAGCCAGCCCACGTGGCGGTCGAGCACCTCGTAGTTGATGACGACGATGTCGGCGAACCCGTCGACGTTGTCGCCGTCGCCCTGCACGACGGTGGCCGGGCGGTGCGGTGTCCACAGGCCCGCTTCCCGGGCCCAGTTGATCTTGACGACGTTCGGCACGACGACGAGCAGCGGGTAGGCGTCCGCGGCCTCGGCGGCGAGCAGCGCCTGCGCGGTCTTGCCCAGGCCGGGCTCGTCGGCGAGCAGGAACGTGCGGTGCCCGTCGGCCGCCGCGGCGACCATGCGGGCCTGGTGCGGCATCAGCTCCTTGCCGCTGGTGCGGCGCAGCTCCCACGGCGCGGGCAGCGCCATGCACGCGGAGTCGCCGCTCCCGGCGCGCTCGAACGAGCTGAGCAGCGGGCCGATCAGCTCCCAGCTGGTGAGCCGGCGGGAGCGGGTGGCCGCGGGGCGCTGCGCGTACGCGTCGAAATCCGGGGCCAGGAACGGGTTGGCCAGCTGCCGGGTGACCACCGACTGCGGCACGACCCGGCGCTCCGGCGTGGCGGCCACGGGCGGGGGCGGCGGGGCCTCCTCGGGCGCCGGCTCGATGCCGACCGTCCGCAGCATCTCGCGTTTGAGCGACCGGGTCGCGTCGGAGACGACCGCGTCCTCGGCGAGCAGCGCCATGAGCTCGGTGTCGCGCACCGCGGTGGTCGCCAGGATCTGGGCGATGCCGTCGAGGCGTTTGAGCTGCTCGGCGCCGTTGGCCTCGGCGCGGAGGCGGGCCCGTTCGTCACGCAGCAGCAGCGCGACGGCGTGGAACTTCGTGCGGACGGCGGGCGTCACGCGCCCACGCTGGGCGGCCGCCTCGACTTCGCGGGCGGTGCCGGCGAGCAACGCGATGACGTCGCCGGGACGACGAGCCCGCTGCGTACGCGGGGCAGGTCGGCGAGCGCCGGTGCGACGCTGGCCAGGTCGAGCCACAGAATCCTCCTTCGACTGCCGGGCGGATTCGCCGCGGCGGGGTGTCGTTCCGGCGCGGCGGCGGCCCTGGGGCTCCCGGATCGGTGACGACCTGCGGCTACGGCGTGGATCGGGCCTCGGCAGGCGTCTCACGGGCGCGAAGGGTGTGGCGGCGGGTGACTTTCCCCGCGGCGGTACGCGACGACAGCGCAGTGGCGACGAGTCAAGATTACACCGCTGCCGGGAACTTCGGGTGGCACCCCGTCCGCCGGGCCGCGGACGGGGTGCCGACCCCCGCTACGCCTCGACGGTGGCCACGACCTCGTCGGCGGCCACGAAGCTCAACTCGGCGGCGTGGGCGGCGGCGCGCACGTCGTCGGCCACGGCCCGGAACGCGGCCTCGGACGGGCCGGTCACCGTGGCACGCGCGACCTCCGTCCGCGGCGACAGCCGCGCCGCGGACTTGGCTTTGCGGACCGCGGCGATCGTCGCGGACGCGACGGCCAGCAGCTCGGGGTCACCGTCGGTGCCCGACGCCGAGGGCCACGGGGCCCGGTGCACCGACCCCTCGTGCGACCACGACCAGACCTCCTCGGTGACGAACGGCAGGAACGGCGCGAGGAGCCGGACGAGGACGTCGAGCGCCTGCCGGAGCGTCGCGGCGGCCGACGCCCCGCCCTCGTAGGCGCGGGCCTTCACCAGCTCCAGGTAGTCGTCGCAGAAGAGCCAGAAGAACCGCTCGGCCTTCACCAGCGCGGTGGTGTAGTCGAGCGCGTCCAGGGCCGCCGTGCACTCGGCCACCACCGCGTCGAGCGACGCCAGGAGCGCCCGGTCGAGCGGCTCGGTGACCGCTCCCCCGCTGTCCGGGCCCCCGCCCTCCGGGACCGCCAGCACGAACCGGGTCGCGTTCAGCAGTTTCGTGGCCAGCCGGCGGCCGATCTTCATCTGCTTGGTGTCGAACGCGGTGTCGGTGCCGGGCCGGCCGTTCGCGGCCCAGTAGCGCACCGCGTCGGCGCCGAAGTCGTCGAGCAGGTGCGTCGGGGTCACCACGTTGCCCTGCGACTTCGACATCTTCTTGCGGTCGGGGTCGAGGATCCAGCCGGAGAGCGCGGTGTTCCGCCACGGCAGCACGTCGTGCTCGAGGTGCGAGCGCACGACGGTGGCGAACAGCCACGTGCGGATGATGTCGTGCGCCTGCGGGCGCAGGTCCATCGGGAAGGTCAGCGCGGACAGCTCCGGGTCGGTGAGCCACCCGGTGACCAGCTGCGGGGTGAGCGACGACGTGGCCCAGGTGTCCATGACGTCCGGGTCGCCGACGAAGCCACCGGGCTCGCCGCGCTGCTCCGCGGTGTAGCCCGGCGGGCAGGCGTCCGACGGGTCGATCGGCAGGCTCTCCTCGGCGGCGAAGATCGGACGCGCGTAGTCCGGCTCGCCGTCCGCGGACACCGGGTACCAGACCGGGAACGGCACGCCGAAGAACCGCTGGCGGCTGATCAGCCAGTCGGCGTTCAGGCCGCGCACCCAGTCGTCGTAGCGTGCCTTCATGTACGGCGGGGTCCAGCGCAGTTCCTCGCCGCGGGCGAGCAGCTCGGCGCGGTGCTCCAGGGTGCGGATGAACCACTGCCGGCTCGAGACGATCTCGAGCGGCCGGTCGCCCTTCTCGTAGAACTTCACCGGGCGGGTGGTGGGGCGCGGGTCGCCACGCAGCGCGCCGGCCTCACCGAGGCGTCCGAGCAGCAGCTCGCGCGCCGAGAACATCGTCTTGCCGGCGAGCTCGTCCATCAGCTTCTGCGCCGCCGCGGCGTCCGCGGTGGGCAGCGCGCCGAAGTCCAGCGGCAGCACGCGCCCGTCGCGGCCGACGATCGTGCGGGTCGGCAGCGACGCGTCGCGCCACCACTGGACGTCGGTGGTGTCGCCGAACGTGCAGACCATCGCGATGCCGGTGCCCTTGTCGGGGGCGGCGGCCGGGTGCGCGATGACCGGCACCCGGACCTTGAACAGCGGGGTCTCGACGTCGGTGCCGACCAGGTGGCGGTAGCGGTCGTCGTCGGGATGGGCGACGAGGGCCACGCACGCCGGGAGCAGTTCCGGGCGCGTGGTCTCGATCAGCACGCTCCTTTCGGGCTCGCCGAAGGCCAGCGTGTAGTAGTTGCCGCTGACCTCCTTGTCCACGACCTCGGCGTTGGCCACCGCGGTGCCGAACGTGACGTCCCACATCGTCGGCGCCTCGGACTGGTACGCCTCGCCGCGCCGGGCGAGCCGCAGGAACGCCGTCTGCGACGCCCGCTGGGCGCGGGCGCCGATCGTGGTGTAGGTCATCGACCAGTCCACCGACAGCCCGAGCCGGCGCCACATGTGCTCGAACTGTTTCTCGTCCTCGCCGGTGAGGCGTTCGCAGAGCTCGATGAAGTTGCGCCGGGAGATGCTCAGCTGCTGCTTCGGGGCCTTCGCCGGCGGCTCGAAGCCCGGGTCGTAGGGCAGCGACGGGTCGCACCGGACGCCGTAGTAGTTCTGCACCCGGCGTTCGGTGGGCAGGCCGTTGTCGTCCCAGCCCATCGGGTAGAACACCGACTTGCCGCGCATGCGCTGGTAGCGGGCGACGATGTCGGTGTGGGTGTAGCTGAACACGTGCCCGACGTGCAGTGACCCGCTGACGGTGGGCGGTGGCGTGTCGATCGAGAATACGTCCGAACGCGATACGGCCCGCTCGAAGCGATAGAGACCGGATGCCTCCCAGGCATCGGACCACTTCTCCTCCAGGCCCTCGAGCGAGGGCCTCTCCGGAGGGGCTGCCGTATCGGTCACCGCTTCACCTTTCTCGTCGTCCGGTCGTCCTACCGATCATCGTGCACGCCCGGGCGAATCAATTGCGGTGCCACGCGTCAGCAGACCGGGCAGACCTCCGGGCTGACGACGCTGTCGGTGAACCCGAGCGTCATCGTCAGCACGCCGAGGACGAGCGCGGCGATACCGCGCTTCGGGAAGTAGCGGGCCAGCAGGAGGCCGAGCAGCGGGCCGCCCACGGCCCACAGCACGCCGTCGCCGAACATCTGGGCGCGCACGTAGGCGTTCGAGACACCCGGCGGGACGACGTAACCGGCCGGCTCGTGGACGTACCAGGCGACGACCGCGGCGAGAAAGGACAGCACCGCGACCGACCGGGGCACGACGGTGGCCGGCCAGGGCGAGGGTCCGGGTCGACTCCGGGACGGCGACCGCACCGGCCGCTTCGGCGGCCCGATCGGACCGGCGGGTCATCCCGAACAGGACGACGAGGCCGAGTACCCCCCAGCAGCGCCGCCGGCACGATCGTGTAGGACCCGCTCGAGGTCAGGTCGACGAGCATCGCGACGCCGAGGGGCCAGGGTGAGGGCCGCCCCGAACCAGAAGAGCGTGGCCCGCAGATAGTTCCGGATCTCGCGCCGGGCGAGGACGCCGAACGTCGAGCCCGTGCCGGAGATGGTCCCGCTCATCAGACAACTCCCTGTGTCGTGCGCTCCGCCGAGCGGAGCAGCAGGTACGCGTCCTCGACCGAGGGGTCGACGACGGAGGAGTCGGGAGCGGGCTGTCCCCCGACGGACCGGACCAGCCCGGTTCCGGTCTTCCAGGTCTGGACCGCGCCGCGGGAGGCGGCCGGTCCGAGGTGGACACGGCCGGCTGCCGTGGCCAGGAGCTCGGGCACCGTGCCGTCGAAGTGGATCACTCCGGCGTCGATGACGAGCACGCGATCGCACAGGGCCGAGACGTCCTCGGTCTGGTGCGTCGCGATGAGCACCGTCCCGGCGAGGCCCGAGAGGAGGCCACGCAGGGACGCGCGCTGTTCGGGGTCGAGCCCGGTGGTGGGCTCGTCGAGAATGAGCAGTTCCGGGGCGCCGAGCAGCGCCTGCGCGACGGCGAGGCGGCGGCGTTGGCCCCCGGACAGCGTGGACACCTTCATCGCCGGACGGTCGGCCAGGCCGACGAGGTCGAGCACGCGCCGCACCTCCCGGTGCCGCGCGCCGGTGTCCCTCCACTCCTTGAGGACCGCGATGTAGTCGACGAACTCGAACGCCGTCAGGCCGCGCGGGAACGTCACCTCCTGCGGGCAGTACCCGAGCCGGCGGCGCGCCGCCACCCGGTTGGCGTGCGACGCGGTGACGTCGAAACCGGCGATCGTGATCCGGCCCGTGGTCGGCGGGAGCGCGGTGGAGAGCAGACGCAGGAACGTGGTCTTGCCGGCGCCGTTGGGGCCGAGCAGGCCGACGATGCCGGGCCGGACGTCGACCGTGATCGGCCGCACGACGGTCGTCCGGCCGTAGGTCTTCGACACCCCGTCGAGGCTCGCGGTGGCACTCACTGTTCGCCTCCCTGGAGCCGCAGCGTCGAGGTGCGCAGGACGAACGCCACCGCGAGGACCAGGCCGGCCACCGCGAACGCCGCCTGGACGACCGGGGTCGTGAGGACGTCGACGGTGCCGGTCGTCCGCACGACGACGACGACGCCCACCCACAGCGAGACGACCATCGCGGCGGTGACCGGCGCCTCCCACCACGTCAGCAGGACCAGGGCGGCCAGCGTCAGGCCGAGCGACGGCGCGAGCCAGAGGAACGTGAGGTCGCCGAGGCCGGGGACGACGAGCCCGATCGCCGCGGTCGCCGGCAGCGCCACCACCAGCGACGCGACCGTGCGCAGCAGCGCGAGCCGCAGCTTGCTGAACGGGGTGGGTGCGGTGAGGTCGCGGAGCGGGTCCAGCGCCGCGTACGAGACCACCACCGCGAGCACCGGAGCCAGCGGCGCCATCGCGAGGAACACCGCGTCCTGGTTCACCGGGTCGAGGCCGGCCAGCCCGACCACGCACGCGCACGCGATCGCGAAGCCGACCGCCACCGCCACCGCCCAGGGCACCAGGAGGGAGCCGCCGGCGGACAGGAGAACGAGGTCGTCACCGCGGACGCCCAGGCGCCGCAGGACGCGGTGCAGGAGGGAGGGCGTCGGCGCGGTGATCGTCGCGCGCACCCCGGCCCAGACCGTCTCCGCCGTGTCCGCCGCCGCGTAGTCGTGGGCCGCCGCGCGGCAGCTCACGCACCCGGTGACGTGCGTCTCCACCGAGGCCTCCGCGGCCGGGTCCAGCCGCCCGGCGGTGTACGCCTTCCACACCCGCTCGTCCACGTGCCAGCTCACGACCACGCCTCCCGGCTCATCAGCTGCTCGCGCAGCCGCGCCTTCGCCGCCCGCGCCCGGCTCTTCACCGTGCCCAGCGGGATCCCGAGCAGGTGGGCCGCCTCCTTCGTGGTGAGGCCGTCGACCACTGTCGCCTGCAGCACCTGACGCAGCTCGGGCGAGAGCGCGCGCATCGCGTCACCCACCGGGCCGTGCTCGACCGCGAGCAGCAGCTCGTCCTCGGCGCTGCGCACGGTCGGCGACAGCGTGGAGAGGTCCAGGCCGGGAACCGGGGTCGGGTGCGCCCGCTTGCGGAGCCGGCTCACCAGCTGCCGGATCGCGATGCCCCATAACCACGCCCCGAGGTCGCCGTCGCGGCGGAAGGAACGCGGATGCTTCCACACGGCCACGAACGTGTCGTGCAACGCCTCGTGGGCCAGGTCCCGGTCCGCGGTCCGGCGCAGCAGCCGCACCAGCAACCCGGCGAGTGACGCTGCACGATCTCGCGCAGCGCGGCCTCGTCCTTCTCCGCCACCAGGCCGAGAAGGTCGACGTCGGACAGCTCACGCATGCCTACACTGTCGCGGCCCGGACCCCGATCGGATCACCGGACGTCGAACTTCTTTCCCGGCCCTCGCGACGCGGGGCGTCAGCGGATGGAGGAGCCGATGCCGTCGACGGAGATGTTCTCGATGCGGTTGTCGCGGAGGATGCCGGCGTGGTCGACCAGCACGTCGATGCGCCCGCACTCGGCCGCGACGGTGTCCACCCGGTCGCGGGCGGCGTCGGCGTCCGCCACGTCGACCGGATCGGAACGGACACGGTCCGAACCGGCCCCCGGCACGTGCTCCCAGGCCTCGTTCTCGCCGCGCTCACCAACCCACCGAGCCGGGCCTCGACGCCTGACGCGCCGGCCCGGCTCCGGTGGGTGCGCCCGGATCAGCTGAAGAGGGCGCCGGGGATGTCCGCGTAGAAGAGGGCGGGGTCGCGCGACAGGGAGGCCTTGACGTTCGCGGTCGGCGCGTCGGCGACCACCTCGAACGCGCCGGCCTCCAGGCCGTCCAGGGCCTGGGCGACGACCGCGTGCGGCGGGAGCTTGGGGATGTCCACGCCGGCCATCATGTCGGTGTCGGCGATGGCCAGGGCCAGGGCGGTGACCTGCGTCTTCTGGTCGGCCAGCTCGAGCCGGACGCCGTTGGTGAGCGACCATTCGGCGGCCTTGGACGCGGCGTAACCGTTGCTCGAGGGCGCGAACGTGTACCAGCTCAGCGCCGAGATGACGTTGAGGATCGCGCCGCCGGCGAGCCGGGGGGCGAAGGCACGGGTGACGTTGAGCGTGCCCCAGAAGTTGGTGTCGAACTCGCGGCGGATGTTCTCCGTCGACGCGCCGAGCAAGGGCGCCTCGGTGGAGATGCCGGCGTTGTTGATCAGGATGTCGAGGTCGCCGATCTCGGCCGCGGCGGCGTCGATGGAGGCCGCGTCGGTGATGTCGAGCCGGAGCGGGACGACGCCGGGCACGTCGATCAGGTCGGGGCGGCGCGCGCTGGCGTAGACGGTGCGGGCACCGCGGGCGAGCAGGGCCTCGGCGAACGCCTTGCCGAGCCCGCGGTTGGCACCGGTGACGAGAACTGTGGATCCGTTGATCTGCATGACACGACGGTAGAACCTGACGTTGACGTCAGAGGCAAGGTTCGTGAGCGGCGTCACGCGCGGCGACGGAGCCGAGGCGCCACGGGGTGAGGGCGCGCCAGGTCGCGGCGGTGGGGCGCATCAGCAGCGCGCTGTCGAACCGCGTGGAGCCGGCCGGGAAGCGGTCGACGTCGGCGAAGAACGTCGAGTGCATCACCTCGACGTCCAGCGGCGCGAGTTCGAACCGGTCGGCGACGAGTTCGACGCCCTCCAGCGTGCCGGGCCGGCGCCCGGCCGACCAGCCGGTCGAGTCGCGCGCGAAGAACGCGGTCGCGGCGTCGACGTCGGGAAAGGCCGAGTCCGGGGGCAACCGGTCGGCGACCGAGCCGGTGAGCGTCACCTCGGTGGCGCCGAGCAGGCGGACGTCGACCCGGTCGGCCCCGGCCGCGCGGTGGAGGCGCGCGCGCTCGTGGACGCCCGGGAAGAGCCGCCCGCCGGCCAGCGCGGTGAACGCCGAATCGCTGTGCCGGGAGCGCGGGATGAAGACACCGTGGTGGGGTTCGGGGCCCTCGTCCCACTCGACGGCGACGCGGTGCGCGGCGTTCGCGCTCCGCAGCCCGAACCGGGCCGGGAGGCCGGCCGGGCGGATCTCCGCCAGCCACAGCAGGCAGATGCCGGCGATCGCGGCCCCACCGACCAGGCGGGGCCGCAGCGGGGTGGGCAGCAGCCGCGCCGCGACGTCCGGATCGACCCGGACGTTGACGAGAATTCGCTGCTCGATCCGGCAGCCGACGGTACGCACAGGGGTCATGACGTCAGTCTGCGCCTTTTTGAGCGGTCGCTCAATAGACCGTAGGATCGGTGCGGTGGAGTGCGAGTTCGACGCGACCGTCGGGAAATGGCGCGGCCCCGCGCCCGACGACGTCGTCCACGTCCACCGCGCGATCGGCCCGGCCCGCCGATGACCTGGGACGCGTACGACCTGGGCGTGCTGGCCGCGACCCGCGGCGACCTCGCCGCCGCGCGCGGGCACCTGCGGCGGGCCGGCGACGATCCCCGCGCGCTCCTGCTGCTCGGCCAGCTGGCGGCCGACGGCCCCGAGGCCCGCGACTCCTACCGGCGCGCCGCCGAGCTGGGCAGCGCCGACGCCGCCTACAACCTCGGCGCTCTGCACGCCGGCGACCGGCTCGGCGAGCCCGACCTCGCCACCGCGCTCGACTGGTACCGGCGCGCCGCGCGGCTCGGCGACGCGGCCGCGCACCGGATGGCCGGGGTCATGTACGCCACCGGTCAGGGCACCCCGGTCGAGCCGCGCCGGGCCGAGGAGCACCTGCGCCGGGCGGCCGCGGCCGGCGAGACCGCGGCGTACCGCGACCTCGGCACGCTCCTCGCGCGCGACCCCGTCGAGTCGGCGCACTGGTTCCTGCACGCCGCCGCCCGCGCGGAACTCGCCGCGCTGGTGCCGGCGCTGCGCGCGGAGACGAGCACCCGGGCCCGCTGCGTCCTGGGCGTCGCGCTGGCGTTCTTCCTCGACGACGTCCCCGGCGGCACGGCTCTGCTCGCCGGGGCCGCGGACGACGGGGATCCGGTCGCCCGGCGCAGCCTCGGCTCCCTGGTGCAGTCCACCGATCCGGCCCGCGCCGCGCACCTCTACCGGCTCGCCGCGGAGGCCGGCGACGGCATCGCCGCGTTCAACGTCGGGCTGCTCGCCGAGGAGCCGGCCGAGGCGATCCGGTGGCTGCGTAGCGCGGCCGAGCAGGGGATCACCCCGGCCTACGCCCACCTCGCCAACCGGCTGAGCGCGCTCGACGAGGACGAGGAAGCCCTGCGGTGGTACGTACGCGGCGCGACCGCGGGCGAGAAGGGCTGCCGGTTCGCCGCGGCCTGCTGGTACCGCGACGGGTTCGGCGGGCCGGTCGACCTGGTGCAGGCGCTGCGCTGGTACCTGGCCCTGCTCGACGTGGGCAGCGGCGACGGCATCCACGAGGCCCACCTGATCGTGCCGCGGATGTCCGCCGAGGAGATCCACGAGGCCGGCCGCCTCTCCGGCCGCCGCCTCGAGGCCGACGAGTTCGTCCGGCGGCGGTCGACGACACTGTGAGCGTGCACATCAACTGGGTCGGCTTCCTTCCCGCGGTCATCCTGGTGTCGTTGATCCCCGGCGCGAACCAGTTACTCGGCTTCAGCAACGCCGTCCGGTACGGCACGGTCCACGCCGTCGCGGGGCTCGCCGGGCGGCTGGCGGCGTTCGTCGTGCTGATCGCGCTCGTGGTGGGGGGTCTGGGTGCGGTGCTGGCCACGTCGGCGACCGCGCTCGAGGTCATCAAGTGGGTCGGCGTGGTCTATCTGGCCTGGCTGGGCGTGAGCACGTTGCGCGGCGCGCGCAGCGCCACCGCGCCGGTGACGCCGAGCGGTTTACGCACCAGCGGGCTCTGGGCGGTCAGCGGCCGGGAGTTCCTGGTGGCGCTGAGCAACCCGAAGGCGCTGCTGCTGTTCGCCGCGCTGCTCCCCCAGTTCACCGGTGGCTCGCCGGGCCACGCCGCCGCCCAGCTCGCCCTGCTCGGCCTGGTGTACCTCGGCATCGAGGCGATCGTCGGCCTGGGGTACATCGGTGCCGGGCGGCGGATCGGCGGAACCGGCCTGACCGCGCGCACCCAGCGCCGCGTCGACGTCGGCACCGGCGTCACGTTCCTCGGCCTGTCGGGGTTGCTCGCCGCCGAGGACCTGGCCTGACCGACGGCTCCGCAGCCGCAGGGACGCGGCGACCACGGCACCGAACACGACGCCGGGGACCGCTCCGAGGAACGGGCGGTCGGCGAACGCCAGGCCACCGAGGCGCCCGAGCCCGCACAGGTAGGCCGCCCACAACACGCCGGCCACCGCGCTCGCCGCGCCGAACCGCCGCCGCGGGAACCCGAGCCAGCCCGCGGCCAGCGTCGTCGCCGTCCGTCCGCCGGGAAGGAAATGCCCCACCACCACGGCGACGCCACCGCGCCGGCCGAGCGCCCGCCGCGCGCTGTCGAACGCGACCGCGGCCGCACCCCGACGCGGAAGGCCGAACCGTCCGACCGCGCGCCGGCCGAGCGCGTAGGCGACCGCGTCGCCGGCG
>NZ_BAAAGX010000002.1:77128-133001 GCF_039524755.1 Cryptosporangium japonicum
CGCCGGCGACCGCGTCGCCGGCGACCGCACCGGCGGCGGCGCTGACCGCCAGCCCGATCAGGCTCGGTTCGCCGGAGACCGAGAGCGCGCTCAGACAGATCAGCAGCGAGTCCGACGGCAGCGCGGTGAACACGCCGTCGGCCAGCACCACCGCCGCGAGGATCGCGTACACCCACGGCGACCCGACCAGTTCCAGAACCTGCTCCAGCATCCGCCCGCGCTCCCCGTGTCGCCGTGAACCTGCAAATAAAGATTTGCAGGTGCCAAGTCGGCCAACAATTGGGGTTCACCCCGAGTCGGACCCGGAGAGGCGCGATGATCCGGAGCGTGGGGGTGCGCGTGAACCGTGACGAACGCTGGCGGACGTTCTGGGACAAGCAGGCCGGCTCCTACGACCGGCAGATGGACTTCTGGGACCGGCGCTTCTTCGCCGACACCCGGCCGTGGATCTGCGCGCAGGCCTCCGGCGCCACCCTCGAGGTCGCGATCGGCACCGGCCTGAACCTGCCCCACTACCCCGCCGACGCCCGGCTGACCGGCGTCGAGTGGAGCCCGCAGATGCTCGAACAGGCGCGGCGGCGTGCCGTCCGCCTCGGCCGGAAGATCGACCTCACGATCGGCGACGCCCAGGCCCTGCGCTTCGCCGACGACGAGTTCGACACGGTCGTCTGCACGTTCTCGCTCTGCGCGATCCCCGACGAACGGCGTGCCGTCGACGAGATGGTCCGCGTGCTGCGCCCCGGCGGTCTGCTGCTGCTGGCCGACCACGTCGAGGCCGCGCCCTGGTACGGGCGGCTGCTGCAGCGGACGCTCGAGATCGTCACCGTGCCCAGCGCCGGGGAACACTGGCGCCGCCGCCCGATCCGGCACGTGGAAGCGCTCGGGCTCCCGATCGAGCGGCACGAGCGGTTCAAGGCCGGGGTCGTCGAGCGCTTCGCGGCCCGGAAGCCCGCGTAAATCCCCGACGAGGTCCAATCTGGGCGAATTCCCACTCTGACGCGTGAACTCCTGTCACCATTGGTGCCGGGCCGGCAACCAACTGTTCAATGTTGCGTTGCGGAGGCATCGTGGGCATCGCCAGCGGGGTACCGGGTGAACGTCGGCCTCGAGGAGCGAACCAGAGGCGGACGTTGGCGTCGCTCGCGACGGCGGCGCACGAGTATCTCGGGGCCGGGTGGCCGGTGTTGCCCGGCGCCTACTGGTCGCCGCAGACGTGCACCTACCGGTGCGGCCGGCCGGGGTGCGACAACGGCAGCCCGCACCCGGTGGACCGCGGGGTGCCCGGCCGGTGCGCCCCGCGGATCACGCCGCCGTCGATTCCGGCCGACGAGGTCGATCGCTGGTGGAACGACCGGGGGTTCAACCTGATCATGCCGACCGGCGGGGCGGCGGCCACGGTGGTGGAGGGGCCGGCGCGGTTCGTCGCCGCGCTCGAGGCCCGGCTGGCCGACGCCGGGTGCCCACCGGCGCCGGTGCTGGCGCTGCCGACCGGCGAACGTCAGCTGTTCAGCGCGCCGATCCCGGTCGACGACGAGTTGTGGCTGGCCACCGCGGTGGGCGGGGCCACGTTGCACGGTGACGGCGGGTGGGTGACGTTGCCGCCGTCGATCGTCAGCGCGGGCAAGCTGCGGTGGGAGCGGGCCCCCGAGACGATCGGGTGGCGGCTCCCGCCCGCCACCGTCGTACGCGCCGCGCTGCGCGCGGTCCTCGACCCCGGCCGCGCGGCCGCCTGACCCCGCGCACTCGGCCCCAGGGCCTAATCGGTGGGGATCGCGACCAGGGAGCCGCTCTCCATCGCGACCCACACCGTGGTGGGTGAGACCCACAGGCCGTGGGGCTCCGTGCCCGGCAACGCCCGGATCGTCACGGCCCCGTCCGCCGCGATCCGGGCCAGCTCCCCGGAGCCCCAGAGCGTCACCCAGCACCCGCCCGAACCGTCCGCGGCGACGGCGTGCGGCCGGCTCGTGGCGTCGAACCGGGTCTCGTGCCGGTGGCCGGACGGGTCCACCCGGCCGACGCGGCCACCGGCGATGTCGGCGAACCACACCCCCGACGCGGACGCGGCGACGCCGACCGGCGCCGAGCCGTCCGGGAGCTCGACGACCTCCACCGACCCGTCCCGCACCCGGGCGAGCGCACCGGCGCCGTTGAGCGCGGCCCACACCGTGCCGTCCGGCGCGACCGTGAGCATCGCCGCGCGGGCGTCGGGTACCGGGAGGTCGAGGAGGACCAGGTCGTCGCCGAGGCACCCGAGCTGGTTGCGTCCGGGCGCGGTGAACCAGATCGTGCCGTCCGGCGCGGCCGCGATGCCGTACGGGGCCGACCCCGCGGGCAGCGCGGTGACCGTGTGTTCGCCGGCGGGGTCGCGCCGGCCCAGGCGGTCGCCGGCGGTGTACCAGAGCGCCCCGTCGGGGGCGAGGGTCAGCAGCATCGGGCGGTCCGGCAGTGTCTCGTAGATGACCTCGCCGTGACGCACCCGCGCGAGGCCGGGCCGGGTCAGGATCGTCGCCCAGACCGTGCCGTCGGCGTCGCCGGTCACCGCGTAGGGCGCACCGGTCAGCACCACTTCGGACATCCTTGGCTCCCCTCTTAATGCGATGCCTGTAGCATTAACGACGTGAGCCCTTCTCCGCAAGCGAGTAGCCGACCGGGTGGCCGCACCGCCCGGAACCGCCGGTCGGTGCTGGACGCGGTCGCCGCGCTCCTCCTGGAGACCGGGTACGACGGGCTGACGATCGACACGGTCGCCGCCCGCTCCGGGGTGCACCGCACGACCGTGTACCGACGCTGGCGCGACACCGGCGGCCTGCTCGCCGACGCGCTCGACGCGGCGCGCGACGTGCCGTGGACGCCGCCGGACACCGGGTCGCTGGTCGGCGACCTCACCGCGATCAACCGGCAGATCGTCGCCGCGCTCACCGAGGTGCCGTCGATCACGGCGGCGCTGATCGCGGCGTCGTTCCGCTCCCCCGTCGCCGCCGAGGCCCTGCGCTCGTTCTGGGAGGACCGGTACGCCGCGGCCGCGGTGGTGGTGGAGCGGGTCGCACCCGGCGTCCCGGCCCGCCCGGTGCTCGTCGCGTCGTGCGCGCCGGTCTTCTACGAACTGGTGCTCCTGCGTGGCCCGGCCACCGACGACCTCGCCGAGCGTTACGCCCGGCTGGCCGCCGCCTCGGTGAGCCGGTCCAGCGCGTCACCGTAGGCGTCGAGCACCGAGACGTGACCGTCGCCGTCGCGCAGCCACCGGGTCGTGGCCGGGAGCCGCCCGGCGTGGTGCACCGGCACCATCCGGGCGGGCTACGTCAGCGGACGCGGGACCTCGAACGTCGCTCGCATCCGCTCGGTCCAGGTGGTGAGCACGACCGGCGCACCCGGCAGCCCCAGGTCGGCGAGTTCCTTCGCGAGCGGCCCGTCGCCCGGCGTCAGCTCGACGCCCTCGCCGCCGAACACCACCTGGGAGCCGTGCCCGCCCTGGGTGAACGTGGTGCGGTGCGGTTCGCCGCCGATCAGCGAGTAGGCCGCCATCGGGGTGGCCGGGGTCTCGTCGGTGCCGCCGCGTGGCGTGCGCACGGTGAACGCGTGCTGCCCGTCGACGATCAGCGACCAGGTGCTCGACGCCGGGGTGTTCTCGACGTCGATCCGCTCCACGGTCTTCGGGAAACCCCAGATCGTGCGCCCGGCCTCGCAGGTGAACGCCTGGTTCACCGGCAGGCGGGTGATGAACGTGCCGTCCTCGCCGCCGGCCGCCGGGCGGACGAAGAACGTGAACCCGACCTCGTGGTACGCGCCGAGGTCGTTGTCGCGGTAGTCGACCAGGACGAGCGCGAAGTGCGCGCGGCCCGGTTCGTTCTCCACGACCCGGAACGCGTCGCCGGGCACCAGCGCCTGCGCCGCGGCGGCGTCCACTTCGTACAGGATCGTCGCGGCCGACGCGTCGCGCACCTGAACGGGCATCGTGACGGTCTGACCGGCGATGTCATAGCTCGTCATAGAACACGTTCTACCCTAGATCGGCCGTGTGTAGAAGACGTGTAGAGGCGGCTGTCATCGTCCGACGCGATTGACACGTGAGTTCCGTCCCGGGAGCACAACCATGACCCGCACCAGGCTGCCCCTGCGGCGGCTGGCCACCGCGCTGGGGTTGACCAGGGCCACCGCCGACACCGACGCCGAGGAACCGACGCCACCGACGCGGGTCGTCGCGGTGCTGGTGCCCTCCGCGGCCGGTTTCCAGCTGCGCGCGACGCCCGACGTGCGCGTGCCCGACGGTGCCGGCCGGATCTCCCGCACGCCCGACGGCCGGATCACGCTCGACTGGCCCGAGGCGTCCTGAGTCAGTTCCGCAGCGGCGCCGGGCTCCCCAGCACCTCGACCAGCCGCGGCGGGATCTCGCGTTTCCCCGAGCCGTCGGTGGCGATCACGACGTAGACGGTGCGGGCCGAGCACGTCACCTCGCCGTCGCGGCGCACCTCGAAGTCGAGCGCGAAGCTGGTGCGGCCCACCCGCGCGGTCGACACGACGACGGTCGGCACGTCGCCGTAGTGCAGGCCGGCCCGCCAATCCAGTTCGGTCCGCACGACGGCGGCGTCGTGCCCCGAGCCGGTCAGCTCGGCGTGCGAGAGGCCACGGTCGGCCAGGAACGCCGTGAACGCCTCGTCGAGATACGTCAGATACCACCCGTTGAACACGACGCCCTGCGCGTCGACTTCCATGTACCGCACCGTGGTCGACCATTCGAACATCCACCAGCAGTACCACGCGATATCCGGTGTCGTCCCGGTGCGGTGAGTTGTCACCACGTCAGGCGCGACCGAGGAGCAGTCGGCCCGATCAGCCGTAGGCCAGCGCGTTCGTCGGGGCGGTGAAGGACTCGGCGGGCAGGCCGGGGAGCACGGCGACGAGCGTCTCGCGGGTGACGTTGATCGGGGTCTTGGTGTCGGGCACCTCGTCGTCGTACTTGTCCGGGTTGGCCAGGAACGACGCGGCGACCAGGTTCGGGGTGAAGCCGATGAACCAGGCGGCGTTGTTGTCGTCGGTCGTGCCGGTCTTGCCCGCCACCGGCCGGTCGACGGCCGCGCCGACGCTGGCCGCGGTGGGGTTGCCGCCGGGGTGCGAGCAGGCGAGCCCGACCATCGACTGCTGCCCCACCGGGCACCGGGCCATGTCGGCCGCGGCGTCGGCCACCGACGGGCTGAACGCCTGGCGGCAGGTCGGGTCGGCGAGCGTCGCGACCTGTTTGCCGACCTGGTCGCTGATCGACGTCAGCGGCAGCGGTTCGCAGTAGGTGCCCCGGGCCGCGACGGTGGCGTACGCGTTCGCCATGTCCAGCGGCGAGACCTGCGCGGTGCCCAGCGTGAACGAGCCCCAGGCGGTGGCAGTCCTCTGCGCCGCCTCCGCGAGCTGCACGTCCCGGCTGCCGCGCAGCACGACGCCGGCCGACTCCGCCGCGGCGATCGCCGACTTCACCGTCACCTCTTCCTCGAGCTGGATGAAGTACGTGTTCGCGGACTCGCCGAACGCGCTCGACATCGTCTGGTCGCCGGTCATCTTCGGCGAGGCGTTCTTCGGGCAGTACCGGTCACCGCCCACCGCGCACTCGCCGGGGTACCGGGAGACGTACCGGTCCGGCGCGTACAGCTCGTGGCTGAGCGGGATGCCCTTCTGCAGCGCGGCGATCGCGGTGAACATCTTGAACGTCGAGCCGGCCTGGTAGCCCGGCGACATCGACGACCCGCTCAGCAGCGGAACCACGGTCTGGCCGGTACCGATTCCGTACGCCCGGTTCACCGCCATCGCCTTCACCCGGCCGGTGCCCGGTTCGACGAGCACGACCCCGGTCGCGAACCGGCGGTCGGCGGTGCCCAGCGCCGCGTCGACCTGCTGCTGCGCCGCTTTCTGCATGCCGACGTCGAGCGACGAGACGATCGAGTAGCCGCCCTTGCGCAGGTTGTCCACGCGCTCGGCGGTGGTGGCGCCGAACGCCGGGTTCGACTTCCACCAGTCGAGGAACCAGCCGCAGAAGAACCCGTAGGCGGTGTCGCCGTTCTCGCACGACTGGGCGCTGGACTTCGGTTTCAGCCCGAGGTCGCTCAGGCTCACGGCGTCGGCCTGGGCGCGGGTGACGTACTTGAGCTTCACCATCTGGTTGAGCACGTAGTCGCGCCGGTCGATCGCGAACTTGTGGTCGTTCTCGACCGGGTTGTACTGCGTGGGGTTCTGCGCCAGCCCGGCGATCATCGCCGCCTCGGCCAGCGTCAGCTCGGACGGGGGTTTGCTGAAGTACGCCTGCGAGGCGGCGTAGATGCCGTAGCCGCCGTTGCCGAAGTACGTGATGTTCAGGTAGTTGGTGAGGATCTGGTCCTTGTCGAGTTCGTGTTCCAGCGCGATCGCGTAGCGGATCTCACGCAGTTTGCGCCCGGCCGTGTCCTCGGTGGCCAGTCGCTCCTCCGCGGGCGTCTTCGCGCCGTAGCGCAGGCTCGCGCGCACGTACTGCTGGGTGAGCGTGGACGCGCCCTGCGTCGAACTGCCCTGTTTCTGGTTGTTCACGAAGGCCCGGACGATGCCTTTGAGGTCGACGCCGCGGTGCTCGTAGAACCGGTTGTCCTCGGCCGCGATCATGGCCTGGCGCATCACCGGCGCGATCTGGTCGAGCGAGACGTTGCGCCGGTTCTCGTCGTAGAACTCGGCGATCTCGGTGCGCCCGTCGCTGGCGTAGAGCGTCGAGGCCTGCGGGGCCGGTGGGAGTTCGAGGTCGGCCGGCAGGTCGCTGAACGAGTCGGACGCCGACTTGGCGGTCAGCCCGGTGAACCCGGCGGCCGGGAACGCCGCGGCCGCGAGCACGACGCCGGCGAGCAGGCCGCACAGCACGAGCGACGCGATCAGGTGCCGGCTCCGTCGGATCTTCTTCGCCATGCCGTCGCCCCCTCGCCCGCCCGGTTCGTGCCAGAGACAGTAAGTCGGCGAACTTAAGAATTGGATGTCCGCTCCGGGGTAGCGATGTTGTGCTATGACGACCGTCCGTAGTGGCAATTGTCACGCTGCGGAACTTGATTGACAGGATGCTGTCAATTAGCCTGGCCTCATGACCACCGTTGCGCTGTACGCGACCGACACGATGGCCGACTGGGAGTACGGCTACCTGGTGGCCGGGCTGGCCATGGCCGGCGGCGAGCTGCGTGTGTTCGGCGCACCCGGCGTCACCGAGGTACGCACGATGGGCGGGCTGCGGCTGCTCGTCGATCCGGTGCCCGACACCGTCGACGCGCTCGTCCTGCCCGGCGCCGACACCTGGGAGTCCGGCCACGACGAGGTGCTCGACCTGGCCCGGCGCTCGCTGGAGCGCGGCGTCACCGTGGCGGGCATCTGCGGCGCGACGTTCGGCCTGGCCCGCGCCGGGCTGCTCGACGAGCGGGCGCACACCAGCAACGCACCCGACTACCTGCCGGCCTACGGCGGCGCGCACCTCTACCGGGACGCGAAGGTCGTCACCGACCGGCACCTGATCACCGCACCCGCCACCGCGCCGATCGACTTCGCCCGCGCGCTGTTCGAGGACCTCGAGCTCTTCCCCGCCGCGGTCGTCGAGGCCTGGTACGGGCTCTACACCACCGGCGAGCGCCGCTACTTCGACCAGCTGGTGGGCGCGTGACCGAGCGGTCGGCCGCCGGGAACGCGCTCACCGACGCGGTGCTGCCGGTGTTCGAGCTCAACGGTGAGCTGCTGGCCGCCGCGCGGGACATCAGCGAACCGGCCGGCCTCACCCCGGCCTGGTGGCAGGTGCTCGGCGCCACGCTCGACGAACCGCTGACCGTCTCGGACATCGCGCGGCGCGTCGGGCTGGGGCTCGCCCGGCAGAGCGTGCAACGCACCGCCGATCTGCTGGTCGCGAAGGGCTGGGCGGCCTACGGCACGAACCCGCACCACCGCCGGGCCAAACTGCTCTCCCCCACCGACGCCGGGCGCGCCACGCTGCTGCTCCTGCGCGACACCCAGCACGCCTGGGCCGACGCGGTGGGCGCGGAGGTGGGCGCGGAGGAACTCCGGTCCTTCGTCGACACCGCGCGACGCATCGCCGAGGCCTCGCGCGCCTACCGGGCGGGACAACTCTCCCGGCCGGTCGGGACCGCCGCACCATCCGGCCCGGGATAGTTCCCGGTCAGCATTTCCCCTCGTCGAAGCACGAGCGGACAGGGGAGAACCATGATCGACAGGTAGGGCCCGGCCGGGCAACGCCGCGCTCGCCGAACGCGGTGCCCTGGACGAGATCAGCACCGGTTTCCTCGTCTACGTCGTCGCCGGGTTGTTCGCGCTGAACGTCGGCATCCTGATCGCGGGCATCGCGACGATCCGCGCCCGCGTGTACCCGCGGGCGCTGGGCTGGGTGATCACGCTGGCGCCGATCCTGATCTTCGTGCCGTTCGCCGAGAACGCGAGCATCACCGTGCTGCTGCTGGCGTTCGGTGTCTGCGGGGCGTGGCTGGCGGTCGGCCGATCAGCGGCCGACACGACGCTGGCCGGAGCCTAGGGCGCCACGGGATCCTGCTCTGATGTGGAGGCTCCTGCGGATCGTGGTCGCGGCGCTCGCCGTGATCGGCGCGGCCGGGTTCGTGGCCGGCGTCGGTCCGGCGTTCCGCCGCCTGGCCGACCTGGATCCCGCGCTGGTCGCGCGCCCGGAGGCGGTCCGGGCCGGTCTCGACGAGCTCGGCGTCTCCCGCACGGTGTTCGCCGGCGTGACGGTGACCGTGCTCGTGCTGGTGGCGGCCGCGTTCTTCGGCGTCGGCGTGCTCGTGCTGGCGCGGCGGCCGCACGATCGGGCCGCGGTGCTCACCGCCGGTGTGCTGGTGGTGTTCGGGGTGGTCTGGCCGGACACGGTGCCGGTTCCGGGGTGGCCGGCTGCGGTCACGGTGACCTTCGTCGTCATCCAGCACCTGGGTTTCGTCGGCTTCCTCGGTCTGCCGTACTGCTTCCCCGACGGACGGTTCGTGCCGCGCTGGACCGGTCCGGTGTTCGCGGTGGTCGCGGTGTACGTCGTGGGGGCCGACACGCTGCTGGCCGCCGGTGTCCGGCTGCCCGGGGTGCTCGACCTGGTGGTCGTGGTCGGCTGGTTCGGGGTCGGGGCGTGGTCGCAGCTGCGCCGGTACCGGCGCGTCTCCACGCCGGTGCAGCGGCAGCAGACCAAGTGGGTCGCGGCGGCGATGGTCACCGCGGCGGTGGGTTTCACGCTGGTGGCGTTCGCGAACACGTACGTCCCGCGCTCGCCGGTCGGCGCGGTGGTGCTGGCCGGGTTCGAGCTGGCGGTCTTCGGCGGGGTGTTCGCGCTGGTGCCGGCGGCCATCGCGCGGGCGGTGCTGCGCTACCGGCTCTGGGACATCGACCCGATCCTCAACCGGGCCCTGGTGCTGGGCGGGCTCACGCTGGCGTTGGGCACGGTGTACGCGGTGGTGGTCACGGTGGTGAGCCGCGCGGTGGCCGTCGACGCTCCGCCGCTCGCGTCGTTCGCGGCGGCCGGTGCCGTCGCGGTGCTCGTCGAGCCGCTGCGCCGTCCGCTGCAGCGCCTGGCGAACCGGCTCACGTACGGCGACCGGGACGAGCCGCACGCCGCGGTGCGCGCGCTCACCCGGCGGCTGCAGGACACCGACGCGGTGCTGCCGACGCTGGTCCGGTCGATCCGCGAGGCGGTGCGCACACGGTACGCGGCGGTGGAGGACGCGGGCGGTGGCCTGCTGGCGGCCTCCGGCGACCGGCCCGACGAGCCGCTGCGGCGGCGGCCGCTGCACCAGCACGGCGAGGTGCTCGGCGCGCTGGTGCTGGCGGCGCGCGGACCCGGCGAGGAGTTCGACTCCCGCGACGAACGGCTCGTCGACGACCTGGCCCGGCAGGCCGCCACCGCGCTGCTCGCCGTCCGCCTGCAGACCCGCGCGGTGCGCCTCGCGGACGAGCTGCAGGCCTCCCGGGAGCGGCTGGTGACCGCGCGCGAAGAGGAGCGGCGGCAGTTGCGCCGGGAACTGCACGACGGGCTCGGCCCGACGCTGGCGGCGCAGGCGATGCGGATCGAGGCCGCGCGGAACCTGGTCGGCGCGCGCCCGGAGGCGGCCACCGCGCTGCTCGACGAGGTGCTGGCCGACTGCGCCGAGGCGGTCGCCGAGGTCCGTCGGGTCAGCCGGGCGCTCCGCCCGCCGGCCCTCGACGAGCTCGGCCTGGCCGAGGCGATCCGGCAGGCCGCCGCCCGGCCCGACGACCGGCTCCTGGTGTCCGTCGACATCGACCCGCTACCACCGCTCCCGGCCGCGGTGGAGGTCGCCGCGTACGCGATCGCCCGGGAGGCGCTGACGAACGTCGGGCGGCACGCCGCGGCGCGGTCGGCCACGATCCGGGCGGCGGTGACCGGCGCGGTCCTCCGGCTCGAGGTCATCGACGACGGACGCGGCCGGCCCGACGTCGTGGTGCCCGGAGTGGGCACCGAGACCATGCGTGAGCGGGCCCGTGAGCTCGGCGGGGAGTGCCTGATCACCGACGGCCCTGGCGGGGGAACGGTCGTGACCGCCACAATTCCGCTGGGAGGCCGCCATGGACGTGCTGATCGCTGACGACCACGCGCCGTTCCGGTCGGGGCTGCGTGCGTTGCTGGCCTCGGTCGAGGACATCGACCTGGTCGGCGAGGCCGCCGACGGGGAGAGCGCGGTCGCGCTGGCCACCCGCCTGCAGCCCGACGTCGTGCTGATGGACCTGCACATGCCCGGCCTCGACGGGATCGAAGCCACCCGGCGGATCGTCGCGACCAGCCCGCACATCGGGATCGTCGTGCTCACCATGCTCGAGGACGACGCTGGGCCTGTCGCCGAAGACCGTGCGCAACCACGTCTCGAACATCTTCGTCAAACTGCAGGTCGCCGGTCGGGCCGAGGCGATCGCCCGCGCCCGCGACGCGGGCCTCGGGCGCCCGTCATCAGCGGGTTCTCCCCTCCCGCACCATCTCCACGGTCTTGCCGACCCGGTCGGCCCTGGTGGCCTCGCGCTTGGCCTCGGTGACCCACCGGACGAACTCCTTGCGGTGCGAGTACGCCAGGCCGGTGAACGCGGCCCCGGCGGCCGGGTCGGCGGCCAGCGCGGCGGCCAGGTCGGCCGGCACCTCGACGGTGCGCTCCCCCGCGTCGGCCGAGATCGTGACGTCGTAGGTCTCCCCGAGCTCCACGCCGGCCTGCGCGCGGGCGGCCTTGGCCAGGCCGATCATGTTCTCGCCGCCCATCCGGGCCAGCCGCAGCGCGAGCGTGACGCCGTTGACCGTGACCGTCACCGGGAACGCCTTCTTCCCGTCCCCGAGTGCCGCGGCCTGCTCGTCGGTGAGCACGAACGCACCGGCCGGACCGCGCGGTTCGAGGACCGCGCTCAGCTGCACCGTCTGTCCCATCCGCCGACGTTAACCCACCTCACCGGGATACTGGGAGTACCCGCGCGCGTGCTGCCCGCGGAAACCGTCCTCGCCCAGCGCCGCGACGGCGGCGGCGCGAACCCGGGCCAGCTCGCCGGCGTCGTCCGGGTCCGGCACCTGGCCGAGCGCCGCGAACGCCGCGTCGGTGCTCCCCAGCAGGAACGCGGCCCGCTCGTGGTCGCCTTCGGCGCCGGACAGCGCGGCCGCGCCGATGCCCAGGTACGCGCGCATGGTCGGGTCGGTGGCCCGGCGCCGCACCGCCGCGAACAGGTCGCGGGCCCGCGCGAGGTCGCCCAGGTGCAGCTCGGTGAACGCCAGGTTGTACGTCTCGGAGGTGACGGTCCCGGGCCGGCCGAGCTCCTCGTTCAGCGCGATGCTCGCCCGGTAGCGCTCCCGCGCGGTGACGAGGTCGCCGGAGAGCCGGGCCACGGCGGCGAGCACGTGCCGCGGCCGTTCCTCCAGCGCCCGGTCGCCGGCGGCCACCGCGGTGACCAGCGCGGCCTCGGCCAGCTGTCCGGCCCGGGGCAGGTCCTCCTCGCGCAGCGCGACGCGGGAGAGCGCGTAGAGCGCCTCGACCTCGCCCGCCGGGTCCCCGGTCTCGCGGGCCCGCTCCACTTCGGACCGCGCCAGCAGCGTCACGGTGGCGGTGTCGCCCCGCCGGAACGCCGCCCGTACCTCCTCCGCGAACCCCATCTGTCGGACCCTAGCCGTACGGTCACGGTATGGACGAAGCGTTGCCGTTGTTCGAGGGTGCGGGGCCGGCGCGGCCGCTGGCCGACCGGCTGCGTCCGTCGACGCTCGGGGAGGTCGTCGGCCAGGGCCACCTGCTGGCGCCGGACGCGCCGCTGGGGCGGATGGTCGCGGAGAAGCGCCTGGTCTCGATGATCCTGTGGGGCCCACCGGGGTGCGGCAAGACGACGATCGCGCGGCTGCTGGCCGAGCGCGGCGAGCTCGTCTTCGAGCCGCTCTCGGCCACGTTCTCCGGCGTCGCCGACCTGCGGAGGGTCTTCCAGGCCGCCACGAAGCGCCGTGAGATCGGCCGGGGCACGCTGCTCTTCGTCGACGAGATCCACCGGTTCAACCGCGCCCAGCAGGACAGTTTCCTGCCCTACGTCGAGGACGGCACGGTCGTGCTGGTCGGCGCCACCACCGAGAACCCGAGCTTCGAGCTGAACGGCGCGTTGCTCTCCCGCTGCCAGGTGTTCGTCCTCAAACGCCTCGACGACGACGCTCTGGAGACGTTGATCGGGCGCGCCGGTCCGGTGCCGCTCACCGCCGACGCCCGTCAGGCCCTGGTCGCGATGGCCGACGGCGACGGCCGCTACCTGCTGAACATGATCGAGCAGCTGCCCCGGGGCGGGGCGCCGCTCGACGTCGGCCGGCTCGCCGAGCTGGTGCAGAAGCGGGCGCCGCTCTACGACAAGAAGCAGGAGGGGCACTACAACCTCATCTCCGCGCTGCACAAGTCGATGCGCGGCTCCGATCCCGACGCGACGCTGTACTGGCTCGCGCGCATGCTCGAGGGCGGCGAGGACCCGCTCTACGTCGCCCGCCGGCTGGTGCGTTTCGCCACCGAGGACGTCGGCATGGCCGATCCGCAGGCGGTGGGGCAGACGCTCGCCGCGTGGGACGTCTACGAGCGGCTCGGTTCGCCCGAGGGCGAGCTGGCCATCGCCCAGGCCGCGGTGTACCTGGCCACCGCACCGAAGTCGATCAGCGTGTACCGCGGTTTCGACGAGGCCCGCGCCGCCGCGCGCCGCACCGGCTCGCTGATGCCGCCGGCGCACATCCTCAACGCCCCCACCGGGCTGCTGCGTGACCTCGGCTACGGCGAGGACTACCAGTACGACCCGGACACCCCCGACGGGTTCTCGGGCGCGAACTACTTCCCCGACGGCATGGTGCGGGAGACGTTCTACCGGCCCACCACCGACGGCAACGAGGCCGGCGTCAGCGAACGGCTCGCGCGCTGGTCCGCGCTCCGCGAGGACGTGTAGTAGTACTGCAGGCATGCGGCAGAACCCGGCTCGGCGCACCGCGCTGCTCGACGCGGCGATCGAGGTCCTGGCCCGGGACGGGTCACGCGGGCTGACGCTGCGCGCCATCGACAAGGAGGCCGGTGTCCCCACCGGCACCGCGACGAACTACTTCGCCAACCGCGACGAGCTGCTCGCGCAGGTGATGCGGCGCACGCGGGAGCGTCTCACCCCCGATCCGGAGGCGCTCGCGGCCACCATGGCCGGAACGCCGTCGCACGCGCTGGTCGGTGAGCTGATGCGCCAGCTGCTGACGCGTCAGCGCGCCGACCGGTCGAGCAACCTCGCGATGCTCGAGCTGCGGCTGGAGGCCACCCGCCGCCCCGATCTCTACGCCGAGCTCAGCGGTTTCCTCGCGGCCGAACACCGGGAGCTCGTCGAGTACCACCTCGCGGCCGGGCTCCCCGGCGGCCGCACCGGCGTCGCGCTGCTGTACTTCGCGATGTTCGGCCTGGTCGTGGACGCGCTGACGATGCCGGCGATCGTCGAGGGCTACGACACCGACGCGCTCATCCGGGAGCTCGTGGAGCACGTGCTAGATTCGTAACCACTCCAAGTGCAGTGGTTAGGACGTCATGCGAAAACTCGTCTACTACGTCGGCGTCAGCGTCGACGGGTACCTCGCCGGGCCCGACGGATCGTTCGACTTCTTCCCGCTCGGCGACGACCTGGCCGGGTGGATCGGCGCGCACGTACCCGAGACGCTGCCGACGCACGCACGCGCGCACTTCGGGGTCGAGAGCGCCGCCAACCAGCGGTTCGACACGGTGGTGATGGGGCTGGGCACCTACCGGCCGGCGCTCGACGCCGGCATTCCGAGCCCGTACCGGCACCTGCGCCAGTACGTCGTCTCGACCACGCTGGGCGCGAGCGGGGATCCGGCGGTCGAGGTGGTCGCCGGTGACCCGGTGGCGCTGGTGCGTTCCCTGAAGGCCGAGGACTCCGCGTTCGACGTCTGGCTGGCCGGTGGGGGCGTGCTGGCCGGGGCCGTCCTCCCGGAGATCGACGAGCTGATCGTCAAGAGCTACCCGATCGTCGTCGGCGACGGCATCTCCGCGTTCTCGGGCGCGTTCGGCCCGACCGCGTTCACGCCGCGCGACCGCGAGTCGTTCGCCTCCGGCGCCCTGGTCACCCACTACACCCGGGCGTGACCTGGCGCGGCCGCCGGTACGCGCCGGGCGTCGTGCCGCGGTCGCGGACGACCGCGATCAGCTCGCCGTCGACGCGAAAGCCGCACCGGCGGGCGAGGGCCCGTCGGTCCACTCGACCCTGCCCGCCGAACCACAACGGCGGCCCGTCGGCGCGAGGGGCGCCGGCGGACCGCCGTGGGGGCGCGACCGGGGGTGTCGCGGGTCAGTGGGGACTCAGCGGGTGCCGTACATCGCGGCGAGGCCCTTGTAGTCGCCGAGCCCGAGCGTGCGCTTGCCGACCGAGCAGGCCGAGAGCGCCGGGGTCATCACCGCGCTGGCGTGCGCCGTCTGGTCGACGTGGTTGAGGCCCAGCGAGTGGCCCCGCTCGTGCAGGACGACCGACTGCAGGTCGTAGGCGTTGCTGCAGTTCGCGGTCGCGGTGAAGAACTTGTACTGGGTGTTGAGCGCGGTGTCGGTGCCGGTCACCGTCTTGGCACCGTTGACCGTCTTGTAGTAGGTGCAGGTCATCCCGAGCCACTTGCCGCTGCCGGCGACCCAGCCGATGACGTTGCGGCCGTCGTTGCCGATGCAGTTGCCGGCCGCGCCGACCTGCACGGCGGCGGAGGTCTGGCCGCCGTAGTTCGCCGCCAGGCCGATGCTGCGCTGGCCGCAGGCGGAGTTCAGCGCGGTCGTGCCGGAGGTGATCGCGGCGGCGGCGGTGCCGGACAGCGCGGACGGGGTACCGGCCGGGTTGTAGTACCAGGTGAAGCTGGGCAGCTTCCAGCCGGCCAGCGCGTACGCGGTGTCGGTGCAGGTCTTCGCGGCGTCGGTGCGGGTAGTGATCGCGTTGGCGGCCTGCGCGACGGAGTGCTCGTGCTTGTCGGTCTTGACGACGACCGACCCGTCGGCGGAGCGGCTGACGGTGATCGAGAGGTCCCCTGAGGTGCTCTGCGCGGCGGCCTGGACACCCTCGCCGGCGGCGGGGATGCGGACCGTCAGGCCCTGGTAGCGGACGTTGGTGCCGTCGGTGGCGACCGCGGCCACGTCGGTCTCGGCGTCGGCCGCGACCAGCGCGACCCGCGCCGGGGCGGCGGAGACGGCCGCGGGGGCGGTGGCGATGCCTGCGCCGACCGCCACGGTGGCGGCGACGGCCGCGAGCGCGGCGACCGTGGTGGTCGGGGCGAGGGCGGACCGGAGAGGCAGCAGGTTACGCATGCCACCTAGGTCGGAAGCTCCCAGTGCGGGAGCCGGTGCGGAAAAGTTTCCGCTCGGGAGCCGTCACGACGCCGGTGGCCGGCCCGGGCGCGGGCCGGCCACCGCGGGCCTCACACCTCGATCGGCACCTCGTAGACCTCCGCGGTCGGGTGACCCGCCCGCTCGTGCACGCGCATGATCGCCTCCTTGCTCGGACCGTGCGCGAGGCAGAAGACCTTGCCGCTCTCGGGGTCGAGCCAGGCGCGCTCGAAGTGCACGCCCTCTTCGGCCTCGATCGCGAGGTCGGCCTCGTGGGCCTCCTTCAGCTGCTCCGCGGTGACTCCGACGAAGCCGCTGTGCACGTCGATGAACGTCGCCATTGCTGTTGTCCTTTCGTTGGTGGGTCCAGCGTCGCGGCCGCGGGCCTGTCCGACATCGGTCAGACCACCTAGGGAGGCTCCGGTTCGGCCTACATTCGTCGACCATGGGGATGCGGTCGGAGGCCTGCCTCTGCCCGACGCTGATCGGCCGGAGCGACCTGGTCGACCACGCCGGCCGGCGAACCGACGAGATGCTCGCGGGCGCCGGGGGCCTGCTGTTCCTGGCCGGGGAGGCCGGCATCGGCAAGACGCGGCTGCTGGCCGAGATCGTCGAGCGCGCGGCCGCCCGGGGGGTGCGGATCGCGCGCGCCGGCGCCTTCCCGCGCGACGCCGAGGTGGCCGGTGGCCTGCTGCTCGGCCTGACGTCGAGCCTGGAGACGCTCGGTCCGCTGGCCGAACGGCTCCGCGGGGTCGCCACCGGCGGCAGCGCCGACGGGCACACGCGGCGGCGGTTACTGGTCCGCGACGCGGCCGACGCGCTCGTCGCCGCGGACGAGCCGCTGCTGATCGCGCTCGAGGACCTGCACTGGGCCGACGAGCTGTCGCTCGACGCGCTGGAGCGGGCGGCGCCGCGCCTGCGCACCGCGCCCGTCCTGGTGGTGGCGACCTACCGCAGCGACGAGCTCTTCCCCCGGTCGGTGCTCCGCGACCGGCGCGCCCGGCTGCTGACCGGCCGCGCCGCCGAGGAGCTGCGGCTGCCCCGCCTGGACCGGGACGCGACCGCGCGGATGATCGGCGCGATCCTCGGTGCCACCCCGGGTGGCCCGGCCAGCGCCGCGTTGTTCGAGCGCAGCGACGGGATCCCGCTGCACGTCGAGGAGCTGCTCGCCGCGGCCGGCGCCGAGGGCGCCGGTCCGTGCCGGACGACCGCGTCCACCGTCCGGTTGCCCGACACGCTCGCCGACGCCGTGCTGGGCCGCTCGCGCGAGTTGTCCGAGGGCTCGCTCGCGGTGGCCGCCGCCGCGGCCACGATCGGTCGCCGGTTCGACGTCGACCTGCTCACCGCGGTGACCGCGACGTCGCCCGACGCCGTCGACGCGGCGCTCCAGGAACTCAGCGACCAGTTCTTCGTCACGCCGGGCGCGGACGGCACCGGTTACGACTTCCGGCACGCGCTGATCCGCGACGCGCTCTACGGTGCCCTTCCGCCGCACCGGCGGCGTCACCTGCACGCCCGCGTCGCCGACGCCGCCCGCGACGCCGGGTTCGGCGACGCGTTCCTCAGCGACCAGTACGAACGCGCCCACCAGCCCCGCCCGGCGTGCACCCACGCGCTGGCCGCCGCCCGGCACGCCACCGCGATGTCCGCCCACGTGGAGGCCACCGCGCTCTACCGGAGGGCCCAGCGCACGCTGCCGCCGGACGCGCCGGGCCGCGTGCGCGCCGAGCTGCTGACCGCGCTGTCGGTCGAGCTGATCGCGATCGACGACGTCCCCGGCGCCGAGGGCACGCTCAACGAGGCCTACGCCCACTGGCTGGCGCTCGACGACCCGGTCCAGGCGGCGAAGCTGGTCCCGGCGCTGGCGACCGTGCGGCACCGGCTCGGCGCCGCGCTCGACCACCGCACCGGTCTGCTGCGCACCGGTCTGGACCTGATCGCCGAGCGGCCCGGCGCCGAGCACGTCCGCGCGCGGCTGCTCGCGTCCCTGTCGGCCGCGTACATGTTCGACCGGCGCCTCGACGAGTCACTCGCCCACGGCACCGACGCCAGGGCACTGGCCGTAACGCTGGGCGACGACCGTACCCGCTGGTCGGTGGATGCCGTGCTCATCCCGGTGCTGCTCTTCGGCGGACGGATGGACGAGGGCTGGCGGCTGGCCGACACGACGATCGCGGAGACCCGCGCGGCCGGCGCCGAGGCCGAGGTCAGCCGCACCTACCAGATGGTGGGCAGCTCCGCGGCCGTGCTCGCCGAGTACGACGCCGCCGAGCGTTACCTCGACGAGGGCATCACCTACGCCGGCCGCACCGAGCACTTCGCCGACCGCAACTACATGGTCGTGATGCGTGCCCGCGTGCGGTGGGCGACGGGCGCGTGGTCCGCCGCCCGGGCCGACGCCGAGCAGGTGCTCGCCGACGTGGGCGGCCGGGTGCTGGCCCGGATCACCACGCAGCAGGTGCTGGGGTACCTCGCGATCGGACGCGGCGATCGGGACGCCGCCCGCGAGCACCTCGAAGCCGCGTACGGCGTCGGCACCGAACTGCGTGAGGTGCAACGGCACTCGCCGACGATCTGGGGGCTGGCGGAGCTCGCGCTGCGCTCCGGCGACAGCGGCGGCGCGGCGGCCCGGTGCGAGGAGGGGCTCGCGGCCTCCGACGAGGTCGGTGACGCGGCCTACCTGGCCCCGTTCGTGCTCACCGGGGTGCGGGCGTACCTGGCCGGCGACGACCCGACCGGGGCCCGGTCGTTCCTGGCCCGGTGCGCCACGTTGCTCGAGAAGCGGAACATCCCCGGCACGCTGCCCGCCCTCGACCACGCCGACGGGCTGCTGCACCTGCACGAGGGCCAGACCGGCAAGGCGCGCGCCGCGCTCGACCGCGCGAGCGCGGAGTGGGACCGGCGCCGGCAGTTCTGGGAGGGGACGCAGGCGCTGCTCGACCGGGCCCGCTGCGCGCACCGCTCCCGGCGCCCGGCCGACGCCGTCGCGCTCGCGGAGGCGGCTCGCGACCGGGCCCGCCCGGTCGGAGCGGTCGTGCTGAGCGAGGCCGCGGACGACCTGCTGGCCGAGATCGGCCGCCGGGAACCGTCCGGAGCTCCCGGCCTGACGCCACGGGAGACCGAGGTGGCGCGGCACATCGCCGCCGGGGCGACGAACCGCGAGATCGCGACCGCGCTCACGATCTCCCCGAAGACCGTCGCCGCGCACGTCGAGCACATCCTGACCAAGCTCCAGGCGACGCGGCGCACCCAGATCGCGTCCTGGGTGCACGTCACCGGGGCGCGAAGCGACCGAACACCACCGGATCGACGAACGTGACGCACCGGGTGACCAGCCCGCCGCGCACCTCGAACAGCTGCACGGAGTGCCCCCGCCCGTCCGGCGCGTAGGCGGCGAACGCCGGTCCCCC
This sequence comes from Cryptosporangium japonicum, assembly GCF_039524755.1. Classification (NCBI taxonomy): domain Bacteria; kingdom Bacillati; phylum Actinomycetota; class Actinomycetes; order Cryptosporangiales; family Cryptosporangiaceae; genus Cryptosporangium; species Cryptosporangium japonicum. The sequence continues at coordinate 96,363 of NZ_BAAAGX010000002.1, forward strand.
GTTGGCCTCGACCGGAACCGCGCGCCAGCCGGTGCCCCGCATCGTGAACACGCGCTCCAGGAACTCCCGGTAGTGCGCCCGGCCGGCCAGCCACGACGCCACCGGCGGCATCTCCAGCGCGACATCGTCGGCCAGCAGCGCGGTCAGCGCGGGCACGTCGGCGGCCTCGAACGCGGCCACGTACCGCTCGACCACCGCGCGCTCGCGCGGATCGGCGGGCTCGCGCAGGGTCTCGAGCGTGACCCCGGCGGCCCGTACGGTGGCGCGCGCACGCTGCAGGCTGCTGTTCACCGACGCGACGCTGGTGTCGAGCATCGCGGCGACCTCGGCCGCGGAGAGCTGGAGCACCTCGCGCAGCACGAGCGCCGCCCGCTGCCGCGCCGGGAGCAACTGCAGCGCTGCGACCAGTGCCAGCCGCAGCCCGGCGCGCTGCTGCGCGGAGTCGGCCGGGTCGGACGGGAACGGCTGCAGCCAGGGGACGTCCCGGTTCCCGCCACGGCGGCTGGGCGTTCCGGCACGGGGAGGGACCGGTCAGCGGGGACAAGTTCGCGCTCGGCGAGCGCATGGAGCGGGGGGTGCAGCTGTACGGGCGGCGGACAGCGCGAGGCGCGGGACGTCGTCGTCATCGGCAGCCTGAGCCTGGTGCACGCGCTGGCCGCGGCCGACCTCGTCGACGAGTACCGGCTGATCACGTTCCCGATCGTCGCCGGGGCCGGTGACCGCTTGTTCGCGGTGCCGGCCGACTTCCGGTTCACGTCGGTGGAGCGGACCGGGGTGACCTCGCTGACCGTCCTCCGCCGGACGGGCCCGGACGCGGGCTAGGGGTTCACGCGGAACGCGGGCGTGCCGGCGAGCGCGGCGACGAGTTCGGTCGCGCCCGCGTGGCCCGCGGCCGCGCGGGCCTCGGCGGTCTGCCCGGCCATGTGCGGGTACACGGTGATGCCCGCGACGCCGCGCAGCACGCTGTCGGCCGGGAGCGGTTCGACCGTGGTGACGTCGAGCGCGGCCCCGGCGATCCGGCCCGTGCGCACCGCGTCGGCGAGCGCGACCTCGTCGACCAGCGGGCCGCGGGCGGTGTTCACCAGCAACGCGGTCGGTTTCATCGCGGCGAGGGCGCGGGCGTCGATCAGGCCGCGGGTGGTCCCGGTCAGCGCGGCGTGCAGCGACACCACGTCGGACCGGGCGAGCAGGGTCGGGAGGTCCACGAACTCCACGCCGGGAACCGCCTCGGCGACCCGCGGCGTGGAGCACAGCACGGTCATCCCGAACGCGCGCGCGAGCGGCACGACGGCGCGGGCGGTCGCGCCGAAGCCCACCAGCCCGAGCGTCGAGCCACGCAGCTCGTGGCCGTCGGTGCGCGGCCAGCGGCCCGCCGCGACGCCGGTGGCCAGGCCGACCAGGTGCCGGGACGCGTCGAGGATCAGGCCGATCGTGAACTCGGCCACCGCGTTCGCGTTGACGCCGGGGAGGTTGCTGACGCTGATGCCCCGGCGTCTCGCGGCCGCGACGTCGACCGAGTCGTAGCCGACGCCGGTCCGCACGACCGCGCGCAGAGCCGTGGCCCGCGCGAGCACGGCCGCGGTCATCGGCTCGTTCGCGATCAGCGCCCCCTCCACCCCGGTGAGCAGCGCGGCCAGCTCGTCCTCGGTGCGCCGGCCGGTCATCGGCGCGTGCGTCGTCTCGTGGCCGCGGGCACGCAGGTAGGCGTCCACCGCGTCGCCGGGGTGCAGGTAGTCGGCGGTGACGAGGATGCGGGCCATGGGCGGACCGTACCGAGCCGCCGGAGGGCGGATAACCCCGCGGCGGGAAAGGCCACCTTGCCCTCCGGGCAACGCTCAGAGCTGGTCGAGGACCGCGTTCCAGGCCTCTTCGGCCGCGCCGATGATCGGGCCGTCGTCGCCGAACGTCGCCGCCACGACCGGTGGGGCCGCGGTACGGCGGAAGCGCATGAGGCCGGCCAGGTAGGCGTCGTGGACGGCGTCCGGCGCGGCGGCGAGGAGCTCGACCCCGAGTCCGCCGACCGTGACCAGGTCCGGGTCCAACCCGTTCACCAGCCCCGCGACGCCCCGCCCCAACGCCCCCGCCACGGTCCGCACCGCGGTCCGGTCCGCGGTCGGATCCGCGATCGCCGCCGCGATCACCCGGCGGGCGTACGCGATCGGATCGGGCGGCGGCGCGGCACCGAGCAGGCGCGCCAGCGCCGACCCGTCCACCTCGTTGCCCCAGCACCCGGACGCCCCGCACGAGCACTCCCGCCCCGGCGCCCCGAACGGCAGGTGCCCGAACTCCCCGGCCGCGCCGATCGCCCCCGTCACCACCCGGCCGTCGGCCACGATCGCGCCCCCGATCCCGGCCGCCACCCGCACGTGCAGCGCCACCGACGCCCCGGCCGCGGCGCCCCGGCTCGACTCCGCCGCCCCGGCCAGCATCGCGTCGTTGCCCACGACGAACACCCCGGCGCCGCTCCGCAGCGGCGACAGGTCCAGCGCGTGCCAGCCGAGCGGGAACGCCTCGACCCGCTGGTCGCGCGAGACCGGCCCGGTCACCGCGACGCCGACCCCACGCACCCGCGGCCCCAGCGCCCCGATCGCGCCCCGGACGGCGGCCAGCACCACCGACGGATCCCCGCCCCGGTGCGCGCCGACCGCCGACGAGACCACCCGCCCGCCCAGCTCCACCGCGCTGACCTGCCACGCCTCGTGCGTGATCGACACCGCCGCCACCAGCGGGCCCTCCGGGTGCGGCCCGAGCGCCGCGGTCGGCCGCCCGCGCGCCCCGCTCGGTGCCGCCGGCCGCTCACGCACCAGCCCGGCCGCGCCCAGCCGCCCCACCAGCTCGGTCGCGGCCCCGGTGCCGACCCCCATGAGCCGCGCCGCCTCCGCCCGGGTCACCCCCGGACGCGCGTGCACGATCCGCAGCAACTGAGCTGAGCGCGTCGTCACAATCCGGGCTCCTTCTTTTTACTCCGAGAGCGAGCTTATTCTGGCACGGTGAACCATCGTGCCGCCTTGGCCGCCCTCGGCGCCTCCACGTTCGTGTATGTCACCGCCGAGACGATCCCGATCGGGCTCCTCCCGGAGATGGCCCGCGACCTGAACGTGTCCGAGGCCTCCATCGGTCTGCTGGTGACCAGTTACGCGGTGGTCGCCGGCCTCACGTCGATCCCGCTGACCGCCGTCACCATGCGCCTCCCGCGGCGGGCCCTGATCGCCGGCACGGTCGCCGCGTTCGCGATCTCGCAGCTCGCGGCCGCGTTCGCTCCGACGTTCCTGCTGGTGGTGGTCGCCCGTCTGCTCTGCGCGCTGGCGCACGGCGTCTTCTGGGCCACGATCGCGCCGATCGCCGCGCGCCTGGTGCCGCCCGGCCGGGGTGGCCGCGCGATCGCGCTGGTGTTCCTCGGCAACTCGCTGGCGATCGTGCTGGGCGTGCCGCTCGGCACCGCGCTCGGACAGTGGCTCGGCTGGCGGGTGGTGCTCGGCGTGCTCGCGCTCACCGGAGCCGCCTGCGTCGCCGCGCTGACGCTCTCCCTGCCCGCGCTGGCCGGTGACGCGCCGACCCCGATCGGGCAGCGCCTCCGCGACTCCGTCCTGGTGCTGCGCAACCGGTCGCTGTTCGCGATCTGCGCCACCACCGCGGTGCTGATGATCGGCCTGTTCGCCGCGTACACCTACCTCGCGCCGCTGGTCCGCCGCGACGCCGGCCTGGAGGGCACCGCGCTCAGCGCGCTGCTGCTCGGCTTCGGGGCCGCCGGTCTCGTCGGCAACTGGATCATCGGCCGCTGGGTCGACCGCAGCCCGGGCCCGCTGCTCACCACGCTGATCGCGGTGATGGTGCTCGCGCTCGCGACGCTCACGCCGGTGCTCGGCGTCGCGCCCACCGTGGTCGCGGTGCTGGCCTGGGGCGCCGCGATGACCGCGACGCCGATCATCCTGCAGGCCGCCGTGCTGCGGGTCGCGCCCGAGGCCGGCGACGCCGCATCCGCCGTCTACGTCGTCGCGTTCCAGATCGGGATCGGCGGCGGCTCGCTGCTGGGCGAACGCTTCGTCAGCGCCGGCCGGCTCGGCTGGCTGCCGCTGTTCGCCGCGCTGCTGGCGGTCGGCGCCTGGGTGATCGTCCGCGCCTCCCGCACCGCGTTCCCCGCGCGGCTGCCCGCCGAGACCCGCGAACCCGTTACTGCTTCCTGATCACGCCGCCCGGCGAACCACCGCCCGCGGGGAGGTCCGCGACGGCGAACGACGTGATCGGGCGCTCGCGCCCGTCCCGGGCAACCGGCGCGGGGCGTAGGGTCGCCGGGTGTCGCACTCCACCCCGCCGGTCACCGTCCGCCCCGCCGAGCCCGACGACGCCGAGGCGATCCACGCGCTGAGCCTGCGGGCGATCCGGGGTTCGGCGTCCGGGCACTACACCCCGGCCGAGCTCGAGGCCTGGGCCGCGACCCGCTCGCCGGCCCGGCACCGCGCGCTGATCGAGCACACCCGCACGCTCGTCGCGGTGTGCGACGGCGCCCCGGCGGGCTTCGTCAGTGTCGCCGACGAGCCCTGGGGCACGCTCGAGCGCGGCGAGGTCGACCAGCTCTTCGTCGACCCGGCCTTCGGCGGACGGGGCGTGGCCCGCGCGCTGCTGGCCGCCGTCGACGACGTCGCGACCGTCACCCACGCGTCCTGGCGGGCGGCACCGGTCTTCGAACGCCACGGCTACGTGCGCGAGGAGGTCGAGACCGTGCACCTCGACGGCCAGACCCTCACCCGGGTCCGGATGAGACGCGCACGGTGAGCACGTTCGAGGAGCTCGTCGAGCCGCTGCGGGGAGAGCTGCACGCGCACTGCTACCAGCTGCTCGCCTCACCGCACGACGCCGACGACGCGGTGCAGGAGACGCTGGTGCGGGCCTGGTCGGCGCTGGACACGTTCACCGACCGGGGCGCCGGCGTCCGCCCCTGGCTGTTCCGCATCGCGACCAACCGGTGCCTCACGCTGCTGGCGAACCGCGCCCGCCGCGAGCTGCCGACCGACGTCGGCGTGGCGTCGGACCCGCACTGGATCGAGCCGTACGCCCAGCCGGAGGGGACCGCGCTGGCGCGGGAGCGCCTGGAGCTGGCGTTCGTGGCCGCGCTGCAGCACCTGCCGCCACTGCAGCGGGCGGTGCTGTTGCTGCGCGAAGCGCAGGGTTTCTCGGCCGCGGAGGTCGCGGACCAGCTCGGCACCACGGTCCCGGCGGTCAACAGCGCGTTGCAGCGGGCCCGCGCGTCGCTGCCGGTCACCACCCCGTCGGCCGGTCCGGACGACCCGGGCGTCCGCGAGCTGGCCCGGCACTACGCGGCGGCCTGGGAGGCCGGCGACCTCGACACGATCCTCGCGTTGCTCGCCGACGACGCCCGCTACTCGATGCCGCCGGAGCCGGCCTGGTACGCGGGCACCGACGCGATCCGGGGTTTCCTGCTCGCCGGTCCGCTGACCGTCGGGTGGCGGTTCCGGGCCACGGTGGCCAACGGCCAGCTCGCGTTCGGCACGTACCTGCGCGACGGCGACGTCCACCGGCCGGGCGGCCTGGACGTACTGACCGTGCGCGACGGCCGGGTCAGCGAGGTGGTCTCGTTCCTCACCGCCGATCTGACGAATTTCGGCCTGCCCGATGAGTTGGGGCCCTCCGCCGGGTTGTAAGGGTATGGACGAGATCACCGAACTCATCGAACGCTGGGTGCTGGCCGTCGGGGCCGCCGATCTGGACGCCGTGGTCGCCGACCACGCCGAGGACATCGTGATGTTCGACGTGCCGCCGCCGGAGAACGGCGTGCGCGGACTCGACGCGTACCGGGAGACCTGGCCGCCGTTCTTCGCGTGGCTGCGCGCGGGAGCGGTGTTCGAGCTGGTGTCGCTGGAGGTCACCGCGGGCGAGGACGTGGCGTTCGCGGCCGCGTTGCTGCGCTGCGGCGAACCGGAGGACGTCGCCGAGCGCCGGCTGCGGCTGACGCTCGGCCTGCGCCGGGAGAACGGCCGGTGGGTGGTGGCGCACGAGCACCACTCGTTCACCGTGTCGGACTCCGCGGATGGTGTCGAGGCGCTGCACCGGCGCTGGTTCGAGGCCACCGCGGCCAAGGACCTGGACGCGATGATGGCCGGCATCGCCGACGACGTCGTGTCCTACGAGCACGAGGCGCCGTTGCGCTACGTCGGCGTCGACGCGGTGCGCGAGGTCTGCGCGACCGGGCTGGACTCGTCGACCGGCACCGTGACCTGGGACGTGCCCGACCTGAAGATCCTGGTCCGCGACGATCTGGCGGTGGCCTGGGGGCTGAACCGGATGACCGCCGAGCAGCCGGACGGCACCGTCGCGGAGAACTGGTCGCGCGGCACCCGGGTGTTCCGGCGCGCCGCCGGTGAGTGGCGGATGGTGCACCAGCACGTGTCCTGGCCCACCGACGCCGCCACCGGCGAAGCCCGCTCCGACCTCACTCCGGACGCGACGCGCTGACCCCGGCCGGTCCGGCGCGCCCCGCCGGACCGGCCTCAGCGGACGATCGCCCGCATCGCGGCCAGCAGGTCCTCCCCGGTGGGGGTTCCGTCCGGGTCGGCGAGCCAGATCGCCGCCAGGCCGCCGAGCAGCGCCTGGTAGAGCGCGCCGACCTGGGCCTCGGCGCCGGTGGGCGCTCCCCCGAACAGCTCCACCAGCCCGAGCCGCGCCTGCCGGTGCGCGCCGGCGAACAGCTTCCGCACCTCGGGCGGCAGGTCCCGCTGCGCGAGCAGCTCGAACTGCACCGCCCACAGCGCCCGGTTGGCCGCGAACGACTCGATCACCCGGTCCCACTGCGCGGCGAAGCCCCCGGCCGGTGACGCTCCCAGCGTCCGCCCCAGTTCCTGCCCCCACTCCTCCAGCGCCTGCACCAGCGCGGCCTGGAGGAGGGCGTCCTTGGTGCCGTAGTGGTAGCCGATCGCGGCGAGGCTGACCCCGGCCGCGTTCGCCACGTCACGCGCGGTCGTGCGCGTGTACCCCTTGGCCTCCAGGCAGTGCTTCGCCGCGGTCAGCAGGTCTTCGCGATTTCCCATGCCCACAGTCTTACACATCCGTCTTGCACAAACGTCTAACACGACCGTACTATCTAGCCATGACACGAACCGCTCTGGTCGTCGGCGCGAGCATCGCCGGCATCTCCTCCGCCTACTGGCTGCACCGCGCGGGCTACGCGGTCACGGTCGTGGAGCGCGCACCGGCCCTGCGTGACGGCGGCTACAAGGTGGACATCCGCGGCGCCGCGCTCGAGGTCGTCACCCGGATGGGCCTGCTGGACGAGATCCGGGCGTTACGCACCGACGTCCGGTCGGGCACGGTGGTCGACGCCACCGGCCGCCGGGTGGCCAGCATGGACGGTGACACGTTCGGCGGGCGCACCCACGGCGACGCCGAGCTGCTCCGCGGCGACCTGACCCGCCTGCTCTACCGGCACACCGCCGACGACGTCGAGTACCGCTTCGGCGAGGCGCTCACCGCGCTGCCCGACGGGTACGACCTGGTCGTCGGCGCCGACGGGCTGCACTCGGCCACCCGCGCCCTGGCCTTCGGCCCCGAGGCGGACTACGTCCACGACCTCGGGTACCGCATCGCGATCGCCACCGTGCCCAACCACCTCGGCCTCGACCGGGAGGAGGTCACCTACGTCGGCCCCGGCCGCACCACGCTGGTGTACAGCACCGCGGGTGACGCCACCGCCAAGGCGATGTTCCTGTACGAGGGGGACGAGCCGGATCTCCGCACCGCCTTCGGCGACCAGGGCTGGGAGGTTCCGCGCCTGCTCGACGAGGTCGACACCGCCGACGACCTCTACACCGACTCGCTGTGCCAGGTGAAAATGGACCGTTGGCACCGCGGGCCGGTCGTGCTCGTCGGTGACGCGGCCTGGTGCGCGTCGCCGGCGTCCGGGCAGGGCACGAGCCTCGCGCTGGTCGGCGCCTACGTGCTGGCGGCCGGCGACGGGCTCGACGACTACGAGGCGCGCATGCGCCCGTTCGTCGAGCGCAACCAGGCGCTCGGCCCGGCGAACATCAAGCGGATGGTGCTGCACAGCCCGGCCCAGGTGCGCGCCTCGATGCGGATGCTCGCGGTGATGGACCGGCTGCCGTTCAAGGAGTGGATGCTCGGAAAGGTGATGCAGCCGCTACACCGCGCCGCCACCGCGATCGAACTCCCGGCCGGCTAGCCGGCCGGCGCCTGGATCGGGACGTCGCGGGCGATGCTCCAGGTCACCGCCACCGCCAGCGCGGTGCTCACGGCGGCGATCGCCAGCAGGTCCCACGCTCCCCCGGCCAGCCCGCCGGAGAGCGGCTCCCACTCCCCGATGTTGAGGCTCAGGCCGTTGACGAACAGGATCGCGGCGGCCACCGGCACGAGCAGCAGGCCGACGCCGGGGAAGCGGTACCAGGCCGCACCGATCATCGCGCCGACGACCGTCCACACCAGCAACGCGGCCCAGTAGCTCACGAAGATCGCGCCGACATCGGTGCCCGATTCGTAGAGGTGGCCGGGCCGGAAGCCCTGCGACCAGCCGGCGGCCCGGTAGAGCAGCGTCTCGCCGGCGTAGAGCACCGCGATGGCGAACGCGAGCACCGCGGCCGCGACGACCTGGTAGATCGGCACCTGGCGCACGAACTCGCCCCGGGTGCGCCCGTGCACCAGGCAGTGCGGCAGGAACGTGTAGAAGAGGTGGCCCCCGTACCCCAGGGCCATCCACCGGAAGAACTGGCCGACGCCGACGTCGAGCGCGCTGACGCTCACGGTGCCGACGATCGCGACCCCGGCGAGGATCACCCCGGTGATCGCCACGAACACGCCCAGGCAGAACAGGAGGAACAGCAGGTGGGCGGTGACGAGGTACCGCAGGATCGGCCAGCGCGCGCTCATCGGGTGCCTCCGGTCAGGTGGATGAAGAGGTCCTGCACGGCCACCGGACCCAGGTCCAGGCCGGCCGCGCGGGCGGCGCGCCGGCGCTCGTCGTCGACGTCGCCGTAGATCATGGCCGACTTGGTAGGGCCGAGCGTCTGCTCACCGAGCACCGTGAGCCCGGTGGTGAAGTCGTCGACGAGCGGGGCCGGACCGGTCACCGCCACGCCGCGGGCACGCAGGTCGTCGAGGTCCTCGTCGAGCAGGAGGCGCCCCTCGTGCAGCACGAGCACCCGCTCGAACAGCGGGCTCTGCTCCTCGATCAGGTGGGTGGAGACGATGATCGTGCGCGGCCGCTCGAGGTAGTCGCGCAGGAGCTCGTCGGCGAAGGCCTGCCGGGTGGGCGCGTCCATGCCCAGGTGGGCCTCGTCGAACATCGTCACGGCGGCGCGGGACGCCAGGCCGACCAGCACGCTGAACGCCGACCGCTGGCCCCGCGACAGCGTGCCGAGCTTGCTCCGGAGCGGCAGCTCGAACAGCTCGGCGAGCGTCGCGGCGTAGCCGGCGTCCCACCCGGGGCGCAGCCGGCCCGCCAGGTCGAGGATGTCGCGCAGCGTGTCGCTCTTGTCGCCGACGTTGCCGCTCTCCTGGATCAGGCAGAGCCGCCGGGCGGCGCGGGGGTTCTCGAACACCGGCTCACCGTCGAGCTGGACGGTTCCGGCGGACGGACGGCGGAACCCGGCCAGCGTGGACAGCAGCGTGGTCTTGCCGGAGCCGTTCCGGCCGAGGAGGCCGTAGATCGTGCCGGCGGGTAACGAGAAGGTCAGGCCCCGCAGCGCTTCCACCTCCCCGTAGCGGCAGATGAGATCACGAACGACGACGGTCATCGAGGCCCTCCAGGTGGCGTCGGATCTCGGCGAGGGAGATGTCGATCAGGCGAGCCTCGTCCACCATCGGTTCGACGACGTCGACGAAGAACCGTTCGCGCCGCTCGGCGCGCAGCTTCTCGGCGGCGTCGGGGCTGACGAACATGCCGATCCCCCGGCGCTTGTAGACGACCCCCTCGTCGACGAGCTGCTGGAACGCCTTGGCCGCGGTGGCCGGATTGATCCGGTGGTGCGCGGCGTACTGGTTCGTCGACATCACCTGGTCGCCGGCGCGCAGGACCCCGCGCAGGACGTCCGCTTTGACCTGCTCGGCGATCTGCCGGTAGATCGGGCTGCGGTCGTCGAACACGGGACCCTCCGGCTCTGTGGTTCATTACTCCACTAATGAACCACAGAGCCGCCACCCGGGCAAGGGGGATCAGCGCGCGTGCAACCGGTTGACCGCCGACGTGAGCAGCTCCCCCGGCCGCGGCACCCGCGCGGCGAGCTGCGTCAGCAGGCTGGTACGCAGCACCCGGCCGGGGTAGCTGCCCTGCACGCTCCCCGGTTCGTCCAGGGCCTTGTCGACGTTGTCCACGCCGTTGTCGGACCGGTCGTACATCTGCGAGGTCTTCGCGAGCCGGCGGATCGCCATGAAACCGTCGGCGAGCGCCGGGCTCAGCCGCTGCCCGAGGTAGAACCCGAGCGCCGAGTCACCGACCGGGATCTCCCGGCGCGGACGCACGGCCGCGCCGGCGATCGCCTCGGCGACCAGCTCCGCCGCGTAGACCGGGGGCGGCGGCTTGGGCAGCGCGCCGAGCTTGCTCCGGCCGTGGTCGTAGAGCGGCGTGTCGATCGCGGCGGGCAGCACCGTGCTGACCGAGATCGGCGCGCCCTCCTGGGCCAGCTCGATCCGCAGGCACTCGTAGAACGCCTGGAGCGCGAACTTGCTGGCGCTGTAGGGCGCCTGCAGCGGCACCGCGCGGATGCTCTCCACCGACGCGACGCCGATGATGCCGCCGCCACCGGCCCGGCGCAGCGCGGGAAGCGCGGCGTGCACACCGTGCACCTGGCCGAGGAAGTTCACCCGCATCACCCGGTCGAACTCGTCGCCGGAGATGTCCTCGATCCGGCCCCACATCGCCACCGCGGCGTTGTTCACCCAGGTGTCGATCCGGCCGTACGCGTTCTCGGCGGCGTCGGCGAGCGCACGCACCGCCGCGCCGTCGGACACGTCGGTGGGCACCGCGAGCACCTCGCCGCGCGCGTCGGCCACCAGCGATTCCAGGGCCCCCTCGTTGCGGGCGGCCGCCACCACCGTCGCGCCGCGACCGGCGAGGGTCAGGGCCGTGGCGCGCCCGATCCCGGTGGACGCTCCGGTGATGACGACGACCTGGTCGGAGATCGGCTTGGGCATGGATTTCTCCTCTCGTCGAGCCCCCGAGCTACCCGGCGTCACCCCTGGTACGCGCCCGTGCGTCGGTTGTGCCGACGCGGGTGGCAGGCTGGGCAACCGTGAACGAGGATTCGGCTCCGGAGCCCCGCCCCGCTCCCGGCGACCCGCAGACCCCCGGCCCGGCCGACCACAGCGTCACCACGGCCACCCCGCCGCGGTGCGCGACACGCACCCGTCTCTACCGCGACGGCGAACTCGTCGCCGAGGGCTTCCCGGCCGAGGAGATCAGCGACCGGCTCGCGTCCGCCCCCGACGCGGTGATCTGGCTGGACCTGCACGCGCCGGACGAGTCGGACCTGGGCATCGTCGTGCAGGAGTTCGGGCTGCACCCGCTCGCGGTCGAGGACGCGCTCCAGGCCGAGCAGCGTCCCAAGCTCGACCGGTACCGCACGCACCTGTTCGCGAACACGTACGCGGTGGCGTTCGACCCCGCCACCGCGGAGCTGACGATGAGCGAGATCAGCGCGTTCATCACCCCGAACGCGCTGATCACGGTACGCAAGAGCGAGTTCGACGTGGACGCGCTGCAGGCGCGGTGGGACGGCAACCCCGACCTGGCGTCGGCCGGTGTCGGGTTCCTCGTCCACGGCCTCCTGGACGCCGTCGTCGACGGTCACTACGACGCCACCGAGCAGGTCGACGACTGCCTCGACGCGCTCGAAGACCAGGTCTTCGAACCGCGCGACGGCTCCGACCTGGACATCCGGCGGCGCGCGTTCGAGCTGCGGCGGGCCGTGCTGCGGCTGCGTCGCATCGTCACGCCGATGCGCGAGGTCGTGGAGCGCATCCTGCGCAACGCCGGTGAGCACCACCTCGCGAACGACCTCATGCATCCGTACTACGAGGACGTCCACGACCACGCGATCCGGGCGGCCGAGAGCACCGAGAACGCACGCGACCGGATCGCGAGCATCCTGGAGAGCGAGCAGAACATCCAGGGCCAGCAGCTCAACGAGGTGACGAAGAAGCTCGCCGCGTGGGCCGCGATCATCGCGGTGCCGACCGCGGTGACCGGTTACTACGGCCAGAACGTCCCGTATCCGGGCTTCGAGCACCACTCGGGCTGGATCGTCAGCACCGCGGTGATCGTCGTGCTCTCGGTGGGGTTGTGGTTCCTGCTCCGCCGGCGGAACTGGCTCTAGGGCCTGTTTCAAAGGTTCAGGCCGCCGTGGGCGTGGTCCAGGCGGCGAGCGGCAAGGCGGAGGTCTTTCCGGATACCGCTGTTGTATCCGGAAAGGCCGACAACGCGGCCGGTCGTCGTCTGGGCCACGGCCACGGCGGGCTGCTGGCCTTTGAAACAGGCCCTAGACCAGCGTCCAGGCGGTGAGCGACAGTGCGACCCGGTCGGTGACCGCGTCCGTCTGCAGCCGGACGATCTTCGGTGCGTTGCCGCTCGTCAGGACGCAGACGGTCTGGCCGCGGGCCACCCGCAGGCTCTCCACGCCCGGGTTCGTGCGCAGCGCGTCGAGACAGGCGGTGGCGTTCGCCTGCGGATCGGTCACCTCGGCGAAGGTCGTCGGCCCCTCGAACGCGAAGCGGGTGTCCGTGCAGGCGAAGAACGTCAGCTCGGCGCCGTCCGGCGGCGCGACGCGCGGCTCGTCGAGGTCCACGGCCTGGCCGCTGCCGACGCAGGCGTTCTGCAGGCGCAGGTGCTGGTTCTCGTAGGCGACCGGGTACCGGTCCGGGGTGCGCGCGCCCGCGGCCGGCGGGAGGCTCGCGACCGACGGCTCCGGCGCGACCGACTGCTGCGCGACGAGGGTGGGGACGGGCGGCGTGCGCCCGGCGACCGCCCGGGCGCTCCGCTGGGCGTCACCCGCCCGGTCCAGCGCGACCATCCCGATCACCAGCGCGATCACCGCGACCACTGCGGTCGCGGCGATCGCGAGCTTCTCCGTCGGAACCATGGTTCCTATTATCGGGCAAATAGGTGGTTAATAAGCGAAGCGGTTCACGGTTTCGGGGTGGATCACCAGGCGCACCTGCTCCTCCGCGAGCAGGCCCTTCAGGTCGGCGGCGCGCGCCGGGTCGTCGAGGTCCCAGTACTTCGCGGCGAGACGTTCGGCCAGCTCGAGCGCTCCGTCGGTCTCCACCGTCACCCGGCCGGCGACCGACACCCAGCGCTCACGCTCCTCGACCGGAGCCGCCACGACGATCGAGGCGCGCGGGTCCCGGCTCAGGCGCTTGACCTTGACCGAGCCCGGCCCGGTGAACAGCTGCACCGTGCCGTCGGCGGTCGCTTCGAACCAGACCGGGCGGGGCTGCGGAGGCGTCGCCCCCGCGGCCACCGTGAAGAAGCCGAGCAGCGGACGGGCGAGGAACTCGAGGTCTTCAGCAGTCAGCATGTGCGGTTCAACGCTCGCACGCCCGCGGTGACTCCCGGTTCGCGCGCTAACTTCCGGGCACGTACGGGGGCGCGACACCCCAGCCCCAGCGGGGAACCGGGGCCTGCTGGACGACGTCGGCGCCGGGCTGGGAGTTGGTGAACGCGATGCGCGTGCCCCACTCGAGGTAGCCGACGAAGGCCGCCCGGAACTCGGGGTCGTCGGGGAGGCCGGCGTCGTCGGCCGCGAGGCTCATCAACGACGCGAACCGGAACCGCTGCTCGGCCGTGATGCCGAGGTTGACGTGCTTGTTCACCATCCGGTGATAGCCGCCGTGTTCGCCGGTGTAGGCCGCGGGTCCGCCGAACACCTCGATCCACCAGGCGGTGACGTGGGCGCGGTGCTCGGCGGAGACCCCGCCGGGGAAGAGCGGGGTCAGCAGTTCGTCACCCTCGACGCGGTTGTAGAAGGCGTTGATCAGCCGCTCGAAGGCCGCTGATCCACCCGCCCAGTCGTAGAGCGTGGGAGTCTCGGTCATTTGCAACACTGTAATCACAGTGCGGCCACCGGGGTGCCCAACGCCGAGGTTCGCCCGCCGACACGGCGTTCCGCCGTCGGCGCGCGCGGAACGACCGTGGCAGATTGCCGGTATGCGGCAGACGATCTGGGTCGACGGGTGGCAGCAGCAGTGCTGCGGCGCACCCTTCGCGGTCGGGTCCGCCGTCGAGTGGACGCTCCGCGCGTTCGACGGCGAGTGGTTGCGCGGCCTGCTGGGCGACCGCGGGCACGTCCCGGTGGACGGCGCGGAGGAGCACCACGACGGTGTCCACCAGGAGACGCCGATCACGCTCGGCGTGGTCGCCGCGATCGAGGCGGTGCACTGCCGGCTCTCCGCGGGCAGCCCTCGCGAACCCGTGCCGGGGACCGGTACCCGGTCGGCCGTCACCGCGGCCGACGTCCAGGACACCGGGAACGACGACCGGATGTTCCTCGGCTACGTCGTCACCCTGGAGGACTGCCGCACCGTCGAGGCCACCGAACTGCGGCGCCGACGGGGGCGGGAGCGCAAGGCGAAGAAGCGCGGCGGTGCTCGACACTGGCGCGGGTGAGCGCTGAACCTGTCCTGGTCCTGCGACGCGACCTGACCGTCGCCGCCGACCACAGCCAGATCTACATCTACTCCGCCGACCTGCCGGACGGGGGCCTCCCGTTCGACGACAGCAATCCCTTCCTGGACGCGCTGACCGACGCGACGGAGTCCGACCGCTTCGTCGGTGTGACGACCGGCCTGGTCGATCTCCTGACGCCGGGCCAGTGGAACTGGACGACGCCGATGCGCCTCGAGGTCTGGGCGTCCGAGCCGGCCGGCGACACCGCGGACTGGGACCACGAGGTGGACGTCGACCTCACCGTCCCCGACGGGAGGCTCTGGCTGGAGGCCTCCGGCGGCGGCCCCACGACCGAGACCGAGGTCCCGGCCGGGAGCTACCGGATGCGCGTCTCGGGCAAGGGCTTCGCCGCGGTCCGTCTCGCCGGACGCGACGGCAGCGACTCGTACCGGCTCCAGCTCTGGCCGACCGCGACCGCCCGCGAGCCGCTGCTCCGCAAGCGCTGGCCCGGCTGGGACACCTACCAGTAGGAGACCGATCCTGACCGGCCGACGTGCCGGTCAGGATCGGGCCGCCGGGGCGTCAGAGCCGGTCGAACGGGGCCCACCGGGTGATCGCGAACCCGTCGCCCCGGTGCGCGACCTCGAGTGCGCCGGAACCGCTCAGGTGCGCGGGCAGGACCAGCGCGTTGTGGTCCGCCGCCCGGGCGAGCAGCGCGCGGCGGGTCGCGACCGCGGCGGCCGGGTCCTCGCAGAAGCAACTGTTGTGCCCGAACTCCATCACCTGCAGTGGCGTGTGGATCAGGTCGCCGGCGAACAGCGCCCGGTCCGTGCCCGAGCTCAGCGTCAGCACGCTCGACCCGGGCGTGTGTCCGGGTGCGGCCTCCAGACGCAGGTTGGCGTCGATGTCGTGCGTGCCCTCCCACAGCTGCACCTGACCGGCGGCGTACACGGGCGCGACGCTGTCGTCGAACACGTTCTCGTTGACGCCACCCACGAGACCGGGGTGGTTCGCGGGGTCCCAGAACAGGAAGTCCGCCTGCGGCATCAGGTACGTGGCGTTGGGGAACGTCGGCACCCACTCACCGTCGACCAGGCGGGTGTTCCACCCGACGTGATCGACGTGCAGGTGCGTGTTGATCACCAGGTCGACGTCCTCCGGCTGGATACCGGCCTTCGCGAGGTTGCCGAGGAAGTCCAGGTCCAGGTGGTCCCAGGCCTCGACGGCGGGGCGGGACTTGTCGTTGCCCACCCCGGTGTCGACGAGGATCGTGCGGCCCTCGCTGCGCAGCACCCAGGTCTGCATGGCGACGTGCACCATTCCGTCGCCGAGATGATCCGGGGTCAGCGACGACTCGTGCCGTTGCCAGGCGTCGCCGGGAATGGTCGGGAAGAACGCCTCGGTGGGCAGGATCGGGCCGTGCATTTCCTCGACCCGGGTCACCAGGACGTCACCGAGCTTGATCTCGTTCATGGTCTGTTCCTCGTTCAGGAGCGGCGCGGGGCGCGGGTGAGCAGGAGGTTCGGGTCTTTCGCGGTGGTGTAGGCGGCGCTGAGCACGTAGAGAGTGGTGCCGCGCAGCGCGACGGACGTCGGGTTCTGGAGGCCGTCGGCCCCGGTCAGCACCGTGGTCGGGGCGTGGCCCGGGCGCACCCGCACGACGGTGTTGGGAGCGTCGAGGGCCGCGATGACCTCGTCGCCGGCGCCGGTGAACTCGAAATCGTCGATTCCGGCCAGGCCGGTGGCCTTCACCTCGGCGGTGCCGGGGGACCGCAGCGGGAGCCGGAGCAGGGTGCCTTTGTCGAGGTTGGTGGCCCAGAGCGCACCGTCGTGCAGCTTGAGACCGTTGGCGCCGAGGAAGCCGACCCGGGCCAGCTCGGGGGCCGACGACCAGGTCCGGGCCGCTCCCCCACCGACCGGGACGGTGACGATCGTGCCGAGCACCGAGTCGGTCAGGTACAGGCGGCCGCCGCGCTCGTCGAGCACCAGGCCGTTCGGGAGGCCACCGGCGGGTAGCGCCGTGATCCGCTGCGGCGTTCCGCCCGGACGCAGGCGCCACACGCCGGTGAGGTCCGCGGTGCCGCTCGCGTACAGGAAGTACAGCGTGCCGTCGTGGGCGCGGGTGATCCCGGTGGTCAGGGCGAAGCCGAGGACGGGGGTGTGCACCCCGCCGTCGGACGGCGACGGCAGGGTCGCGAGGACCCGGACCGTGCCGTCCGGGCGGACCCTGGCCACCTGCCGGGCGGCCGCGAACGTGACGACCGCGGCGCCGTCGGGCTCGAGGACGACGTTCTCGGGGAGCTGGCCCTTCGCGTAGTCGAAGTGGACCTCGGCGCGAGGGGGTACGGCACCGGCCGAGGCCGGGGAGGCCACGGCGACGACACCGGCGGCGGCCAGCGCGAGCATGCTGAGCGAGCGTCGCAGTTTCATGATTCCTTCTTCTGTGGGCATGGCGCATCGCCTGTTGTGGGTGTGGGGCATCGCCCGTTGTGGGCGTGGGGCATCGCCACCGGATCCGAGGGGATTCCGGCGGGGTTTTCGGCGGGGTTTTCGGGTGGGGCTAGCGGCGCGGCGCCGGGGAGGGCTCGGGCGTCGCCGCCCCCGGTGCGAACGCGGTGTTGTGGGCGAGCAGCGCCATCGCCTCACGCGACGGCGAGCCCGGTTCGGTCGTCGCGATGACGACCGTGCCACCCTGCTCGGTGCGCAGGGCCTGTTGCGTGACGGTCAGCGTTCCCACCGTCGGATGACGCATCTCGTAGGTGGCGTCGTCGCCGGCCTTGACGCGGTGCCGGGCCCAGAGGTCACCGAACTCGGGGCTGCGGACCGTCAGCTCGCCGACCAGGGCCGCGAGCCCGGCGTCGCCCGGGTACTGCCCGGCGGCCAGCCGCAACGTGCCGACCACCGCCCGCGCTTTGGCCGGCCAGTCCGCGTACAACGCGCGGGTGTGCGCGTCGAGGAAGACCAGCCGGGCCATGTTCGGCCGGTCACGCGTCGTCGCCGGACTCCCCGCGTCGAGATGGCCGGCGAAGAGCGCGTGACCCGTGCTGTTCCAGGCGAGTACGTCGCCGTACCGGCCCAGCACCAGCGCCGGGACGTCACCCAGGGCGTCCACCAGCTCGGCCAGCGCCGGTGTCGGTCGTTCCGGCGCCGGGCGACGCGCACCCGGCCGGGTACGAGCCCCGCCGGCCAGGTCGTGGAGGTGACGACGCTCGGTCTCGCCCAGCCGCAACGCCCGCGCGAGAGCGTCCAACACCTCGGCGGACGCGTTGAGCGAGTACCCCTGCTCCAGCCGGGCGTAGTAGGACGCGCTGACCCCGGCCAGCAGCGCCAGCTCCTCCCGGCGGAGCCCCGGCACGCGTCGCCGCTCACCGTGCCCGACGAGCCCGAGGTCGTCCGGCCGCACCTGCGACCGGCGGGTCCGCAGGAACTCACCGAGCTGTCGTCTGCCGTCCATGAGACGAGTATCAGCACCGATCGCCGACCTAGCCACACCCTGCCGCGGGTAGGCAACCCGGCTCCTGGATCCGCCCCGAAACAACAATACGCACTTGAACAACTACTTTGAGTGATCTCCGGTGCAGCGACTGTCCAACCGGGACCATCGTGGGAACGGTCCGGGCGAATCGAGGGCACTCATGACCGAGAACAAGCCGATTCAGCTCCAACTCCTACGCGCCGCTACCCCGGGCCCGGGCGGCCCGCACATCCGACGACCGGGCGGCTCTGCCGGGCGTCCCGCCTCGGTCCGCGGGCGATCCGGCCAGGAGTCGGATTCTGTCGGTCCGCGCCGCTACGGTCGCGGCATGACCACCACAGCGAGAGATGTGGCGGCTGCCCTGAGTCAGCGGGTCCCGCATCTCGGCACGAGAAAGCTACACCCCCTGCTCTACTACTGCCAGGGTCACCACCTCGCGATCGCCGACCGCCCGCTGTTCCCTGAGACCATCGCGGCGTGGGACGACGGACCGACCGTCCCCGCACTCTGGCGCGACGAACAGCCCGTGGGCAGCTCCGACAACATGCCCGAATCCGAGCTCGGCATCGTCGGCTATGTCGTCTCCCGGTACAGCGGGCTCAGCGGCAACGACCTGGCCAACCTCGCTCGCGCCGAGGCGCCCTGGAAAGTCGCGGACTCCCACCGACGCCCCGGTGGCAGCGTCGCCATCGAACACGCCTGGATGCGTGACCACTTCCGCACCGAAGGCGCTCCCCTGGCCGGCGACGGGCGCCTGCCCCTGGATTCACCAGCGGTCGCCGAGCTGCTGGCCGGCGCCCAGCAGCGTTTCGACCGGCGCTACGGCAAGCCCACGGACATCGAGGAGGGCGCAGCGGGATCGGCCGCGGAGCGCCAGGGTGCCTGACCACACCGGACCGTGGTACCTCGGGTGCGCAGCCCCAGCCGATCTCGAACGTCTGGGGCCGCCTGTGGTTCGCGGAAATCACGCAGACCGAGCGTGGCTGGGCTGCGGCGACCTGCAGCTACTGGGTGCGTGAGGGTGATCGGATCGTGCGCTGCGACCTGTTCGCCACACTCGACCAACCATTTCTGTAGACGCGTCACCGGTGTTCGGAAGCGAACATTCCCGCCGTTGTGCGGCTGATCGAGCCGGCCGGGAGTTCGCGGGAAAGTAGTGGCACAGCAGGAACACACACACTTTCTTCTTGGAGGCTGGACGGCATGAGCGGCTGCTACGACTACTCGTACAACGAGTGCAACGAGTGGGACTACAACGAGTGCAAGCCGCGCCGTCGCCGCCACCACAAGAAGCGCTACAACGACTGCTGGGACTACAACCCCTGCAGCTGAGTCTTTCCCGCCGAGGCCCGGAGCGCGTGACGCGCCCGGGCCTCGCCCTATTCGGTAGCCGTTCCGAGCCCCGAATCCCCCACGCAACGGCCAGCCGCTGCGCCGACGACCCGACCCCGTGCACCCGGGCTACCTGAACCTCCGACGAGCGCGCTGGCGTCGATGGAGGCGCAGTCGGACGCGCAGTACGGTCCGGTCTTCGGAGTCGGCGACGTGACCTACGAGGGCTACGAGTTCGAGGACCACGACGGCCGCCGGATGCTCTACGTCCGAACCTGGTGCGGTTGAGGACACCGGTCATCGTCCCGCCGTGCGGGTGTATTCGCTCCGGGCCAGGGTCTCGTAGCTCGTGACCGCGGGGATGCGCACGTTGAGACGGCCGGCGTCCTCGGTGAGCATCTCCTCCCACCCGAGGAACCGTCCGGTGGTGGCGTCCACGATCAGCGTGTACCGCGTCGGTAGGCCGCTGTAGGAGGAGTCCAGCACGAAGGCTTCGCCGTATCGGCCGCTACGGTCGGTGACCGGCCCGGCGGCGCGCAGGCCCGGCAGCGTCGCCAGCGTACGCAGGAGCGCCGCGCGTTGCCGGGGCGCGAGCACCTGCTCGCGGCACAGGTCGGCGGCGGCGGTGAGTACGCCGGCGGGTCCGTTGCTGACCGGGTGCCCCACCTGCAGGAATCGAGCCATCCGGCGGGGATCGGCCGGGGCGGGCTGCGTCCAGGTGCGGACGTCTTCGCCGGACGTCCACGTGCGGACCGTGCGTGCGTCGTCGTCGCCGAGACGCGACCACCAGTGCCGGTCGTCCTCCGAACCGAAGGCGGGAGGCTGCGTGGTGGTCACCGATCGTCCGGAGCCGTCGCCGGCGAGCCACGTCTCGGTCCGGCGGGGAACGATCGCGGACCGGGTGGCGCCGGCCCGGGTGGCGCTGTCGAGATACCAGCCGACGACGCTGATGTGCCGGTACCGCCCCTGGCCGCTGTCGTCGGGCCGGGCCGCGGTGCGCGCGGCGATCCGCTCCAGCGCCGGCGCGGCCGCGGTTGAAGGCTTCTGCTGGTAGGCCAGGGGCGGTGGGGTCGCGGCGTAGGCGGCCGGCGAGGAGTCGAGCACGATCGGGGTGATGCCGGCGAGCACGGCCGCGGCGGCGGCTCCGCCGAGAAGCGCCCGGCGACGCGTCAGCCTGGTGCTCGCCGTGGGGGTCGGGGTCCGTACGGCATCGCCTCGGAGAATCGTGCGAAGGTCGGCGTCCCGGTCGGCGGGCGGGATCTTCTCGGCACCGGGATCCAGCGGGCCGAAGAGGCGTCGCAGGTCGGTTTCCGGTCCGGGGTTCACGAGCGGACCTCCGTCGTCGGGGTGTTCCGGCTCGGCGCGTCCCCGGGCTGGGCGGTCACGCGGGCCAGGGCTTCGTGAGCCTGCTGACGGGCGCGGTGCAGCCGCATCGTCGCCGCGGAGACGCTGCAGCCGGCCACGGAGGCCGCTTCGGCGACGGTCAGCCCCTCCCAGGCCACCAGCCGGACGATCTCCCGGCTGATCTCCGGCAACGCGTCGAACACCTCGACCAGCGCCAGCCGGCCGGCCACCCGGTCCGCCGGATCGTCGGCCCGCGCTTCGGGCTGTTGTTCGATGCGTGCTCGCAGCGAAGCGGCGCGCCGGGCACCGCGCGTCTGGTTGGCCACCGTGTGACGGGCCACCGTGTACAGCCACGGCAGGGGCGCCTCGAGCGGAACCTCGCTGAACCGGCGCCACGCCACCAGGAAGACCTCGGCGATGGTGTCGCGGACCGCGTCGCCGGCCAGCCGCCGCCGGACGTAACGCTCGACCTCGCCGTAGTAACGGCGGTAGAACACGGTGAAGGTCTGTTCGTCGGGGGTCATCACACCTCCTGACCAGCCTGTGTCCGGCACCGGCCGGATCCTCACCGCGGGCCCCGCCGGCGGCGTGCCATCATCACGCATGGAGTTCGATCTGGACCCGCCGCACGGTGTGGGGTCGCTCCGGCTCGGGATGGGCGTGGACGGGACACGCGCCGCCCTGTCCGTGTTCGGCGAGGTGAGCGGCTCGCTCGCGACCGGCCTGTGGGTGCATCGGCGCGGCGGGGTGAGCATCAATCCGGGGTTCTCACCGAGCGGGCGGCTCGACGCGATCGAGCTGCACGGGTCGCCGGAGCAGGAGTTCGACGTCGTCCGCTACCGCGATGTGGACGTGTTCGGGCTGCCCGCCCTGGACGTCGCGGAACGGCTCCGACGGCACACGACGGTGCGGGTCGAACCCGACGACGAGGCGTGCTTCACCGCACCGGACCTCGTGCTGGCGTTCTGGCGGCCCTTCGCCGCCGATGACGATCCGGAGGACTGGCCGGGTTACCACGTCAACTCCGTGCTGCTGGCCGCGCCGGGGTACTACGACACGCCGGCCGAGGCAGCGCGACGCCAGGCCGCGGCCGATCTGCGCTGACCGCCAGCGATGTCAGCCGACCGTCAGGCCGGCCACGGCTGGTTGACCTGCAGCACCACGTACGGTCCGGTCACCACGTCGGTGACGACGTTCTCGAGCAGCCCGTCCGAGCCGCGGCCGCAGGCGTCGCAACCGCAGTCCGGCAGCGTTTCCAGGACGACGTCGGGCCGGGCGAGACAGATGCGCAGCACCGGCGGACTGCCGTCCCGTTCGAGGAACAGCAGCGGCTGGGTTCCGGACCGGTCCGGGACGACCCAGGTGCCGCGGTCGAAGTCACCGACCTCGATCGGCTCCACCTGGACGCCGGGCAATTCGCCGAGCCGCTCGGGCCACAACCGGGCCTGGGCGAACACGATCGTGTACCGCTCCGGATCGGTGACCCGCTCGTACTCCTCCGGACGCGGCTCGTCCCGGTCGGGAACCGGCCACGACCGCAGACCGAGCGTGTGGTACCGCTCGGCGACGTCCGTCCGCAGACTGCTCACACTCGACCCATTTTCCGTGGCCGTGCGCACCCAGTTCCGCCAGAATGCCCTGGTGACGCTCACCGCCGAACTCGCGCGATGGCGTGATTCGCTCGTCCGCCTCGACGCACCGGTCACCTCAGCCCTGAAAGCGGGCGCAAACCCAGCTGACATCGAAGCGGTGCTCGGCGCGTCCACTCCGCCCGCGGTGCTCGAATGGTTCCAGTGGTGTGCCGGGGTCGAGTACATGCCGGGGCAGACGATCGGCGATTCCTGGGCGATTCCCGGTTTCTGGCCGGTCGCGCTCGAGGATGTCGTCGCGATCAAGGCCGACCACGGCGATGCGGGCAGCCCTCTTCTCACCGAGAGCTGGGTTCCCCTCCTCGAGGACGGCAGCTCGGACCTCTACGTGGCGGCCTGGTCGGGAGCCGGCGAGCCGGTCGTAGTCACGGTGACGCCCGAGTTCGGACCGCCGAAAGTGGAATTCCGAAGCATCGACCAGATGGTCGCCGTCTTCAACGAATGCTTCGCACGGTCGGCTTTCTCTCTCGACGCCCAACACCAACTGGAGGTCGATGACGAGCTCTATGCCGAAATCCGTCAGGCCCGTGCCGATTCAGGATGACGGGCTGTTCTTTCGTCACCCGAGAGGGCTCGAGCCACTGTGTCGGGGCTCGGTCGGGCGCTCCAGAATGGCGGCGTGACGGTGGGTCTGGAGCGGTATCTGGGTGAGTTTCTTCCGCCCCTCGATGCGTCGGTGCTCGTCGACGCGACGGCGTGGTGCGAGGACGAGCCGTTCTGGCCGGCTTTTCTGGGGAGCGTGGGTGGTTCGGTGACCGCACCGCTCGCGTTCGAGGTGGAACCCGCTGACGTCGAGGAGTACCTGGACGAGTTGCACGACCCCGACCACTGGCCTTATCTCACGCTGGGGTTGGCCCAGGGGCACCGGCTGCACCTGCTGTTCCGTAATTGCGAGGACGACTCGGGGTGGGACTACCTGTTCGAGCCGGCCGGACGCAGCGAGGTGTGGACGTTGGCCGCGCTCGAAGGGGGCTACGTGGGGCCGGGCTTGTCGTGGCCGGAGCTGGTGAGCGCGGCCGGCACGAGCGACGCGGCCCGGCGCCTGCTGCTGATGCTTCCCGCGCTCGGTGACTCCGATCGGCCGGACACGGCTGGGGCGCGGGTGGCGGCGGCGTTCGTCGCGGTCGGTGGTGCGCCTGAGCAGGCCGGGCGGGTCGCGGACGAGCTGTTGGGGGCGTCCGGCCGGTTCTGGGGTGACGAGAGCTGGGTCGATCACGACGGTCGGCGCATCTGCGTGGGTGATCACAGCCCGCGCCGGCTGGGCGCACCCGACGAACACCTCCTGGCCATGGCCGCCGCCCTCACCTAGTCATCGTCCCCCGGCCCGACGGCGCCGCACGCCTCGACCAACGGCGCCCCACGCCCCGAACCGACGGCGCCGCGGGAATCGCTAGTACGCGTCGGGTGGTTCGACGGCGGCTCTTGCTACCCATGACGTGGGGCGCGGACGGCCGGGGAGGTCGAGGCGGCCGGTGCACCAGAGCAGCACCTCGGCCGGATCACCGGGCGGCGCGTGCGGAAAGAGCCGGGCCAGCACGGCCCGGCACAGCGCCTCCGGCGGGCGCCACCGAACGCCGAGCCCGATGGTGATGTCGTGGGTGTGGACAAGCGTCTCGTTGACGCCGAGCGCGGCGAAGCCGCTCGGATCGGTCGGTCCCCAGTGCCAGGCGCGCACGGAGGGCGCGGATGCGGCCAACACGGTGCTCAGCAGGCGTCCGGCCCCGGTGACCACGCGCAGCAGGTCGCGGGGGCTCACCTCGTCGCGCACGAGCAGATCCGCCGGGAGGTACCCCGTGTCCGGTAGCGCGGCCAACTGCATGGCGTACGCGTGGAGGTCGTGCGCGACGTGCGCGGCGGTCGTCCAGCAACTCCAGTCGAGCGGGCCGGCCGGTCGTCGCCAGTCGGCGGACTCGAACCCGGTGAGTACCCCGACCATTTCGGCCACGGCGTGGTCGACTTCGCGGCTGCCCATCAGGCCCATGACCAGAAGCGTGGCAGATCCCGCACGGCCCCGCCGACGTTATCCACACCCTTCGGCGGAGGGCTGACGGCCGGGCCCTCGAGTGCCAGGATCGAGGCACCCGAGCAGGTACGGAGGTCGTCGATGAACACGCCGAACGGTGCCGGATCGTTCCTCACGACCGGGCAGGCCTACGACGGGTACAGGGGGCGCTATTCGCGTCGGCTGGCGAACCGTTCGCCGACTCCGCGGGAGTCGTGCCGGGCTGGTCCGTGCTCGACGTGGGGTGTGGCCCGGCGCGCTCACCCGGGTGTTGGCCGACCGGCTCGGGCCGGAGCGGGTGTCGGCCGCCGACCCGTCACCGCCGTTCGTCGCCGAGTGCGCGGCGGCGCTGCCGGGCGTCACCGTCCGTCAGGGGTGCGCGAAGGCCCTCCCGTTCGACGACGCCGGCTTCGACGGCGCGCTGGCTCAGCTCGTCATCCACTTCGTACCCGATCCACCCGCGTTCGGCCGTGAGCTGCGCCGTGTCCTGCGGCCCGGTGGCGTCGCCGCGGCCTGCGCCTGGGATTTCGCCGAGGGGATGCCGATGCTCCGGCTGTTCTGGGACGCGGCGTTGACGATCGATCCGTCGGCTCCGGACGAGGCTCGAACGCTGAGGTTCGGACGCGAGGGGGAGATCGCCGAGTGGCTGGCGGCGGCCGGCTTCACCGAGACGTGCTCTCGGTGAGCTCCACGTACGCCTCGTTCGACGAGCTGTGGAACGGCTATCTCGCCGGGATCGGGCCGGCGGGTGCCTACTGTGTCAGCCTCTCCGACGAGCAGCGCGCGGCGGTGCGGGCGGAGCTTTTCCGTCGGCTCGGTTCGCCCACCGGTTCGTTCTCGCTCGACGCGCTGGCCCGCAGCGCATCGGGCCGCAGCCCCGGCTAGGCCGCTTGTCGGATAAGTCTCTCGCAGCAGGGCACCGGCTCAGGCGTCGCCCGACAAGGCGGAGATCTCCCGCCGCCGCCAGGTCGCGGGCAGCTGTTTGTATCGGCAACGCGGCCCCTCTGCAGCTAAGCCCCGCGGCGGCTGAGGCCCGCGGCGGCCGAGCCCCACGGCGGCCGAGCCCCACGGCGGCCGAGCCCCACGGCGGCCGAGCCCCACGGCGGCTGGGCTCGGCCGCAGCCGAGCACGGACTTGCCGGAGAAGGCCCAGAGGATCGGCGCACCCGGCAACGAAGGTGGGCGCACGTGGGTTGCCGGTGCCTCGACCGGCGCTGCTGACCCAGAGCCACCCGCGACCCCCCGCGATGTCCGGCCGACCGGTTTCAGACCCCGCGCCCTCGCTCAGGCGCCGCAGGGCACGACGTGAGCCGGGCGTCGAGCGGGTCGATTGCGTCTGAGTAAATCGTCGATTGAGAATTGTGCATTTGATTTGCGGGGAGCGCTCCTTTTAACTGGACACGTCGCCGGATCGAGCGGCAATCTTCGTTCCAAAGGATTGTTTCGATGTCTTATTCTGATCTTCTCCCGGCCGTTGTTTCCGCAGCTGAGCAGGCCGGATCCACGCTACTGAAGTACTACTCTCCGAATTCCCGGCCGACCGACCGAAAAGCGATGTACGAGGTCGGAATGCAGGCCGAGGCCGCGTCTCTCGCCGTCGTGAAATCGGCGCTGGAGGGCGTGGCGCCGACCGTGGGATGGTTCGACGACGAGGCGGACCGGCCGGTGCCGCCGGGCGAGTGGTGGATCGTCGACGGCGCCGAGGGAGCCGTCAACCTCGTGCACGGGTTGCCGGAGTTCGGCGTCGTGATCGTGCTGATCCGCGACGGCGAGCCGCAACTCGCCGTGGCGCGGCAGCCGATCGGGGACCTCACCTACGTCGCGGTGCGGGGCGAAGGTGCGTTCGTGAACGGCGAACGGCTGCGTGTCTCCGCCAAACAGGACCTCGACGCGGCGATCGTCGCGGCCAGCCAGGCCGGGAACAGTCCGGAGACGCACGAACGGTTCGGCGCGCGCTGGGCCGCGTTAGCCGACCGCGCGCTGCTCGTCCGCAACACGATTCCGACGACGTTCCCGCTGCTGGCGCTGGCGTCCGGTCAGTACGACGCGTTCTTCCAGTACGAGCCCGACCTGCCCGGCGCCGCGGCCGGGACGTTGCTGGCCACCGAAGCCGGGGGTGTCGCCACCGACCTGGCCGGCGACCCGTGGCGCCCGGCCAGCACCGACGTGCTGGTCGCGGCTCCGGGTGTCTACCAGGCCGTGCTCGAGGTGCTCTCGTGAGGCTCACGATCCTCGGGGCGTCCGGCGGCGTGGGCGTGGAGCTCACCCGCCAGGCGCTCGAGCGCGGCCACGACGTGGTGGCGATCTCGCGTCATCCGGAGCGGAGTGCCGTTCCCGACTCACCGCGGTTGACCCGGGTGCCCGCCGACGTGTTCGACCCGGAATCCGTCGGCACGGCGTTGCGCGACGCGTCGACCGTGATCTCGGTGCTCGGGCTGGCCGACCGGCCCGGCGTGCTCACCGCGGGGGCCCGCGCGGTGCTGGCCGCGTCGCCCGGGCAGGTGCTGTGGCTGGGAGCGTTCGGCAGTGGCCGGTCGGCGCGGGCCGCGGGCGCGCTCACCCGGACCCTGCTGGGCACGTTCCTGCGCAAGGAGCTGGGCGACAAGGTCGCGGCCGACACGGCGATCCTCGACGCCGGCGGCACGGTGTTCCACGCCGGTCCGATGAGCAATGGGCCGGTCAGCTCGCGGCGCCGAGCGGTCGAGGAGTCGGCGGCGCCCCGCCGGCTGTTCCCGGCGTCGGTGAGCCGGGCGACGGTGGCCGCCGCGATGCTCGACGAGGCCGAGCGTCCGTCCGGGCCGGGCGGCCGGGTGCTGGTGCCGCTCGCGACCTAGATTGGGCCCATGCAGCTGGATCTCAATCTGCTGTCCGCCCTCGACGCGCTGCTGGAGGAAGGCAGCGTGGCGGGGGCGGCCGAGCGTCTGCGTCTGTCCTCGCCCGCGGTCAGCCGCACGCTCGGGCGGCTCCGACGCCTCACCGGCGACGAGATCCTGGTGCGCACCGGCCGCACGATGACGCCGACGCCGTACGCGCTGGCGATCCGGGAACGGGTGCACGAGCTGGTGCGTGACGCCGAAGCCGTGCTCGTGCCCAGCCGCACGCTCGACCTGGGCGAGCTCGACCGCACGTTCACGCTGCGGTGTCACGACGCACTCGCCACCGCGATCGCCCCGACGCTGCTCACCGACGCGGCGTCGCGGGCGCCGAAGGTGCGGGTCCGCCTGCTCACCGAGGGCGCCACCGACACCGACGACCTGCGCCATGGTCGCGTCGACCTGGAGATCGGGGCCGACCGCCCGGAGCACCCGGAGATCCGTTCGGAGACGATCGGACACGACCGTTTCGTCCTGGTGATGAGTTCCGGCCATCCCTGCGCGGACGGGGAGATCGACCTCGAGCGGTACGCCGAGCAGACGCACATCCTGGTGTCCCGGCGCGGCCGGCTGGCCGATCCCGTCGACGAGATCCTGGCCGAGTCGGGTCGGCGTCGCCGGGTGGTCGCCGCGGTGGGCAGCAGTGCGATCGCGCTGCACGCGGTGAGCCGGGGCCGGCATCTGCTGACCGTGCCCGAGGCCGTGTGCCGCCCGCTCATCGACGCGCTCGGACTGGTGGTGCGGCCGCTTCCGGTGACGCTGGCGCCGCTGCCGATCGTCGTCAGCTGGCATCAGCGGTTCGACCGGGACCGTGCCCACGCGTGGCTGCGCGCCGAGGTCAGCGCCGCGCTCCGGGCGACCGAGCACGTGCACTGATCCGTGAGGTGGTCCCTGGACGTCGACGGACCGCTCATCCCGTTCCGCGCCCGACCGCACCGGTGGCGGTCGGGTCGCCCACCCCGAGTACGAGCCGGACCGGCAGTTCCTTGTCGTCCTGGCCGACGCCGACGCACACCTGCCGCCCGTCCCGACGCCACGACCACACCTCGGTGACGAAGCCGGCGAGATCGTTCATCAGCGTGCGGCGCTCGTCCTCCCAGTCGACCTGAAGCTCGAGCCGCTCCGGTGCACCCCAGCGCTCGGTCAGGTCGTCGACCAGTCGTACTCGTTCGGCGTCCAGCTTCGCCCACGCCGCGTCGGCGGCGGAGTAATCGTCGTCGCCGTAGAAGTCGTCGCTCATCTCGAGATCGACGATTCGGTACCCGCTTCCCGGAAGTGGCGCCGAGAGCAGGTGGTGTGCCAGCGCAACCGCCGCGGCCAGGTCCATGCGGTCGACGTTAGCGGCGGGTCGCATCCCTACCCGCCGCGAACCGGCCTGGACCGGGCGGGCCCGGAGCGCATCGAGCGCTCCGGGCTTGACGGAACCACCACCCAGCGTCAGCGGCTGGTGGCGATGTCACGCATCGACGCGTCGTACGGGTACGGGGCGGTCACCTCGCTCACCGCGGTCAAGCGCGCCATCTCCTCGCCCGACAACGTCCACCCCACCACGCCGAGGTTGTCCTCCAGCTGCGAGAGCTTCGACGCGCCGAGGATCGGGGCGGTCACGCCGGGGCGTTGCAGCACCCAGCGGATCGCCACCTGGGCGACGCTCGCGCCCCGCGCGTCGGCGATCGCGCGCAGCTCGTCGAGGATCGACCACGTGGTCTCGTTGTCGTACGCGGCCCAGGTCTCGCTCCAGCCCTGCTCCTCGGCCGTCTTCACCCGGGAGCCGTCGGGCGCGCCGCCCATGTCGCGGGTGTAGCGCCCCGACAGCCAGCCACCGCGCAGCGGCGACCACGGCAGCACGCCGAGTCCCTCGGCCTCGCAGACCGGGATGAGTTCCCACTCGGTCGGCCGGGCCAGCAGGCTGTACTGCGGCTGCAGGGTCAGGAAACGCTCGTACCCGGCGGCGCGGCTGACGTCGAGCATCTTCTGCAGTTGCCAGCCGACGAGGTTGCTCGCCCCGAGGTAGCGCACCTTGCCCGCGGTGACGAGCGCGTCGAGGGTGGAGAGCGTCTCCTCGAGCGGCGTCGCCCGGTCCCAGCCGTGGATCTGGTAGAGGTCGACGTAGTCGGTGCCCAGGCGGCGCAGGCTGGCGTCGATCGAGGCCACGATGTGTTTGCGGCCGAGGCCGACGTCGTTGACGCCGGGGCCGCTGGGGAACCGGACCTTGGTGGCGATCACCCACTGGTCGCGGTCGCGGCCCTTCAGCCAGCGACCGGTGACCTCCTCCGACGCCCCCTCGCCGTAGACGTCGGCGGTGTCGATGAAGTTGCCGCCGGCGTCAGCGAACAGGTCGAGCATGCGGCGGCTGTCGGCCTCGTCGGCCTCCCGCCCGAACGTCATCGCGCCGAGGCAGAGTTCGCTGACCGTCGTGCCGGATCGTCCGAGATACCTGTATTCCATGGCTTCCAGTCAAGGGCCTGGAGTGCGCTCCAGGTCAAGGGTGACGTCACAAATGCTGCTGACCTGCTGCGACAGGTGCCGGGCCCGGGTCAGCCGGGCCTTGGTGATCGCGGCCCACTCGTCGACGACACGTAGCTGGGCGCGCATCGCGTCGACGCGGGCGGCGTCCACCGCGGAGGCCGCGGCCGACACCTGCGACGGCGGGCCGCCAGCCTCGGTGACGGCGGCGAACTCGGCGGCGCGGTCCTGGAGCTCCTGGGCGGTGCCGGCGAACTCCGTGAGCAGCTGATCGCACCGGGCCTGGGCGACGCGGTCTTCGGCGTCCGCGACCGCGCAGGCTTCGGTCAGCGCTTCGCGCTGGGCTTCCAGCTCTTCGACGAGGCCCATGACGTCACACCCGGAAGCGGCTGACCAGCGCCTGGAGCTCCGAGGACATCCGGGAGAGCTCCTCGGCCGAGCGCTGTGTCTCGCCGACGGTGGTCGAGGTGGTCTGGGCGGCCGCCGCGACGCTGGCGATGTTGTCGGCGATGCTCGTCGAGCCGGTGGAGGCCTCCATGATCGAGCGGCTCATCTCGTTCGTCGTCGCGGTCTGCTCCTCCACCGCCGACGCGATCGTCATCTGGTAGTCGTTGATCTGCGCGATGATCCCCGAGATCTGCTCGATCGCCGCCACCGCCGAATCCGTGTCGGCCTGGATCGCCTCGACCCGCTTCGAGATGTTCTCGGTCGCCTGCGCCGTCTCCTGGGCGAGGTCCTTGACCTCGTTCGCGACCACCGCGAAGCCCTTACCCGCCTCACCGGCCCGGGCCGCCTCGATCGTCGCGTTGAGCGCCAGCAGGTTGGTCTGCTCGGCGATCGACGTGATCACCTTGACCACGTTGCCGATCTCCACCGACGACTCACCGAGCTTGGCCACCGTCGCGTTGGTCTGGGCGGCGGCGTCGACCGCGCGAGACGCGACGCCGGCGGCGTCGTTCGCCGACTGGGAGATCTCGCGGATCGCCGAGCCCATCTCCTCGGTGCCGGCCGAGACGGTCTGGACGCTGCGCGAGACGTCCTCCGCGGCCGAGGCGAGCACGCTGGTCTGCGCGGACGTGTCCGCAGCCGTGCCGGAGATCGCCTCGGCGGAGGCGGTGAGCTGCTGCGAGGAGTCCGCGAGCGTGCGTGCGGAACTCGACAGCGCCGAGACGGTCTGCCGGATCGAGTCGATCGCCCGGTTGACGGCCTGGGCCATCTTGCCGACCTCGTCGCCGGAGTCGACGCGGGCCTGCCGGGTGAGGTCACCGTTGGCGACGCCGTCGAGCACTTCCTGGACGTGGTTGAGCCGGCTGATGATCGCGCGGCTGATGACCACCGCGAGGGCCATCGCCGCGAGCAGGCCGACGACGAGGACGATCGCGATCATCGTGCGGGCGCCGACGACCGCGTTGTGCGAGTCGGTCGCGTACGCCGCCGAATCCTCGGCCTCCAGGTTGTTCAGCGCGGTGAGCGTCACGCCGAACGCCTTCTCGACGCGGGCGAACTCGGCGTTCATCGCGGCGGTGTTCGCCGGCGCGGGGACGCTGGCCGGCAACGGCTCTTTGAACAGGATGTTGTTCGCCAGCGCGGTGTACGTGGTGAACGCCTCGTCGAAGTCGGCGACCTGCTTCTTCCACTCCGCCGAGTCGCTCGGGTGCTTCTGGAACTCGGCGAACGCCGCGCTGACGGCCGCCTCACCGTCCTTGATCTGCTGCTGGCTCGTGGTGTCGGTCGGCGCGACGTAGATGTTCAGGATGCCGCGGTAGAGCTTCGCGATGCCCGCCTCGATGTCGACCAGGGCGTTCAGCCGGGCGATGTTCTCGTTCTTGAGGTTCTGGATCTTGCCGTCGATCGTGCCGAGCCGCTGCCACGCGAGCCCGCCCGTGATCAGTGCGACGACCGCGATGACCGCCACCGACATCAGGATCTTCTGCCCCACACCGAGACCGGAGAGCTTACCGCCGCTTTCCGTGCCGGACGTCGATACCATGCGTTGCCTCGACCTCGTGTACGTGACCGTTGCCGGCCGCCCGCCAGTTATCCGGTCCCATCGGCCGGGTCGGGCCCGGGTTGAGCGTTTGCGACAATCGACGCGTGCGTCTGATCCTGATCCGCCACGGCCAGACTCCCTCGAACGTTGCCCACCTGCTCGACACCGGCCGCCCCGGCCCCGGTCTGACCGAGCTCGGCCTCGAACAGGCGGCCGCGCTGCCCGAGGCGCTGGCCGACGAGAACATCGAGGTGCTGTTCGTCTCCACGCTGGTCCGCACGCACCTCACCGCCGCGCCGCTGGCCGCCGCGCGCGGGCTGGAGCCCGTCGTCCGTGACGGTCTGCGTGAGGTCGTCGCCGGTGACCTGGAGATGCTCAGCGACCACGAGTCGGTGACGACGTACCTGACGACGGTGTTCGGCTGGTCGGCCGGCCGCACCGCGCTGCGGATGCCCGGCGGCGAGGACGGCACCGAGTTCCTCGGCCGCTACGACGCGGTGATCGACGAGGCCGCCGCGACCGGAGCGGGCACGGTGGCGGTGGTCAGCCACGGTGCGGCGATCCGCGCCTGGGTGGCGGCCCGCGCGGTGAACGTCGAGGTCGAGTGGGCCGCCGAGCACGCGTTGAGCAACACCGGCATCGTGACGCTCGAGGGCTCGCCTGCCGACGGCTGGAAGGTCGTGACCTGGGAGGGCCAGGCCGTCGACCTGCCGGAGGACCCGGCGGACAGCGGCCCTACCGGTCAACCGCTGGACGAGGATTAGACGGAATACTCCAGATCGGCCACGACGCCGTGGTGGTCGCTGAGCGGGTTGTCCTCGCCGACCAGCGCGGCGTCGAGGACGCGGGCACCCGGGCCGGTGCCGACGAACACGTAGTCGATCCGGTAGCGGACGTTCGGCTGGCCGATCAGCCGCTCGATCTCCGCGGCCGCGAGCGGGTTGTCGACCGTCCAGGTGGCGCCCGGCCCGTGGCCGGCGACCGCCCAAGCGTCGTGGTAGCAGGCGCTCTCGCCCTCGAGTGACTGCAGGCCGCTCAGGAACCGGATGCTCGCGGTCTCCGGCACCGCGTTGAAATCCCCGGCGACGATCGTCGGCCGCCGCGTGCGGTGGCGCGTGTCGAGCGCGACGAGTTCGCGCATCTGCCGCTCCCGCCACGCCTCGGCGCCGAGTCTCCAGAACGTCGTCGGCGTGAGCAGCAGGACCGGGCCGACGTCGGGGACCTCGACCGAGACGGCCAGCGTGTACCAGTAGACGCCGTCGGGGGTGCGGCCGTCGACGACCTCCAGGATCCGGTGCGGCCACCGGGTCGCGATCGCGGTGCCGCCGTACACGTCCGCGTCCGGAGGCAGGTGCTCGAGGATCCCGGCCTGGTGCGTGGTGCGCAGACCGACGCCGTCGACCAGTTCGGCGAGCTGGTTCCGGGTGTCGTCGGGGTAGCGGACCTCCTGGAGGACGACGACGTCCGGCGCGAGCCGCCGCAGCTCGGCGTTGATCCGCGCGGTGCGGCGGGGGTCGCCGGCGTCGTGCTGGACGTTGAGGGTCAGGACGCGGATCCGGGTCACGGGAACGGGATACCGCTGAGGCCGGCGCAGTAATCGATCAGCGCGTCCTCGGCTTCCGGGGTCGTCGGCACCGCGGAGTGCGGTTCCCGGTGGTAGAAGTAGCCGCCGGTCGCCGGGTCGTCGGTGACCGCGAGCCAGGCCTGGGTGTCGGCGCCGAGGCGCAGGTCGTCGGGGGCGCCGCGGCCGCCCATGCGGGTCGGCACCCAGCCCGGGTCGACGGCGTTCGACCGCACGTCGGGCCAGCGGCGGGCCACCGCCCGGCTGAGCATGGCGTCGTAGAGCTTGCTCTCCGAGTAGGCCCGCGAACCGTTCCAGCGCCGGCGGACCCACTGCGGGTCGTCGACGTCGGCGCGTCCGCTCCGGTGCATGCCTGAACTTAGATATATCAGTCGTGATGGCCGATCGATGAGCACGGTCAGCACGTACGGCGCCAGCACGTTCACCGCGAACACGTGCGCCAGCCCGTCGGCGGTCTCGATCCGGCGCGGCTCCTGGTAGCCCACGGCCACGTTGTGGATGACCGCGTCGTGGCGGCCCAGCGCGTCGACCTGCGCGGCGACCGACCGCATCGCGTCGAGCGCGGAGACGTCACCGACCACCACCGCGTCGGCCTCGGGCAGGGCGCGGCGGGCCTGCTCGGCCCGCTCCTCGCTGCGCGCGTGCAGCGTCACCCGGTGTCCGTCGCCGACGAGTTGGCGTGCGGCCAGCAGCCCGAGGCCGTCGGCGGATCCGGTAACGAAGACTCGAGACATGCGCCCAAGCTTGCCTCGCCGCGTAGGCTGCCGCCCGTGAAGCCACTCGCCCGGGCCGCGTACGTGGTGGGCGTCGGTGCGGCGCTGCTCGTCGCGGCGCTCTTCCTGCCCCGCTCGCGCACCGTCGACGCGATCACCGGCACCGACGCCAGCCGGCCCAACACCGCCGAGGCCCTGCTGCTGCTCGCCGCCGTGCTCGTCGCGGGGGTGCTGGCGGTGGTCGGGCTCGTCCGGTCCCGGCCCTGGCTCGTCGCCGCCGCGGGCATCCCCGGTTTCCTGACGTCGCTGGCCTGGCTCTGGTACGTCGTCGACCTGCGCAGCGGCAACCGGGACCTGAGCTCCTGCGCCCACGAGTACTTCTGCACGGCGCTGCTGCGGGTGCGCCCCGACGTCGGCGCGTACGTGATCGTCGTCGCGGGCCTGGTGATCACGCTGGGTGGCGCGATCGCCGCCGTGCTCGCCCGCCGCGCCGGCCCGGCCCGCACGACCGTGGCGGCCGACTAGCACCCACCCGAGCCGGCACCCGGTGCCGCGTAGCCGGTGCGGACACGGGCCGGATATCGCGTGGAACGCGCCGGAGACGTGCGAGCGGCGCGGCATCAGCCTGCTGCTCGCCGATCCGAGCTAGTCGATCGGCTGGCCGTGCACGCGGCGGGTCAGCAGCGTTCCGCCGGCGATCGCGGCCGGCACCACCACGATGTTGGCGAACGGCACCAGCGCCAGCGCCGCCACCGGGATGCCGAACCCGAGCGCCAGCGCCCGGTGCCGGCGCAGCACCCGGCGGCGCTCCTGGAGGAAGACGCCTCGCCGGTTGAACGGAATGCCGGTCAGGTCGACGCTGAGCAGCCAGCCGCCGATGAGCAGCGCCAGGATCGGCGCCAGGACCTGCCCCGCGAACGGCACCAGCCCGATCAGCAGCACCGGGATCGTGAGCAGGAGCTGGGTGCCGATCACCCGGATCGAGTCGGCGGCGTTGCGCGGCAACGTCTTGTGCCAGGGCAGCTCGGGGTGGTCGACGGCACCGAGCCGGCGCTCGATCTCCTCGGAGATCTTCTCGTAGAACGGGTCGCCGATGATCAGCGTCAGCGCCGTGTAGACGAGAACCGACAGCCACAGCGCCCCGATGACGATCGTGACCTCGACCAGGAGCTCGGCGGCCCGGCGGGCGTCGGCCGACCAGCCGCCCGCGAACGACCCGGCGAGCCATCCGCCCAGGTCGTCGAGGAACACCAGCAGCGTGACGAACGCGGCCAGCAGGACGACGAACGCGATCACCGCGGGGATCAGCCCCAGCAGCAGGAGCCCGGGGTACTTCGCGTACATCCCGAAGCCGCGCCCGAGCAGCCGCAGCCCCCAGACGAACTCGGAGCCGGCGGTGGGGCGGGGGGTCACGGCGCTCACGCCGCGCAGCCTACGGGAGGGCGTGGTCTAGGCTTCTGCCCCGTGCACCGACCGCCCGAAGTCCCTGGTTACGCCGTCCGCGACGTGCTGGGCTCCGGTGGGTGCGCGACCGTTTACCTGGCGACGCAGCTCGTCGTCGGCCGGGACGTCGCGGTGAAGATCGACAACCGGACGTTGACCACCGAACGGGACCAGCGCCGGTTCTACCGCGAGGTGAACGCCGCCGGGCGGCTCTCCGACCACCCGAACGTGATCGGGCTCTACGACGCCGGCACGCTGGCCGACGGGCGCCCGTACCTGGTGATGGAGCTGTGCACCGGTGGGTCGCTGGCCACCGTGCTCAAGCGGCGCGGCGGGTTACCGCCCGACGAGGTGCGGGCGATGAGCGTCGGGCTGGCCGACGCGCTCGGGGCCGCGCACTCGCTCGGGGTGCTGCACCGCGACCTGAAGCCGGGGAACATCCTGGTCAACCGGTACGGGATGGTGGGGTTGGCCGACTTCGGGCTCGCCTCGATCATCACCGCCGACACCGAGCAGTCGGCGACGCTGGAGTCGCTGACGCCCGCGTACGCGCCGCCGGAAGCGTTCTCGCTGGTGGAGCCGGCTCCGTCGGCGGACGTGTACTCGTTCGGGGCGACGCTCTACGCGCTGCTCAACGGGCGGCCGCCGCGGTTCCCCGACACCGGGTCGCCCAGCCTGGCCGCGATCGTGCGGATGCACGACGAACCGTTGCCGTTGTTGCCGTGGGTGCCCGGGCCGCTGATGAGCGTGATCGAGCGGGCGATGGCGCCGAACCCGGCCGACCGGTACCCGGACGGTGCGGCGATGCGCGACGCGCTGGCGCGGACGCCGGTGGCGTTCGCCTCGCCCGGTGTGCCCGGCTACGGGCGGCCGGACCACTCCACCGGCGACCCGGCCGGCCCGACGACGTCCGGCGCGTCGTTCCGCGCTCCGGCCAGCGGCAACGTCTACCCGAGCGGAGCCTCGAGCTACTCCGCTCCCCCGTACCCGAGCCCGACCCCACCCGTCTCGAGCCCACCGCTCTCGAGCCCACCGCTCTCGAGCCCACCGCACTCCGGCCCACCGCACTCCGGCCCACCGCATCCCGGGCCCCACCCCACCGGCCCCCACCCCACCGGCCCCCACCCCACCGGGCCGCGCCCCACCGGC
>NZ_BAAAGX010000003.1:0-55022 GCF_039524755.1 Cryptosporangium japonicum
CTCGCCGCGACACTGATCTGGCTGACCTGATTCGCAGGACAAGCCCTAGCCGAATAGCGCCTGGATCTGGCCACGTCGCGAACGGGTCCGCGGCCTGTACGACGTTCCGGGGGTCAGTACGCGGCGAGGTAGACGGTCCCGCCGGCGTCGTCGAGGTAGACGTTGCCGTTCGACGCCGGCAGCACGGCCGCGTCGTACTGCTCGCTGTGTCGCCACTCCGCGTTCTTCGGCAGGTACGCGCGGAGTGGCTGGGGAACGTCGTCGTCCCAGCCGGCCGGCGCTGTCTCCCAGGTATAGCCGCTCCGGGCCGCCGCGAGATCGGTCTCGGCGAGACCGACCACCGCCTGGATCGTGGTGTCGCTGGGCCCGGGCACCCGGTTGTCGGTGAACACCGTCGTGGTGGCCTGCCAGTGCACGTCGCGGAAGGCTCCGAGCGCCGGGAAACGCTTCGTGATCGGCTCCCGATCCGTGCGTACCGGCGTAGTCGAGTGCGTCACCGACGGCGTCGGCGACCGGTCCGCCGCCGGGGTGCCGTCGCAGCCGGCCAGAGCGAGCACGACGACCGCCGCCACGATCCACCGCCTAGCCATCCGACCGTCCGTCCGCACGATCCTCGCCCGGCGCATCCCGGTCCGGTCCGGTCCGCTCCCGCCGCTGGGCGCGGCCGCGTCCGGGTCGCCGATCGTCCACGTCACCGTGCGTTCCACCTCTCCGTACGTGCGGAATCCGTCGGCCCAGCCCAGCGTCGAGAACCGGCCGTTGTCGTTGTCGGGCGCTCCGGTGGCGATGTCGGCGGCGTCCCGGTTGAAGTTGTACCGGTCCTCCGCGTGCACGGTGACGCGCATCGTGATCTGGTCTCCGTGCACCTCGACGTCGGCCGTGCCGTACAGCGTGTGCTCCCCCAGCGCTTTCTGCCAATTCTCGGTCGACGCCCCGTAGCCGGTGTGGGCGAGCCGGCCGGCGCTGGACGGGTCGCCGGTCAGCTGGAACCCGGTCTGCCCGGTCTGGAGGTAGAGACGCTCGGCGTCGCGCTGAGCGGCGCTGATCTCCGCGTCCACGGCCTTCCGGATCGTGCCGTCCTCGCGGTAGGCCTCCTCGTAGTCCACCCGCAGGTCGGTGCCGGTTCCCTCGAGGTAGTGGGCGTACGCCTCGGTGGCGTCGTCGAGGTCCGGACGCGCGGCTCGGGCGCCGTCCAGCTGCAGGTTCCACTTCTCCCAGCTCGCATAGTCCCTCGGGGTGGCCCGCGCCTCCGGGTCGTACGGGAAGTCGTCGTCGAAGCGCAGTGCGGGCGCGGTCGGTGGCCCGATGCGGTGGGACTGGCCGCGCGGGCCGTCGAGGCCCGGGGTGACGGCGACGATCGTCGCGGCCAGCGTCGAGGCGGCACGCAGGTCCGGCATCAGGCGGTACGCCGAGCGCAACCGGGCCACCGTGTCGTGCCGGGCGTCCCGCTCGACCCGCAGCGCGTCGTCGTACGCGACGCTCGCGTGGCTCCACAGTGTCTCCGCCGTGGTCCGGACCCGGTCGATCGCGTCGCGCTGGGTCGCCTCGATCAGGAAGTCGCTGATGCTCGTCGTCGACCGGAGGTCGTTCCACTGCCGCAGCGGAGCCGCGAGCCGGACCGCCGGCGACTGGGTCGTGACGATGTCGGCGATCAGGTCACCGAGCGAGGTCTCCGCCGCGACTCCGTCCTCGACGAGGATCTTCGCGCGGTGCTGGGCGGCCGCGTAGTCGCTGATCGCGGCGCCGGCCCGGTCGTAGCCGTCGTACAGGCCCTCGGCCAGGTCGACGCTCTCGGTGAGCCGTCGCCGGCAGAGGTCGTAGGCCTCCGAGCGCCACTGCACCGAGCCGCCGCGCAGCCGGGTCAGGCGCGGCAGGGCCGACCGCAGCAGGTCCCGGGCGCGCAGGCATTCCTCGGCGACCACCCGCACGAACTCCGGGCGCATCCGCTCGATGAACGCCACGTCGTCGCGATAGGCCATGCGCGATCAGTCCGGCCGACCGCTCGACGGCACGTAGGTGGCCGTGGCCAGCAGCGTCGTCAGTTCGGCGGCGGCGGCCAGATCGGCGTCGCGGTAACCGCCCGCCGCGGCGCTCACCCGGGTCGACAGTGCCACCAGCAACGCCGCCACGTCCTGGTACTGGTCGCGGGCGAACTCGCCGAACGTACGCATCGCCGCGTCGACGTCCGGATGGCTCCGTGGCTCGCCGGCCTCGTCCAGCAGGAAGAGATCGAACACGCCGGGCTTCAGGTCGTGTGCGAGGTCGTGCAATTCGGCGGCGGCCCCCGAGAGCGAGGCCGGGCTGGCCGAGAGCTGCTCCGGCTCCATGACAGACGCCCCTCGTCGACGGAGAGCAACGATCGGTGACGCCAGCGACACGGATCGGAGCGCCGCCGGGTTCACCGGGACTTTTAACCGCGGAAGGCGTCGGCGTGTGTCGTCGCCCAGTCGCGGAACGTCCGGAGGGGACGCCCGAGCAACGCGGGCGCGCCGTCGTCCACGGACGCGTCGTCGTAGCCGCGGCCGAAGAACTGGAAGAACGTGCCTCGTCGTCCGCCTCCGGCTCGAGCTCGATCGGTCGTTCCCGGACGTCGCCGAGAACGGCCGCCCGTTCGGAGGGCGGCAGGGTCTCGGGCCCGGTCAGGCGGTAGCTCCGGGCGTCGTACCCCGGCGTGCGCAGCACCAGGCTAGGCACCGCGGCGATGTCGTCGGGATCGATGACGGCGATCGGTTCGCGCGCCCGCTCAGGGTGTTGGACATGAACCCGCTGGGGCGCAGGACCGTCCACCGCAGCCCGCTGTCACGCACGGCGACTTCAACCGGACGACGGCATCGCCGAGATCGCCGCCGACGACGTACCCGCTGGAGAGCAGCACGACCCGCTCGATCCCGGCGGAGGTCGGCCGGCACGCCGGGCAGGTCCGGGTACCCGGCGAGCAGGAGCGCCGCCGGCACGCCGGCGTGGGTCGGACGCAGGCCGGCACGGTCGGCGTCGACCCGGGTGACCCCCGCGAGGGCCGCGCCCGTCGACCCCGGACGGACCAGCACACGCACGGGGGATGCCGGGCCACACCGCCGCCCACGGTGCCTGACGCACCGGCGACCAGCGAAACGCCGTCATCTCGAGTCATGCCGTCGCGCGCCCCGTTCCGGGCATCCGTCGGTGAGGTCCCACGGTAGGCAGCCCGAGGAAACCCCGGCGTGCCCGACGGACCGCACGGCTCGGCGCGCTCGTCCGCGTGCGTCTCGGCCCAGGTGGTGAGCGCGGTCAGCGAGCCCCCAGGTCGGTGAGCGCGTAGGCGCCACCTTGTTTCCCCGGCTTCGTTACCAGGCCGCTGGCGACGGCCTGGGCCAGCGTCTTCCTGGTGATCCCGCCGGCCCGTCGGTGCAGATCCGAGTACCGCTGCGGGCCGTGCGCGAGTCCGACCGATCAGCCAGGTCCCCGAGGTCAGTTCCAGCGTGGTGCGGGCCGGACAGTCGGCCAACGGAACGTCGTACCCCGTCACGGCAAATCACCCTAGGGCCGCCGCTCGGTGACGTGGCGGACGACGCACGCTCATGCCGAGTTGAGGACGTCGTGATCGTTCGCCGCTAGGTTGCGTGTGCCCCTACCGTTGCTGCCGTGAACCCCCCGAGCGCCCATCAGCAGCAAACCCGGCGCATCCTTGAATCGGTCGGGTGGCACGCCAATCGCGCTGTCAGTACACAGAGATGGGAGTCGGAACTGGTAGCAGACGGGTTCCCACCCATGCACTCGATTGCGCTTCAGTTCCTCTCCGAGTTCGGAGGCCTCACCGTTCCTGATGGTGGGGCGGGCGTCACCCGCGCCCGCGAGCCAATCACGCTCGTACCAACCGAATGCTGCGGCGAAGCCGACAGATTCATCGAATGGGGCCGGCAGATCGGCCGCGACATCGCTCCGATCGGCGAGCTGGCCAGCGGAACCTGCGCATGTGCGTTTCTTGGCATCGACGAGCAGGCAGAGATTTACGTCGTGGACGGTGTTCTCGCCACCTTCGGTCAGATGCCGCAGGCCTTGGACGAACTCGTTCTCGGATACATGCCTCGCAAGATCACCTGACTCATCACGTCCGGGCGGGCTGTCGTAGAGACATCCGGACCTGCCGCCGAGGGGCGATCGTCGTTTCGAGTCGGCGTTCGTTGCTGCGGACGCGACGAAACCCGAAACGCGGGTGCGTCCCGGGCCGGAAGCTCGCCGAGGTGTTCCGACCCGCGGGCGTCTTGCCGGACGACATAATCCTGCCCATGATGGCAGCGCGGTCGGCGAACGACAGGCGGCGCATCATCGTTATCGCGATCGCCGTGACCGTCCCAGTCGTGCTGTGCTGTACTGGTCTGGCTGGCATCGTCACGTACGCCAATCTCTATTTGCCTGGCCCGGAGACCTCGTCAACATCAGACCCCACCACCTCAACCGCGGCGGCAGCGCGCAGGTCCGCTGCGGCGCCAAGCAGCCCTGCGGCGCCTAGGTCGAAGACACCCACTCCGAGGATCGCGAGCCCGCCCCCATCAGAATCGGCCGCGCCACCGAAGACCAAAGCATCGCCACCTCCGTCGGTGACGTTCCCACCCAAGACACTCGCGGACTTGCAGGCGCTCAGGCTCGCCGGCCTTCCGGCCGACCAAGTCCTGTCGGTGAAGAAGGCAGGGCTCGCGGACTGCCCCACCACCGTTGTTCGTGTCGTTCTTAAGAGGGGCAGAACTGACCGGGAGATCGCGGCTACCGTCGTCCGAGCCCTCTACGACGCAGGCTTCAGCACCGCCTGCGGTGGGAGCGTATTCGCCGGCTACAGCAAAGCGACGGCCTCAGGTGAGGGAGACTTTCCGGACGCTGGCTTGATGAATTTCGACGGACCTCGGGGCGCCGGCGATGGCAAGCACGCGATCCACGTCGTCGTCGGATCGCCGGTCAACCCTCGCCTGCAGTTCGATCTGACGTACTGAGTGAGCGGGCGGTGACCGCGACGTTTCATTTCGGCCGCGAGTAGCGCACGACGTTGCATCTAAGCACTCAACCCCAACAGGGGCTCGGTGGTCCTGGAACATCCGCACATGCCGCCGTCAGCAGGTTGGTTCATCGGCCCAATGAGATCCCGGACTGTGCTCGCCGGCGGATCGAGGGGGTATCGCAGTCCCCTATGCTGACCTCTCAGGAGGGGTATGGGAACGTGGGGCGAGGGTCCGTTCGATAGCGATGGGGCGCGTTCGCAGCGTTGAAGCCACTAAGGCTGGAACCACCGCCGTCGAAGCCGTTCGCCCGGTGGCGCGCGGATCGCTGCGCGCTGGAATCTGCAGCGCGCAGCGCAGCGTCCGTTCGCGGGCTACCTCTTCGTGCCGGACCGATCAGTAGTTGATCGACGTCGCGACGTCGTTGAAG
Source organism: Cryptosporangium japonicum (assembly GCF_039524755.1). Taxonomy (NCBI): domain Bacteria; kingdom Bacillati; phylum Actinomycetota; class Actinomycetes; order Cryptosporangiales; family Cryptosporangiaceae; genus Cryptosporangium; species Cryptosporangium japonicum. The sequence continues at coordinate 5,398 of NZ_BAAAGX010000003.1, forward strand.
AAAGTGTTGTCGAAGTTGACGCCTTCGCCGGGGAAGATGGCCTTACCGCGACCCTTGCAGTTAGCGTGCTCATAGATGTTGATGACCTTGTCGGACCGGTTCCAGATCCGGGTGGCCTCGTCGTTGAATCCGTCGGGCACGAAGCTACGGCACGGAGTGATCTGCGCGGGGTATTGCCGCCAGAGTTGACCGGTGAAGTCGGAGTGTTCCCACAGGCACACGGTGCTGGTGTAGCAGTCGGCGCTGCTGGCCTGAGCCGGCGTCGCGAGAATCAGGCTGGCCGAGAGGCCCAACAGCGCGGCGAGCAATGCGCTCACGGCGCTGCGACGCCCACGCGGCCGACCGGAGCGAGTTCGTAGGGTAGTAGGACTCATGGAGCCGGACGGTACCGACCTAAGAATTAGTACGCGATCGCTCGGTACGTTCCTGAAAGAAGCTGAATGCCCCGACCGGGCATCTTCAGCCGTGTGTCTACCATCGTTCACCAATCATATGTGCGCATTGCGATCGACATGTCGCAGCGAGTGAGTGCATGGCTCATTGCTTTGGCGCGGCGACCCTCGCGCCAGACGCGTATCGTTAACGTCCCTTGGGCGACGAAGATCCACTGCGGGCCAGCCGAGATGGCTAGCCTTGCCCACGGCTCCGGGACAGACGGGCAGGACGCTCCACCCGTCGGCGCTTTCTATCGGTGCGGCGACGGCTGCCTCAGAGCCGCCTTCACCACCGGCGAACCAGCCGGACGACGTCATCAAACCTCTCCCCAGGGCTGACGACACGTCATTGGCAGAGGCGCAAGAGCGCTTCCCCGACGCCACAGCGCATCCCGATAGCCAGGGGCAGCCGCGCGGAGATGCACGCTCACGCCGACGAGAGTAAGTCGCGGAATATCTGTGGACACAGTTCCGGCTTGCCCTCTGGGAGACCGACGGCAGCCTCGACACAGACGTACGAAGTAACTACTTTCGCGAAATGCATGGCAGGACGATTTCCGGGCGATATTGAACTTATGGCTGGAAGTCTCTCGGGCGGCATCATCGGCTTGGTCGTCGCGGTTGGCGTTGGGCTGTTCGGAACGCAACCCGGATTCGGTGACGACCGCTTGCCGGTCGGCGCGACCGTTCGGGTATCGGTCTCAAGCACCGGCGGCCAGGCCAACGGCTGGTCAGGTCGATCATCGGTCAGCGCCGACGGGCGCTGGGTCACGTTCGCGTCGGACGCCACCAATCTAATCCCGGACGACACGGGCCACCACGTCTTCGCCTACGAATACGCGACCGGACACCTCGTCCGGGTTTCGGCATCCACGAACGCCGAGCCCAACCCGGACGGCGGCCGGATGCCGGTGATCAGCGCCGACGGCAACCGCGTCGCGTACCGGTCGACGAGCAACGTCCTGGTGCCCGGCGACACCGACGGCCGGGCGGACATCTTCGTCCGTGACCTGCCGACCGGCCGCACCACACGTGTCCTGCCGGCGCCCGACCAGCCGCCGAGCCCGCCGAGCCTGGATGCTGCCGGGCGGCTGGTGGCGTCCGGTCACCTGATCGCGGACACGGCCACCGGCCGGGTCGTCGACGTCAATGTGACCCCCACCGGCCAGCCGGCCAACGGCCGAGTCTCGAGCCTGACTCTCAGCGGCAACGGGCGGTTCGCAGCGTTCTGGTCGACCTCGACCGACCTGGTCCAGGAGCTCCCCGTTGTGCACCGGAAGGTAAGCCCGGCGACCTGGGGCATGTTCGTCCGGGACCTTTCTCGCCGAACGACGCGGCAAGCCCTCTGGTGGGTCGACCTGACCCACCGGCCCCAGCCGACCGGGCTAGCGATGAACTACGACGGCCGCTACGTGGCCTACTACGAGAACGGCAACGGTCGAATCCTCAAGCGGGATGTATGGCGCGACACTAACCTGCTGGTCGCGGACGCGAACCAGCAGAGCGCCTGGCAGATTCCGGACACACCGAGCATCAGCGCGGACGGCCGATACGTAGCGTTCAGTAGCGAATGGGGTCGAGACCTCGTGTTTCCGCGCGGGCCGAGCTACGGGCCGGTCATCTACGTGAAAGACACGACCACCGGAACGAGCCAGTCAATCCGACCGTCAGGTACGGGCTCGTCAGGTACCGGCGGACCGGTGATCCGGTACCCCAGCCTGAGCGCAGACGGCCGATTCCTCTCGTTCACGACGAATGCTGAGGGACAGGTACCCGGCGACACCAATTACCTCCCAGACGTATTCCTGACCCGCCTCCGATAATCCTGGTTCCGACGGACAGGTGCTGTTCCGGGCCCCGCGATAAACAATTCGAACAGCCCAACCCGCGCTCACAACTCCGATCGCGGCGTCCTCTTCTGTCGCGGTGCGGCTTGCGCGCCTTGGCCGAGTGCACAGGTGGATCCGCACCGTCTCACGCGGCTGCCGGAGGCGCAGCACCCCTCGCGCGAGCACACCGGCGCACTCCAGCGGATGGGCTAGGTCGCTGGATACATCGCCCTAGGTACTGCAGTATGCCGGCGCGGAACTTCGCTCCGAGCCGCTCAGCGGTCGGCACGGCATCGTGACTACCCGATCCCCGCCCACCGACTTCAGGCACCGCAACGCGATCTGCTCAGTCCGTCGTCCTTCTTATGGCTTTTATGGGCATACGAGGTTTATGGTCAGGGCGTCTAGCGGCAGGCAATCGGGGGAAGCTATGCCACGCCTGGGGGTTTCGGCCTTGGCCGCCGTAGTTCCTCGCACTGGAGTTCGCCGTTCTCGCGGGCCCCGTGCGGCGACCGCAAGGCAAACAACTCCGTTACGCCGGCTACCGGCGCTTCGGACTCCTGCTGCATCAGCACCCGGGACGGGCACTACCTCACGGCAGTCGGAGGCGGCGGCCGCACAACCGACGCCATCCACTTCCGGATCCGCTGCAGCTAAATGCGGCGGGCGCCTGAGACGGCCTACCGGTTCGACCAGCGATTCAAACCATGCCGCGAGTCTCGACCCTAATGGCTCAAACGCACACCCATGCCAAGTTCGAATGAAGATCGAGGAGAAATACCTATGACATCGACCCGTTGGATGCGCTGCCTCACTGCAATTCTGGTTGCCGCTACGGTAATAATACCGGATGCGTCGCCGGCGGCCGCCGAACCGAATTACATACAGATTCGCAGCTTCTTGAACAATAGATGCCTCGACGTCGCTCAGGGAAACCCGGGTGACGGCACTAGCGTGGTCATGTGGAGCTGCCAAAACATCGCCGAGCAACTCTGGTACTGGGACGGCGAACAGATTCGAAGCAAGCTGAACGACAAGTGCCTCGACGTCGCTCAGGGAAACCCCGGTGACGGCACTAGCGTGGTCATGTGGAGCTGCCAGAACTACGCCGAAATGCGCTGGTACCGGTATGGGCAACAGATTCGCAGCCGGCTCAACGATAAGTGCCTCGACGTCTATGAGGGAAATCCAGGCGATGGCACCAGGGTCGTCATGTGGAGCTGCCAGGACTACGCCGAAATGCGCTGGTATTGAGGCTTCGAACAACGCCGTGGCCGCACAGGGTCCGTGGCCACGGCGTGCCGACCGTGCTGCTGATAACGCGCGCAGTTCCGGCGTCAGTGCGCCGAGCTTCGGCGCACTGACGGCTTCCCACGGTCCCCTGCTCGCCGCGCAGTACTAGGCGTGGCTGTCAGAGATCTCAACATGGCCCTACCCGGACGCGCGTGAGGATTCGAACCACAGTTATCGGAGTCCGGGTCGGACTTACGTCGGTGACGTGGTGCGCGCACGACGGCGATTGCAGGTTGGGACAGCGTTGACGGTGGCCCTCTGCCTAACCTCCATTTCGGGAGGGGCTGCACAGGCTCAGTCTCGGGCTCGTGGTCGGCCGGCCGCAACGGCCACCACGGCGGCGACGCTCCACCGGATGTGAAACGCCAGTGTCACAAACCGTCTATACATAAGGAGCGAGGATGAGGTCCGCAGTGCCGGCCAGCACCATGGGTGCATCTTCGAGGGTCGCGTCGGCACCGTTCCGCTGTACCGGCTCAATCACCCCACGGCCGGAGACCGGAACTAAACCACCCACTACTGCGAGGTACAGCGCGACGTTGCTCACGGCTTCGCTTTTGAGAGAGTCGTTGGTTAAATCTGGCCACTACCCGGGCCGGACACAGTGCCGCTGTACCGGACGGTGAATCTGCAGACCACCGATCATCTCCTCACGACCAGCCAGGGGGATTCACCGCTGCGACGACGATCCGTGGACACGGCAGCCTAGGTATCGGAGGTCACATTCTGCCCTGAAGCCCTCCCGGAAGAGTCGTCCAAGGTGGCGTCAGGAACGGCCGGATACGTCGAACGCTCCACTCAATTGGCGCGGAGCGTTGAAGCTTTAGTGTCGTTCGGCGCTCCTCGTCGGCGGTTGGTCTGCAGCAGTCGGACGAGATTACCTCCTAGAGCGATTGCATGAGAGCCCGGCGCAGCGTGGACTGGATGGCTCACGGTACTCCGGCGCAGAGTCGAAGACTGCTCCGGAGATTCGTGGCGCAAGATCGCGGCGCAGTTGGCTCAGATCGGCCCGTGGGAGTTCGAGTCGTACCGATCGTGAGACCGCTAGCAATTCATTGCGCGGTTCGTGGAACTCGGAATCCGACCGGAGAGACGTCCGCTAATGCCGCCGATATTGCGTACCTCTCTGCAACCGGTGCCGCGAGGTGAACAGACCCTACCGGGAACCGGTGACATCGCCACCAGGGAGGCGAAAGGTGTTGCGGCCGCCCTGGGCTTCGATGCGAAAGCGCAGCCGCACGAGGGCGTACGCGCGGCCGACAACGTCCTGTTCACGTTCCAGCACATCACATGGAATATCGATCTGAGCGGGAAGCCCCAGCTCGGTAGCTGGTAGCTCATCCCAGAGGAGAACAGGCACCTTCTCGACAATGGTGGCAGTGCTCCCGTCCGCCTCCCGGAGGTGCACTTCCATCCAACCGGGCCATTCGGCGTCTACCCAACGCACCACCTCGACTCTGATGTAGCTCACGCGACGTATGATCAACCGCGCCGCGTCGCGGGGCAACATCACTTACTCGAGCCGTACTCTCGTGCCGCTGATAGGGCGTCCCGCTTTCGCGGGGCGCCACGCGATCAAGTGCCGGTCCGAGTCAGCGGATTGCGGGGACGACGTCGTCTCTGATCATGCGCAGCCGACACACTGACCGCGCCGACAACACACAGCGAGGCCCGTAGCGGGGGTGCGCTGCGGGCCTCGCTGTTCAGGTGGTTCAGCTGCAGGGGTTGTAGTCCCAGCGGTCGTTGTAGCGCTTCTTGTGGTGGCGACGACGACGCGGCTTGCACTCGTTGTAGTCCCAGTCGTTGCACTGGTTGTAGTCGTACGAGTAGTCGTAGCAGCCGCTCATGTCGTCCAGCCTCCAAGAAGAAGTGTGTGTTCCTGCTGTGCCATGAGCTTCGCGCGGATCGGCCGCCGGCGAGATCGGCGACGTAACGGCCGGAACGTTCGCTTCCGAACACTTGCTTATCCCGGGACCCGTTGCCGCGTCAGCGACTGCGGAGTGCGTTCTCCTCAGCCCCTGCGTCGAGCAGCGACATGGTCCACGGCGGTCCGGGGGCCGTGGATTGCCAGCCAGACGCCAGCGCCTGGCGAACTGCGGCCGCCACAGTTGCGGGTAACACTGGCCGGCCAGAGGCTGACAGCCAGTTGCTCGGGTGCGGGCCCGGCAAATCGACAACGAGACAGGCGCCTTGTTCCTCGGCGTTCTCGACGACGAACCTCATCGGCGACCAGGTCAGGGCTTGCGAGTAGGTCGGCCGACGCCGGACCCTCCAACGAAACTGCACGCCGTCGACAGTTATCCGACGAGCGCCTTTCGATGGCAGTGTCATACCCACCCTCGAGGTCGTGACGGAGTTGAGCAGCACCGTAGCTCGTGCCGGCTGGCTCAGTGGTTGCATGTCAAGTGACGCACTCAATTGCCGCGTTTAAGCGACCTTGATGCCCTACCGCCGTCAACCGACGCCCCGGGTCGATCACAGCGCTGCGAGAATGCTCGCTGGCGGCGGGAGCCGCCATTCGACCTCCCATGAGGGCTCCACGCAGGGCAACTGGCCGGCGCTGACCATGGAGGGGAAGCGTGACCCAGGTCCCGGCCCCGTGCAGGGCGATCCGGCTGACGACGATCGAGAGCCACAGCTCGTCGTCGATGACGAGCGGCGCGCTGAACAGCTGCCGGTCAGACCTACTAATCCACCGCCGGAAACACTATTGGTGAGACAGGCCCTTGCTGCCTCGGAGGGCTCGCTCATGCCGCGGACAGGCTTTCGCGACGGTGTTTCGTCCTCGCGGCGCCGGCGGCGTTGGCGGAGTGAACGACGACGACACCGATATCGAATGGTCGACCCTCGAAGGCGGCCCGTTCCAGGACCTCTACAACCGGCCAGATGGTGTCATCGCCGCCCAGGTCATGGTCGAGCCAGAGCTCATCAAGCCGGTGGCCGCGGTGCCGTTCGAGAAGCTCGACTCCGGCTGAGCTCGTGCGCGCTACCTCGGCCGGCCGGCCGTCAACGAACGAGCGCAGATCATCGACGAGGACGATCGTCGGCTTGCGCTCTGTCATCGCACGATGATGTCGGGTCTCCCACCGTGCCTGGAACTAATATCCGAATCTCACGCTGCCAGGCCGTACGCGCGGGATGGACGGCGAAACTTCGTCGCCGTTCTACTCGAGCTGTCGATACTGTCGGGCTCCAGCCAGGCCGCATGGGCGGTCGGCCCGTCCATAGAGTGGTCTCCTGCCTGGCCCAGCAGCAACGACGACCCCTGTGGCGTCCGACCGGGCGCAGGGAACCGGGGTTGGTGCGTGAACTGGACCAGCGCGCCTGGCCGCCCCGGCTCGCGGAGCGGCTGATCTTCTATCCCGTCAGCGACGGGGACCGCGGGAGACGACTACCTCACGAGAAGGGAGACCCGCATGGGAGTGGCATCTGAGCGCTCTGGTGCGGCCGGCCGTGACCTGGGTCAAGAAGCTATGCATCGGCTCCAGCTCAGCGCGGTGTGTGCGATCGACCCTGGGCTGAGTGACACGGAGTTCGCTCGGATCGAGCACGAGTTCGGATTCCAGTTCGCCGATGATCACCGCGCCTTCCTCGGCGCGGGACTGCCGGTCAACTCGCGGCCCAGACCTCGCCAGCCCGGGGTGATCTACACGTATGCGGAGCCGTGGCCGGACTGGCGTGCGGCAATACGCGAACCGCTCCGCGAGCGTCTGGCGTGGCCGTCCGAGGGGGTGCTGTTCGACGTCGAGAACAACGGTTTCTGGTTCGACGGATGGGGCTCCCGCCCAGGCGACACGGCCTCGGCGCTGGCCATCGCCGCACGCATGCTCGCGCAGGTCCCCCGGATGGTGCCGATCTATGGACATCGTTACCTGCCCGCCGGCAGAGGGACGTTCGGCCATCCGGTGCTCTCGATGTGGCAGACCGACATCATCCACTACGGCATGAACATCGCCGATTACATCGATCGGGAGTTCGGCCGTGGACAGACTGCCGAGGTCCCTTGGGAACCGCAGGCAACCGTCGAATTCTGGACAGACCTCATTTGAGCCCAACCGACGCACTCACATGCCGCTGATCGGACAGACACCGACCTCGCCCCGGGCACGCCCCGTGCCCTTCGCGGGTGGCTGATGATGCTCTCGCGATCAAGCTCACCAGGGACCAGGCTCTGATGCTCTCCGGCTGGCTCGACCGGATGATCGGCTCGCCGAGGTTTGATGACCTGGTGAACGAGGAGCGTGCGGTGTGGTCGCCGCTTTACGCGATCGCCGGCACGTTGGATCGGGCGCTCGTCGAGATCGTCATGCCCGACTACTCCGAGCGCCTCCAGGCGGCACGCGGACGGCTACTGGACAGCCTGGGAGAGGTCGGCAGCCATCGTCCGCCATCGAGCGACGCTCTTACGGATTAGTGGGCCTCATATTGTCGGCGATCTGCCTCCTGACCTCACCTGAACTTCCATCGATTGCCCTCAACGAGAAGCTCATCATCGGAGCTAATTCTGAGGTAGGAAATTTTTCCGTAACTGTCCTCATTTGGGCGGATCAACACTTGCAGCTCGCGTCCGTGTGGCAACCACAGATGGATCTGACGTGCTCCCACTAAACCTTTCCATCTGAGCACCGTCGGCCAGCGCTCGTCGTCCAACCAGACTTTGACCAGGTCCCATCCGTCGTTTCCCGACACCTTGAGACGACCACGGTAAATCCCATCCATGATGTCGACTTCAAGAGTGGTTCCTTTGCACTTCACGACGTGCGCGCTCGGTCGTCGGGCTCCGTCCGCCCCGGGAGTCGGAGGCACCGGTACGTCGGGCGGGATCTCCGGGGCCACCGGCGCCCGCGCGATCGCCCGTTGCAGCTCGAGAGTCGCCTCGCGACCGCCTTGGTGGTAGTCGATCTGATGCTGCTCGCCGAGCCCTCCGGGAAGGGAAATCTGCTGCCGAAGCAGCGCGACTCTGACCGGGAGCACTGGACGTCGAAGATCCAGCGCGTACTGGTGTTCCAGTCGGCATGCCGGCGAATACAACGCTGCGTCACTCAGTGCAAGAAGGAAGACATCGCACCAACTGATGTGTTCCAGGATCTCCGACCACCAGATCTCTCCGCCGGAGAACGATCCATCGGACCAGACCTCGTGACCGACTGCCGTCAAGTCTTCCTCGATGCCCGAAACTGCCGCCCGATTCTCGCGCGCGTAACTGACGAAGATCCGCCGCCCCATGCGACCAGTATGCGATCGCCGGTTTGCCGGGCAACCGCAGCCAGGCTTGTCGGCGGGCACCGCGCACCCCTAGCACAAAGCGCTCTTCTGTCGCCGACAAGACGGGCGGCACGCGACGTCGTCAACTACGGGCGAGCATTAGCGACGCTGATCCGAGGTCCAGTGGATTGATCCCCGCATCGATCGTTCGCCCCGTCGATTGCCAGGATGGTGTCGGCCTCGCAGTCGATCTCGACGGCTTCCTGGGAATTCACGGCGACCGGTGGCGTTTCGCCGACACCCATCCGCCCATCACCGCAGCGCAGGCGCCCGGAACAGTGCCTGTTCAGCCGGGGCGTGGTGGAGACAGCACCGACGCTGTCGGAGGCTGTCCCTATGGCGGCACGGTGCGGTCAGTGACGGGGCGTCCGGCACTGGAGGGCAGCGGCCTCCCTGGTCTGTCCGGAGGCGGTCGGAGCGTGAGGCGCCGGCCTAACCGACGACCAGGCTTCGTTGAGGGCCAAGGGAAATGTCCGCCAGCGCTGACCGCACTTCAGCTGCCGAGCTACGCCGATGGCCGCGGGCATCGGCGTGCTCCTCTGCCGCAGTCAGCCTTTTGGTGCGCTATCGCCGTCACCGACGCAGCCGCAGCACAGCCGCCGAAGTCGGACGCATCCCGCAGGACTGCTCGTAGAACGTCGCGAGGTGCGGCTCGTAGTCGACGTGCAGCCAGTGGCAGCCCAGCTCAGCGGCTGCGGCCGCCGCTTCGCTGACCAATCGGGCCCCGACGCCACGACGCTGATACTCGGGATGGACCGCCGTATCGAGCAGCACGGCGTGCACCCCGCCATCCCCGATGACATCGACGAAGCCGACGAGCTCGCCGGCAGCACGGGCAACCACCCAGAGAAGACTGTGTTCTCTCAGGCGCGCGTGCCACGGCTCGTCGTGGCCGTCGTCGTCCACGCCGAAAGCTGATCGATGCAGGTCGGTGAGCTCACGATCGCTCACGTCCCCCCGTACTCGATAGTCGAGAGCCTGGTCATCGATCACGGATCACGGTAGCTCTCGACCAGCGGGAACGAACACACCCCACTGCCGCGGATAGCGTGCCCCCGATCTGCACGGCCAGGTCGCTGCTGCCGAGGGGGTACCTCGGGGCAATAGGTTCGCCCGCCCGGTCAACCGGCAGCGCGCCGCTAGCTGCCGGTCGCAGCTAGGTACCGAAGGAACGCGCCGCCGTCTCCAGACGCTCCCGGTACTCGCTCCACCACGCCTGATCGCCCTCGGGAAGGTTGTCCCCGGGCCCGCGCCGCCCCACCTGGCCGTCGATGAGTTCACGCACGATGTCGGCATGCCCGGCGTGCCGATGCGTCTCCGCGGTCACGTGAACCAGCACCCGGTGCAAGGTCACGGCTCGACGCTCCGGTTCCCACCACGGCACCGAGCCGACGGCGTCCAGCTCGAGCGCGTCGATCGTCCGGTCGGAGTGGGCTTGAACCTCCCGGTAGAGATCAACGATCTCCGACCGTGACTCCTCGGTCGTCGCCCACATGTCGGCGTTCGGGTCCGCGTCCTGGTCGTCGATCCACGGCAGATGCCGGAACGGACGACCGAACGTCAGACCGAACCAGCCCGACTCCACCCCGGCGAGGTGCTTGACCAGTCCCAACAGGTTGGTGCCGGTGGGCGCACCAGCGGCCGGCGGACGTCGTACTCGGACAGCCCGTCCAGCTTCCCGAGCATGACGTCCCGGCCCTGCCGCAGGTAGGAGCGCAGATCATCCTTCAGGTCCTCAGCGGTCACCCCCCAGAGCATGCCAGCGGGTCACGCCCGACCTGGCGGCATGGCCGGACGCTGATCACGTCGGATGCGGATTCATCGGCAAAGCCAGACGCCATCTCCTTCGTGCCGAGTCACCGCTCCGTCCGACCGCCGAACAAAAAAACGACGAACCGGCTGACCAAACATGTTCGCCGGGCTGGAGGAGCAGTGGTCGCGGGAGCTCGACGGCCCAGTCACCGGCCGCCACCAGGGTCACCCTTGTCGACCGCGCCACCGGCGCCGGACTGGTTCGGACAACTCCGCCGGAGTCATCACCGTGACCCAACTGCAGCTGCACACGATGACGCTATGACGTGGCCAGTCCTCTGTCGAATCACCCTCACCCACGAGATCCCTCGGCCGTGGGGCGGGTCTGGACGTGCGGATCGCAATCGCCGGAGTCAACCGAGCGGTGCGGGCTTGGCTCCGTGACCTGAGCACGGCGAGGCCACGACCACTCCGTTCACGTCGTCCAGCGTCCGCCCGGCACAGGCGATGACCTGACTCCGATTCGCCGGATCCACCCGGCCGTCCCGGTGCGCGTAACACCCGGCGAGCTTCTGCCCGTCCCAGCGGCGTCACGACTCGCCCGAGGCTCACGGCGCCGCCGTCCACGCGCCACACCCGGTCGACGTCCTCCGCGCTGGTGTGCGCGACGACGACCCACCCGTGGGGCCGACGGGGGCGCGCCCGAACTCCCGAACAGGAGTTGCGGAACCGCCGTAGCCGACGACGGCCCGTGGGACGCGATGCCCGCCCGGCGAACTTGCGTGGACGACGGACTAGGAACTTGATGGTCCATCGGCGTGGGCTGTGTGATGATCTCCGTCGGGTCGCTAGCTCAACTGGTAGAGCATCCGGCTGAATAGCGCGTCCGCTCTCCGCCTCCGCGGTCATGGGAGCGCTTCCTTCTCCTTCTATTGGACCGGAAGGTTCGGGGTTCGAGTCCCCGGCGACCCACATGTACGAGAAGCTCGTCATCCAGAGAACCTTGCGCGTGCCGGCGAGCACCGGCGTGGCCGGCGACGCCGCGCCGGTCGCGCGCCAGTTGGACGCGGCGCTGCTCGACGCGGGGTTCGCGGCGTCGCGGGCGTTGCTGGACCACATCGGTGCACTGGCCCCGGCGGAGGCGATGGATCTGGCCGCCACCGTCGTGTCCGCGGTGCGCGAGTTGGTCGGCGACCACGTTCGACACAATGCCTACTTCATCGGTTTCCCCGACGGTGTGCCGGATACCGTGGAGTTCTGGGTCGAGCGGTTGCGCGCAGCGGTGCTCGCCGGCGGCGGCAGCGCGACCGATGAGCAGTTGCGGGACGCGGTGGGATCCGGCGGGGTCAACCTGCTCGAGCTGCCGGCCTACGGCATCTACCAGCACACCTACGACGAGCTGCTCGCCGCGCACGACGATCTGGTCGCCACCGCGAGTGACCGGGTCACCCTGCTGTCTCTGGGCGACACCGCCGAGGTCGAAGTAGAGCGCCTGTACCTGGCCCTGGCCGGTAGTACGACGCCGCACGGCGAGGCAGACCTCGCCATCCTCAGCGAGCTCGCGGTCGCCTGCATCGACGGCGCGCAGCCGGCCGAGATCCCGGTGCGGGAGAACCGCGCCGTACTCAACGGGGTCCGGATCGTCCTCGGCAGGCCGCTGGTCGCGGTGGACAGCCTGACCGATGTGCTGCGTCTGGCCTGCCAGGTCTCCGGCGGAGATGTCTCGCTGGCGGCACCGACGCGATTCCGTGCCTTCCGCCGCCGGGAGCGGCGAACCCTACTGGCCGCGCTGGACGAGGTCGTCGCCGCGAGCCCGGCCAAACTCGCTGACGTCGCCCGCCACGCGGAGCGGTGGAAGCGGCTCGGGGAACGCCTGCACCCGCACGAGTACTCTCAGTGGCCGCACGCGCAGGAGGTGTTCGCCGTCGCCCGCGGTGAGCGGCGAGTCCGAACCCTGGCCGGCCGGGCCGAGGAGGCATTCCGCGCCGGAGCCGTCGGTACGGCCGCGTCGGTCCTGTCGGCCGCCCCGGGCCTGCTCCTGCGGTCCGCGGACCGGCTGCTGCGGCAGGCGTCGCCGACGGAGCGCGCCGCCGTGGTCGAAGCCGTGACAGGTGCCCTCGGCTCGGCGTCGGGCCGGGTGCTCTGCTCCCTGCGGGAGCACGTCGGCAATCGGCTGACGCCCGTGTCAGCACGCATGTACGCGAGCCGCTCGCGAAATGCGTGGATCGGGCCGGATCTGCGGCCACCTCTGCCGGCCGAGTTGGTGGCCGAGCTCTCGGCGCTGCTCGACGCCGAGATCAACGTTCGGCTGCCCCGGCGTGAGCACCCACTGCTGGTGGACCCCGAGGTGCTCGACGTCGCGTTGCCGCTGTCCGGCAAGGCCACCGAGGGCGGCTTCCGGGTCCTGCCTCGAGGCTCGCGGGCACCGGTCACCGGTCAGCTGCTGCGCTTCTTCACCTACTGGCGGCAGACCAGCCGCCGCACCGACTACGACCTGTCCGTGCTGTTCCTCGACGACGATTTCCGCACCGCCGGCCAAGTGTCCTGGACCAATTACCGCCACGGCGGCGCGGTGCACTCCGGCGACGTCACCGATGCGCCCAACGGCGCGACCGAGTTCATCGACGTGCCCCTGAAGGTCGGCGGTCGCTACGTGGTTCCTCAGGTCAACATCTATTCCGGCGAATCATTTGACGAAGTCGCCGAGTCGATGTTCGGCTATCAGGCCCGCGCCAGGAACCAGCGCGGCGCGCCGTTCGACGCCCGAACCGTGCGGGCGCGCTCGCACATGCGCGGCCCGGGCCGCGTCGCGCTGCCGATCGTCTTCGCCAAAGGCGAGCGCGGCTGGCAGGCGGTGTGGCTGCACCTCTACCTCTCCGGCCGTCCGTCGTTCAACCGGGTGGAGGACAACACCTTCACCACCTCCGACCGAGTGCGGGCCCTGATGGAACGGCGCTACCTCACCGTTTCCTACCTGGTCGATCGCTGGCGCACGGAGACCGAGGTGATCGCGTGGGACGGTCGGCTACCGGACGAGCCGGTCACGTTCCTGGGTATCGAGGCACCTGAAGGTCTGCCCGCGGGCTCGCAGGTGTATACGCTGGATCAGCTCGGTGAGCTGATCCCCGAGTAGCCGGCGCTACTCAACCTGCCTGGTAGTAGCGCACGTAGTCGATCGACGCCGTGAACGGGAATTGGCTCTGCACGGGGTTCTGTCCGGGGTAGGTGCCGCCCAGCGCCAGGTTGAAAACGATGTGGAACGGCTTACGGAACTCCTCCAGGGTCGCCGGCGTCGTGTCGATCACGTGCGTCTGGACGCCATCCACGTACCAGCGGATCTGCGTGGCCGTCCACTCGATCGCATAGAGGTGGAAGGCCGCGACGTTGGTGACGCCGGGGTTCGCGACGTAGTTGGCGTTCTGCCCCGCCGTCCACGGGAACACTCCGGTCCGGAGGTCCCAGAAGATGTTGTTCGTCACGGTCGCGTTCGCGTTCGCGTGTTCCATGATGTCGACCTCGCCGCAGCTGGCCCAGTTGCTGGGAATGCGGTCGTAGTAGTTCTGCGCCGGGTTGTAGGAACCCGTGGACGTCTCGTCGCAGGCGTCACCGAGCATCCAGAAAGCCGGCCACGAGCCGGTGGCGGTCGGGAGCGCCATCCGCGCCTCGATGCGGCCGTACTGGAAGGACCTCTTCGTGTCCGTCGTCATGCGGCACGACGTCTGGTAAAAATTGCGGCCGTTGACCGTGATCGGTGTCGTGAGCCAGTTGGCGCGCATCACGAGGTTGCCGCCGGACTGCGCGCAGTTCTCGGGCCGGTACCAGTCCCACTCGCCATTGCCCCAGCCGTCGAAGGCATTGAGGCCTGGGTTGAGTCCGTTGCCGACGTTGTAGTTCCAGTTGGCGCTGCTGGGCGCGCCGGATCCGTTGAACTCGTCGGCCCACACGAGGTTCCACGCTGCGGCGTGTGCGGGCTGCTGCTGGACGACCGCGCCGCCGACGAGCGCGGTGACGGCCGCGACGAGGAGGGCCATGACGCGCCGGCGGCTGCGCGGCAGTACGCGGTCCACGAAACCTGCATCAATCGCCACGGAGAACGTCCTCTCGCCGAGAGCGGTTCGATCCACTGCAGCGGTCCACATGCGACCTACGGACGTAAACAGTGTTGCGTAAATATTTCTCGTTGTCGACGCGCTCGTCACAGCACGCGCATACCGCACAGAAAACTGCTTTCAGTCAGCCGACATGATCATCGGCGACGTCGGAGGCGCCGCACCCTGACGCCGCCGCGTCTTCGGACAGGCCGGCCTTCTCGTTCATTACGGTGCCGACACCGGCCCCCTGGAGACCCTCATCGACGCACTCACAACCGTTCAACGCCAGGACGCTCCAGAAGATGCTGCGTTCAAGCCGGGCGACGAAGTGAGGCTCGTGGGCGAGGTGCCGGCTGCCCTCGTCGGATACGACGAGATGTGGCTACGCGAAACCGTGTTCGTCGTCCGCTACGTCGGACGAGGTCCAACGGTCGACGTGCAGTCGGGGTTGGCCGAGGACTATGTGATCGCGACAGTTCCGACCGCCTCGCTGGCGCTGTCATGACGGCGAGGAATCCGCAGCCGCTCGTGGCCTGACCAGCGTCAGCGTCGTCGTGCCTCGGCTTCGGTCGTCCGTCAGTGGCGCCTCCCGTGCGGCGAACCGCGTCGCCTGACTGATAGTGGGAGAGTGCTTGTCGCTGACCCGGGGAGATACCTGTGACGACCGTCGGTTTTATCGGACTCGGCACGATCGGTCAGCCGATGGCGCTGAACCTCGCCCGGGCAGTTCCGGAGCTCGTGGTCTGGAATCGGACGACGACCCGATCGGAGCCGCTGCGTGCGGCGGGGGCGCGGGTCGCCGCCACGTCCGCTGAGGTCTTCGTGCTGGCTCAGGTCGTCATCCTCATGCTCGCCGACGCGGCCGCGGCCGACCAGGTGCTCGACGGTGCCCACCTCGACGGCCGCACGGTGGTGCACATGGGAACCATCTCACCGGCTGACTCGCTGCGGCTGGACGCGACGGTCCGCGCCGGCGGGGGCGCCTATGTCGAGGCACCGGTGTCCGGCTCCCGCGTGCCGGCCGAGAGGGGCGAGTTGATCGCGATGCTGGCCGGGGAGACCGACGTCGTGGAGAACGTCCGCCCGTTGCTCGCTCCGATGTGCCGCGAGACGCATGTCTGCGGGCCCGTCCCGGACGCCCTGACCATGAAGCTCGCGACGAACATCTTCATGCTCAGCACCGTGGTCGGTCTGGTCGAAGCCTTCCACTTCGCGGCCCGCAACGGTCTGGACCTGACGACGCTGCGCGCCATCGCCGACAGCGGCCAGATGGCCAGCAGCATCTCCCGGGTGAAGTCGGCGAAGCTCCTCGATCGTGACTTCAGCCTGCAGGCCGGCGCCGCCGATGTCCTGAAGAACATCCGGCTGATGTCGGACGCGGCCCGGGCCGCCGGTGCCAGCGGACCCCTGACCGAGACGATGCACCGTCTCCTCGAGGAAACGGTGGCGGCCGGTCACGGCACCGAGGACTTCATCGCGCTGCTGCACGTCCTGGAAGCGCCCCGCACCTGACGGCCCGGAGCGTGCTGAGCCCGCCGGGCTTCGCCGGCCGAGAAACGTCGCGAGCCCCTCAGATCGGGAGAACCAGCGTGAAGGTCGAGCCGTGCCCGGGTTCGCTCGTCGCGGTCAGTTCGCCGCCGTGGGCGTGGGCCAGCTGGCGGGAGATCGCCAGGCCCAGGCCGCTGCCGCCGGTCGCCCGGGTGCGTGACGTGTCGGCCCGCCAGAACCGGTCGAAGACCTTGGCCAGGTCCGCCGGCGCGATCCCGCTCCCGGTGTCGGTCACCGCGATCTCCAGCTGGGCCGGGCGCACCTCCAGGCGCACCGTGACCCGGCCGCCGGGCGGGGTGTGGCGCACCGCGTTCGAGAGCAGGTTGCCGACGATCTGGCGCAGGCGCACCGGGTCGACGCTCACCTCCGGGTCGGCGGCGGCCTCCAACACCACCCGCACGCCGCCCTGGTGCACGCCGACGAGCTGCTCCAGCAGGTCGCGGACGTAGATCGGCTCGCGGTGCACCCGCAGGCTCCCGGCGTCGGCGGCGGCCAGGTCACCCAGGTCGTCGACGACGTGGTGCAGCAGGATCGATTCCTCGACGAGCACCTCCAGCACCTCCGCGTCGACGGTGATCACGCCGTCGCGGGCGCTCTCCAGCCAGGCCCGGATGTTCGTCAGCGGCGTGCGGAGCTCGTGCGCGATGTCGCTGACCATTTCGGTGCGCTGTCGCTCCACGGCCTGCCGCCGGGCGGCCAGGTCGTTGAACGCGGCGGCGAGGTAGCCGATCTCGTCCCGGGTGGTCACCGGCACCGGGTGCCGCGCGTCGCGCCGGGCGGCGTCGGTGAGCAGCCGCAACGGGCGGACGAGACGTCGGCCGACCAGGATCGTGGCGGCGGCGGCCACCACGAACACCAGCGTCGTGGTGCCGGCGATGCGCAGCACGTTGCGCCGCGAGAGCGTCACGCCCGGTTCGGGTTCGGGTGCGGCGGGGCCGGTGACGAACACCAACGCGATCGGCGCCACCCAGGGCCGCAACTGCGCGCGTCGCTCGGCGTCCAGACAGCTCTGCAGTTGGGCTCCGGAGCCGTAGGCGACGGCGAACAGCGGCGTGATGAACAGCTTCTGCTCACCGGCGCAGACCGCGACCCGCTCGGTCAGTTCGGCCAGCGGCGCGCGCTCCGCCCCCACCGGCTGGTCGAGCGCCCAGCTCTCGCAGAACTCCTCCCTCCGACCGTCGGCCGGCTGCACGACCGGCCGGCCGCTCGGGGTGCGGACCGTCTCCGCCGGATAGCCCACCTTCGCCAGGCAGGCCACCTGGTCGGCGGCGATCCGGTCCAGGGCGGACCGGTCGCTCGCGCCGAGCCGGTAGGGGCCGACGGCGCGCGGGTCGATGAGGCCGCCGTCGGAGTTCAACGGATCCACGGCGGCGGTCGGCACCGAGGACACCGCGACCGCGGTGATCGCGTCGGCCGGCGCGGCGGCGATCGGCCGGCGGTCCGGCGTCGTGAGCGCGATCCGGCGCCCGGTGCGCTCGGCCAGCGTGCGGAGCACCCCGTCGACGCCCGCCCACGTGCGGTGGGTGGCCGCGTACCCGATCAACGCGTCGTAGATGTCGGTGTCGGCGGTGAGCGCGCGGCTCGGCTCCGGCACGACCGCGCGCCGGGTCAGCTCGGTGGTCAGCCAGGCGGTCGCGGCCACCGCGCACACCGCGATCAGCATCGACGTCGCCACCAGCCGGATCAGCAGGCTGCGGTGGAGCGGCACGGTCGGGCTCACGGCGGCCCCGGGTCGATCAGTTTGTAGCCGGCGCTGTAGACGGTGACCAGGTAGCGGGGGCGCCGCGGGTTCGGCTCGATCTTGCGCCGGAGGTTGGAGATGTGGGTGTCGATGGTGCGCTCGGTGGAGTCGCGGCCGTACCCGTTCGTGTGTTCCATCAGGTTCGCCCGGGTGAAGACGCGTTCCGGTTGACGCATCAACGCGGTCAGGATCGCGAACTCCCCCGGCGTGCAGTCGACGGCACGCCCGTGGACGGTGAACGCGCGCCGGGCCACGTCGATCGCGAACGGCCCGAACCGGTCCGGTGCCGGCGCGGCCCGGCGCAGCAGCGCGTGGATCCGGGCCAGCAGTTCACGCGGCCGGTACGGCTTGGTCAGGTAGTCGTCGGCCCCGCGGTCCAGGCCGGTGAGCAGGTCGTCCTCGCTGGTGCGCGCGGTCAGCATCAGTACCGGCACGTCGGACTCGCGGCGCAGCACCGAACACACGGTCAGGCCGTCCAGTTCCGGCATCATCACGTCCAGCACCACCAGGTCCGGTCGCCGGCGCCGGAACTGCTCCAGCGCGGCCCGGCCGTCGTGCGTGATCGTGGTGCGATAGCCGGCGGACTCCAGGTAACGACGAAGGATCTCCGCGTGGTTCCGGTCGTCCTCGGCCACCAGTAGGTGGGTCGGCACAGCGCGACTGTAAGCGGCCCGCACAACTTCCTGACATTCGCTCGTCAGCATCCGCAGCATGGTCCGGCGAATCGTGTTCCTGTGTGTGGTGGCGCTCGTCGTGGGTCTGGCTGTCGCCTACGACTCGGTCGAGCTGCCGCCGATCCTGCCCGCCCCGCAGGCCACGACCGTCACGTACGCCGACGGCAGCGGCCCGGTGGCGGTGTTCGCGTCGGAGAACCGCCGCAACGTCCGCCTCGACGAGGTGCCGCCGATCGTCCGGGACGCCGTCCTGGCCGCCGAGGACGCCGGGTTCCGCACGAACGACGAAGGGGTGTCGGTCACCGGCATCGCGCGTGCCGTCGTCGGCCTGGTCACCGGGGACCGGAGCGCCGGGGGCGGCTCGACGATCACCCAGCAGTACGTCCGCAACGCGCTGGACCTCACCCGCGACCGCAGCGTCACCCGCAAGGCGAAGGAGCTCGTGCTCGCCCGCAAGCTGGCCGGGTCGATGTCGAAGGACGAGATCCTGGAGGGCTACCTCAACACGATCTACTTCGGCCGGCGGGCGTTCGGGGTGCAGGCCGCCGCCACGGCCTACTTCGGGGTCGACGCCGCGGACCTGAGCCTCGAACAGGGCGCGGTACTGGCCGCGGCGATCAAGGACCCGACGAACTTCGATCCGCGCATCAAGCCCGACAGCGCCCGCGGCCGCTGGAACTACGTGCTGGACCAGATGGTGCGCAGCAAGTTCCTCGGCGCCGGCGAACGCGCCGCGCTCACCTACCCGTCCACGCTGCCGCGTTCGACGTCGGGCGGCACGCTGCGCGCCGGGTGGCAGGGTGTGCTCGGGGCGCGGATCGAACAGGAACTGCGCCGGATCCTGCCCGAGCGGGCGCTCTACACCGGCGGCTACACGGTGACGACGACGCTCGACGCCGCGCTCCAGCGCCGGACCGCGACCGCGGCGCGGACCCGGGGCCGGGGTCAGGACCGGCGGATCAGCTCCGCCGTGGTCTCGATCGCCCTCGGCAGCGGCCAGGTGCGCGCCTACTACGCCGGCGAGGCCGGCTACGGCAACTTCGACCCGGCGAAGGCCGCGCACCCGGCCGGGGCCACGTTCAAGCCGTTCGTCGTGGCGACGTCGGTCGAGTACGGCGGCCCGCTCGCCTACCCCGGCCCGGACAACTTCGGGGCCTACCTGGAGACGACGAAGTTCGACGCGGAGGCGGTCGCCCGGTTCGCCCGGGACGCGGGGATCACCGCGATCAGCGGCGCGCCCCCGCTCACCCGGACCGCGCTCGAGAGCATCCGCGCCGGCCACCCCGCGGTGTCGGTGTTCGACCAGGCCACGGCCTACGCGACGCTGGCCGATCGGGGCGTCGCCCACCGCCCGTACCTGATCGGGAAGGTGACGGCACCGGACGGCACGGTGGTGTGGCACCACGATCCCGAGCCCGGAACGGGCCGGCCGGTGCTCGACGAGCGGGCGCTCACGCTCACCGGGGCGCTGCTGTCGAAGGCCTACGGGGACGGATCGGACCTGGCCGCCCAACCGGGCCTCGCCGACGGCAACACCGACGCGTGGCGGTGCGGCTGGCGCTCCGACGTGGCCACGGCGGTGTGGGTGGGCGGCACCGGCGACGCGTTCGCCCTCCCGAAGCGCAGCCGCTTCCTCGCCGACCAGATCTTCGCCGACGTGATGGGCTCCCACAGCCGCGCCGACGAGGACGAGGCCACCGACCGGGACGCCAAGACCCGAGCCGCCGAGGACGCCCGCACGAACTCCCGATGATCTCAGGGCCGGCGCCGCGCCGACTCCAGGCGGTGGAACGCCGAGCACAACGCGATCAGCACGGCCGCGAACACCGGCAGCCAGAGCAGCCGGTGCACCGGCCACCACCCGCTGGGCTCGTCGAGCAGGCCGGGAAGCCGGCCCACGAGCAGACCGCCGAAGCTCGTCAGCAGCAGCGCGCTCTGGTGCCAGCAGAACACGGTCATCGCGAACACGTTGAGCAGCACCACCGGGGCCCACACCGGCGGGCGACGCAGCCACCCGGCCAACCGGCCCCGGATCAGCAGGAAGAGACCGATCTGGACCGCGGCGAGAGCCAGCGCGAAGAGCGACGGCGGGTCGAGGTTGGACCGGCCCGCGCCCGGAACACCGACGGCGCTGGCCGGGTAGCCCAGCCCGAGGACGAGCGCCGCCATCGCGGTCGCCCCGGCCGCGGCCAGCACGGCCCCGGCCCGGCGGGGCAGCACACCCTCGGCGAGCGCGATCCCCAGCACGTAGGGCACCGCCCAGCCCACCGGCGTCGTTCCGCTGCCCAGGTGGAGCAGGTCGCCGAGCGCGACGAGGGCCACCAGTGGCGCCGCCGTCCACGTCCGGTGGCGCAGCACCGCGGCGCGCAGGAGCGGCGTGAGGGCGGTCAGCAGCAGGAAGACCAGCAGGAACCACAGCGGATGCGTGACCAGCGACCGGACGACGTGCCGGGTGCTCTCCGGCGCCCCGATCACGCGGAGCAGCAGCATCGCCGGTAACCACACCGCGGCCAGCACCACGACCGGCCGTCCGAGCCGGACGAACCGCGTGCCGAACCACGGCCGGAACGCTCGGCCGCGGATGCTGCGGGCGGCCGCGTAGCCGCCCGCGAAGAAGAACGGGCCGAGCGTCTCGAACAGCCAGGTCGCCGGCGCCAGCGCCGGGGTCTCGCCCAGCGGGCTCGCGCCGTGGACGTCGGCCGGTTGCGCGGGGTCGCTGACCAGGGCGGAGACCAGCCAGTGACCGAGGACGACACCGAGGATCGCGACCGCGCGCAGCGCGTCGATCGTGCGGTCCCGGTGCGCCGGGGTGGCCGCGGCGATCCGGTCGGCACCGGCCCAGCGGGTGACGCCGCTCCGGCCCGGCCCGCCGCTCAGACGAAGGCGCGCAGCGCCGCTCATGCCCGGCCCGTCGCGATCCGGGCCAGGGCGGCCAGGGAGTCGGTGCCCGGCGCGAGGTAGTGGTCGTGGTCCGCGACGTCCGCGGTGGGGAAGATCCGGGCGCCGAACGCGGGGTCGGCCGGGTTCCGGACGTGCCCCAGCCCGAGCGCCCGGCCACCGGGCACCCAGCGGATCCAGTCCCCCGCGCTCTGCCCGGCCCAGACCCGCGCGGTCGTGCCCAGGTCAGCGGCCGTGCGCACGTCCAGGCCGGGGCTGCCGAACACCGCGATGTCGGTCACCGCGCGGGGCAGCCGCGCGGCGGCCCGGCCGATCACCGTCGACCCGTAGCTGTGCCCTAGCAGCGTGACCGTCGCGCCCGGGTGGGCAGCGACCAACCCGGTCACGAACGCGGTCAGCGCGTCGGCGCCCGCGATCGCCCGGTCGTCCCCGGCGGCCTCCCGGAGCGTCTGCGGGGTGTCGTAGCCGAGCCAGGCGATCACCGCGTCGCGCTCCCCTCCCATCGCCCGGTACAGGTCGGCGGCCTGCACCGACGGCGACCGGTACCGCGCACCGCCCACACCGCGCCAGCAGTTGGCCAGCCGGGTGCGCATGCCGGGCACCAGGACCGCGATCCGCCGGGCCGCCGACAGGTCCCCGAACACCTGCACGACCCGGCCGCGCCCACCCGGATCGAGCAGCAGGTAGTTCCCCGCCGGATATCCGTGCCGCGAGACGGCGGCACCGGCCGGGGACGACGCGGAGAGCGCGGCCGGTGCCACCAGCAGGATGCCGATCGCGGGCACCGCGACGACCGTGAGGACGGCGAGCGCGGTACGCAGGCCACGCCGGACGACGTTCGTGTTCATGGGGGCCACGGTCGCGAACCGGCGTGCCCACCCGCATCGGCCCGGCGAGTGCACCGGGGCGGCGGCACGCGTCCCACGGGCGTACGCCCGCCGGCCGATGCCGGGGCTCTACCAGCGTAAATATCATCGACGCATGCTCGAACCCGTCGCGCTCGTCATCGCGGTGCCGCTGCTGCTCGCGCTGTCGCTGAGCCGGAACCCGCTGCCGGTGCTGGTGCTGGCCCTGTCCGGCGGCGCCGTGGGCATCGTGCTCCTCGACCAATGGTCCTCGGGCCCGCTGGCCGCGGTGGTGTGTTTCCTGGCCGCCGACCTCGCGATCGGGCGACTGGCCGCGGTGGCGTCCGCGCGCCGGTCCGCGGCGGCCGCGATCGTCGCCGTGGCGGTGCAGCTGGGCGTCACGGCGATCGCGCCGCTTCCCGGCGTCGTCGAAGTGTCGGTCATCGAGATCCTGGCGGTGGTCACCGCGTGGGTGATCGGCCACTCGGTCCGGCAGCGACGGCGGTTCGCCGCCACCGCCCGAGAGCAGGCGACCGCGCGTGCCGTCCAGGACGAACGCCTGCGTATCGCCCGCGAACTGCACGATCTGATCGGGCACACGATCGGGGTGATCGCGGTCCAGGCCGGGATGGGGCGTCGGGTGATCGACACCCAGCCCGCCGAGGCACGCAACGCACTCGCCACCATCGAGGACGTCAGCCGCGACACCGCCGCGGCGGTCGACCGGATGCTGCGGACGCTGCGCCGCGCGGATCCGGACGCCGGGTCGGCACCGCTGGATCCGGCGCCGGGCCTGGCCGATCTCGACACCCTGGTCACCCGGGCCGCGCACGCGGGCGTCCGCGTCGACCTGCGCCGGGACGGTGATCGCGGGCCGCTCCCGCCCGACCTCGACCTCTCCGCCTACCGCATCATCCAGGAGGCGGTCACCAACGTGGGCAGGCACTCGGGCGCGGACCACTGCGACGTGCTCGTGCGTCGCACCGGGGACGGGCTGACGATCGAGGTCACCGACGACGGCCGGGGCGGTGAACCGGTGTTCGGCCACGGCCTGACCGGCATGCGTGAACGGGTCAGCCTCCTCGGCGGCGGGTTCAGCGCCGGGCCGGGGCCGGAGGGCGGCTTCCGGGTCGTCGCCCACCTGCCGTTCGCCGACGCCACGACCGAGCGCGTCACGGCCCGATGAGCGTCCGGGTGGTGCTCGCCGACGACCAGCCGCTGATCCGCAACGGGCTGCGTGTTCTCATCCACGACGCCGACGACCTGACCGTCGTCGGCGAGGCCTCCACCGGGGCCGAGGCGGTGCAGCTGGCCCGGGAACAGCAGCCCGACGTGGTCGTGATGGACATCCGGATGCCGGTCATGGACGGCATCGAGGCCACCCGGCACATCCTGGCCGACGCCGGGCCGGTCCGGGTGCTGATCCTGACGACGTTCGACGACGACGAGTACGTGTACGCCGCGCTCCGCGCCGGGGCCAGCGGATTCCTGGTCAAACACATGGCTCTGGACGACATCCTGAACGCCGTCCGTGTCGTCGCGGCCGGGGACGCCCTGATCGCTCCGAGCGTCACCCGCCGGCTGATCGAACAGTTCGCCGGCCAGGTTCCGGCGCCGCCCCCGCTGCGATCCTCGGACGGCATCACCGACCGCGAACGCGAGGTGCTCACGCTGATCGGGCGGGGGCGCACCAACTCCGAGATCGCCGCCGAGCTGTACATCAGCCCCGCCACCGCGAAGTCCCACGTCGCGCGGCTCCTGACGAAACTGGGCGCGCGCGACCGCATCCACCTGGTGATCCTCGCCTACGAGATGGGCCTGGTCTCCCCCCACTGACCGCTCAGACCATGCCCTGCGTGTCGACCAGCAGGTACTCCGACGAGTCCGGCTTCATCCAGCCGACCATCGGCGTCCCGCCGCCCTCGCCGACGATCCCGATCGACTGCCAGGCCGGGCCCTGCTCGCCGGCGGCGGCCGGCAGCGTCAGCGTCTTCGTCGTCCGCAGGTCGTAGACGGTCCGGCCGGAGACGAACAGGAACCGATCCCGGACGATGCCGACGACCGGCGCGCCGCTCGCGAGCGTGCGGGCCTGCGAGCCGTCGCGCCGGGCGACGACGAGCCGGCCATCCTGCCGCCCGACGCACCAGGAGAGCGAACAGTCGACGTCGGTCCAGTCGGCCGGCAGCCGAGCGGACCGGACCTGCCCGGTGCCGACCTCGCGGATCGTCCGGTGACCGGGGGTGCGTGCGTCGCTGAGCCACGGCCACTGCAGCACGGTCGCTCCGGTCGCGTCCGGCACCGTGCGGACCCGGTTCTCCCCGATGCGTACCGTGCGGACCACGCTCGCGGCCTGGCCCTTCTCTTTCTTCAGCGCCGGGGTGACGACGAGCGTGTCGCCGTCGATCAACACCCGGACCGCGCTCAGGTCGACCCCACCCGACGTACTGATCGGTGCGCTCAGCGCCTTGCGCGCCTTCCCACCGGAGACCGGCGCGTACCAGAGGTACACCGGGGTGTCGGGCTCGGCCCCGGTCGGCTGGCTGATCCAGGCGATCCAGCGGGCCTCCCCCGCGTCGACCTGCTGCCCGACGACCACGACCCAGTCGCCGGCCGGGCTGACCGGCCGGGCGTCACCGGTCGCCGGGTTCAGCACCCACAGGTGCGAGATGCCGGGTTCGTCACCGACCGGCGTGACGAGCAGCTGGCCGTCGGGAAGCACCCGGTCGACGTTGAACGGGTTCGACCGTCCGTTGATCGGGATCATGGCCGGAACGGTCCGGACCGCGTCCGGCCAGACGTCGGCGATCGGAGCGCCGTCCTCGTAGTCGGAGTGGACGATGCGCACCGGCGGGGCGATCGGACGCAGGTCGTCGCCCCTGGAGACGAGCTCGCGCACGGTGACGACGGCCGCCAGGACGATCAGCACGCTGATCGCGGCCGCGAGCGCCAGCACCCGCCCCCGGGAGAGCCCGGCCCGGCGGGCGTGTTCGCGGAGCAGCGCCTCACCGGCGCCGGGCGCGGGTTCGGGGGCGTCGTCGGCGGCTCGGCGGAGGACCTCGGCGAGGGAGGCTTCGACGGCGTCAGGCACGGTTGCTCCTCTCGGTGTCGACGACGCTGAGCGCGGCGATCCGGTCGTCGGTCAGGTGGCTGCGTAACCGGCGCAGGGCGCGGACGGCCTGGCTGCGGACGGTGACCTCGGCGATGCCGAGGATCTCCGCGATCTCGTCGTCGCCGAGGCCCTCGTAGTAGCGCAGGACGATCACGGCGCGTTGCCGTCGGCCGAGCACCTCCAGGGCCCGCCAGAGGCCGGTGTCGTCCTCCACCCGGCGCAGGGCGGGATCCAGCGCGGTGCGGTCGGGCACCAGAGCGGTGAGCTGCTCGCCGCGTCGGCGCCTCCACCAGCTGATGTGCAGCCGGGACATCGTGACGCGGGCGTAGGCCTCGGGGTGTTCCCGGCCCTTGCCGCGGGCCCAGGCGCTCCGGAGCCGGAGCAGCGCCTCCTGGACCAGGTCGGCGGCGGTGTGCGGTTCGCCGGCGAGCACGTAGCCGTAGCGCAGGAGCGCTCGGCTGCGCGCGGTGACGAACCGCACGAATTCCTCGTCGTCGGCGTCCCGGTCCATGGCCTCATCCCCGTCGAGCTGTCGTCCTGTTCGCTCCCCTGAACGCCGTCGGACGCCGCCCTGTTGCACCTCGCTCGTGGATCACGTGATCGCCGGGCCGGGACCGGGTCCGCCGTCCAGCCATCCGTGGCGTGCGGCGTGGCGGCGGATCGTCGCGACGACGTCGGCGATGACGGGTGACCGCTCCGTCGTGGGCCAGAGCACGGAGAACTCCGCCGGGATGGACGGGGCGACGACGTCGCGGTGGGTGACGCCGGTGCCGGCCTTCGCCGCGTGCTCCGTGAACGACGCGGGCGCCAGGCCGACCTCGCGTCCGGCGGCGAGCCGCGAGAGCATGGCGCTGACGGGGGGCTCGTCGAAGACGCAGAGCCGCGGCGTGAAGCCGGCCTGCCGGCAGGCGGCGACGATGCCGTCGTAGTACGCCGGGGCGAGGTGCCGGGGGAACAGCAGCAGGGTCTCGTCGCGGAGGTCCGCCAGCGGGATCTCCGCCGCGGCGGCCAGCCGATGACCGACACCGACGATCGCGGCGACGCGTTCCGCGCGGACGAGCTCGACGGCCACTCCGTCCGGGGTCGGCGGCGAGAGCGCGAGACCGAGGTCCAGGTCGCCGGCGTGAAGCCGTTCGGGGATCTCGGCGCTGAACAGCTCGCGCGCGTCGACGGTGAGGCCGGGGTGGTCCTCCGCGATCGCCGCCAGGAGCGCGGTGAGCGTGCCGAAGCTCGCGATCGGCGAATAGCCCAGCCGGATCGTCGCGGTCCTCCCCGACCCGGCCCGGCGGGTGAGTTCGACGGCGCGCTCCAGCGCGGTCAACGCGGCCGGCGCCTCCTGGGCCAGCGTCCGGCCGGCCGCGGTGAGCTGCACCCGGCGGCTCGACCGGACGAACAGCGGCGTGCCGAGCGTCTCTTCGAGCTTGCGGATCTGATGGCTCAGCGACGGCTGCGAAATGTAGAGACGTGCGGCGGCCCGGCCGAAGTGGAGCTCGTCGGCCACGGCCAGGAAATAGCGCAGAACACGCGGGCTGATATCGATAGACAAAGGCTATCGTCCGACGTGCAAACCGGTCTTGGACGTCCGTCCGGCGCGCGGCTTACGGTCCTTCTCGTCGCGCGACGGGTTCGGTCCGGCGCGCCGGAACCGGCTGGGAGAGATGCGTGGACATCACCGTGATCGGGCGGGGCAACATCGGCGGCGGGCTGGCCGGGTTGTGGGAGCGGGCCGGGCACGAGGTGACCCGGCTCGGCCGCGGCGGCGGGGACGCTAGCGCCGCGGAGGCGGTGCTGGTCGCCGTCCCCGGCGACGCGGTGCCGGCGGCGCTGGCGTCGGTGACGGGACTGTCGGGCAAGACGGTCCTGGACGCCACCAACCTCTACGGCGAGGTGAAGCCCCCGGCCGGCTTCGCGTCGAACGCCGAGTACGTCAAGTCGGTGACCGGCGGACCGACCGCGAAGGTGTTCAACACCAACATCGCGGCGCTGTACGGGCGGATCGCCACCGCGCGGGCGAAGCCGAGCAATCTGTGGTCCGGCGACGAGGAGGCCCGGCGCGTGGTCGAGCAGCTCAGTATCGACGCCGGCTACGAGGCGGTCCGCCTGGGCGACCTGAGCCTGGCCGCGACCCAGGAGAGCCTCGCCCACGCCGTGGTAGCGATCGCCCAGAGCGACCTCGGCCCGTTCGTGTACCGCCTGGCCACACCCGAACAGCTCTGAGAACAGCGCCGCTAGTCCGGCTTCTTGGACCGCCGGCGCTGAATCACCCAGTTGACGAGCGCCAGCGCGAGCCCGACGAATCCCCCGATGATCGCCCCGCTGATCATGCGTGCCCCCTCCCCGCACGTACCTCGCCCCGTTCGGACGATCCCGGACACAGTGGAGTGCCGACATCCTGGATTCGGTCAGTTCTCGCCGTCGGTCGGTCCAGGGGGTGGCCGTGAACGGCCGGTTCGGGGCGTTGATCATCGCGCTGGGGTGGGTGCTCATATGTTGCGCGGCGCCGGTCGCCGGTGCGGTCACGACGGTCGCGGTCGGGGAGTCGATCGGTGACGACTCGGTGGGAGCGGTAGCGGGCGGCCTCAGCACCATGCCGCTGCTCGCGGTCGGCGTGCTCCTGGCGGTACGCGGGCGCCGGCGGCGGTGGATGCGCCGACGTCTGCGCACGCCGGCCCCGACGTCCGTGAGCGACCTGCCGGCGGGCCCGTTCGTCCTGTACCTCCGGTCGTTCGGCAGCGACGACGCGGCCGCCCGACCGAACGCCGCGCCGGTGTCCACGCTCTGGGTCCGGGGGCGGACGGAGGAAGAGGAGCTGGCGCGTGTCTTCGAACGAGCGGGACGGGTGGTCGCGGTCGCCCGTCCCGGCGAGGACGTTCCGCACGTCGGGGCGTACCGCTACGCGATCGCCGACGCCGACTGGCAGTTCGAGGTCAGGAGGCTGATGAGCGCGGCGCGGCTGGTCGTGCTGGCGCTCGGCTCCACCGCCGGACTCCGGTGGGAGCTGGAGCGCGCGTTCGAGTCGCTTCCGCCGGAGCGTCTGGTTCTGTTGATCCCGGGCGGCGAGCCGACCTACGAGGAGTTCCGCCGCACCGCTCCCGGGCCGGCGCGGACGGCCTATCCGCGGTATCCGACCGGCAAATCGATCACGTCCTCCTGGGTCAAGTCTGTTGTCCGGTTCGATCCCGACTGGAGTCCACAGGTCCAGCGAATCGACACGAAGTACCTGGTAGGCGTCAACAGCGCGCCGATCGAGTCGACGGTCGGGTACGCCGTCGGGCCCGTTCTCCACCGGATCGGGGCACCGGCGGCCGCGTTCGGGCTCACCGTCGTTCCACGCCGCCGGTGGGCGGTCCCGCGTCGGGTGGTGCCGGTCCTCCAAGTGGCGCTCTTCACGGTGCTCGTGGTGGGGTCCGTCGTGGTGCTCGGCGCCGTGCTGACGCTGGGTTGAGCCGCGAACCGCGAGTTCGTTCGGGACGAGAACGAGGTGACCGGCGAGCCGCCCCGCCTCATCGGCTGGCCCTGACGAGGTCGGCGAACGGAGCCGAGGCAGACCCGCGGCTCAGAACAGGCGAGCGTGGAGTCCGTCGAGGACGATGTCGAGCCCGTCGTCGAAACGGTCCTCGGTGAACTGGTGCCTCAAGTGGGCCAGTGAACGCAGGCTCTCCAGGCCGTGGCCGAGTACGGCGTCGCGCAGGTACTGATCGATCTGCGGGTGACCGGCGTACGGGGTCAGCACCCCGCGGGCGGGCGTGAGGGCGTAGCCGGACACGAAGTTCATCACGGTGCCGACCGCGAGGGTCACGTTCTCCGGGGCCAGCCTGGGGGTGATCCGCGGGTCGGTCAGGGCGTGCACGTGGCGGTCCCAGTGGCGTAGCTGTCCCGGGCCGGGCAGCGTTCCCGGCCGGCCCTGGGCGTGGACGAACCAGGGGTGGGCGCGGTGCAGCTCCAGGGTGTCGCAGCCGATCGACCGCAGCCGGGCCCGCCAGTCGTCGCCGACCGGTACGGGCTGCTCGGCGAGGACCCGGTCGACCATGAGCTCGACGAGCTGGTCCTTGGTGTCGACGTACCAGTAGAGCGACATCGCGGTGATGCCCAATTCGGCGGCGACGCGGCGCATCGACACCGCGTCGAGCCCGTCACGGTCGGCGAGCGCCACGCCGGCGGCCGCGAGGTCGTCCTGGGCGAACGCTTGGCCTTTCGCCGCCCGTGGCGTGCGCGCGGGACGCAGCCACACCGACCCGTGGGTGCGCTCGCCGGTGGTCATACCTGACGACTCTAGTGAGTGAGACCCGTCGGCCACCCGCTTTTCTCATACGGTGTATGGCTAAACTAGCTTCGTCATACACCGTATGGCAAGTAGTTGATCCCACCAATCGAGGATGTTCCATGAGCAGGTCCGCTCCGCCTCTGCACGCCGAGCGAATGACGTTCTTCAGCGACGCCGCGGCCGCGATCGCTCTCACGCTGCTGGTGCTTCCGCTGGTCGAGCTCGTGCCCGAGGCGGTCGAAAAGCACGAGTCCCCGCACGAGGTGATCACCGGAAACCTCGTGCCGTTCGGGAGCTTCGCGCTCAGCTTCTTCGTCATCTGGCGCATTTGGACGGTGCACCACCGGCTGTTCGACCGGGTCGATTCGATCGACACCCGCATCGTCCGGATCAACTCGTTATGGTTACTGTGCGTAGTGGTTCTGCCTTTCCCGGCCGAGATGGTCGGCGCGTACGGCGACGACCGACTCGTGATCTCGCTCTACATCGGGGTGCTCTTCGTCTCCAGCCTCACGCTCACCGCGCTGGCGCTCGCCCTGCGCCGGATCAACCCGGCGGAGTCCGCCCCCGACCGCACCGTCCTCGAGCAGCTGATCGGCAACGCCGTCGCCCTGGCTCTGGCGTTCCTGCTCACGCTGGTCGTCCCCGGCGCCGGCTACTGGCCGCTGCTGCTGCTCCTCGCCGACGGCCGCATCCTGACCCTCCTGCGCCGCAGGGGCGTACTGGCGTCCTGACGGACCGGCGCGCCCCCGCGCCCGCGGCCAGCGGCCGCACTGGTTTTGCACTGCCGCTCGCTAGCGTCCGGAGCTCGTTCGCGAGTGGGCCGGAGGTTCAGCATGGTGGAGATCGGCAGCCCGGGGCTCGGCGAGTTCCTGGCCGTCCGCGATCGGCTCCTAGCGATCGCACGCCACGTCGCGGGCGGGCTGGCCGACCCCGATGACATCGTGCAGGACGCGTGGATGTGTTGGCAGCGGGCGGACCGGGCCGTCGTCGTGGACCCGTCGGCCTTCCTGTGCCGGACCACCGCGCGACTGTCGGTGAGCGCGGTGCGATCCAGGCTGCGTCGACCGGTGGTCCCGGCCGGCCCGTGGCTCGAGCGGCTCGCGGGCCCGGAGGTCGATCCGGCTCGCCTCGCCGAACAGAGCGACGCGGTGCGGGCCGTGATCCGGCTGCTCACCGACGTCCTCGCGCCCCGGGACCAGGTCATCTACCTCCTGCGGGAGGCGTTCGGCTGGCCCTACCACCAGATCGCGTCGGCGGTCGGGCTGAGCGAGACGAATACCCGGCAGCACGCCCGGCGAGCCCGGCTCCGGCTCGCCGCCACCCCCGGGACGAACCGGCCCCCCACCGCGGCGGCAACGCACCGGGAACTGCTGAGCGCCTTCCTCGACGCGTCCCGGACCGGAGATCACGCGGCGCTCGTCGGTCTCGCCTCGACGGCGTGATGAGTCGTCGCGCCCGGCACCCGATCGTCACTGCCCGCGCACTGAGGATCCCTAGCGTCGCCGACATGACCGAGAACCAGCACGCGTCGAACGCCTTGACCGTCCTCCAGGAAGTCCGGCCGCCCTTCGTACCGCCGAATGCGGACGCCGTCACGTTCACCATCGAGTACCCCGCGGGGCATCCTGGTGCCGCGCCGCATCGCCACCCCGGCCCCGCCTTCGGATACGTCCTCGAAGGCGAGATGCGTTTCGAGATCGAAGGTGAGCCGGAACGCGTGGTCCGCGCCGGTGAAGCGTTCTGGGAGCCCGGCGGCGACACCATCCACTACCAGGACGGCAACCACAGCGACCGCGACCGCCTGCGGTTCCTGGTGACCCTGCTGTGTCCGCCCGGAGCCCCGATGCTGACCTTCGTCGACCCCGGCGAACTCGCGGCCCGGCGGAACCGGAGGGCACCGCGCCCCACCTGACGCGAGCCCGGCCACAATGGTCCGATGGTGTCCGGACCTCTCCACGGCCGCAGCAACGAGTTGGCGGTTCTGCGCACGCTCTTCGACGGAGCACGCCGCGGCGAGAGCGCGACCCTGGTGGTGCACGGCGAGGCCGGCATCGGGAAGACCGCCCTGGTGCGCTCGGCGCTGGCCCGTCTCGGGGACGGCGTGCGGGTCGAGCACGCGGTCGGCGTCGAATCGGAGATGGAGCTGCCGTACGCGGGGCTGCACCTCCTCCTCGTCGGCCTGCTCGACCGGGTCGGTGGTCTGCCGGAGCCCCAGCGCGACGCGTTGGAGGTGGCCCTCGGTCTGCGCTCCGGCCCGGCGCCGGGGCCCTTCCTGATCGGGCTCGCCGTCCTGGGTCTGCTGTCGGAAACGGCTGCTGACGGCCCGCTGTGTTGCGTGGTCGACGACGCCCAGTGGCTGGACGAGGCCTCCCGGACGGTGCTCGCGTTCGCCGCGCGCCGGCTGCAGTCCGAGGGTGTCGTGCTGCTGTTCGTGATGCGGACGGTCGACGCGCCGTTCACGCGGCTTCCCGAACTCACCCTGACCGGTCTGGCCGAACCGGACGCCGAGCGGCTGCTCGCCCAGCAACTGGTCGGACCGATCGACGACCGGATCCGGGCCCGGATCCTCGCGGAGGCCAAGGGCAACCCCCTCGCTCTGCGCGAACTCCCGCTCGTTCGCGCGCCGGCCGACCTGGCCGGCGGCTTCACGATGGGCGGCCCGGTATCGCTGGCCACCCGGATCGAGGACAGCCTGCTGAGCCGGCTCGACGGCCTGGCGCCGGACGCCCGCTCGGTGATGCTGCTCGCGGCGGCCGATCCGACCGGCGACGCCCAGTTGCTGCGTCGGGCGATGCGCTCGCTGGACGTCGACGCGGGGGCGGTCGAAGCCGTGGAACGCACCGGCGACCTCGTGATCGGCGAGCGGGTCGAGTTCCGTCACCCGCTCGTCCGGTCGGGTGTCTATCGCACCGCGCTGCCCGCCGACCGGCGTCGCGCGCACGCGACGCTCGCCTCGGCGACCATCGCCGAGCGGGATCCGGACCGCCGCGCCTGGCACCGGGGACACGCCGCGGTCGAGCCGGACGAGAGCGTGGCCGCCGAGCTCGAAGGATCCTCGGTGCGCGCCCGGGGGCGCGGTGGTGTCTCGGCCGCCGCCGCCTTCCTGGAACGCGCCGCCGCGCTGAGTCCCGATCCCGCTGGTCGCGCCCGCCGTCTGCTGGCCGCGGCGCAGGCCAAGCTCGACGCCGGCGCACCGGAGGCCGCTCAGGCGCTGCTCGACGACGTGCCCGGCCCCGCGCTCGATCACCGTGGGTCGGCGCTGGCCGCGCTCCTGCGGGCGCAGGCGGGTTTCGCACGGCGCCGCACCCCCGAGATCGCCCGCGACATCCTCGCCGCCGCCCGGCAGCTCGCGGGCGTGGATCCGGAACTCCGGCGCAACGCGCACTACAGCGCGCTGCGGGTGGCGATCGCTCAGGGTGGCCGCCCCGGCGACGGCGTGGACGACGGCCCCGGCGTCGACGGGTACCCCTGGCGGGACATCTGCCAGGAAGTCCTCGACGCCACCGATCCGCACTCGACCCACCCGGTCGACGTGTTGCTCCGCGGACAGGCGCTGATCGGGGTCGGCGCCCGCGCCCGGGCCGTACCGGTCCTGCACCGGGCCCTCGCCGGGCTGCTGACGGCTCCGGTCGACCTGATCCCGCCGCAGTCGATCGGCCTGGAAGCCATCTCGGCGGCCGACGTCTGGGACATGAGACTGCTCATGGCGCTGTGCGAGCGCCAGATCGCGGCCGCCCGGGCCGAAGGGCTGCTGACCGCGTTGCCGGTCATGCTGTCCTACGCCGGAGCGGCCTGCGCGAGCCTGGGCCGGCTCGACGACGCCGAACGCTTCACCGACGAGATCGCGGTGATCGGGGAGGCGATCGGCTACACGTTCCCTCCGCACGTCCGGGTGCAGCTCGCAGCCTGGCGCGGGGACACCGCCGAGGTCGCGCGGCACGCGGCGGTGCTCCGGCAGGGTGCCGCCGCCACCGGCGACGGTGCACCGCTCAGCACCGCCCACTACGCCGAGGCGATCCTGGCCAACGGACTCGGCCGGCACGAGGACGCCGTACGGGTGGGTTCGCTGGAGCTCGGGCACGTCCGGCAGGTGACGTTCACCTCGCGGATCGCGTTCGAGCTGGTCGAGGCCGCGGTGCGGGTCCGCGAGCGGGCGCTCGCCGATCGCGCGCTGACCGAGCTCACCGCCCTCACCGAGCCCGTCGGCGGCGACTGGGCGCTCGGCACCCTCGCCGCGGCCCGGGCCCTGACCGCCGGTCCGACGGACGCCGAGGAGCACCACCGCGAGGCGATCGATCGGTTGGGGTCGGCCGAGATGGTCATCTTCGAAGCCCGGGCCCGGCTGGCGTACGGCGAATGGTTGCGCCGGCAACGACGCCGGGTCGACGCTCGTGAGCAGCTCCGCGCCGCTCACGACGTGCTGTCGGGGCGCGGCGCGGCCGGGTTCGCGGCGCGGGCCGGACGGGAGCTCGAGGCGACCGGCGAGACGGCTCGCGTCCGCACGGAGGCCCCGTCCACCGCGCTGACCACGCAGGAGGCGAACGTGGCCCGGCTGGTAGCGGAGGGGCTGACGAACCGAGAAATTGCCACCCGGCTGTTCGTCAGCGACCGGACCGTGGAGTACCACCTGCGGAAGGTCTTCCTCAAGCGCGGCATCCGGTCGCGGAAGGAGCTGACCACCGCTCCGTCACTCGATCCGCACTGAGCCTTCCTAGCGTGTGGACGCACCCCACACGAAAGGGAGACGGTCATGAAGATTGTCGTCGTCGGAGGAGCGGGCCGGGTCGGCCGGGCTCTCGTCGCGAACGTGCGGGAGCACGGCCACGAGGTCGTGGTCGCGGACGTCACGACCGGTTTCGACACCATCGCCGGTACCGGTCTGGACGAGGCGCTGGACGGCGCGACCGCGACCGTCGACGTCACCAACTCGCCCGACATGGCGGAAGGGCCGGCCACGGAGTTCTTCCGGACCTCCGTCCGCAACCTGCTCGCGGCCGAGAGCAAGGCCGGTGTGCGGCACCACGTGCTGCTCTCCATCGTCGGCGTCGACCGCCCCCACGACCTGGGCTACTACCGGGCGAAGGTGGCGCAGGAACACGCGGTGCGCGACGGCGACGTGCCGTACACGATCGTGCGATCCACGCAGTTCTTCGATTTCCTCGCCCTGCTCGTCGGCGACGGCGCCCCGGGAGAGCCCGTGCGCTTGCCGGGCACCATGGTTCAGCCCATCGCCGTCCCCGACCTGGTGGACCTGCTGACGACGATCGTGTCGGAGCCGCCGGTCGAGGACGTCGTGGAGGTCGCCGGCCCGGAGGCGATGGGGCTCGACGAGTTCGCCCGGCGGCTGCTCGCGGCGCGGGGCGACGAACGCGCGGTCGTCACCGACCCGTCCGTGGCGCCCTTCTTCGGCGTGCCCCTCAGCGAACGGCTGCTGCTTCCCGGGTCCGGTGCCCGGCTGGGTCGCACCCGCCTGACGGACTGGGTCACCTCGTGAGTTCGGGCCGGCCGCGCCGGGTTCTGGTGGTCGGCCTCGGAATCTCCGGCATGGCCACCGCGATCCGGCTCCACGAGGCGGGGTGGGAGCCGGTGGTGGTCGAGCGCGCGCCGTCCCGCCGGACCGGTGGCTACTTCGTCGGGTTGTTCTCCGTGGGCAAGACGGCGGCGGCGCGGCTGGGCGTACTCGCACGCATGCACCTGCGTACCCCGCCCGACCACCACACCTGGACCGTGGACCGGGTCGGCCGCCGGCAGCACAGCGCGGGCTTCCTGGACCAGCCGGGGAACCCGGAAGGGGTGATGCGGGGCGACATCGAGGACGCCCTGTGGAAGCGGGTCGACGGCCGGATCGAGGTACGGTTCGCCACCGTGCCGGTCGCGGTGCGGCAGACGCCGGAGACCGTCGGCGTGACACTGCTCGACACCGCGGACGACCGGACCTACGAGGAGGAGTTCGACCTCGTGGTCGGGGCCGACGGGCTGCGATCGACCGTGCGCCGCCTGGTCTTCGGCGCCGACGCGACGTTCATGCGGTCCCTGCACGCCGTCGTCTGCGCGTTCTCCCTCGATCACCAGGTGCCCGGTTATCCCGACAGCGACCAGGTGATCCTGGCCCAACCCGGGCGATCCCTCTGGGTGTTCCCCTTCCGTGATCGCACTCCCACCGCGCTGTTCGCCTACCGGACGCGGAACGTCGACGCGGAATTCCGGAACGATCCCGTCACCACGCTCACCTCCCGGTTCGCCGGGCTGGACGGAGGGGGCATGGTCGCCTTCGCGCTGGAGCAACTGCGTCGGCAACCGGACCGCTTGTTCGACTCCGTGCACCAGGTGCGGATGCCCCGCTGGCACGACGGGCGAGTGGTTCTCCTGGGCGACGCGGCGTGGTGTCTCACGCTCTACTCGGGCATGGGCGCGAGCGCGGGGATGATCGGTGCGGTCGCGCTCGGCGACGAGCTCTCGGCGCGTCCGGACGACCTGCCCGCGGCGTTCGGCGCCTGGGAGAAACGGATGCGCCCGCTGGTCCGCAAGCATCAACTGCTCGCGTACGTGAAGGCGCAGTTCTTCGTGCCGTCGAACCCGTTCGCGGCCTGGATCCGCGGAAAAGTGGTCGCGGTGGTGACCCGTCGGTTGACCTCGGAAGCGTCGGCCGGGGTGAACCGCGGAGCTACCTGACCCCCGTGGTGCCGTCGCGCAGGAGCGCGGCCAGTTCGGAGCGCCGTCGGATGCCGAGCTTCGCGTAGGTGTTGGCCAGGTGGGTACCGACCGTGCGCGGCGACACGGCGATGCGTCCGGCGATGTCCTGGTTGGACAGTCCATCGCCGGCCAGCCGCGCCACCAGCCGTTCCTGTGGGGTCAACGTCGCCCGTTCGAGCTGATCGCCCCGCTCCGGGTCGGACGACGGTACGGTGCCGCCCGCCGCGCGCAGTTCCAGCGACGCACGAACCCGCCATGGCTCCGCGCCCGCCGCGGCGAAGACCGCCGACGCGGCGGCGAGACGAGAGCGGGCCCGGAGCTGGCGACGGCGCCGACGTAGCCACTCGCCGTGAGCCAGGCGGGTCCGCGCCCACTCCACCGGGAAGCGATCCTCCCCGGGAGTCGCGAGCGCCTCGTCGAACAGCGAGGCGTCGCCGGCGAGCGCGCGGGCCCGCAGCGTCAGGTGGCGCAGCAGGTCCGAGTCGAAGACCTCCGCGTCCGCGGCGATCCGCTCCACGACGTCCGCCACGGCGGAACTCCCGCCCACCCGGCTCGCGGCCTCGGCCAGGTCTCCGAGCGTGTGGCCGGCCCAGGTCCGGTGCCCGGCCACCTCGAGCAGCGCGTGCACGGCCTCCGCCGGTCGGCCCTGCACCAACGCGAGAGCGGCACGCGCCGACGCGACCTCGGTGAGCGTCGCCGGATGGGGCCGGGCCAGGTGGGTCAGCCGCGCGCTGCGAGCCAGTGACGCGACGGCGGCCGGGACGTCGCCCTGCCAGGCGTGCACCCGGGCCGCGATCGCGGCCGACGCGACCGCGGCCTCGGTCAGGTCGAGGCGCTCCGCCTGCGTACAAGCCTCCCGCGCCTCGGTCAGCGCCGGCGCGAACGCTCCGGTCAGGGCGAGCAGCGACGCGTGGCGGACCATCGACAGGCACTTCTCGAGCAGCGAGTTCTCGGTGTCGCAGGCCACGATGGCGGCGCGGTAGCACTGCTCGGCCTCCGGGACCATCCGGAGGGACTCGGCGGCACCGCCCAGGCCGACCATCTGATACGTGGTCGCGAGCTCCGCGACCCGTCCGCAGTGCCGCCGGACGAGCGGCATCAGTTCGCGGGCGTGCGTCCGCGGCGCGACGGCGGCCAGCGTGATGACCCGGAGGGGATCGTCGGCGGCGAGACCGAGCCGCACCGTGGCGCGCTCGATCCGGGCCGCCTCCCCGCCCGGGTCACCGGAGTTGTGGACGTCCATCGCGGCGACCAGCACGGCGAGCCCCCGGTGGGTCGGCGGCAGCTCGGGAAGAGAACGCAGTAGCTCGTCGACGCTCTGGCCGGGGACGTCGTTGAGCACCCGCGCGTAGTACTCCGGCAGGATCAGATCGGGAACGGCGGCCGGATGCTCGGCCAGCGATCGGGCCCGGCCGATCAGCACCGCCGCGTGCCGCCGGTGTCCCGCGCGCAGCGCCGCGTCGGCGGCCAGGCCCAGGCGGTGCGCCGCCGCGTCGCCCGCCGTGGAGAGCCGACCGGCCCACTCGTAGGCGGTCGCGGCCCTGGCCACGGCTCCGTTCCTCCTCGCCTGCTCACCGATGGCGTGCAGGCGCGCGGCCACGTGGTCGTCGCGGCCCAGGGTGGCCGCGGCGCGGTGCCAGACGACCCGGTCCGGGTCGGCGGTCAGGGTGTCGGCGAACGCGGTGTGCGCCCGTGACCGCTCGGCCGGCGACGCCGTGCCGTAGAGGACCGCGCGGGTGAGCGGATGGCCGAAGCGAGGCACGTCGCTCGCGGCGGTCACCACCCCCGACTGCTCGGCGGCCCGCAGGTCGGCCTCCGTCAGCTCGAGTTCGGCCGCCGCGCGCCAGAACTCGTCCGCGCCCCCGGGAGCGTCGGCGATGTCGCCGTCGTACGCCGCGAGGAGCACCAACAGGCGTGCCGTCCGCCGGGGAAGTCCGTGCCGGGCGATCCCGAAGTCCTGCTCCAGCCGGGCCGGGAAGTCGGCCAGGTCGTATCGGCACGTCCCCAGGGGTGCGCCGTGCTCCACCAGGTGCCGGGACCACTCGGCCAACGCGAGCGGATTCCCCTGCGCGAGCCCCAGTACGACGTCGCGGTCGACCGCGGAGAGCCGCGGAGCCACCGCCCCGACCAGGGTGCCCGCGGCGTCGGGCGGAAGCTCGGGGAGGTCCCGTCGCGGGAGCAGGCCGGTCGTCAGCGGGTCGGTCGAGCCCGCCGCGAAGACGACCACAGGCGTGTTCCCTCGATGCCGAAGCACGTACTCGACGACACGCAGGCTGTCGGGGTCGAGCGCGGGGAGGTCGTCCAGCACGAGCAGAACCGGAGCGCGGGAGGCCGCGCGGACGAGCAGACCGGACGCGGCCCGGCAGACCAGCGGGGAGTCGGGGCGTGGCCCGTCGGCGATCCCGAAGAGCACGTCCAGCGCGTCGCGCTCACCCTCGATCAGCCCGGCGAAGTCGGCCAGGAGCGGACGGAGCAGTTGATGGAGCCCGCTGTAGCGCAGCGTGTGCTCCCGGGGGGTGCCCTGGCATCGCAGCACGGTGAAGCCCCGCCGTTCGGCCAGGTGCGCGCCCGCGCGGAGCAGCGCGGTCTTTCCGATTCCTCTCGGCCCGCGGAGGACCAGTCCACGTCCGATGCCGTCCAACGACTCGTTCATCAAGGCCAGCTCGGCCTCGCGGCCGACCATCTCACCGAGCACTGTTCCTCCTGACCGCTCCACTGCCCTCGACGATGGCGCCGCTCGTAGGGACGTCGCGTCACCGGAGGACCCCGGCGTCGGTAGGGTTCGTTCGTGTTCGCATCCGTGGTCCCCCAGCCGACTTCCGGCGCTCGCATCCGTGGTTGAGCGGAACCGGCGACTCACCGTCGCCGCCTCGAGCCGGTCGGAGCTGCGGGGCCGCGTCGCGGAGCTGGACGTCATCCGGAAGGTTCTCGACGACGCTCGCGCCGGCACCAGCGGGGCGCTGGTGGTGCACGGCGACCCGGGCATCGGCAAGACCGCGCTGGCCGAGACGGCGCTCGACCGGTTCACGACCGGGATCCGCGTCGAGCGCACGGTCGGCGTCGAATCGGAGATGGAGCTGCCCTACGCCGGCCTGCACCAGCTGACCGCGGGGATGCTCGATCGGGCCGCGGGTCTACCGGCGCCCCAGCGTGACGCGCTGGAGACCGCGCTCGGCCTGCGCACCGGTGCCGCGCCGAGCCCGTTCCTCATCGGCGCGGCCGTCCTCGGGCTGCTCACCGAGGTGGCCGCCGAGCGACCGATCTGTTGCTTGATCGACGACGCGCAGTGGCTCGACGACGCTTCCCGGCAAGCCCTGGCCTTCAGCGCGCGCCGGTTGGGTTCCGAAGGTGTCGTGCTGATCTTCGTGATGCGGACGGTCGACACGACGTTCCGCGGACTTCCCGGGCTGGCCGTGCCCGGCCTGAACACCGACGACGCCCGCACGCTGCTGAATCAGGTTCTGCCCGGGCGGATCGACGCTCGGGTCCGGGACCGGCTCCTCGCCGAGGCCGGCGGGAACCCGCTCGCGCTGCACGAGCTGCCGTCGGCGCTGAGCCCCACCGAGATCGCCGGGGGGTACACGGTCGCGGGGAACACGACGCTGACCTCCCGGATCGAGAAGAGCCTGCTGGATCAACTCAGCGGCCTGCCGGAGAGCGCCCGCCGGGTGCTGCTGGTGGCCGCGGCCGACCCGACCGGTGACTCTTCGCTGCTCCGGCTGGCGGTCCGTGCGCTGTCGTTGGGCCCGGACGCGATCGACGAGGCGGAACACTCCGGCGCGCTCACCGTCGGTACACGCGTCGGTTTCCGGCACCCGTTGGTCCGGTCGGCGATCTACCGCGCCGCCTCACCGCCCGACCGCCGCCGGGCGCACGCCGCCCTCGCCGAGGCGACGCCGGTCGAGCTCGATCCGGACCGGCGTGCCTGGCACCGCGGCCACGCCGCGGTCGAACCGGACGAGGGGATCGCCGAGGTGCTCGAGGAGTCGGCCGTGCGGGCCCGCGGCCGCGGAGGCGTCGCCGCGGCGGCGGCGTTCCTGGAGCGCGCGGCCGCCCTCACCCCCGGGCCGGTCGATCGGGCCCGCCGGCTGTTGGCCGCGGCGCAGGCCAAACTCGACGCCGGTGCGCCGGAGGCCGCCGAACTGCTGCTCAGCGTCCTGCCGGCCGATGCGCTCGACCCGCTCGGCTCGGCCCAGGTCGCGCTCCTCCGTGCGCAGGTCGATTTCGCCCGCCATCGAAGCCCGAGAGTCGTGCGTGAGATCCTGGCCGCGGCCGATCGGCCGGATGTCCCGGACGCGGGCTTCGTGCGTACAGCACACTACGAAGCGCTGTTCATGGCGCAGTTCACGCTCGGTCGGAAGCGGTCCGATCCCGGCGACGGCGATGTTCCCTACCGCGACCTCAGCCGAGCGGTGTTCGACGCGACCGATGCCGACTCCACCCACCCGGTGGACCTGTTGCTGCGCGGTCAGGCGCTGATCGGACTCGGGAAACGCGCGGAGGCGATCCCGCTTCTCCGCCGCTCCGTCACCGGACTCCTCGACGCGCCCGCGCCCCTGATCCCCACCCGGTCGGCCGGCCTGGACTGTAACGCCGCCATCGAGACCTGGGACGTGGACGCGATGCGGACCCTGTCCGACCGGCACGTCGAACTGGCGCGTGCCGACGGACAGCTGACCGTCCTCCCTCTGGTTCTGTCGTTCGCCGGCGCCGCCCGGTTGGTCCAGGGCCGACTCGCCGAGGCCGAACTCATCGCGGACGAGATCGACGTGATCAAAGACGCGATCGGGCACCCGTTCCGGCGCACCCACCGGTTGCTGACCGCGGCCTGGCGCGGAAACGCCCCGGCCGTGTCGCGGCTGGCGGGCGAGCTCCGGCAGGACGTCGCCGCGGGAGACCGGGTGACGCCGACGATCGCCAACTTCGCCGAGGCGATCCTGGCCAACGGGGTCGGCGACTCGGAGGACGCGTTGCGGGTCGGCCGCGGAGAGTTGGATCAGATCCACCTGCTCACCTACAGCTCACGCATCCTGGCCGAACTGATCGAGGCCGCGGTGCGGGTCGGCGACCGGGCCACCGCCGACCGCGCCCTCGCCGAGCTCACCGCTCTCACCGAGCCGGTCGGCGGGGACTGGGCGCTGGGCATGCTCGCGGCCGGCCGCGCGCTGACCGACGATCCGGCCGGCGCCGAGGCCCACCACCGCGAAGCGATCGACCGCTACCGGCGGGGTGGTCTCGCGGTGTACGAGGGTCGCGCCCGGCTGGCCTACGGGGAGTGGCTGCGCCGCCGTCGCCGCCGGATCGACGCCCGGGGCGAACTCCGCACCGCGCACGAGTTGCTGTCCGGTCGGGGAGCGGCCGCGTTCGCCGCGCGGGCACACCGCGAACTGGAAGCGACCGGAGAGACGGCCCGGAGCCGCCTGGTCGATCCCGGCGACGCGTTGACGGTGCAGGAGGCGAACGTGGCGCGCCTGGTGGCCGACGGCCTCTCGAACCGCGAGATCGCCGCCCGCCTGTTCCTCAGCGTCCGGACGGTGGAGTACCACCTCCGGAAGGTGTTCCTGAAGCGTGGCGTCCGGTCCCGGCGTGACCTGGCGGATGCGCTGCGGGCCGAAGGCACGGCCCAGCCGTGACGAACGCACCGGCGCGCGGTGTCGCGCGCCGGTGCGGTGTGAGGGGTCAGGCCTTCGAAGCGGCCTGCTGGATGAACGACGCCGTGATGCCGGGCTGCGAGACGAAGACCGCGTGCGACGCGCGTGGAACCAGACGCACCACGCCCTTGGCCCGCTGGGCCATGAACTGCTGCACCTTCGGCGGGATGTTCCGGTCGGCCCCGGCGACCAGGAAGTAGCTCCGGACCGACTGCCAGGCCTGCGGCCCGACCGCGTCCTCCGCCAACGCCGCCGCCGTGATCGGGCGTTGGGCGACGGCCATCAGCGCGGCGTCGGAGGCCGGGACGTCGGCCGCGAACTGGCGCCGGAACAGCGTCGGATCGACGTAGAGATCCTCGCCGCCGCCGGGCAGAGGCACCGGGCGCAGCGTGTCGGCGAGCGTGCTGCCGGGGAACTTCGCCGACAGGTCGGCGCCGCTCTCCCCCGCGACCGGCGCGAACGCGGCCACGTACACGAGCGCCTTCACGTCGCGGTCACCGACCGCGGCCCGGGAGATCACGGCCCCGCCGTAGGAGTGTCCGACCAGGACGATCGGGCCCCGGATGCTCTCGAGCAGCGCCGTCACCTGCGCGGCGTCGGAGGCGACACCACGCAGGGGGTTGGCGGCCGCCACGACCGGGTACCCGGCCCGCCGCAACCGGGCCGTCACGCCGTTCCAGCCGCTGGAGTCCGCGAACGCGCCGTGGACCAGGACGATCGTCGGCTTCGGGCGCGGGGTGGACGCCGCCGCGGCGCCCGGGCCGAGCGTCGTCACCGAAACGATCGCCAGGAGTGCGGCGGCGAGAGCCACCGTCCGTCTGAACATCGAAGTTCCTTCCTCTCGAGAGGCGCTAGGCGGATTCGCCCGCGGCCCGGTCGATGAGCGACGCGGTCAGGTCGGGGTGCGCGACGAACGCCGCGTGCGATCCGTCGGCGATCTCCTGGACGACGCCCTTCGCGCGGTCGGCGACGAAGTGCTGCGCCTGCGCCGGGATGTTCCGGTCGGCCCCGGCGATCAGGAAGTAGCTGGGGATCGCCTGCCACCCCTGCGGACCGGTGACCGGCTCGTTCAACGCGGCGGCCGTGATCGGACGCTGGGTGGCCGCCATCAGCGTCGCCAGGTCCGCCGGCACGTCCGCACAGAACTGCTGGTGGAAGAGCGTCCGGTCGAGATAGAGGTCCTGGCCACCGTCCGGCAGCGGCACCGGGCGCAGCGCCTCCCCCAGCGTGCTGCCCGGGTACAGCGCGGCGAGCGACGCGGCGCTCTCGTCCTCCGCCGGGGCGAACGCCGCGACGTAGACCAGTGCACGCACGTTCGACGCGCCGGCCGACGCGGTGGACACGACGACGCCGCCGTACGAGTGCCCGACCAGCACGACCGGTCCGTCGATGCTGTCGACGAGCGCACGCACCTGGGCGGCGTCCGAGGCCACGCTGCGCAGCGGGTTCGACGCGGCGACGACCGGATAACCGGCGTCCTGCAGCCGGGTGATCGTGCCGCCCCACCCGCTGGAGTCGGCGAACGCGCCGTGGACCAGCACCACCGTCGGCCGCGTCATCGGGTCACCCCGAGGGCTTCGCGCAGCACCGCGATCGCCTGAGCGGTCGCGCCGCGCGCGGCGTGGGTGTCCTTCAGCGGGTTGAGCATCATGAAGTCGTGGCAGATGCCGTCGTACCGCACCGTCGTGATCGGCACCCCGGCCGCACGCAGCTTGGCCGCGTACGCCTCCCCCTCGTCCCGCAGGACGTCCGCCTCGTCGACGATCAGGAACGCCGGTGGGAGGCCGGTCAGGTCCTCCGGCCTGGCCAGGTTCGGCGAGGCCGTGATCTCCGAGCGCACCGCGTGGTCCGGGGCGTACTGGTCCCAGAACCAGGCCATGCCGGCCGCGGTGAGGAACGGCCCGTCGGCGAAGGTCCGGTAGCTCTCGGTGTTCTGCCGGGCGTCGGTGACCGGGTAGTACATCGACTGGTGCACGAACGTGACGTCGCCGCGCTGTTTGGCCAGGAGCGTCAGCGCCGCGGTCATGTTGCCACCGACCGAGTCGCCGGCCACCGCCATCCGCGCACTGTCGAGGCCGTGCGCGGCACCCTCGGCGACGACCCAGCGGGCGGTCGCGTACGCCTGCTCGATCGCGACCGGGTAGTGCGCGTCCGGCGACGGCGTGTACTCGACGAACACCACCGCGGCGCCGATGCCCACCGCGAACTCGCGGACGAGCCGGTCGTGGGTGCCCGCGTTGCCCAGCACCCAGCCACCGCCGTGGACGTACAGGACGACCGGCAACGCACCGGTCGCACCCTGGGGCTTCACGATGCGCACCCGGACGTCGCCCACCGCGGCGGAGACGACGACCCACTGCTCGTCCACCGGCGGCGCGTCGACCGGTCCGGCTTGGACGTCGTCGAGGACCTTGCGGGCCTCGACCGGGGAGAGCTGGTAGATGAACGGCGGTTTCGACGTGGCGTCCGCGAACTCCTGCGCGGCCGTTTCCAGCACGACTTCGGCCATGACTGCCTCCCGACGAAGTGGTTGTCGGGGCCGACGCTAGGAAGGCCGAGTGCTGATCCAGTGCGTACGCGACCGCACTGCGTCGTCATCGGCCGGAGCTACGGTCGGGCCTTTACCGGCTCGACCGAGGAGACCACCATGTCCGACGTCTTCGCCACCACCCGCATCGACGTCGGTGAGGTGACGCTGCGGGTCCGGCACGGGGGCGACGGCCCGCCGCTCCTGTTGCTGCACGGTTATCCCGAGACCCACGAGCTGTGGAACCCCGTCGCGGACGCGCTCGCCGCCGAGTTCACGATCGTCGCCCCGGATCTCCGCGGATACGGCGAGAGCACCGCGCCGCCCACCGTCGC
This sequence comes from Cryptosporangium japonicum, assembly GCF_039524755.1. Classification (NCBI taxonomy): domain Bacteria; kingdom Bacillati; phylum Actinomycetota; class Actinomycetes; order Cryptosporangiales; family Cryptosporangiaceae; genus Cryptosporangium; species Cryptosporangium japonicum. The sequence goes on from NZ_BAAAGX010000003.1 coordinate 50,350, forward strand.
CGACCACTCCACGTACGGCAAGCGCGCGATGGCCGCGGACGCGGTCGCGCTCATGCGTCAGCTGGGCTTCGACACGTTCGACGTCGCCGGTCACGACCGGGGTGGGCGGGTCGGATACCGCTTGGCGCTGGATCACCCGGCCGTGGTTCGCCGGCTGACGGTGCTCGACATCGTGCCGACCGGCGAAGTCTGGGCGCACGCCGACGACCGGTTCGCGCTGGGCTACTGGCACTGGGCCGTGCTCGCCCAACCGTTCCCGCTACCGGAGACGCTCATCGCCGCCGACCCGGACTGGTTCTTCTTCGACGCCCAGTTCGGCGGGGCGATGCGGTCGTTCCCCGCCGTCGCGGAGTACTCCCGGCACGTCCGGAATCCGCGGGTGATCCACGCGATCTGCGAGGACTACCGCGCGGGTGCGACCTGCGACCGAGCGGTCGACGACGAGGACCGCACGGCCGGGCGCCGGATCGCCTGCCCGGTGCAGGTGCTCTGGGCGGCCGGCGGCGCGGTCGGTGCCTGGTACGACCCGCTGGCGATCTGGCGGAACTGGGCCGACGAGGTGACCGGTGAGGCGATCGACAGCGGGCACTTCATCCCCGAGCAGAATCCGGAGGCGACGCTGGCCGCCCTCCGGCGGTTCCACGGCTGATCAGGCCGGCTGCCGGTACTGCGCGACCCGCGACGCCGCGGCGCGACGACGGGCGGCGGTGTCGTGCTGTTCACTCAGCTCCTCGGCGTAGGCGTGCAGCAGCTCGTGAACTTCGTACCGGCCCGCCCGAGGCCGCAGGATCGTCAGCGAGGCCAGTTCACCCAGGAGAGCGGCACCGGTGCGGTGGTCGACGTCGGCGAGAGCAGCCGCCGAGACCGCGGTCAGCTCCGGTCCGGGGTTCAGCGGCAGGAGGCGGAACAGCCGGGCCGCGTCCGGTGTCAGATCGCGGTAGGACCAGGAGAACGCGATCCGCAGATCGGCCGCCAGGTCCGGGCCGAACCCGCTGAGGTCTCGTGTCGCGGTCAGTTCGGCCGCGATCTCCGCGAGCGGGGTACCGGGGTGCGCCGCCGCTCGTGCCGTCACCAACGCCAGGGCCAGCGGCAACCGTCCGCAGCGGTCGACGATCTCGGCCACCGCCCGGCGCGCCCCGGCCACCCGTTCCTCGCCCAGCCGGCGCTCCACGAGCGCACGCGCCTCCTCCCGGCTCGGCAGGTCCAGCGGCAGCGGCTGGCCGCCACCGGTGGTGATCAGCCCGGTCAGACGCCGCCGGCTGGTGACGATCACCAGGCTGCCGGGCGACGCGGGCAACAGATGGCGCAGCTGCTGGTAGTCGCGGCAGTTGTCCAGCACCACCAGCACCCGGCGATCAGCGAGCACGCTCCGGTACAGCCCGGCCAGTGCGTGCAACTCGGTCGGGAGACCGGACGACGGGGTGCCGAGCGAGCTCAAGAAGCCACGCAACGCCTCGTCCGGCGCCATGGTCGCACCGTGGGGGGCGAGGCCTCGAAGGTCGGCGTAGAGCTGACCGTCCGGGTAGTCCGCGGCCAACCGGTGCCCCAGGTGCACGGCCAGCGTGGTCTTGCCGACACCGGGCATACCGTCGATCGCCAGCGCGACCGTCGGGCGGCCGTGGCTCCGGTCCTGCGCGAGGATCGCTTCGGCCCTCGCCAGCACGTCGGAGCGGCCGCTGAAGAACGGATGGTCCGGTGGGAGCTGGGCCGGAACGGACCGCTTGCCGGCGCTCGGTGGGGCCGGGACGGCTCGCTGGTGCAGCAGGTGGTCGTACGCGTCGAGGAGTTCCGGCGACGGGTCGATGCCGAGCTCCCGGTCCAGGCGCCGACGCACGGCCTGGAACAGGCTCACGGCCTCGGACTGCCGGCCATCGGCCGCCAGCGACCGGACGAGGCGTGCCTGCAGCGCCTCGTCCAGCGGGTTGAGGTGCGCGGCCCGGCGCAGCGCGGGAAGCACCAGGTTCACCGGGCCGTGGCGCAGCGCGAGGTCCGCGGCCTCCCGGACGACGAGCGAACATTCGGCGTCGATCGCGACGAAGGCCGGATGGGTGCGGGACACTGCTCGGAGCCCCGCCGCCGACGGCCCTTGCCAGAGCGACAGGGCCTCGGTGTACAGACGGATCGCGCGCCCGGGTTCGTCCGCGCCCCGGGCCTGGTCCGTCAGCGAGCGGAAGCGGAGCAGGTCGAGCGATCGCGCATCGACCTGGAGCCGGTATCCGCTCGGGCCGCGAACGACGTAGTTGCCCGTCGTCCGCACGGGCAGCCCCGGCTCGATCATGCGCCGGAGCATGCCGATCGAGCGGTGGACGACGTTCACCGCGCTCGTCGGTGGGTCGTCCTCCCACAGCGTGTCGACCAGCTCGGACACGCTCACGTTCGCGCCGGCCCGGGCCAGCAGCAGGGCGAGCACCACTCGCTGCTGCCGGCCCCCGGTCTCCACTTCCGCATCGCCGAGCCGGACGCCGATCGGACCAAGAACTGTGAACTGGAGCATGGCCCGATCCTGTCGGCGTCACCGGCCGGCGGTAATACGTCGGACGACTCTGCTGGCGAGGCGGTCGGGCGCGCGCCTCAGCGAGCCATCAGGGCCGCCAGCTCGCCCCGGGTCGAGATGCCGAGCTTCGGATAGATGCGGTACAGATGGGCGCCGACCGTGCGATGGGACAGGAAGACCTGGTCAGCGATCTCCCGATTGGTGAGTCCCGCCGCGGCGAGCTGCGCGATCTGCAGCTCCTGCCGGGTGAGCACGGCCGTCGCGTCGACGACCCGGGCGGCCGCGGAATCGCGGGCAGGTGTGACGCCGGCGGCACGAAGTTCCGCCGCGGCACGGTCGGCCAGCGGGGCGATCCGCAACCGGTCGAGCTCCCGGAGTGCGTCCGCGAGCGGCTCGCGCGCCTCGACCACCCGCCGCTGCTGGCGCAGCCAGGCACCGTAGGCCACCTGGGTGCGGGCCAACTCGAACGCGCCCGGGCTCTCCCGGCCGAACCGGAGCGCTTCCCGGTAGTCATCGTCGACGGCCGGCCCCGTTCCCAGCAGAGCCCGGCACCGGTGAACGCTCGCCGTCAGGTACGGCGAGGCGAGAGCGGCCGCCTCCCCGGCGACCGCCTCGACGACGTCCCGTGCCTCCTCCGCGTGCCCGGCGGCGAGCCCGGCCTCGACCAGATCAGCCAGCGCCCACCGGAGAGTCTCCCGATCGCCCGACACCGCGCGGAGGTGCTGCCACGCGTCCTCGGCGCGGTTCTCGGCCGACGCGAGCAGACCTCGCGCCCACGCGTAGTCGGCCGCCAGCCGACGGCTCGGGCGGTCACCGGCGAGCGCGGCTTCCCGGGCCAGCACCTCGGCGGCCTCGACGGGTTCTCCCCGTCGGAGCCGCAACCGGGCGAGCGCGACGGCTCCCGCGGCGACGACGGTCGTCAGCTCGAGTTCCTCGGCGACGCGCAACGACACCTGCAGGTCAGCGTCGGCGTCGGTCAACAGCCCGGCGGCCAGCCGTAGTCGTCCCCGGCGGTTCACCGTGAGGCAGACGTCGCGCGGCGAACCGGCCCGGCGGAAGCCGTCGACGGCCCGGTCCAGGCAGCGCATCGCGGCGGGGACGTTCTGGACGATCTCGGCGCTGCGTGCGAGCACCAGAAGGTGGACCGGGTCGTCCGTGCGCCGAATCGTCCGCGGAAGCCGTCGCCGCAGGTGCGGCGCGTAACGCACGGGATCGAGCACGGCCAGGGCCGGGATCAGCAGTGGGTCGTCCGTCGACCCGCGCTGCCGCTCGAGAAGCTCTCGTGCGCCCCCGCGGCCGTCCGCCGCCGTCACCGCGGCGATCAGGACGCCGATCCGCTCCGGTCCCTCGGGCAGCCGGTCGGCGATCTCGTCGAACACCGACGGCTCTCCACCGTCCGGTGCGCCGATGACGGCCATCATCGCGAAGGTGTGCGCGAGCGGCACCAGCAGCCCGGCGTCCGCGGTCAGCGGTATCGCCTCCCGTCCGGCCCGGACGGCGTCGCGCCACCGCCCGGCCCCCCGGTACGCCTCCGCCGCCTGGACCAGACGCGCCGCGCGGACCTCGCCGACCGACGTGAGCGTGGCCGCGCGGTGCAGCGCCCGTCCGGCGTCGGCCAACGCGCCACGGCGTCGGGCCCGTTGTCCGGCCATCGCCAACGCGGCGGCGACGCGCTCGTCCTCGGTGTGGGTGGCCAGTGCCCGGTGCCACGCGGAGCGGTCCGCGTCCACCGTCGTCTCGGACAACGCGTGGTGGACCGCATCCCGATCGGCGGTGTCCGCACCGCCGTACACCGCCGACGCGACCAGCGGATGCCGGAAGAGGGCCCGGTCGCCGCTGATCCGGATCAGGTCCGCCGCGTCGGCGATGTCCAGGTCGTCCGGCCCGGCGGCGAACCGACGAGCGGCGGTCATCACGTCGGCCAGCGGGAGATCCTCGGCGGCGGCGAGCACGAGGAGCAGTCGGCGGGTCGACTCCGGCAGCGCGGACACCTGCCCGAGAAACGTGCGCTCCAGGCGTTCGGACATCGGCAGGTGCTCGGGCCGGTCGATACCTCTGGTCAGGCCGTGATCCTGGATCGCCGCCGCCAGTTCGCGCACCGCGAGCGGGTTTCCGGCCGCGGTGTCGAGCAGCACCCGCCGCACGTCCGGGTCGAGCGGGATGCCCGACCCGTCGGCCA
>NZ_BAAAGX010000003.1:55039-114858 GCF_039524755.1 Cryptosporangium japonicum
GGCTCAGCGGAGCGAGCCGGACCACCGCACCGGCGAGCGACGCGGGCGACGCGCCGTCCGTGAGCGGATCCGGCCGCCGGGTGGCGAGCAGCAGGATCGGCGTATCGGACAGGCGGCGGCTGACGAAGCCGAGGACGTCGAGGCTGGAGGGATCGACCCAGTGGAGGTCCTCCATCACGACCACGAGAGGGCGCTCGGCGGCGATCTCGTCGAGAAGCCCCAGCGTCGACAAGCCGAGCAACAGCAGCCCCGGTTGGGGACCGTCGAGGCACCCCAACGCGGTCAGCACCGCGACGCGCTGCCGTTCCGGTAACGCGTCGGCACGGTCGAGCACGGGTTCCAGCAGTCTCCGGAGCCCGGAGAAACCGACGCCCGCCTCGCCACGGACACCGTGGCCGCTCAACACCCGGTATCCGGCGTTCGTCGCGCGCCGGGTCGCCGCGGCGGCCAGCACCGTCTTGCCGATTCCCGCTTCGCCGTCCAGCGTCAGCGCCCCTCCGCCTCGGGGCAGGTCCCGCAGTCTGCGGTCGAGTTCGTCGAGTTCGGTGTCGCGGCCGATCACGAGGGGCTCCGCGGTCATGCGGACATTTAACCCCGCTCCGTCAGGTGCCGCTGTGGACCACCGCCACCGGGCAGGGTGCGCGCCGGAGTGCGTCCTGGCCGACGGACCCGTGCACCAGACCGGCGAACCCACCCCATCCGTGGGTGCCGAGCACCAGCAGCTCGGCACCGTCCGCCCGGGCGACGAGGGCGGCCGCCGGTGTCCGCCGGTCGGCCACGTAGCGGACGTCGACGTGGGGGTAGTCGTCGGACCACGCTGCGACCGCGGCACGGATCGCGGTGCCGTCCTGACCTTCCTCCCGCCCGGCCGTGGCATGTACGACGGTCACCGTCGCCTGTCGCCGAGTCGCGTCCCGGAAGGTGTAGTCCAGCACGGCGGAGATCTGCGCCGGTCCGTTCCGGTGGTCGAATCCGCCGACGCCCGCGACGACCCGGCGCTCGTCGGTCCGTTCCGCGACCGGGCCGGTGACGACGACCACGGGACCGCGGGAACCGGCGATCAACCCCACGCCCACCGACCCGATGATCAGGCCGTCCAGCCGACCGAGCCCGTCGCTGCCGATCACCACCAGCTCCGCGTCGTCGGCGGCGGCCAGCAGCACTCCGATCGGGGCTCCCACCGGGAGGTCCGTGACCACGCGGACACCGGGACTCGCGGCGCGGGCCACCGCGGCGGCGTCGAGGAGGAGATCCTCGGCGATCCGTCGGAGCCCGGTGCCCCGCATGCCCGGCACCGGGGCGGTCGAGACCCGCAGGTACGGCCAGATGAACGCATGCACGATGCGGAGGGTCCGCCCGCGCAGCGCTGCTTCCCGGGCCGCCCAACGCACCGCGCGGTCGGCGCCCTCCGACCCGTCGGTTCCGACCACGACGTGCGGACTCGGTGTGGTCACGGTGCACCTGCCGGTGTCCCCGGGAGAGCGAGCAGGCTCTCGGCCGTGGCCACCACGGCTTCCTCGGCCGGGCGGGGATCCCAGCCCAACACGGTCCGGATCCGCTCGATCCGGTACTCCTTCACCGGCACGTCCGGCCCCGGCGCCTCCTCGACCGGCAGCCGGTCGGCCAGCTCCGGGAACCGGCGCCGCAAAATCCGGGCGATCTCCAGATAACTGCACCCGGCCTGCCCCGACGTGCACAGAAACCGCTGTCCCGCCGCCTCCGGGATCGTCATCGCGCGCACGTGCGCGTCGGCCACGTCACGCACGTCGACGACCCCGAACGACGCTTTCGGGACGGTCGGCATCGCGCCGTCGAGCATCGCGCGCACCAACCCCACCGACGTCGAGTAGTCCGAGCCGAGGACCGGGCCGAAGATACCGGTCGGGTTGATCACGACCAGCTCCGCACCGACCGCACCAGCGAACTCCCACGCGGCACGCTCCGCGATCGCTTTCGACCGGATGTAGGCCGGCAGATCGCCGGTCGGGTCGGTCCAGTCCGACTCGTCGTAGGGGCGGTTCACCGGTGCTCCGTACCCGATCGCCGCGAACGACGACGTCAACACCGTCCGACGCACACCAGCCGCGTGCGCCGCCCGCAGCACCCGCAACGCACCCTCCCGGGCCGGCACGATGACCTCGTCCGGGTCCGACGGCTCCCCCGCCGGAAACGGCGACGCCACATGCACAACGAACTCGCAGCCGTCGACGGCGTCGGCCCAACCCGCATCAGCCGTCAGATCCGCCTCGACAACACTCAGCGCAGCGCCCGGCCGAGCCACCATCGCCCGCACAACACCAGCCCGCCGCAACGACCGCACCGTCGTACGGACCTCGTACCCGGCCTCGAGCAACCGCACGACCGTGTGCGCCCCGACGAACCCACTACCACCGGTGACCAGTACTCGCGCCACCGCACTCACCTCGGTACGACGAACGGGAACGACTCCGAGCGGGTGCCCGCCGTCGCCCCGGGCGGAAGACCGGTGCTGACCGCGGAGTTCGTCGCCAGCGAGAACATCACCTCGGGCGCGTTGTCCGCCAGCTGCCGTCCGTTGAAGACGCCGAACCCGAACGTCGCCGGAGTTCCGGTGCGGTACGGCAGCGTGTCCGGCGTGAGCCGTTCCACCACCGAGTCCGCGTAGGCCTCCGGGCGGACCGACGTACCCAGCCGGCGCACGGCATCGGCGACCAGGGCGTGGATGGCCGGGCCGTAGGTCACCCGATCCTGCCCGGGATGAGTCCGGTTGGCCGCGCTCGCGGCAGCGCCGTGGGCATCGCGGAAGATCGGCCAGATCATCGGCAGGCCCGCCCGACCGACCTGCCGCCAACCGCCCGCATCGGTCGCCAGCCGGGACGTGCTCCACACCCGGAGATCCCGGTGGGGGAAGAGCATGCGGTCGGAGTGCGGGATGCGCAGGACGATGCTCTGGACGGTCGCTCCGGAGAACGTGTTCGTCGCCGTGCCGGGCCGGTAACCGGTGAGGTCGGCGTCCTCGCGATGAATGACGAACCGGTCGACGGCGTCGAGTTGCGCGAGGTCGAGGAAGAACGGGTCGAGCGCACGGCCGGCCCAGACGTCGACACCCTCGCTGGTTCGGACGACCTGTCCGGTGCGCCCCTGGGACACGTCGGCACCGGGGGCGTCGTCGTTCGCGGCGTCACCGCCCTCGAGGCGGCTGAGCCGGTACCGCTGGCTTCCGTCGCTACCGCGGTCGAAGGCGAATCGGAACGTGAGGTTCTCGATGTCGGAGTCGTCGAGGTGGATCCGGATCTCGTACCGCGCCTCCTCGTGGAAGCCGGGCGGCGTGCTCTCCCCGCCCAGGGACGTGCGTGCGTTGAGGACGAAGATCGTTCCGTCGCGGTCGTCGAAGACGTACTGGTCGGTGATGTTCAACCGCGGGTCCTGCCGGGCGAGCGGGGAATCGAGGTGGTGCGACACCGTTCTCTCCTTCCGGTCGGGGATCAGTCGTTCAGCAGTCCTCGCCGCAGGTGGGCGAGGATCGCGGAGAGCAGCCGGGAAACCTGCATCTGGGAGACCCCGACGTCGGCCGCGATCTGGGTCTGCGTCCGGTCCTCGAAGAACCGCAGGGCGAGGATCCGGCGCTCCCGGTCCGGGAGCTCCCGGACCAGTCGTTTGAGGGCTTCGCGGTCGTCGACCAGCCCCAGCGCCTGGTCGTCCTCGCCGAGCGACTCGATCAGCGAGGGCCCGTTCGGCTCGGAGCGCACCGAGGCGTCCAGCGGCATGGGGGCGTAGGCGTTGGTGAGCTGGATCGCCTCGAGAATCTCCTCGGTGGAGACACCCAGGTGACGAGCGAGCGTCTGGGCCGTCGGCGCGTGGTGGTCACGCCGGAGGAGCTCGGTCGTGGCCGCGTTGATCCGCAGGTGCAGGTCCTGCAGGCGACGCGGCGGCCGGACGCACCAGGCCCGGTCGCGGAAGTGGCGTCGGATCTCACCGACGATCGTCGGGACCGCGAAGCCGAGAAACGGGACCTCGCGACGGGGGTCGAAGCGGTCGATGGCTTTGAGCAGCCCCAGCCGTGCGACCTGGACGAGGTCGTCGACCGGCTCACCGCGCCGGGCGAACCGGCGGGCGAGGTTCTCCGCGAGCGGCAGGTGCAGCAGGGCGAGCCGTTCCCGGAGCTCCGCGCGTTCCGGAGCGTCGTCGGGACACGCGCTGTAGTCCTGGAACAGCGGGGCGACGGACGGATAGTCGGAGTAATCGGCGCGGCCGGGAGCGATCGGGGCCAGAGTCATGTCCGTCCTTCCACAGGAACGAGCCGGCGGCGCAGCGAGGGCGGCCGAGGCGTTCGAGGCCCTCCGGGCGAGGGCCGAGACCTGATGTCACGACGCTAGGAATCGCCAATGCGTATTGAGTGACGAAGGGATGCACGTCGGTACGGTCGCGTTCACCGCTGACGTCCGACTACCGTGGAAACGGACACCGGAATCGATTCCAGGCACGGGAGTGTTCACGATGACGCCGCAGCTGAGCGACGCCGTGGAGACCCTGATCCGGGACGCCGTGGACGGTCGGCGACGTACCCTCGTCGTCCCCTCGGAGACCGACCTGCACCCGGTGGCCCGAGCCGGGCGGGCCGCCGGTCTTCTCGTGGTCCCCGTTCGGTCGGACCCGCAGCTCCGCGCCTTCGCCGTCGGCGGGCTCCTTCGCGGCCTCCGCGAGGTCGGGCACCCGTCGACCGCGCCCCGGATGAGCGCGGCCGGGTTGCCCGGTCGCGCGGCCCGGTATCTGATCCGCGCCGTCCAGGAACACCTCGGCGGACTGGACGCGTACGTCGGCGTCCTGCTGCTGGTGGACCACCGGGAGTCGCTCGACGCGATCACGCGGCAGTGGCTGGACTCCGCTCCCGGCGTCGACGGCGACTCGCCCGCGTGGATCGCGCGTACCGCCGTGGAACACGAGACCCGGCCGGCCGCGGGTATCGACGAGCTCGGAGGGGTCGAACTGCTGCTCGCGCGGCTGCTCGCCTCGTCCGACTTCGGTCTGACCGCCGATGAGCTGGCCGAGTTGAGCGGCGAGTCGCGCCAGGTCTGCACGACCGCCGCCCGGTCGCTGTCCGAGCGCGGGGTCGCCGCGTTCGACACCGGTCACTACGTGCTGCGGCACGCGGAGCACCGGGAGCAGCTGTGCACCCGGCTGCCGCGGTCGGTCCGGCATTCGCTCGAGCGCGGCTCACTGCGGGCCGTGCAGCGGCACGTCGGCACGACGGTTCTCGCCGCCGAGCGCACGATGACCTCGGCGCGGCCGCACGACGCCGTCGCGTTCAGCGTTCTCACCGACGCGATGGACGCACTCGCCGACGACGATCCGGAGGCGGCCGCCGACTACGGCAGTGCGGCGGTGACGCTCGTCTCCGACCACGACGAGCGGCTCACCGACCTCGCCTGGCGGCTCCTGCCGTTGCTGTGGCAGACCTCCCGCGTGGACGAGGCCCGGCTGCTGGCGAAGCGCGTCTTCGCCGAGCGCGGACGAGCCGAGGTCGAGGCCCAGGTGCTGCTCTGGCTGGCCCGGTTCGAGGGGGCACCGCGACGCGCGATCGAGTTGACGACGGCGGCGCTGGCCATCCCCGGCGTCCCGGCCGCCATCCGCGCCCGCCTGCACAGCGTCCAGCTGCGTTGCCTGTCGACGCTGGGCCGGGTCGACCTCGTCGACGCGCGCCTGCCGTCGGCGCTCGCGGAGGCACAGGACAGCGGCGATGACGACGCGCTCTCCCGCCTGCAGACCTGCGACGCCATTCGCCACTTCTACCGCGGCGAGTACCGGCGGGCGACGTCGCTGACCGCACTCGCGGACGCGACCTGGCGGCGCTCGGGCGCACCGACGGCCGAGTGGATGCCGGAGATGATCTGGGGCCCGCACCTGGTCACCGTGCTCGACGATCCGCGGGAGGGTCTGCGGCGCATCGGGGGTCTCCTCGACGCCCTCGACGCGGCGCAACCGTTCGCCACCCGGTTCCTGCACGCCGAGCGGGCCCTCGCCCATCTCGCTCTCGGCCGTCTGAGCGACGCCGACGACGCCGCGGTGCTCGCGGCCACCCTCTCGCAGCGGCTGTGGGACGTCGCGGACGGGGTCGACGACCGGCTGCAGGCCATCGCGTTCTCGGTGCGGTTGAAGGTGGCGCTCCATCAGGGTGCTCGGGCGGAGTTCGACGAACTGCGCGCGATCCTCGACCGGTCGGGCGCCGAGCCGGGGACCGAGGCCTTCGGCCGCCGAGGCTGGTGGTACTTCCTCCTCGACGACGCGCAGGGAACGAGCGCGCCCGATCGCCGCTCGGTCGACCCGGACTCGCTGCCGGCGGTCTCCTGGCTGGACCCGGCGGACGAGGTACTGATCGGCCGAGCGCTCACCATCAACGGCTACCAGCGGGCCGGTCAGGATCTCGTCGACCGGGCCGCGGCACGCGTCGAACGCAGCGGCCGGCACACCCTGGCGGTGACGGTGGCCGACCATCTGCACGGCGTGGTGCGGGTGGACGCGGCCGCGCTCGACCGGGCCCGCCGGGGCTGGCAGCGGCTCGGACGGCCGCTGCTCGAGGTGGCCGCGCTCTCCGACCAGGGCGCGGTGCTGCTGGAGGCGGGAGACCGCTCGGGAGCCGCGCTGATGGAAGAGGCCCACGGGCGGCTCACGGCGCTGGGCGCCGATCGGGACGCGTGGCGGGTGCGCTGGCACCTCGGCCTGCACGGACGGGTGGTGACGCCGAAGCGCCCCACCGCCCCCGCGCTGACCCCGACCGAGAGCCGGGTCGTCGATTCCGCCGCGCGGGGCGGATCGGTGCGCCGGATCGCGGCGGAGCTCGGCCTCTCCCCGCACACCGTGACGACCCACCTGCGTCACGTGTACGCCAAGCTGGACATCCGGTCCCGAAGTGAATTGAGCGACTGGGTGCGGACACGATGACCGGCGCCGCTGTCCGTGCTTCGCTCCTGACGTCCGGACGGGAGGAAGCGCTCGCCGCGCTCGACCACGCGCTCGCGGACCTCCGTGCCGGACGCGGTGGCGCGGTCGTCCTGGAAGGCCCGCCCGGGTCGGGCCTGACCACGTTGCTGAGAGTCGTCGACCAGGCCGCCGTCGCCGCGGACCTTCCCCGGATCCACGCCGGCGACGGGCGTCCGCTGTCGCTCTACCGGCTGGCCCGGCTCCGCCGCCGGGCGGCACCCTTCTCCGAGCCCTACGATGCGGTCATCGTTCTCGTCGACGACGTCGGTCACTGCGACGCGAGCACCCGGCGGGCAGCCGAACTGGCGCCGCCGTCGCTCGGAGACACCGCCCTGCTGTGGGTCGTCGCCGGCGATCCGGCCGAGCCGAGCATCCGGGCGCACCCCGTCGGGCGGCGGTTCCGGATCGACGAACTGTCCCACCGGGACGCCGAGACCCTGGCGGTCCGCGTCGGTGGACGCGCTCCCTCCGGAGCATCGCCCCGGTTTCCCCGCCACGTCGTCGAGACCGCCCGCCGCGCCGACCCCGACGGCCCGGGGTGGCCGGAGTGCCTGCGGACCGGCCTGCGGGCGGAGGACCACGACGTGTTGGCCGCCGCCGCGGTTCTGGGCCTCCGGTTCTCCCCCGACGACCTGGCCGAGGTGCTCGACCGGCCGGTGGGGGCGATCCTCGACACCCTTCTCGCCGCCGTGGACGCCGGCGTGCTCGTCGACGACGGCCACGACCTGCGGTTCAGCCACCGCGTGGTCCGACGCATGTTCCCGGCCGCGGGCGTCGACGTCTCCCGGGTGTTGACGACGCTCGCACGCAGCGGCGAGGTCAGCCGGCTCGTCCGCGTGCTCCGGGAACAGCCGGTTCCGCCGCTCGCCCCGGCCGTGCTGCGCGATCTCTCGAACCTGGTGGCGCGGCGCGACCTGGGCACGGCGGCGCTGCTCGCCCACCGCGAAGCGGCGACGGCCCGCTCCCGGCCGGACATCGACGAGGCGACGGCCCGCTTCCTCTCCTACTCGGTCCAGGGGGGCGATCCGGGCACGGCCGAGTCGTCCGCCGCGCGTCTGGACGAGGACCACCCACCGTCCGTGAGCTCCGCGCTCGCCGAGGTGTTCTTCTCCTCACGGACCGCGGCCGCCCGTAACCTGACCGACCGCGCGCTCAGCCGGCCGACGAGCGCGGTGGAGCAGGCGCGGCTGAGGGCGGTGCGGCTGGTCTGCGACGCCTATCAGAACGTCTTCGACCGGACCGAGATCGACACGGTCGCGGCGCTGGCCACCGACTCGGACGACGCCAGGGCGTTCGCACTCGTGGGTCTGGCCCGGACGTTGAGCGTGAGCTCGTCCGGCGATCTCGTCGAGGCGTTGCGCCAAGCCTCGTTGGCGAGCGAGATCCCCGACGATCGGAGCCACGGACCGGAGTGGTGGATCGGTTCGATCTTCCGGGCCAAGTTGCTCGCCGACCTGGGCCGGCTCGACGAAGCCGTTCACGTGCTCGACGCGTGCGCGGAGGAAGCCGAGCGCCGCAGCCATCTGTTCGCGATCCCGCCGCTGCTCATGGTGCGTGCCACCTGCGAGATGGAGGCCGGACGGCTGACCGACGCCGCGGCGAATCTCCGGGCCGCGCGGCAGCTCGGCCGCACGGTCGGACCGTCCGATCGGATCGAGACGAACACCGTCAACCTGCTCGTCCGCATCGCGCATCTCCGGGGGGACGCCTCGGGTCTGGCCGAGCTCCGGCCGGTCCTCGAGCATCGGCTGGGTACCGACAGCGCGCGACGCACGACCGCGGCGATCGGCCTCCTGGTGGCGGTGGAGGCGACCTCGGCCGACGAGGTGGCGGACTGGGCCCGGCTCGCCGAGGGGCTGGACGGCCATTCGCGGTACGCGATCGCCCGGGGCATCACCGACGAGATCCTTCGGCTCCGGATCCTGGTGCGGCACGGCCTGACCACGCACGCGACCCGCTTGAGCGCTTTTCTGCGTGCGCTCGCGTCGACCACCGACGCTCCGCTGCCGAACGCCGCCGCGCTGCACGCGGACGGAGCGATCGCGCGACGAGCCGAGACGCTCCGGGCGGCGCGTGAGGCCTACCGGGAGCTGGGGCGTCCGATGCTCAGCGCTCAAGCGTCCGAGGACCTCGCGGACGTCTCCGCGGATCCGGTGGAGCGTGCCGACGCTCTCCGTGAGGCACGGGCGCAGTGGTTCGCCTGCGGTGCGCACCGCGAGACCGCGCGGATCGACAAACTGCTCCGCTCCTCGGGGTTGCGCGCGACCGGCGCCGCCGAGCCGACGCTCGGGCTCGGGCTGACCGTCAGCGAGGAACGGGTCGTCCGGGAAGTGGTGGCCGGACGCACCAACCGGGCGATCGCGGACGCGCTCTTCCTCTCGCCCCACACGGTGGCGGTCCATCTGCGTCGCATCTACGCCAAGACCGGGGTACACAATCGTGCCGGGCTCGTGGAGCTGGTGACGGGCCGGGAATGAGTACTGGCCGGGGAACCGGGGTGATGTGCGACGACGTCGGCGTACCTAGCGTCGACGTATGCGTTTCGTCGAACCTGCCCTCCCCTCCCCGCCGGACTCCGCGACCTCGGCGCCCAGCGACGAGGTCGCCCCACCGGAACCCGCAGCCGAAGCGACCCTGCTCGATTCCTGGATCCGGCCACCCGTATGGTGACCGGCGAGTGCCGCGCCGGCGCGCCGCGAGGGTGGCGATGACGATGCTCGGGTTCACGATCCTCGGCCCGCTGGGTGTCCGGCGAGACGACGTCGACGTGGATGCCGGCGGACGGAAGCAGCGCGTCGTGCTCGCTCTGCTGCTGGCTCGGGCGGGCTCGACCGTCGGTGTGGCCGAACTGGTGGACACCCTGTGGGGAGACGATCCGCCCAGCAGTGCGGTGAACGTCGTCCATCGGCACATCGGCCTGCTCCGGCGGGTGCTCGAGCCGGCGCTGCCGATCCGCACGACCGGCCGCCACGTCCTCCGCACCGCGACGGGCTACCGGCTCCAGGTGGAGGAGTCGTCGCTGGACCTGCTCCGGTTCCGCGCCCTGGCCGATCGAGCACGGGAGGCGGTCGAGCCCGACCGGGCGATCCGCCTCTACGCCGAGGCGCTCGCGCTCTGGCGGGGCCCCGCGGCCGCCGGACTCTGCGTACACCCGACGCTCGTCGCGATCGACGCGGAGTGCACGCTCGTGGCGCGGAACGCCGCGGACATCGCGCTGCGGCACGGCCCCGTCGGCCCGGTGATCCCGGCGCTCCGCCGGGCCGGTCAGCTCAACCCGTTGGACGAGGCCGTGCAGGCGCGGCTGATCCTCGCGCTGGCCGCCGACGGGCGCCAGGCCGAGGCGGTGGACCGTTTCCACTCGGTGCGCCGGGAACTGGACGACGAGCTCGGCATCGACCCGTCGCCGGAGCTGCTCGACGCCTACGAACGACTGTTGCACCGACGCACCGCGCCGCCCGGCCCCCGGTCGGCCACGCCGGTTCCGGCGCAGCTTCCCCCGGACCTTCCCTTCTTCAGCGGCCGTGTGGACGTGCTGGCGAGAGCCGAGGGTCTGCTGGCCGAGGATCGGCGCCGGAACCGGCCGACGGTCGCGCTGGCGATCGACGGGATGCCCGGCGTCGGCAAGACCACCCTGGCCGTGCATCTCGGCCACCGGTTGGCCGCCCACTACCCGGACGGGCAGCTCTACGTGGACCTGCGCGGCTTCAGCAGCAGGGACGCGGCGATGGCGCCGGAGGAAGCGTTGCGCGGCTTCCTGAGCTCGCTCGGCGTCCGACCGTCCGGCCTCCCGTCGGAGCTGCACGCGCTGACCGGTCTGTTCCGGAGCGTCGTGGCCGGTCGACGCATGGTGATCGTGCTGGACAACTGCCGTGACCACGAGCAGTTGCGTCACCTGCTCCCGGCTTCTCCCGAGAGCCTGGTGATCGTCACCAGCCGTCTCCGCCTGACTTCTCTGATCAGCAAGGACGGCGGGCATCCGCTGCCGTTGGGCCTGCCGTCCCGGAGCGAGGCCCACCTGTTCCTGGCCCGGCGGCTGGGTGAGGAGCGGGTAGCCGCGGAGTCCGCCGCGGTGGACGAGATCGTGACGCGGTGCGGCCGGTTGCCGCTGGCGCTGGCGCTGGTGGCGGCGCGGGCCGCGCGGACGCCGGAGCTCCCCCTCGCGGAGATCGCCGCCGAGCTGGCCCGGGGCCGTGACCTCTTCGGCTTCGGACCGGACGCGGCGACCGATCTGCGTGCGGTCTTCGCTCTCTCCTATCAGGCGCTGACGACGGGCGCGGCCGACCTGTTCCGCCTCTTGCCGCTGCATCCCGGGCCGGACCTCACCGTCGAGTCGGCCGCCGCACTCGCCGGCGTCGACACCCGGAGCGCGGCGGCGCTGTTGGGCGAGTTGGCCTCTCACACGCTGGTGCACCACCGCGCCGGGCGGTACCGGCAGCACGGTCTGCTGCGGGCCAACGCGGAGGACCTCGGCACCTCGGTGGATGCCGCCGGGCCGCGCCGGACGGCAGCGATCCGGGTGTACGAGCACTACCGTGCCTCGGCGCACGCCGCCCACCTCTGGCTCGAACCCCAGCTGGCCGCACCGGATCCGCCTCCGGTGGTCGCCGGTGTGACGCCGCTGCGCTTCGAGAACGTCGGCGACGCGATCGCGTGGTTCACGGCGGAGCGGCAGGCGCTCCTCGATGTCGTCGCCGGGGCACGAGCGCACGACGCTCCGGACATCACCGCGCACCTCGCACTGTCCCTGCAGGACTACCTGCACGTCAGCGGCCGGATCCCGGAGTGGGCCCGGATCGCCGCCGCCGGTGTGGAGGCCGCGGTCGCCCTCGGTGACGTGCCGGGACGAGCGCGGCTGTCGCGGAGCCTGGCCGGTGCGCTGTACATGCTCCGCGACTTCGACGCCGCCCGGGCCCACCTGCGGCACGCCCGGCGGATCGCCGAGTCGATCGGAGACGATGCTCAGCTCGCCGTCGTCGACCTGAACTCCGCCTACGTGCGAGGGGCTCAGCGCCGGTTCGCGGACGCCGTCCGCCACGGGGGGCACGCGCTGGACCGCTACCGGCGCCTCGACGACGTCCGCGGTCAGGCCGCCGCGCTGCGCGCCGTCGCGGCCAACGTGGCCGCGCTCGGCCGACGGTCCGAGGCGATACCGCTACTGCGGGAAGCGCTGTCGCTCTCGAACGCCGCCGGCGACGTACGCGGCGCCGGCCACGGCTGGGATCTGCTGGGCCGGACGTATCGGCAGAACGGCGACAGCCGGGCCGCGGTCGACCACTGGCTCCGCGCGGCCGACAGCTACCGGCGGTCCGGTACGCCCGCGGCCTGCGCCGAGGTGCTGCTGGCCGTCGGTGACCTGCGTCATCAGAGCGGCGACCACGTGGCCGGGCGAGCCGCGTGGAGGGAAGCGCGGAGCGCACTCGGCGACTCGACCGGCCCGCTGGCTCGGATCCTGCAGTCCCGGCTCGCCGAATCGGCGTGATCGACACACGGGCGCCGGTAAATGGGTGGCGCGCCGTCGCCGCAGCGGATAGACCTGAGATCCGGCGTACCTACACAATTGGAGTGACAATGCGCGCAGCTTCCACGCCTTCGGCCCTGGACCGTTCTGCCGTGGAGTTGTGCTTTGTCGTTGTTGAATCTGGGAATCGTCGCCCATGTTGACGCCGGGAAGACCAGCCTGACCGAACGCCTGCTGTACGAGTCGGGCGCGGTGACCCGGCTGGGCAGCGTCGACGAGGGCACCACCCGCACCGACTCGATGGACCTGGAGCGCCGTCGCGGCATCACCATCCGGGCGGCCGTCACGTCGATCGTCCTGGATGACCTGCGGATCAACCTGCTGGACACCCCGGGCCACCCGGACTTCATCGCGGAGGTCGAGCGGTCGCTGGCCGTGCTGGACGCCGCCGTGCTGGTGGTGTCCGCGGTGGAGGGCGTCCAGCCGCAGACCGTGGCGATCTGGCGGGCGCTGCGCCGCATCGGCGTGCTGACGGTGGTGTTCGTCAACAAGGTGGACCGCCGGGGCGCCGACGTCGACCGTGCGGTGACCCAGCTGCGCCGCCGCCTCGCGGCGCAGCCGGTCGTGCTGGCCGCGGTCACCGGGCAGGGCGGCCGGGACGCCCGGGTGCGGCCGGTCGGCCTGAGCACCGCATCGGTGCTGGAGGCGGTGGCCGAGGTGGACGACGCCGTGGCGACGCGCTGGCTGACCGACGAGCCGGTGGGAGACCGCGAGGTGAGCGGCGCGATCCGGCACGCGGTCCGGTACGGCGGGATCACGCCGGTGGTGTGCGGTTCGGCGATCACCGGGGCCGGGATGCCGGAGCTGCGTCAGGTCCTGGCCGAACTGCTGCCGCTCGACGCGGAGCCGGACGCTCCGATGGCCGGCACCGTGTTCGCCGTCGACCGGGACGACCGTGGGCGACGGGTCTGGCTGCGGTTGTGGTCCGGGCACCTGCGCGTACGGGATCGGGTGGAACTGGTCGGCGGCCGGCCGCAGACGGTGACCGAGATCGCCGTCAGCGAGCCCGGTGGCGTCCAGGTCCGGCCGGCGGTGACGGCCGGTCAGATCGCGGCGGTGCGTGGCCTGTCCGCCCGGATCGGCCAGCGTGTCGGCGATCCGCCCCGCCGGCACGCCTACCGGTTCCCGCCGCCGACCCGGCAGACGGTCGTCGAACCGGTGGACCCGGCGCGGCGGCTGGCGATGTTCGCCGGGCTCGCCGAGCTGGCCGACGAGGACCCACTGGTCGATCTGCGCCTCGACGAGCACCAGCAGCAGGCGGTGATCCGCCTGCACGGCGAGGTCCAGAAGGAGGTGCTCGCCGCCCTGCTGCTGGACCGGTACGGCGTCGAGGTGCGTTTCTCCGGCACGGTGATCGCCTGCATCGAACGCGTCGTCGGCACCGGCGCCGCGGAGGACCGGATCAAGGAGCGCGGCAACCCGTACCTGGCCGGGCTCGGGCTGCGCATCGAGGCCGCCCCGGTCGGCCACGGCATCGAGTTCCGGCCCGGGATCGAACCGGGCCGGCTCCCTCCGACGTTCATCGCGGCCACCGAGGAGGGCGTGCGGGCGGCGTTGCAGCAGGGCCGGTACGGCTGGCCGGTCACCGACTGCGTGGTCACGATGACGTCCTCGCAGTACTGGCCGCGGCAGAGTCACGCGCACCAGAAGTTCAACAAGGCGTTCTCGACGGTGGCGGCCGACTTCCGCAACCTGGCCCCGGTCGTGGTGACCGCCGCGCTGCGCCGGGCCGGCAGCCGGGTGTGCCAGCCGGTCGAGCGGTTCGACGTGAACCTGCCGCCGTCCGCCGTCGACCCGGCGCTGGCGCTGTTCGGCCGACTCGGCGCGATCATTCTGGACAGCGCGTCCGGGGACGGGTACCTGGAGGTGAGCGGCACCCTGCCGTCCGCACAGGTGCCGCCGGTGGTGGCGGCCCTGCCCGACCTCACCGGAGGCGAGGCGGTGCTGACCAACCGGTTCGACCACTACGCGCCGGTCACCGGCGCGGACGTGCCGGTGCAGCCGCGACGCGGACCGGACCCGCACGACCGCGAAACGTGGTTCCGGGCCAAACCGCGACGCGCGGCCGGGTGAGCGGGCGCCGGCCTCACCCCCGCGCGGCCCGGCGCCGTCAGGTGCTCCGGTCCGGTAGCGGTTCGCGGGCCGCCAGCCAGTCGCCGGGGATACCGCCCGGTCCGGTGCCGGTGAAGGTGGCGACGATGCCCCCGACGATGGCCGCGGTGGTGTCGACGTCCCCGCCGGCCCGGATGCAGGTGAGGATCGCCGCGGGATAGTCGTGGAGGAAGGTGGCCGCTGTCCACAGCGTGAACGGCACCGTGTCCTGAGCCAGCACCCGGGCACCGTTGCCCAGTTCGTAGGCCGCCTCGCCGGCGTCCGCCCCGAGCAGTCGCCGGGCCCGCTCGATTCCGGCCGTGACCCGGCTGTCGACCAGATGGTCCAGCACCGTGTCCAGGAGTTCGGCCGGCTCCGGCCTTCGGCGTTCGGCGCGTGCCCGTCCGGCTTCGGCGGCGGCTACCGCCATCTGGCGGAGCAGCACGACCGCGCCACCGCCGTAACCGCGGTAGGGCTCGAAGTGCTCCCCGAACGACGCGGCCAGACGGTCCTGGTCGACGCCGCCGGTGCGTCGGGTTTCGACCGCCACCGAGCACGCCATCTCGGTGTCGTCGGTCCACGGCCACGGCGGCGGTAGCCGGCCCACCGCCAGCTGCGCGAGCGAGGTACCCGGAACGAAGAACTGCGCGCCCAGTGCGTCGCCCACCGACAGGCCGTCGAGGCTGTCCCGGCAGAGGTCGTCGGCTGTCGTCATGGAGTGCCGACTCTGCCACACGGCGTGGGCCGGGCACAGCCGATACCTATCGTCGCGGGCTACCGTTCTTCTCAGTGAGACTTCGTTCCGCGGTTCAGGTGCTGCTCGCCTGCGTGCTGGTCATCGGCGCGTGCGGCGGATCCGGCCCCCGGCCGGCCGGGGCCGCGGCGATCGCGCCGACGCCCGGCCGGTGGACGGTGACCGCGCTCGGCGACTCGGTCACTGCGGGGTCGGCCTGCGACTGCGCGGCGTTCGTGGACTCCTACGCGGCCCTGACGCGGCAGGCCAC
This sequence comes from Cryptosporangium japonicum, assembly GCF_039524755.1. Taxonomy (NCBI): domain Bacteria; kingdom Bacillati; phylum Actinomycetota; class Actinomycetes; order Cryptosporangiales; family Cryptosporangiaceae; genus Cryptosporangium; species Cryptosporangium japonicum. The sequence goes on from NZ_BAAAGX010000003.1 coordinate 70,610, forward strand.
CGGGCACCGGGTGACGACCGAGAACCTCGGCGTGCCCGGCCAGACGAGCACACAACTGCGCGCCTCGCTGACCGGTGACACCGGCACCGCCCGACGCGTGGCCGGCAGCGACATCCTGATCGTCACGATCGGCGCGAACGACTTCGCTCCCGCGCTCGACGACTGGGAGTCCGGGGACTGCGATCTGGCGTGTTTCCGCCCGGTCGCCGACTCGGTCCGCACCGACGTGGCCGCGATCGTGCACCGGATCCGGACGTTGCGGGGCGGCTACCCGACCGCGATCCTGGTGACCGACTACTGGAACGTCTTCCGCGACGGGAACGCCGCCGACGACCTGGGCACCGACTACACCACCCTCGCCGAGCAGGTGACCGAGCTGGCCGACACCGCGATCTGCGGCGGCGCGGCGGACGCCGGCGCGGTCTGCGTCGACCTCTACGCGCCGTTCAAGGGTGACGGCTCGTCCGACCCGACCGGCTTGCTGGCCGCCGACGGCGACCACCCCAACGCCGCCGGTCACCTCCTCATCGCCGAGACCCTGGCCGCGGAAGGCTGGCAGCTCAGCGCCTGACCCGGCGGCACCCCGGTGACGGGCAGCTGCGCCCAGTCGTCAGGTCGCGTCCGGACGAGTATCGGCGCGGCGGGCGATGAGCGCCTGCACCCCGTCGCGCAGCAGCTCGAGCCCGAAGCAGAAGCCGGCGTCGTCGATCCAGTCCGGCGCCGCACCGAACGCGTTCCGCGCGACCGCGGCCGAGAGCGCCGGATACCGCTCCGGGTCCAGGACCTCCCCGAGGATCCGGCCGTAGTCGGCCAGGCCCTCGATCGGGCCCGTCGCCGGACCTTCGCCCCCACCGGTGAGGGCGAACGCCGGACCGGCCTGCTGGGACGCGTACCCGGTGAGCGTCGTCGCCACGGTGAGCTGTTCGCCGTGCTCCAGCCCGGTGCCGTCCAGCGCGGCCAGCGCCCGGTCGAGCCAGCGCAGCGACCGCGGGCCGGCGGCGCGGACGGCAACCTGGTGCACGATCCGGAGTTCGACTCGTTCGTCGACGACGGGACGAAGCGCTGGCCCGCGGAGCCGACGCTGCTGCGGCTCATGCACCGGTCCGGCGCCGTACGCCGCGCCCTGGCCCCCGCCGGGCGGATGGCGCTCACTGCCTATCTGGCCCAGTCGGCGATCGGCCTGATCGTGTTCAGCGGTGTCGGCGCCGGGCTCGCGGGGACGTTCTCCCCCTCGCGTTGATGGCGTTCGCGCTCGCGGCGTTCGGCGCGCGGCTGGCAGCCGGCGCACTCTGGCTGCGCCGGTTCCGATACGGCCCGGTGGAGTGGGGTTTGCGCTGGCTGACGAACGCCGAACGCCCACCGTTCCTCATCGCGCCCGAGCTACCCGACGGTGCCGTGTCCGCGCGGTCGCGGCCCGCGACCACGGAATGCCGGCAGCGTCCGGGGACAACGATCGGCCCGCTCCCGGCATCACGACGTGAGCAGCGACAGCACCATGCCCAGGATCGAATCGACGGTGGTGGGCGTCCGGTCGCCGGCGACGGCGACGTCCGGCAGGGCCAGTGTGACGGCAGCGCCGCTGCCCGCGGCGAGAAGCGAGTCGCCACCCGGGCCGGGCCTCATTCGCCGAGGACGGTCGCCAGTTCCCGGCGGGACGAGATACCGAGCTTGGTGAACACCTTGCGCAGGTGCCACTCGACCGTGCGGGGACTCAGGTACATCATCGCGGCGATCTCCGCGTTGGTGCGGTGGTCCAGCGCGAGCCGGGCGATCTGCGTCTCCTGCGGCGTCAGCTCGTCGCGCGCGTCCGCGGAACGCTTGCGCACGGTCTCGCCGGTGGCCGTCAGCTCCCGTGCGGCGCGATCGGCGAACGCGTCCGCCCCCATCGCGGTGAAGGCCTCGTGGGCCGCGCGCAGCGCCGTCCGGGCGTCGACGCGGCGGTTCTCCCGGCGCAGCCATTCGCCGTGGAGCAACCGCGCTCGCGCACGCGGAAACGCCAGCAGGTCGACGTCGAAGTGCGCGATCGCCGCCAGGAACCGCGCCTCCGCTCCGGACGTGGGGCCGGTCAGCGCCTCCGCCAACGCCAGCGCGCCGAGGGCCCACGGTGTGCCGGCCGCGGTGGCCAGTTCGGCGATCCGGTCGCGGGCCTCCGCCGCGGCGGCGGGCGCCCCGGCCCGGCTCGCGGCCTCGACCAGTTCGCTCAGCAACCGCGGGTAGAGCGACAGGTCGGGGAACTCCGTGCCGGCGCGCGCGGCGGCCAGCGCGGCCGGGAAGTGCCCCAGACCGTTACGGAGCACGGCCCGGCTCAGCGCCGCGACCCCGATCAGGCGACCGACGCCGGTGATCGCCGCGGTGCGCTCGGCCGCTCCGATCTCCTCCTCGGCCTCCTTCTCCCGCCCCTGATGAGCGGCGACGAGAGCGCGGGTGCCCAGACGGCTCGGCCGGCCGGTCGCCTCGGCGATCGTCCGCGCCTCGTCGAGAAGGATCCGCGCCTCGGCCAGGCGTCCCGCGGCGAGCAGCGCCTCACTCCGGCCGGCCAGCGCGACCGGAAGGGCCGACCGTGCTCCGCTCCGGCGCGCGTTCTCCACGCCGCGGACGGTGAGCCGATCCAGCGTCGCCTGGTCCAGCCGGTCCAGCGCCACCGTCGCCGACAGCCAGAGCACCTCCGGATCGTCGGTCGTTTCCGGTGCCGCCGCCCGGGACACATCCCCGTCGACGCTCCGGGCGATCAGGCCGTCCAGCAGCCGCCCGGCCGGATCGTCGCCGCGCGGGAGCGCACTCGCCGCCTCCCCGGTGCGGCGCAGCGCGTCCGGATCGCCGGAACGGCCGCCGTGGATCGCGGCGGCGAAGGCCAGCAGGGCGGTCTCCCGCGCCGCGGTGCCGTCGAGTTCCGCGAGGACGGCCGCCGCGTCGAGCAGCACCGGACCGGACCGGGCACCCGAGTCGCCCAGGAACGCCGCGCGGGCTCGGAGCCGGCCGGCCTCGGCACGCAGACGCGCGTCGAGTGGCCCGAGCTCGGCGGCGGCCAGCAGACCGGCCACGGCCGCGGTCGCACCGGTGGCGAGGTGGGCACGCGCGGCCGCGAGCAGCCGGGCGGCCCGCCGGTCCGCATCCGGGGTGAGCACCGCCGCACGTTCGAGGAACGAGGCGGCCGCGGCCCGGCCTCCCCGGGCCAGCGCCCGGCCGGCGGCGGCGGCCAGTTCCCCGGCCACCTCCTCGTCGGGTTCCAGCGCCGCGTGGCCACGGTGCCAGGCGCGGCGATCCGGGTCGTCGGCCGGGTCGGTGGCGTCGGCCAGCGCCGCGTGGACCTCACGCAGCAGCGTGGCGTCGGCGGACCGCCAGCTCGCCGACCGGACGAGCGGATGCCGGAACCGCACGGCCGCCCCCAGCTCGAGCAGGCCCTCGGTGGCGGCCGGTTCGGCGGCCGAGAGCTTGACGCCGAGCAGCTGGAGAGCTCGCAGCAGCAGCGGGGCGTCGCCGGTCGGTTCGACCGCGGCGGCCAGCAGCAGGACCCGGGTCTCGGCCGGGAGCGCGGCGATCCGCCGCCGGAAGCCCTCGTCCACCCGCCCGGCGACCGGCGTGGTGCGATGACCACCGAACCCGAACGCCAACTCGGCCGAGGACGAACCCCGCGGCAGTTCCAGCAGCGCGAGCGGATTGCCACCGGCCTCGGCGAGGAGCCGCTCCCGGACCGCGGCGTCGACCGGCTCCGGTAGGACGGAGTCCAGCAGCGTCCGCGCCGCGCCGACGGGCAACCCGCCGACCCGGAGCTCGGGCAGCCCGCCGAGAACGGAGTCGTCGCTCGGTTCCCTGGTCGCGAAGATCAACGCGACCGACTCGGCGTCCAGGCGGCGGGCGGCGAAACCGAGGATGAGCCCGGACATCCGGTCCAACCACTGCGCGTCGTCGACGACGCCGACGATCGGCCGCTCGGACGCGGCCTCGGCGAGCAGGCTCAGCACCGCCAGGCCGAGCGGGAGCAGCTCCGGCGGGCTCCCGGTGGTCAGCCCGAGCGCCGTGGACAGCGCCGCGGCCTGCACACCCGGCAGCGCGCCGAGGTGGGGCAGCAGCGGTCCGCACAGCTGCTGGAGCCCGGAGTAGGCGATGTCGACCTCGACCTCGACGCCGGCCACGCGCACGACCCGGCCCGGCGCGGCCTGCCCGGCCACGTGGTCCAGGAGGGCGCTCTTCCCGATGCCGGGCTCACCGCGCAGCACCAGCACACCGCTCCGCCCGGCCCGGACGTTACGCAGCAGGCCGTCCAGGGCATCGCACTCGCGCCCTCGCCCCAGCAGCACGTCTCTCCTTCGTCTCACCGGTGACACCCGGGTGCGGACCAGTGTCCACCACGGGCGCGATCCTTCCGGTTCTCCGGCGACGCTCTGCGCATGTCGATCATTCGCATGAGCAAGACCACCACGGCCACACCGGAGCAGCTCGTCGCCGGGATCACCGACTTCGGCCCCGGCCGTTCGACGCTCTTCAGCGCCAGCGCGGACGACCGGCTCCAGGTGCACGACCGGGGCCCCACCCGGGCCGACGTGACCGAAGGATCCGGCGGCGTCTGGGAGCGGCTCCGGTACGACTGGTCGGACCCGAACCGCATCGTGATGACGACGATCGATTCCAACCTGTGGGGCGGGGCCTCCGGCCACACGTACACCCTCACGCGGCGCGCCGACGGGATGACCGTCCTGGACGCCGTGGTCGTCCGGGAGGGGAAGAACCTGAAGGGGAAAATCGTCGGGTTCCTGCTCGGAACGGTCGCGAAGGGCCAGCTCGACAAGGCCCTGAGCAACACCGTCACCGCCATCGAGGCCCGGTACGGTTCGCGGGGCTGAGCGCCGCACGTCGGTCCCGCCCCGGCGGGACCGACGCCGCCCGGTGGGATCAGGCACCGAGCCCGGCGGCACGGGCCAGAAAGGCGGCGTACCAGGCCGGCCAGTTCTCGTCCGCCCGGCCGATCTCCTTCTCGTGCTCGCCGTGCGCGCGGGCCGCGTCGACCAGCGCCTTCTCCACCTCGTCCACCGACCGGTAGACGACCCGGTCGACGCGGCCGGGGCGGCGCGTGGTGACCTCCTGCACCACGAACAGGTTCCCGTCGGGGTCGGTGAACGTCAGGAACGACCCGTACGACTGCCGGTCCGGATGCGGACCGGGGACGCGGCCCACCACGCCGGCGTGGTGGAAGACACCGCCCGCGTCGTGGAAGACCTCACTCGGCCGGGCGCCGCGGGCCTCGAGTTCGGCGCGGGCGGCCACGACGTCGTCCACCACGAGGTGCACGGCCTGCGACGCACCGGGAGGTTCGTCGGTGATCCCGCTGCCGATCACGAGGGAGGTCGCCGAGCCCGGCGGAGTGACGTGCACGACCCGGAAGCCGTCCGGCCCGCGGTGGTCGACGTCCTCCCGGAAGCCCAGCCGGGTGTAGAAGTCCTTCGCGCGGTCCACGTCCGAGACCGGGAGGACGACAACTTCGATCGCGAAATCCATGGCTTCTCCTCGGGGAATCGCTGTGATGTCCGCTCCACCCTCGGCCGCACCCACGCCGCTCGCACCGGTGCCGGGCACTGGTCCGCACCCTGGTCGGCCCCTCGGTCCGGTGAGCAAGACGAACTCCTGGCCTCCTGCGTCCCGGCCGACCGACGCTGGTCAGGTCGATCGTCCGGCACCGAGGGAGCCTCATGTCCGCAGTCCTGATCACCGGTGGCACGAGCGGCATGGGTCTGGCCATCGCCGGCGCGCTCGTCCGTGCCGGCCGGCCGGTCGTCGTGATCGGCCGCGACCCCGACCGGTGCGCCGACGCCCGGAAGTCGCTCGCCGAGGACGCGCCGGGTGACCTCGCGCTCGTGCTGAGCGCGAACACCACCGACCCCGACGCACTGGCCGACGCCGTCGAACAGGGCGAGAGCCGCTGGGGACGAGTGGACGGGCTGGTCACCGCGGCCGGACAGCTCGCACGCGGCCGGCTCGGCGAGCTGACCGCGGACGAGCTGCGGGCGGCGTTCGAGGTCAACGTCCTCGGCACCTGGTTGGCGCTCGAGGCGGTCGTACCGGCGATGGTGCGCCGGAGCTACGGACGGATCGTCACGATCGGATCGGTGCTCGGCGCCACCGGCGCGGCCGGCCGGGCCGGGTACGCCGCGACCAAGGGAGCGATCGCCGCGCTGACCCGCTCGGTGGCGCTGGAGGTGGCGACCGACGGCGTGACCGTGAACTGCGTGGCCCCCGGGCCGGTGCGGACGCCGATGAACGAGTCCGCCGCCACCACCGACGCCGCCGCGCAGAAGGCGTTCCTCGCCAGCCTCCCGGTCGGACGCTGGGGTACGCCCGCCGAGGTGGCCCACATCGTGGTGCCCCTGCTCGACCCCGAAGCCGGCTACGTGACGGGCAGCGTCGTGTACGTCGACGGCGGATACACCGCTCAGTATATGACCGACTCCCCTGGCCCGGGCACGTTCCGGCTCGGCCTGTCGACGGGCGGCGTCATGCTCACGGCGTCCTGGGCGCCGTTCCTGACCGGTGTGCTCGCCGTGCACCTCGCCGAGATCGGCGTCGGCACCGGCACGCTCGGCGTGTCCATGGCGGTGTTCTTCACCTCGGCGGCGCTGTTGTCGGTGGCGGGTGGGCGCCTGGTCGCCCGCACCGGCCCGCTCACCGCGTTGCGCCTCGTCGCACTGGCCTCGGTCCTCGCGTTCGCGGGTCTGGCCGCGGCCAGGGAACCCTGGCAGGTGGTGGCGCTGATGAGCATCACCGGCGCGTCCAACGCGTTGATCCAGCCGGCGACCAACACCGTGCTGCAGCAGTGGATCCCGCTGCGTCGGCGCGGGCTGGTCGGCGGCGTGGCGCAGGCCTGCGTGCCCGGCTCGGTCGTCGTCTCCGCGCTCTGTCTGCCGTTGATCACCGAGACGCTCGGCTGGCGAGCGACCTACCTGATCGCCGGCGCCGTCAGCGCGCTGATCCTGCTGCTCGTCCCGCTCCGCCGACCCCAGCGTGTCGTGCCTGCGACGAGCACCGGGCCGTCGGCGTCCCCGCGGCTGCGCGCCGGCCGCCTGACCGTCGGTCTCCTCACCGTGGCCTGCGGGTTCGGCGCGTCGGCCTCGGCCACCACGCCGGGGTTCGCAGCGACGTCCGCGCACGCGGCCGGTTTCGACGTCACGGCGACGGCCGGGTGGATCGCCGCCGCCGGTGTCCTGTGCGCGGTGAGCCGCATCGTCGTCGCCCAGCTGTGCGCCGGCCTCGGCCCGCGCGCCGGGCTGTTCAGCTGCGCGGTGACGTTCGTGGTCGGCTGCGCCGGCTTCGTCCTCGTCGTCGCCGCCGTGGCCCACGGGTCGCTGACCGCATACGGGGTCGGCCTCCTCCTGGCGTACGGCGTCGGCTGGGGATGGACCGCCGGGGTCAACCTCGCCATGGCCGCGACGGCCGACAACGTCTCGGTGGCGACCGGTTGGACCCAGACCGGCACCTTCACCGGCAACGCGCTGGGCCCGACGGTCTTCTCCGGAGTCGTCGCCGTCGCGGGGTTCGGCGCCGCCTGGGGCACCAGCGCGGTGCTGATCCTGCTCGCCGCCGCCCCGATGACCGGCGCGCTCCGGTCACTGCGGCCCGGCGGCCCGGCGGCACGCCGGCGCTCCGAGAGCCTGCGGAGGTCCGGCCGTCTGCGTGGGCGTCTGGGCTTGTTATTGCAGGCTGGGCGCTCAGCGGTTGTCGTCGGGGCCGAGCTGGCCGGGGCGCCACGCGATCCAGCCGCGGCACAGGACGTACGCGGTGGCGGTGAGCGCGACGACGAACCCGTCGACGGCGGCGGTCAGCCCGGCATTGGGCACGTCGAGAACGAACAGCGCCTGCACGGTGACCGCGATCTTGTGGACGAGTAGCAACTCCCACATGCCGCGTTGTTTCCGCGGCGCGATCGCCAGCAGAAGGGCCATGCCACCGAAGACGACGTAGCCGACGGCACGCCAGTACTCGGTGAGAAGCATGTCCTCGTCCACGCCGGGCAGCCGCCGGAGCGCGTCGGCGAACACCACGGCGGTGATCGCGGCGAGGATCGCCATCAAGGCACGTCCGGTCCGGTCCGGCACACGCGTCGGACGAGCGGACTCCAGGGCGGTCATGAATTCTCCTGTCATCGGGTGACCGAACGGGTCCAGGATCCGGCGCGAGGGCGCCGCTTCGCGTCCGTGAGAATTGCGTACGCAGTTGCGCCGGTTAGCCTCTCCCCATGGGAACGCCACCGCTCCCCCGGCCCGCCCTGATCGGCCGGGGCGACGAGCTGCGGCGGCTCGGCGAGCTCACCGGCGCCGCGAAATCCGGCCGCGGCGGGGTGCTGGTGGTGCGCGGCGAGGCCGGGATCGGCAAGACCGCCCTGCTCGCGCACGTCCGCGAGGCGGCGTCCGGATGGCGGGTGCTCGAGGCGTCCGGGTCGGAGTTCGAGCGGGAGCTGCCGTTCGCCGCGCTCCACCAGCTCTGCGTCCCGGTACTGGACCGCCTCACCGACCTGCCCACCCGCCACCGCGACGCGCTGCGAACCGCGTTCGGTCTGGCCGACGGCACGCCGGACCTGTTCCGCATCGGGCTCGCCACCCTGGAACTGCTGGCGTCCGCGGCCCGCGAGCGCCCGCTGCTCGGCGTGGTCGACGACGCCCAGTGGCTCGACGCGGCCTCGTCGAGGACGCTGGCCTTCGTCGGCCGCCGGGTGGCGTCCGAGCCGATCGCCCTGCTTCTCGCCCTCCGGCCGCCGGCACCGGACGAGCTGGCCGAGCTGCCGGGTCTCGACACGCGCGGGCTGAGCGACGCCGACGGCCGGACGTTGCTCGCGGCCCGCGGCCACCAGGTGCTCGACGAGCAGGTGCTCGACCGGCTGCTGGCCGAGGCCAGGGGAAACCCGCTGGCGCTGCTGGAACTGCCGCCGTCCGGTGGCTTCGGCCCGCCGGACCCGGCGCCGGTCTCCACCCGGATCGAACGCAGTTTCCGCGCCCGTCTCGCGGACCTCCCCCGGGACGCCCGTCTGCTGCTGACCGTCGCCGGCGCCGACCCGACCGGCGACCCCGGCCTGCTCTGGCCGGCCGCCGAACGGCTCGGCATCGACGTCGCGCCGGCGAGCGCGGCGGCCGCGGGCACCGGGCTGGTCACGTTCTCCACCCGCGTCCGGTTCTGTCACCCGCTGGCCCGCTCGGCGGTCTACCGGGCGGCCACCGCGAGCGACCGGCTCACCGCGCACCGCGTGCTCGCCGAGGTGACCGACGCCGTGGCCGACCCCGACCGCCGCGCCTGGCATCGCGCCCAGGCCAGCGCCGGGCCCGACGACGACGTCGCCGAGGAGCTGGAACGGTCGGCCTCGCGCGCACGGGCGCGGGGTGGCGTCGTGGCCGCGGCGGCCTTCCTGGAGCGCGCCGCCGACCTCTCCCGGAACGGCGCCGTCCGCGTCGCACGGACGCTCGACGCCGCTCGGGCCAAACTCGCCGCCGGCGATTCCCCGGCGGCGGCCGCGCTGCTCCGATCGGTGGAGAACGCGACGCTCGACGAGTTCCAGCACGCGTACGCCGACCTGCTCCGGGCGCAGGTGGCGTTCCAGAGCCACACCGACGACAGCGGGCCGGTCTTCATGATCCGCGCGGCCCGCCGCGTCGCGGACCGGGATCCGGAACTCTCCCGCCGGTACCTGCTGGACGCGCTGGAGATGAGCCTGCTGGTCGGCCGGGCCAGCGGCGTGCTGGACCAGGTCCTGGACGCGGCGCGGTCGTCGCGGCCGGCGCCCGGGCCCCCGGACGTTCTCGACGCGCTGATCGTGCTCGACGACGACGGGCACCAGGCGGCCGTACCGATGATCCGCAAGGCGCTCGACGAACCGTCGGATCCGCTGCGGACCACCCGCCCGGCGCTCGCGCTGATGCTCGCCGCCGAGCTGTGGGACCTGCACCTGCACGCCGAGATCGTCGACTGGCTCATCACCGAGGGCCGCGAGTCCGGCTCGCCGCTGCTGTTACGCCTCGGGCTGGCCCACGCCGGCGTGTACGCCGCGATGACCGGCGACCTCGGCCTGGCGATGTCGACGATCGCCGAGGAGGAGGCGATCGCCGACGCGACGGGCGGCCCGCCGATGCGGTACCACCGGATCCAGCTGGCCGCGGTGCGTGGCCGCCGCCGGGAGGCGCTCGAGCTGTTCGGCCGGGCCCTGGACGCGGCCACGGCCGACCGCAGCGGCCTGTTGATCGCCAACGTCCACTGGGCCACGGCCGCGCTGCACAACGGCCTCGCCGACTATCCCGCCGCGCTGGCCGCCGCCCGGCAGGCCGTCAGTGGCGGCGATCTGTTCCTGGCCGGCTTCTCGCTGCCCGAACTGGTGGAGGCGGCGGTCCGGTGCGGTGAGACGGCGACCGCCGAGGCGGCGCTGGCCGACCTCACGCGACGCACCGACGCCGCCGGCACGGTCACGGGGCTGGGCGTCGCGGCGTACTGCCGTGGGCTGGTGACCGGGTCCGAGGAGGAGTACCGCAGCGCGGTGGAGTACCTCGAGCAGAGCCCGCTGACCGTGTACCGCGCGCGGGCACACCTTCTCTACGGCGAGTGGCTGCGCCGCGCCGGACGACGGCGGGACTGCCGTCCGCACCTCCGCGCCGCGCACGTCGTCTTCGTCGAGGCCGGGATCGAGGCCTTCGCCCGCCGGGCCGCCGACGAGCTGCGCGCCACCGGCGAGCGCCCACGGGGACGCTCACCGCGCACCTACGATCAGCTCACCATGCAGGAGGTCCACATCGCGCGCCTGGTGGCCGCGGGTGCCACGTCGAACGAGGTCGCGGCGCGGCTGTTCATCAGCCCGCGAACCGTGGACACCCATCTGCGCAACATCTTCCGCAAGCTGGGCATCACCTCCCGCCGCCAACTGCGTGACCAGCCGCATCTGGGTACGTGACACCCGGCGGGTGCTCGGCGCCGGCCCGCAGGGCCCGCTCGGCCAGCACCGCCATCACCGGGGTGCACGCGTACACCAGCGCCTGCCAGCCGAAGCCGAGCGTGAACAGCACGGTGGCCACGCTCGCGGGTGCGGCGAACGGCAGCGCGACCGCCACCGCGAGGCAGCCGGCGGCCAGCACGATCTCCGACCAGGAATCCTGGAGGAACCGGAAACGGCTCGGCCGCACCCGGAACTTGTTCGTGCGCTGCCAGCGCGCCGGGCGTCCGATCAACACCCCGAACGCCGCGCTCGACATCGTCGGCTTCACCGCGAGCAGCGCGACGCACCCACCGAGGAACGCGCCGAAACCGGCGCCGACCGCCGTCCGGAACAGCGTCCACCGCATGATCCGGCGCGCCACCAGCCCGGCCGCCACCGGCAGCAGCAGCGCCGCCGCGACGTCCGGCACGTCGTGGCGCCAGAACGCCAACGCGACGAGCACGAGGCTGACCGGCAACGAGAGCACCCCCAGGCCGGTGACGAGCACGACCAGGCCGTAGTGGCCGTGCCGAACGCGCTGGGCACGCGTCAGCCGCGACCGCCCGACGTAGAGCCGGGCATGGGCCTTGAACTCCTGCCCGGGCCCGTAGGTCCAGCGGAACCGCTGCTTCTTCAGCTCGGCGACGGTCTCCGGGATCAGGCCCCAGCCGTAGGCCCGGTCGACCAGCACGGAGCCGTACCCGGCCGCGTGGGCCCGGATCGCGAACTCGGAGTCCTCGGTCTGGCACCACTCGGCCCATCCCCCGGCGGCGTCGAGCGTCTCCAGCCGGATCAGCGACATGGTGCCCACGGTGATGCCGGCACCGTGTTCGTTGCGCGAGCGCATCTCGGTGACCTGGGCCCACTCGTACCCGGTGTTCGCCCAGCGGCCGTACGCGGAGTGCGCATAGTCGCGGTAGGCGTGCGGGCACTGCACGAACCCGATCCCGGGGTCGTCGAAGAACCCGACGGTGTGCCGCAGCCAGCGCGGGTCGACCTGGTAGTCGGCGTCGACGAGCGCGACCAGGGCCGTCCTGGGGTCCAGGTGCGGCCGCGACCAGTTGAGCGCACCGGCCTTCGCCCCGGTGATGCCCTCGACGTGCAGGAAGCGGAATCGCTCACCGAGTTCCGCGCAGTGCCGCTCGACCGGTCGCCAGAGTTCCTCGTCGCGGGTGTTGTTGTCGATGACGAGCACCTCGAGGTGCGGGTAGTCGAGACGGGCCAGCGCGTCGAGCGTCGCGACGACGACCGACGGCGGCTCCGCGTGGATCGGCACCTGCACGGTAACGAACGGGGCGTCGGAGGGCGGCTGCCAGTCGACGAGCGGAGTGAGGCTGCGCCGCCACCGCCGGCGCAGCCCGACCTCCCAGTTCTCGTACAGCTGCAGCAGACTCGACGGGGTGCGCACGACGCCGACGACCGCGACCACCCAGAGCAGCGCCAGAGCGACCGGGTGGACGGTGGATCCGGACAGGTGGACGAGGCCGACGACCGTACCCGCCGCCGTGCTGACCAGGAGCGTCGTCCAGGCGACCGCTCCGGACGCGCGGAGCGCGGGCGTCCGGCGAACGGCCACCGCACCCACCAGGAGGACGCCCACCGCGACGCCGGCCACCGACGCCACCTCGCGCCCGACCAGGAGGGCGGCGCCGGCGCCCACCGCGGCACACCCCACCGGCACGACCGCGGCCGGTGGTCTCCATCCCCGGACCAGTTCCACGCTGAGCAGCACGACCGCACACAGGTGCGCGACGGCCGTGACCACGAAGAGGGTGTGCACCAGCTCCATTGTGTACGACACCGGGAGGTCACCTGAATCGCGTCAGTTATCCTCCAATTTAGACGTAACCGGTGCCACTCGACCCTCGCTGTCTCCCCGAAGGAGTTTCTTCGTGCCGCTCAAGCTCGGCGTCAATCTGCCCCAGACCACCCCGTACGACCTGGCGAAGGACGTTCCCGACTTCGCGCGCGAGGCGGAGCGCATCGGGTACGCCAGCCTCTGGGTGTTCGAACGGGTGATCACCCCGACCGAGCAGAGCGGCGCCCACGGCCTGTACGGCGTCCCCGACCTGCCCTGGCCCGACCACTACCAGCGGGTCACGGACCCCTTCATCGCGCTGGCGCAGGCCGCCGCGGTCACCTCGCGGATCGCGCTGGGCACCGGGGTGCTGGTCGCGCCACTGCACAACCCGGTCCAGCTGGCCAAGACCATGGCGTCGCTCGACGTCGCGTCCGGTGGCCGGCTGATCGCCGGTCTCGGCTCGGGGTGGTCGATCGACGAGTTCGACGCCGTCGCGCCCCGGCCGATCAGCGAGCGCGGCGCGGCGCTGGACGAGTTCCTCGACGTCGCCGCGACGATCTGGGCCGCGGACCCGGTGTCCTTCGAGGGGTCGACGTTCCGGCTGCCTCCCTCCTACCTCAATCCGAAGCCGAGCGGCGAGATGCCGATCTTCCTCGGCGGGCTCAGCGCACCGGCGCTGCGCCGGATCGCCGAGCGTCGTCTCGGGTGGCTGCCGACCGGGCTGTCGCCGGCGCAGACCACTGAGGCGCTGTCCCAGCTCCGTGACTCGGCGGGCGCCGAGCTGCCGTGCATCACCCAGGTCGGCTACCTCAGCCTGGCCGAGGTGCCGTCGGCCGGGCGGGCGCCGTACACGGGAAGCCCGGCGCAGCTGATGGAGGACCTGGCCGAACTCGCCGCCGGCGGCGTCGAGCACGTGTACCTGACCTTGCCGTACGGGTTCGGCAACCTGAAGGAACTGATCGACGCGGCCGAGCAGGTGTACGCCGCCGCCCAGGAATCCGGCCTCCTCGCGGACTGACCCGGAGCGGCATCGCTCCCTCACCCACTGCCCGACGGCTCCCGATGAGGCCGTCGGGCAAGGTGGGCGCCGGCTCCACCGGACGCCGCTCGTGACGCGCCCTCCGATCACGCCGACGGGCGCACCACCACCACCGGGCAGGTGGCGTGGTGGACGCAGTGCTGGCCCACCGACCCGAGAAGGGCTTCGGTCAGCCCTCCGTGTCCCCGGTTGCCGACCACGAGCAGCGTCGCCCCGTTCGCGGCGTCGACGAGGACTCGGCTCGCCGCGCCCTCGACCACGTGTTGCCGGACGGGAGGGCTCTCCCCGTCCGCCACGACCTGCGCGACCGTTCCGCCAAGAACGGAGCGCGCGGCTCCCTCGACGTCGAAGTCGCCCGGCGGCGGCAGGTAGCCGAACACGACGACGGGCTGCCAGGCGATGACGGCGTCGATGGTCGCTCCGGTGACGCGGGCCTGGTCCAGGGCCCAGCGCAGCGCGTGTTCCGACGCATCCGACCCGTCGACGCCGACGACGATACGGTCGGCCTCCGCTCCTGCTCGGCTCATGGCTGCCTTCCCTCGATGTCTGCCGATCCTTCTCGGGCAGTTCGATCGTCCGCCGACGAACCAGCCACGGCCCGGGTCGCCCGTCCCGGATCACCGGGTCTTCGGTCCCGACACCGCTCCGGCGTTCAGTCCGTGGCGGCACCGGCGACGGACCCGGCGGCGAGGTGCTGATCCGGCGCCGATCCAGGGTCTTTGGTCGCACCGGGCCGGGCCTTGTCGGCCCTACTGCGCCGGCCGCCGGACGACGACCGTAGCGGTGGGACCCGCTCGACGACGAAGGGAGCCGACGATGTCCGGCCGTGCGGCAATCGAGGTGCTGACCGAAGCGACCCTGGCTGCGCTCCGCGCCCCGTCCGTCCTCAACACCCAGCCGTGGCGCTGGTGCTTCGTCGGCGACACCGCCGAACTCCTGATCGAGGGCAACCGCCGACTCCGCGCGCTCGATCCCGAAGGACGCCTGCTGTTGATCAGCTGCGGCGCCGCGCTGGACCACGCGGTGACCGCGCTGCGTGCCGACGGCTACGCCGGGAGCGTCGAGCGCCTACCGGACGAGGCCCGGCCCGATCTGGTCGCCCGGCTGCGGATCGGCCCGCCGTGCGCGCCCGAGCCGCGTAACCACGAGGCGATCTACCGTCGTCAGACCGAACGACGGCCCTTCGCGGAGGAGCCGCCCGCGACCGCCGATCTGGACGCGCTGAGCGCGGCCGCCGTACAGCACGGCGTCCGGCTGCGCTTCCTGACGCCCGAGGAGCTGCCGTCGTTCGGTGACATCGCCGAGGTGGCCGACATCGTCGAGCACGCCGAGCGATCGCTGCTGACCGACCTCCGCACCTGGACCACCCGCCCGGCCGTCCGGCGGGACGGCCTGCCCGGGCGGACCGTCGTCCCGGACACCGGGCGAACGGTGCCGACGCGGACGTTCCGCCGCGAGCGGGAGGGGCAGGGGTCGGGCACCGACGGGGGCACCGTGTACGGCGTGCTGCTCACCGAACGCAACGACCGGCTCGCCTGGCTGGTGGCCAGAGAGGCGCTGTCCGACGTCTGGCTGACGCTGACCAGCCGTGGACTCGTCGCGTCGCCGATCAGCGAGGTCGTCGAGATCGCCTCGGCGCGGCGCGCGCTGCGCAGCCTGCTCGGAGCGGCCGGGCACCCGGCGATCGCACTGCGGATCGGCGTACCCGCGGATACGGATGCCCCACCGCGGACGGTGCGGCGTCCGAACTCGGACGCGCTCGGCTTCCCCGGCCGATCGTGATGTCCGCGTCGCGGATCGGAGAACCCGGGTACGACCGGATCCCGGCCGCGCGGGCCGGGGCCTCCGGCGGTACCCGAGGGTCGGCGTCCAGGTCGGTCACGATCAACGGATGCCCGTGCGCCACCATCCACCCGGCGAGCTCAGGCGTGCGGGTCGAGACGAATCGTGAACCACACGGTCTTGCCTCCGTGGTGCTGCTCGACGCCCCACCGGTCGGCGATCGCCGCCACCAGCTGCATCCCCCGCCCCCGCACCGCCCGCCGATCCAGTTCCCTCACCATCGGCGGAATCGACGACCCGTCGGTCAGCCCCACCCGCAACCAGTCGCCGGAGTGCACGAGCGTCAACTCGAAGCTGGCCTCCCCGCCGACGTGCTCGACCGCGTTGGACACCACCTCGCTGATCAGCATCACCACGTCGTCGCGACGCTCAGCGGGTGCGCCCCACGCCTCCAGCAGAGCACCGGTCAATCGACGCGCGATCTCCGGTGACGTCGGCTGCGGCGGAAGATCGAACCGCGCGTTCGAGGTACTCATCAGCGTGTCTCCGGTGGTGTCGTCCCGCCGGATCCCCACCAGCGCTCCGGATCATTGTGCGACGCGGAGTGCGCACCCGCTCGCCGAAGCGTGAACGCTGGATCGGCGTCACTCGGCGGCGGACGCGCGCTGCCGCCGGCGCGCGCGTAGCAGGCCGACGACGATGAACGCGACAACCAGAAGCGTCACGACCGCCTGGGCGACCCCGTGCAAGGTGAGCGCGGGAAGGACCACGCCGGCGAAGACGACGATCCAGAAAACCGGGCTCTTCGCGGTGATGAGTTTGGACATGCGATTGCTCCGTTCATGACACCTCCGAGCCAGCAGCGCGGCGGTTGATCAGTACGTTGATCACCGTAGGAGCAGGCGCCCGCCCGGGATCAGGGTCACGAGTCAGCTCTCCGACATGACAACTGTCACCGAAATGTCCGGCCGGGCTATCGTGACCCGCGAAGAGCGCAGGGAGTGCGGAGGCGTCGGATGTTCCGTTGGAGCCGGTCGACGGCACCCGGTGAGGTCGCGGCCGTCGTCGGGGTGTGGCTGCTGGTCACGCTCATGCTCTTTCTCAGCGTCGGCCAAGCCGGAGCGCAGCGGTTGCAGGAGAACCTGACCGTGCCCGTCGAGGCGATCTGCGACGTGCTGAGCGTCGTGGTCGCCGGGTGCTATCTACGGCTCGCGACCCTGTTCGACCGAGGGCTGCGGGGCCGGGAGATCCAGGTGCTGATGTGGATCCAGGTGGTGGCCTCGCTGGTGGTTCTGGGCCTGGGCAGCGCCTGGACGATGCTCGCGCTCGCGCTGGCAGCGGCGCTGCTCGTCGCCGTCGGCCGGCGCGGGCTGCTGGTCGTGGCGCTGCTCTGCGCGGCCGACGTGGCCTTGCTGCTCGTGAAGTCGGACGGCACACCCGTCGCCGCCTGGCTCGCCATCCCCGCGACGGTGTTCGTCGCCGGCTGCGGTCTCTACGCCGTGACCTGGTTGCGCATCGTGCTCCACGAGCTGCGCCGGACGCGGGAGGAGATGGCCCGGGCCCGGGTGGACGAGGAGCGTCTGCGGATCTCGCGTGAACTGCACGACCTGCTCGGCCGCACGCTCGTCGCCGTTTCGCTGCGCAACGAAGCCGCGCTACGGCTGCTCGACTCCGACCTCGAGCGCTGCCGCGCCCAGCTCACCGCTCTTCGATCGCTGGTCATCGACGGTCAGGCCAGGCTCCGGTCCTTGACCAGCGGACCGGCACTCATCAGCCTCGACGACGAGTTGGCCAGCGCGCGCGAATTGTTCGATCTGCTCGGTGTGCGGGTCGAGATCGCCGCCGTCGAGGTCGAGGACCGCGTCGTGGATCAGCTGTTGGCCGCGGTCGTCCGCGAGACCGTGACGAACACCCTCAAACACGGGCGGCCCACCTGGTGCCGGATCGGCATTCAGCGTCAGTCCGCGGCCATCGTCGCCACCGTCGTCAACAACGGGGTCGTCCCGTCGTCCGACGACGGTGCCCACACCGGGCTCGACGGTATCCGCGTGCGCGTAGCGGCCTTACACGGTGAAGTGTCGGCCGAAGCGGTCGCCGGTGGCCAGTTCCGCGTCGTCGTGCGGATCCCCTACGTCGGGGCGGACTCGCCGCTTCCGCAGGACGAGGAGCCGGCCCGGGCCGGGACGACCGAGCCGCTGGCCGGTCGGCCGGCGGTCCGCTCATGAGCGGACGACCACTCAAGCTGCTCATCGCCGACGATGTCGAGCTCGTCGCCGAGGCGTTCGAGGCCTTGCTCGGCACCGAGCCCACGTTCTCGGTCGTGGCCCGGGTCGGTCGCGGTGATCACGTGCTGCCGGCCGTCGAGAAGTACCGTCCCGACGTGGCCCTGCTCGACGTGGACATGCCCGGTGCCACCGGTATCGAGGCGGCCCACCTGGTGACCGCCAAGTACCCCGACTGCAAGGTCGTCCTTCTGACCGCTCTGCCGGGCAGCGGTCACCTGCACCGGGCGTTGAAGGCCGGGGCCTCCGGGTACCTCGTCAAGGCGACGACCGGGGCGCGGCTCATCGCTGCGATCAAGAACGTCGCGACCGGGACGATCGTCATCGACCCTCAGCTCGCCGCGGACGCCCTGCGCAGCGGACCCAACGCACTCTCCGAGCGCGAACAGGAGATTCTGCGTCTCGTGGACCGAGGGCTGAGCACCCGGGCGATCGCGACCGAGTTGTTCCTCTCCCACGGTACGGTCCGCAACTACCTGTCCACCGTCATGGCCAAGCTCGGCGCCCGTTCCCGGGTCGAGGCAGTCCGTGTCGCACACCGCCGCGGCTGGCTCTGACGGCGCCGGCTGCGCCAGGTCGTGCCGTCCGGGCCACGGCGACGCCGCGGTCCGACCCGAGAATCGGCTGGTGACCTCGTCTGACGTAACGGTAGGGTCACGGTCCGGCCGAGTCGGAGGAACCGCCGTTGACCACGAGGATGCACGAGCACGAGGTGTCGATCGACCAGACCCTGGTCGAGCGGCTGGTCGCGGCTCAGTTTCCCCAGTGGGCGAACCTTCCGGTGCGGCACGCGTCATCGGCCGGCACCGACAACGCCATGTTCAGGCTCGGCGACACGATGGTCGTGCGTCTGCCCCGGATCGATTGGGCCGCGGGCTCGGTCGATCACGAACAGACGTGGCTACCGGTGATCGGCCCGCTGTTGCCGGTGGCGACGCCAGCGCCGCTGGGCCTGGGCGAGCCGGCGTACGGGTATCCCTGGCGCTGGTCGGTCTACACCTGGCTCGACGGCGCGAACCCGACCGCCGACGACCTCACCGAGCCGCTCGTACGCGACATCGCCGACTGCCTCAACGCCATCCGTGCCCTCGACGTGCCGGGGGGCCCGGTCAATCAGCGGGGCTTCGGTTTCGAGGCGCGGGACGAGGTGACCCGGCGGTCGATCTCCGAGATGGTGGGCATGGTCGACACCGCCGCGGTCACCGCGGTCTGGGACGCCGCCTTCACCCTCCCGCCCTGCGAGCCTCCGGGCACCTGGATCCACAGCGACGTCGCCCCGGGCAACCTGCTGGTGCGGGACGGGCGTCTGGCCGGTCTGATCGACTTTTCCGGTGTCAGCCGCGGCGACCCGGCCGTCGACATCGGACTCGCCTGGAACCTGCTGCCGGCCCGGCTCCGTCCGGCCTTCCGGGACCAGCTCGACGTCGACGAGGCGACCTGGCTCCGGAGTCGCGCGTGGTCGCTCTCCCAGGCCTGCCTCCAGCTGCCCTACTACCACGAGACGAACAAGCCCCTGGCCGCACAGGCACGGTACGTGATCAGCGAGGTTCTAGCCGACGCCGCGACCACCTGACGCCGCCGCCGAGGCCAGCCGTCCGGTCGCGTGCCGTAACACCACCCGCTCGTCGCGGAACGCGTGCGTGTGCCCCATCGCCACGCTTTCGCTCAGAATCGAAACGCTCGTTCTCGATATGAACGTATAGGATGCGAGCATGCAAGCGCCCGAGCAGTACCGCCGTGGCGTCCCACCCGGCAGCGAAGTGGACGTGGCCGCCCTCTACTGGGAGGCGTTCGGCCGCAAACTCGGCCCTGCGCTCGATCCACCGGAGGCCGGGCGGGCGTTCCTCGCCACGCACCTCAACCACGACCGAGCCGTCGTCGCGATCGCCGGCGGCCGGGTGGTCGGGGTGGCGGGTTATCAGCTCCGCGGACGCGCTCTCACCGGCGGCGGCGCCCGGGACGTGCTGTCGGCCTACGGTGCCGTCCGCGGGTTGCGCCGGTTGGCGATCCTCGCACTGTTCGAACGCACGCCCGCCCCGGGAGAACTGGTCATGGACGGCATCGCGGTGGACGCGCGACACCGGGGCCACGGCATCGGCAGCAGCCTGCTGAGCGAGATCGTCACGATCGCCGCCGAGAACGCGTGCCGTCGGATCCGCCTGGACGTCATCGACACCAACCCGCGGGCGCGGGCTCTGTACGAGCGCCACGGCTTCGTCGCGCGCCGCACCGAGCAGACGCCCTACCTGCGGCGCCTGCTCGGCTTCGGCGCGGTGACCACGATGCACCGCCCGGCGACGGCCGCACCCCGGAGCGGAGCATGACACCCGACCGCCCCGAGATCCCCACCCGGCTGCTCGTGCACGCGCTCGTCCGTGAGGACGGCTCGGTCGACGCCGGCGAGCTCTATCCGGTCGCGAACGCGCTCGGCCTGACCGACCAGCAGGTGCGGCTCTGCGTCAAACGCCTGGTCGACGAGGGCCGGTTCACCCAGACCGGGCGCGGGCGCAAGGCCGTGCTGCGGGCAGTGACCGACCCCTCCGGGAACCTCGCTCCGGACGCGGACCACGTCCGCTACGCCTACCGCCAGGACGCGGGCCTCGCGCCATGGGACGGCACCTGGCACCTGTTCGCGTTCGCCGTGCCCGAAGCGCGACGCGCGGCCCGCGACGCCCTGCGCGAAACGCTGCTGCACCTCGGCGCCGCACCGCTCCAGGGCGGCCTCTACGTCACCGCCAACGCCGTCGCGGACGCCGTCGAGGCGCACGCGCGTTCGCTCGGCGTGCTCGACTCGGTCACGTTCCTCACCAGCACCGACCTCCGCGTCGGGAGGCTCACCGACCCACCCGCGCTCGCCGCGGCGCTCTGGCCGCTGGACGAGATCCGGGCCGGCCACGAACGGCTCGCCGCACTCGCCGCGCGCTGCCTCGCCGACCTGGAGGCCACGCCGGAGCCCGATCCGATTCAGCGACTCACGATGGCCGTCGGACTCGCCGCCGAGTTCACCCGAGCCATGCGGCCCGACCCGCTGCTCCCCCCGGAGCTCCTGCCCTCACCCTGGCCCGGCGCCGCGGCGCGCCGACTCGCCGCCACCTGCTGGGAACGCCTCGATCACGCCGGCCCCGCGGAGACCGACGGGTCGTCGCGCCTGCGCTTGTTCCGGCTCTATGAGCACGCACTCCCTTGAAGCCGATTGATATCGTCGAAGACCTGACTGAGCATCCACTGTGGTGGGCCGCCCGTGTCCCGGGGAGAGATGCGATGCCGAGCAACAGCACACCCCCCACCGCCGCAAGGCTCGGGATCTGGGGAAATATCGGAATCTGGATCGCCTTCGGCGCTGCCCTCGGCCTCCTCGCCGGGCTTCTTCTCGACAACGTCGGTTTCGGTGTAGCGCTAGGTCCAGGCCTGGGGGTGGCCGCCTGGGCCGTCTTCATCGGGTCGCGGCCGAACACCCACGGTGAATCCTGAGCGTCCCGGCCGAGTCGACCGTGACCCGGCCGCCGCCCGCTGTTCGAGCGACGGCCGGGCGCCGCTCAGTCGTAGTACGAGTTACGCAGGTACGGCCAGGTCTTCGAGCCGACCTTGCCGTCCTCGGTCAACCCCGCGCGGTGCGCGGAGTTCATGCGCTTCTGGAACGCGAGCGCCGCGGCCCGGGAGTTCGAGCCGAACACCCCGTCGATCGTGCCGGGGTTGTAGCCGCGGTACTTGAGCAGACACTGCGCCTCGATGCCGGCGGCCGAGACACCGGTGGCCGACGGCTGCACGGTGGTGCCCGCGTAGTGACCGGCGTACCAGTAGCCGCTGGCCGAAATATCGTAGTCGCACGAGTACGCCGCGGACGCCGCGGACGCCGGGAGCAGGGCGAGGCCACCGCCGAGGGCCAACACCGCGGCGGCCAACGCCAGTCGCCTGCGAACGGCGAGAGCAGAACGGATCATGCCGGGTCCCTTCCTGGGAAATGCCGCTGAGGAACGCGGTCGGGTGACCGCAGCCCGGTCGGCCGCCTCGTCGGAGAGCCGGCCGACCGGTGCGGTAGCGGGACCGGGCGCGTCAGGGAAGTTCGTAACAGGCGGTCTTGCGGGAGGTCCCGACCGCGCTGAACACCATCTTTCCGCGCGTCTCCGGGCCGTAGACGCCGTCGTCGTCGGCGCCGATCTGTCGCTGCACGGACTGCAGGGCGGACTTCGTCGCCGGGCCGAAGTTGTTGTCCTCGGAGATGCTCTTGCCGTAGCAGTACTTCAGGCTGTGCTGCAGGGCCCCGACCGCGGAGCTGACCGAGCCCGAGCCCATCTGGCAGGTCGTGGAGCCGTTCGCGGCAACCGGTGCCCAGAGCATTCCGCCGGCGTTGTCACCGGCGATTGTCTCTCCTCGCTTGGTGCACTGCGGAGCCGCCGACGCGGGCGACGACGGCACCACGGCCAGGAACAAGCTGGGCAGAATCACTGCGGATGCGGTGATGACCATCTTACGTAAACGCACGAAGATCCTCTCGTCGGCACACCGCCCGAAGGTCCTGAGTGGGCGGTGCGGCGAGTCTAAGCGGACCGCGGACGTCCACAATGGTCACAAGTTCGTCCCGGGACGGCGTCCCAGCAGCTCAGCCGCTAGGTGTCCCATCCTGTCCCGTCCTGTCCCGCCCTTCTCCTCCAGTTCCGGACCCGGCCGGCCGGCGACGTCGGACATGCGGTGGCGGATGCTTGCGGTCCATCCCGGCTGACGCGCGGACCCTACTCGTGCTCGATACTTGCGCGACCCGCTGCCGGCCGGGTGACTCCGCCGCCCAGTGGCGTCGGACCGTACCGCCGGAAGAGCCGCGTAAAGGCATCGCGCGCCCGGGCCGGGAGCCCGCTCGAACGAACGGGCTCCCGGGAGGTCACGCCGGGGCGGTGTCGATCGCCGGGAACGGTGCGAACGGCGCGTCGGGGACGAGGCCGTCGGCGGTCCAGGTGAACGTCCGGGAGTAGGTCCGGGGTTCGGTGCTGTCGGTCTGCTTGAGGCTGATCGAACCGAGCTGCCCGTCGACCAGTTTCACGAGGTGTCGTCCGCCGGCGAAGTTGCGGGTGGCGGTGATGTAGTCACGCACCTCGGGACGGTCGTCGTGCCAGTAGTACAGGTAGTAGAACTCACTCGAGACGCCCTTCGCGTCGTCGTAGCACCCGAGTTTGACGATCGCCTCACGGGCGTCGTCCGCGGAGACGTCGACGGTCTCGACCAGGGTGATGGTGTAGCGGTGGTCGCCGGCGGTGGCCGCGCCGGATTGCGGATTCCCGCCGTTCGCCGTGAACGCGATCCGGCCGCCGGGACAGGTGGCGCCGTCGGGCAGGGCGGCTGCCGTCCACGGCAGGTCGATGACCGCCGCGCCCCAGGCGAAGGTGGACGGAGTGCTGGTGTCCGACGGTGGGGGCTGGTCACCGACGGCGGCGGACGGTGTGAGTGCTGCTAGCGCGCCGACCACAGCGGCCACCAGCGCGATGACGCGTGAACGTTGACGAAACACGTGATCCCCGTTCTTCTCACCGGTCCCTCCGGTGACTCGGCGAGCGTGCCCGGCATCCGTACCGATTTCGAGAGACGGTCCGCTACTGGACACAGTGGAACCGAACCGGGCCCGAACTGCGTGCAGGGAACCGTCGTGCCTCGCCGAACGACGCTGAACCACCCCCTCGCGCGCGCCTGCCATGCTGGCCCCCATGCAGCCCAGGGCGAAGCTCGACACCGACGGTCGGATCTCTGCGGGCCAGGAACTGGTGCGCCGCGTCGTGGCCCGCCGGCGACTGGTGGCCGGGGTGCTGGCCGCGGTGGTCGTCGTGCTGCTCGGGACGACCGTGGCCTGGAGAACCGGGCCCGCCGACGATCCGGTCGTCCCCGCCGGGTCGCCCCGCGAACTCGACGCCCGGAGAACCGACTCGGCCGGCGACCGTGCCGTCCCCGCCGGGCCGTCGGGCGGACTCGACGCCCTCGCGTCGCCGATCGACCTGGGCTGGCTGCCGCCCGGCTTCCACCCGCCCCGCGCGGCACTGATCGCCCCGGGAATCTACGGGTTGCAGACCGAACGCGACGACCCGCCGACCACGCTGACCGTCACCATGCCGGGCACCGAGCCGACACGTGGGACGGCCGAGGGCACGATGACCTCCGTCGCGGTGAGCGGGAAACCCGCCACGGTCGTCTCGGTACCGCCGCCGCCCGGCGACCAGGAGGGCGTGGGCGAGATCCGATCGGCCTACCGGCTGCTGGTCCTCGAACGCAAGCCCGGCGAGTGGATCCAGGTCCGGGCCGGTACCAGCGGCAGCGACGACGTCGACGTGAGCGTCGACGACCTCCGCCGGATCGCCGAAGGGCTGGTCGACCGGCCGCGTCCGGTGGCGGACCTGGTGCGGTTCGCCACTCTCCCGGGCGGCGTGGAACCCGGAACCGTCACGTCCGACCCGGCGACCGGCGCCGCCGTCGCGTTCGTCGGTCCCGGCGAGCGGCCCCCAGTGGATCCGGGCTGGACGGGGGTGATCACCGAGTACCGGGGAACCCGGGTCTGGGTCGGCGTGGGGAACATCCACCTGCTCGGGCGTCCGGTGGGGTTCACACCGGGCCTGCCCGTGCGGCGGGAGATCCGCGTCGAGGGGCGCCGGGTCTGGTTGCTGGCCGACCGGCCGCCGGACCGGCTGGGCGCGGTCGTGATCCTCGACGGGAACCTCGGCGTCGCGGTCAGCGCCACCGGCCTGACCGACGAGCAGCTCGCGCGGTTCGCCGCGGGCATCCACCCGGGCCCCGACCTGTGAGCCGTCCGCGGCCAGGGGCTGGGCGGCCCGGGTTCCAGCGCCCCGCTGGTACATCAACCCGACATGATCGGGTAGCCAGGCAAGCCAGGAGTGAACAACTCGACACTCATGCAACGTCATCTGCGCGGTCAGCGTCTGACTGGCAGTGAAGACGAGCTCTCGTACAGAAGCAGGGGTCGCTCTCCGGCTCCTCGGTCCGATTCGGCTGATCGGTTCGGATCGTGAGCGCACGGTCGTCGGGGGCAAGGCCCGGGCGGTGCTCGCCGCGCTCGGTCTGCGTCTCAACGAGGTGGTTCCGGTGGAGCTCCTGGTCGAGGAGCTCTGGGACGGGGCGCCGCCCTCGACTGCGCGCAATACCGTCCAGGTCTACGTCTCGACCGTTCGTCGTGGATTGGAGGCTGTCGGCGGGCCGCTCGGTCTTGACCGCGCGGCGGGCGGCTACCGGCTGACCGGTCGGCGTGACCAGGTTGACTGGCTGCTGTTCGAGGACCTCTGCGGTCTGGCGCGATCCGCCGATCGGGAGATGGCCGCCACCGCGCTGCGCCGTGCGCTGCGACTGTGGGAGGGCCCGCCTCTGGGCAATGTCGTGGACACCCCGCTGCATCGCCGATTCGCACCACGAATGGATGACGCCCGTCTCGTCGCCGAGCGGCTGTGGGCGGGCGAGACGACGACCGGAACCGGCTCCGCGCCGATCACGCCGCGCGGACGAGGCTCGGAGGGGTTCGTCGGCAGGCGCAGCGAGATGGCAGAGGTTGCCACTGTGCTCGCCGACGGCGGTCTGGTCACTCTGGCCGGGCCGCCGGGCGTCGGTAAGTCACGGCTTGCCGCCGAGGTCGCCGCCCAGGAGTCCGAGGCGGTGATCGTCCGGCTGGACGCTGTCACCGATCCGGACGGGATCGTCGCCGCGGTGGCGGATGCTTGCGGTCCGATGCCGCCCTGGCTCGCGCGTCGTCCGCCGGCCGAGCAGGTGCGGTCCGTGGTCGCTGACGCGCGGACCCTGCTCGTGCTCGACAACTGTGAACACGTGGCCGCGGCGTGCGCCGACCTGGTCCGTTCGCTGTTGGACGCGGGCCCGGTGCGGGTCCTCGCCACCAGCACCTCTCCGCTCGGAACAGCGGCCGAGACGGTGTACCGGCTCGCGCCGCTGCCGGTACCCGGTCCCGGGGTGACCACGGCGGAGGAGGCACTCGCCGCCGACGCGGTCGCGCTGTTCTGCGCCCGCGCCCGCGCGGTACGCCCGGAGTTCGAGCTCACCGACGCGATGGCGCCGACCATCGCCGAGATCTGCCGGGCGGTCGACGGCCTGCCGCTCTCGATCGAACTGGCGAGCGGCCGAATCTCGGTGCTCACACCGACTGAACTCGTCGAACGCCTGAGTGACCAGCTCCGCGTCCTTCGCGCCCTCCCCAAGCAGTCACCGGAGCGGCACGCTTCGCTGGCGTCGGCGCTGACCGCGGCGGCCGAACGACTGAGCGCGGCCGAACGGGAGCTGTTCGCGGAACTCGCCCGGTTCACCGACTCCTTCACGCTCCGGGCAGCGGAGGCGGTGTCCGAACTACCCGACGTCCTCGATCTGCTCCACGGGGTGGTGGACGCGTCGTTGGTCACCTCCGACGTCTCCGGATCGGAGGCCCGGTTCCGCATGCTGGAGGCGGTTCGGCAGTACGGCCGCACGCTGCCGGCCCCACCTGACATTGCCGAGCGGCTCGAGCGATACCTGACCGACCTGGCCCGGGACGCCGCGGCCGGCCGGCACGGCCCCGACCGGTCGCGATGGCAGTTCCGGCTCGACACCGCCCGGCCGGACCTGCACGCCGTCCTCCGTCGCGCGATCTCCGACGAGCGGTTCGACCTCGCGTTGCCGCTGGTCGCCGATCTCTGGTGGTGGTGGGCGAACGTGTCGCCCCGCGCCGGGCTCCACTGGTACCGGCGGGTGCTCCCCGCGGCCGAGGCGGCCGGTGTGGAGCCCGGGCTGCTCCTGCCCGCGCAGCTGGCCGCCGCCGTCATCGCGTCGTACGCGGTGCCGTCCGAAGCCCTGGGCTACGCGGAGCGGGCGCTGGAGAGCGCCCGGGCGCTGGACGATCTGCCGGCGATGATCCGCGCTTCCGAACAGCTGGCCGACATCGCCCATGAACTCGGTGATCTTCCGCGCGCCCGCCGGGCGGGAGAGCGAGCCTGGCTGTTGGCGTACGGTACCGGCGACCGGTACGCGATCGGACGGTGCGCGCTGCTGCTGGCCTACAACGGCCTGGCGGCGGACGACCCGATCGAAGCGCGGCGCTGGGCGAACGACGCGCTGGACGAGTTCGCGGCGGCTGGGGACGACAGCGGCGTCGCGGAGTGTGAGCTGGTGCTGGCCGAGTTACTGACCGGCGACGGCCGGTTCGACGAGGCAGCCGCCTTGCTGACCCGCGCCCTGTCGACGTTCCACGACCGGCGCAACGACGGCCAAACCGCGCGGGCGGCGATCCTGTCGGCCATCGTGTCCGATCGGCAGGGCGCGGAACAGCGGACCACGGTGCTGCTCGGCGAGGCCTTCGACCGGCACGCCGAGGTGGGACACGCATGGGCGCTGGCCCACGATCTCGATCTGCTGGCCGTGGCCAGAGCGCGTCGATCGGCCACTGAGACGGCGGCGGCGGTGGACGATCTGCGATGGGCCGCGCTCCTGGTCGGCGCGGCTCGCGCCGTACGCGCGGAAGCCGGACTCGCGCCGCTGCCTCACGACCTCGTCGTGCAGCAGGCGGTCCTGGACGCCTCCCGCGCCGCGCTCGGCGGGCCGGGTGCCGAGGGCGCCCGACGACGGGGCGAGTCCGGCAACTTCGCCGCGGCGGTCGGATGGGGGCGCACCGCACTCTGAGCGGTGCACCCCCACCAGGTCAGGACGGCAGCACGTCGACCCACTTGCTCGGCTTCAGCACGTCCGCCTGCGCCGCGGCGCCCCCGGCGAACAGCGCCACGACCACGGCCAGAACGACCAGCAGAACCCGAGCCAACAACCGCCGCTGTGCACGTACCACCACTGCTACCCCGCTTTCGGTCAACGACGACGTCTGAAGGCCAGAAGGCTATTCGCCGAAGCTGAAGACTCGATAGAGCGGTAGGCCTTCAGGAACTTTCAGCCTTCCACTACGGACCTGCGACGCGATCGAGTGCGTGGGACGGTCGGCGGGTCGGCATTACGCACGAGGAGAACGATGAAGCTGCGTACCAAAGTGTCAACCGCCTGCGCCACGGTTGTCGGCGTCTTAGCCGGAAGTCTGGTGGGTGCCGGCTCGGCCAGCGCCGCGCGGGCGGACTGCTACAACTACCAGGAAGTGATCTGTATTGCCGAGCACGGGGACTGGACCGGACGCATCTGGCGCCAGAAGCCGAGCCAGATCGAGGGTTGCCGGTCGTTGGTGCCTGACGGTTTCAATGACATGGCCACGATCTGGGTCAACCGGACCGGCGTTGCCGGGCACGGTTACTCGATGACTCTGTTTGAGCACTCCGACTGCACGGGGCGCTTTCTCACGACCTATGCGGGGATCTGGGACCGGGGAACCGAGTTCAACGACAAGGCCAGCGCGATCCGAGTGGAGTGGTAGTAGCCCTCGCAGCTCGCGGCACCGCGGCCGGAGTCGTCCCGGAGTGGTCGGTGGAGCTCACCGCCGACTCCCACCGTCCCGACGGGTCGGAAGTCCACCTTCCGGCCCGTCGAGCAGCGCGGGAGCGAGCGGACTCCCCTCCCCCGAGCGGCGAGAGGGTTCGCGCGAGGCCCCGCTCGGTCTGTGGTCCGAGTGTTCTCGGCAGATCCGGTCGAATGAGGCATGCTCGCGCTGGCGGCGCTCGGCGAAGGCTCCCGCGCGAGGGTCCCGGTGGCGGCCGGCGACCGCCACCGGGACCCGCGTCAGACCGTCACGGACGTGGCCGTGCCGGGGGTGAGCCAGTGCAGGCTGTCCCGCACCACGGCCGGCGCCGCGGCGAAGGCGGCCTCGACGACGGATCGGCCTTCGCTGAAATGGCTCCAGCCCTCGTAGTGCACCGGCAGGACCGTGCGGGCCCGGACGAGTTCGCACAGCTCGGCGCCGTCGGCCGCGGTCATCGAGTAGTGCAGCGGACCGGTGAGGCCGAACTTCACCGCGCCGAGGTGGAGCACGGTCGTGCCGATCGTGAACCGCTCGGCCACGTGCCGGACGCCCGGGTAGAGCACCGTGTCGCCGGTGATCCAGACCGGGCCGTGACGCTGGCCGTCCCACCGGAGCACGAAGCCGGTCACCTCGCCGGCGATCGGCCGGCTCAGCGGCGGCCCGTGCCGGCACGGGGTCGCGGTGATCTCGATCGTCGGCTTGCCGGCCGCGGCCAGCTCGGTGACCTCCCAGGGAGCGAGTCCGGTCGCCCGGCCACCGAGTCGCCGGCCCCCGGCGGTGGTGGTGACGACCCGGCCCGCCGACGGCAGCAGGGCGCGGCCCGCGTCGTCCAGGTTGTCGGCGTGGTGGTCGTGGGTGAGGAACACCGCGTCGATGCGGCCCAGTGCGTCCACCGGGACGGCCGGGCCGGTCACCTTGCGCGACGCCGTGCCCCAGCCGAACTTGTAGGTCCGGCCGGGGGCGTCGAACGTCGGATCGGTGAGGATCCGCCAGCCGCCGACCTCGATCAGCGTGGTCGGGCCGCCGATGTGGGTGATCCGCAGCTCGCTCACCGGGCGTGTCGCAGGGCCCACTCGAGGACGTCGTCGGCGATCTGCTCCCAGCCCTTCTGCGCCGGCAACAGGTGGGCGTAGCCCTCGTACTCCCGTCGTTCGGTGACGGTGTTCGACTTGTAGTGCTTGGCGTTCGAGGCCTGGATCGCCGGCGGCATGATGTGGTCCTCGGAGCCGGAGACGAACAGCAGGGGCGCCCGGTTGTCGTTGTGGTAGTCGACCCAGGTGTCCTGGTGCCCGGGCTGGAAGTTGGCCAGGACGCTCCCCCAGAGGATCCCGCCGTTGGCCGGGATCGCGTAGCGCTCCCACAGTGCCCGGCCCTCT
Organism: Cryptosporangium japonicum; assembly: GCF_039524755.1. NCBI lineage: Bacteria > Bacillati > Actinomycetota > Actinomycetes > Cryptosporangiales > Cryptosporangiaceae > Cryptosporangium > Cryptosporangium japonicum. The sequence continues at coordinate 100,240 of NZ_BAAAGX010000003.1, forward strand.
TCCTCGGAGAACGTGTTGGTGAACGCGTACTGCCACTCCTCGAACGTCAGCGGCACCACCTTGTGACGGTTCGCCGGGCTCTTGAGCGCGGGGAAGGTCGACTTCACCTGCGACAGCGGCACCACCCGGACGCCCTCCGTGGGCGCCGAGTTCATCGCCACGCCGACCGCGCCGAAGCCGTGGTCGAGCAGGATCTGGGTGAACGCGCCCCCGGCCGAGTGCCCGATGATGATCGGCGGCGACTCCAGGCCGCGGAGCACGCTCTCCAGGTGGCCGATGATCTGCGGCACCGTGGACCGCAGAACCGGCGTCGGGTCGGCGTTGAGTGCCTCCACCTCGACCTCGTAGCCGGGGTAGGCGGGTGCGAGCACCCGGAAGCCCTTGTTCTCGTAGTGGCTGATCCAGTTCTCCCAGCTGCGCGGGGTGACCCAGAAGCCGTGGACGAGCACGATCGTGTCGGGTGCCATGTCAGGCGTCCTTTCCGGAGAGGAAGTCGAGCAGGTCGCGGCCGAGCTGATCCTTGTGCGTGTCGGTGATGCCGTGCGGAGCCCCGGGGTACACCAGCAGGCGGGCACCCTTGATCCGGGCGGCCGAGGCCTGGCCACCCACGGCGAAGGGGACGACCTGGTCGTCGTCGCCGTGGATGACGAGCGTGGGGACGTCGATGGCGTCCAGATCGGGCCGGAAGTCGGTGGCCGAGAACGCGGCGATGCTCTCGTAGGCGTTGCGGTGCCCGGCGGCCATGCTCTGTAGCCAGAAGGCGTCGCGGATGCCCCGGGAGACGTTCGCGCCGGGACGGTTGTGGCCGAAGAACGGCCCGTCCGCCAGGTCGTGGTAGGTCTGGGACCGGTCCGCGAGCGAGCCGGCCCGGATCGCGTCGAAGACCTCCACCGGCACCCCGTCGGGATTGTCGGGGGTGCGCAGCATGAACGGTGGTACCGCCGAGACGAGTACCACCTGCGCCACCCGGGAGGTGCCGTGCCGGCCGACGTAGCGGGCCACCTCACCTCCGCCGGTGGAGAAGCCGACCAGCGTGACGTCGCGCAGGTCGAGCTGGTCGATCACGGTGGCCAGGTCGTCGGCGTAGGTGTCCATCTCGTTGCCGTGCCAGGTCTGGGTGGAACGGCCGTGCCCGCGCCGGTCGTGCGCGATGACGCGGTAGCCGTTGCCGGCCAGGAACAGCGCCTGCGCCTCCCAGCTGTCGGAGTTCAGCGGCCAGCCGTGGCTGAGCACGACCGGCCGGCCCGAGCCCCAGTCCTTGACGAAGATCTCGGCACCGTCGGCGGTGGTCACGTAGGGCATCAGGAGACTCCGTTGATCGCGGCGAGGATGACGGCGGTGGTCGGGCCCGGCTGGGAGATCATCGCCACGTGTGACGACGTCACCTCGGTGACGTGGGAGTGGGCACGCTGGGCCATGAAGCGCTGGGCCGCCGCCGGGATCACCCGGTCGTCCCGGGCGACCAGGGTCCAGGACGGGATGCTCTTCCAGGCCGGGGCACCGGACGGCTGGGTGAGGGTGGCCAGCTCGGACGGCCGCTGGGTGGCCGCCATGACCGCCGCGGTGCCGGCCGGCACGTCGGCGGCGAAGACCGAACGGAACAGCGCGGGCTTGAGGTAGCCGTCGTTGCCACCCGGGTACGGGCGGACGTCGAGGGCCGCCGGGCCGAGCTCGCTGCCGGGGAACCGGGCCGACAGGCCGCCGACCGTGTCGCCCCGGTCGGGCGCGAACGCGGCGACGTAGACCAGCGCCTTCACGTTCGGGTTGCCGGTGGCCGCGTTCGTGAGGACGAATCCCCCGTAGGAGTGGCCGACCAGCACGATCGGGCCCGGAATGCTCGCGAGCACGCTCCGGACGTACGCGGCGTCGGCGTCGACACCGCGGAGCGGGTTGGCCGGCGCCAGCACGGGATAGCCCTTGCGTACCAGGTTGCGTGCGACGTCGTTCCATCCGGACGCGTCGGCGAACGCGCCGTGGACGAGGACGACGGTCGGCTTCGGGCCGGAACGGCCCGCCGCGGTGGCGGCCGAACCGCTCATTCCGAGCAACACCGCGACGGCGACGAGAAGGCTCAGGAAGGGCCAGTAACGCGGAGATCTGATCATCGTGTTCCTCACACTGCCGGGCACGTTCGGACCGGCACGGCGAGCACTGTGGCACCGCGTCGGCCGTGGGAGTGTTCTGACGATGCAGAGGTCTGTCGCCTCGTTGCGCACTTGGGCCTCACCCGGGAACGCGGTCGCCCCCGGCGGCCGCGACGCCGGCGTTCTCCGGCACGGACCGCGCTGCCACCAGCTGCCGGGGAGTGACGCCGAAGGCCTGCCGGAACTTGGCGGTGAAGAAGCTCGGGTTGGAGAAGCCCCAGGCCCGGCCGACCGCCGCGATGGAGGTGTACCGCCGGTGCGACGCGGTCAGGTCGGCACGGGCGCCCTGCAACCGCTGCTCGATGATCGACTGTTCCAGGCTCTGCCCCATCGTCTCGTACAGCTTGTACAGGGCGCGCAGCGACATCGCGTTCGCCGCGGCGATACGCGCCGGGGTGAGGTCGGGATCGCGCAGGTTCTGGCGGACGTAGGCCTGTACCCGGGCCTGCGTCGAGGACTGCATCGAGTCCCGGAGCCGCTGCCCGCTGCCGGCGGCCGAGATCACCAGCGCGCGCATCAACTCGGCGGACGCGACCCCGAGCTCAGCCGCGGCAGCGGTGTCGGCCAGCTGTTCCGCCTGCGCGGTCAGGCGGGCGACGTGGTCGCGCACCAGGTCGTACAGCGGACTGCGCCGCGGCTGGGTGGCCGCCGCGTGGATCAGGTCCCGGGGCACGCCCAGGTGGTCGACGTCGACGTGCAGTGCGTACGAGGCACCGGCGCCCTTCCATCCGTACACGTAGGGCACGGACAAGTCGACCAGGATCAGATCCCGGGGCCCGAACAGCCGCTCCTCGCGGGCCCAGGTCATGTGGTTGTCGGTACGCGTCGGCAGGGCCAGCACGATGGACGACTCGTCCGACGACCGCGACATCTTCGGGGTGCGGCGCAGCGTCGTTCCCGACGCCTCGATGTTGAAGACCTTCGCGGGGCCGAAGTCGGAGACGGTCATTCTCGCCTGGATCGCGGCCGGGTCCTCGAACGAGGCCATGCTGGACGAGCAGTTGGCGCTGACCGTGGTCTGGAACGCCTCGGCGCGTTCTCCCGGGTGCAGTGATCGTGTATCGAGAACGAGCATGATTCGACTCCCCATCCGCTCCTGACGGGGGGAAAGTAGCGTCGGCGAGCCGGTTGATCAGCGGCCCTGTGTGCACGGACGTTTCCCACCGTGCACGATCACGAGGGCGGTGCCTCTCCCTGCACTCGTCGCCACTGACCCGGCGAGATGCCGTAGCGGGCCTTGAACCGCCGGGCGAAGTGCGTCGGGTCCCGGAATCCCCAGCGGCGAGCGATCACGGCGATCGGAAGGTGCCGGTTGTCCTGATCGGCGAGTTCGTGCCAGACGCGGTGCAGGCGTTGAGTGATCACCCATTGTTCGAGGCTCAGGTCAGCGTCCGCGCAGACCTTGTACAGGTGCCGCAGGGAGACGTTGTGCGCGGCGGCGATCCGTCCGGGGGTGAGGTCGGGGTCGGCCAGATGCCGGCGGACGTAAGCCCGGACGCGGGTCAGCAGGGTCTCGGCGAGCACCTGGCTCGTGACCTGCTCCGCACGGTCGGCGGAGGCCAGCAGCGCCCGAGCCAGCTCGATGCTGGCGGTGGCGACGGTCGCCACCGCCGGGTCCGCGGTGATCCGCGCCCGATCCCGGACGAGGTTCGTGATGTGGGCGGTGACCATGCGATACAGCGGGCTGGCCCGCAGCCGGGGAATCGCCCGCCGGATGACGTCGATCGGCAGTCCCAGCTGATCGACCGGAATCTGGATGCATCCGGCCGCACCATGACCGGACCACGCGTAGTCGTAGGCACCGGACAGGTCGACGGCGAGCAGGTTCCCCGGCGGCACCACCTGCAGGTGTCGTCGCTGCTCGAGGTGACCGTGGGCGCGTTCCTGAACGGACACCGCGACGACCGGCATCGCCTCCTGTTTGGCGAGCTTGTCGGTGCGCAGCAGGCGGATGCCCGAGGAGCGGGTGAGGAAGATGTTCGCGTCGCCGAGGTCCCAGACTTCCAACCGGCAATGGACGTCGCCGTCGGGGTCCTCGTGGAGGACGTGGCACGGCGCCGAGGCGTGCATCATCGCGGCGTAAACGGCCTCGATCCGGTCCTCCGGCGGGATGCCGGCGGTATCGAGCACATACGGCATGGCTTCGGCTCCCACGACGCGTCCGGGACGCCCAGGATAAGTGGACACCGGCCGAGGGTCGATGCGCGCGTCCGGACCGCGGCATCGGAGGACACGTCCACTAAGGCCACGGCAGTACGCCGACCAGGTCCTCCGGTGGCGTGCTGGTGGGCCGGTCGGAGACCTGGCCGTCGCCGAGCTCGACGATCCGCCACGCGCCGTCGGTGCGACGGGCCAGGTCGACGGTGACGAACGGCAGCCCCACCGCGGCGACGGCCGGCGCGAACACCGCCACGTCCAGGTCGCCCGGGGGTGCCTGGTCCGGCGTGTCCGGGTGCGCGGTGACCAAGCGGCAGGCGCCGTCGACCCACCAGGTGCGCACCTCCGGCCCGGTGAACGGCTCGTACCGGCGCAGCACGAAACCGCCGGTGAAGTCGTCGCCGCGCAGTTCGTGCAGTCGGCGGGCGACCGCCCAGGCCCGGGCGGTGTCGGCGAGGTCGGGGATGTAGGCCGCCTCGTCCCAGTAGTGCTTCATCGATTTGCTGTAGTCGCGCACCACGGCGGCACCGGCACCCAGGGCCGCCGCGGCGACGTCGAACCCGTCGCGGTCGGCGCCGACCGTCCAGGTCGACGCCGGGGTGAACGCGGAGAGCGCCGCGTACCAGCCGGGCAGCTCGTGCGCGCGACGGTACCGGGCGGCGTCGGTACGCAGCCGGGTTCCGCGGGCGGAGAGCGCCTCGGCCAGGCCGGCGTAGGCGTCGGCGGAGAGCATCCAGCCGCGGTAGAACGCGATCCCGCCCTCGGGTACCCGCGCCACCGCCCGGGCGCGGTCGCCGTCACCGGCCAGCGCGTCGTGGTCGATCAGCGCGACCTCGTGGCCGAGGCGGCGAGCGGCGTCGAACTCGCCGGCGAAGTGTTCGTCCACGCGGCGGGGGCGCAGCACGTCGGCGGGCAGTAACAGCGTCATGCCGGCATTCTGCGGTTCCGGCGGCTACGAGTCGATCGAGAACCGCGCGAACGAGCGCGGCGGCCGCCCGGTGATCTCCTCGACCGTGCCGGTGGTGCGGTCCTCGGCTCCGCGCGCGATCGCGGTGTCCATCCCGGCGAGCAGGTCGGCGAACGCGGGCGGTATCCCGTCCTCCCGGAGGTGCCGTGACATCCCGGCCTCGGTGACGCGCCGGTGCCGTACCGCCCGGTCCGGCCGGGTGAGCTGCGCCGCGACGTCGTCGAAGCTCAGCGGCTCGGGGCCGGTGAGGATCAGGTCGCGCTGCGGGGCGGCCGGGCCCACGAGCACCTGCCGGGCGACCGCGGCGATGTCGTCGGGGTCGATGAACGGCACCCGTCCGTCGCCGGTGGCGCTGACGATCTCCCCGTGCGACCGGATCGTGCGGGCGTGCAGGTGGTCGCCGGTGAAGTTGCTGGCGAACCACGTCGGCCGCAGGACCGCCCAGCCGGGCACGAAGTCGCGCAGCCGGGTACCGACCGCGCCGAGCCCCGGGCTGCCCATCGGGATCGCCGACGAGCCGAGCAGCGCGACGCGTTCCACGCCGGCCTCTTCGGCCGCGCCGAGGAACGGGAGGATGACCGGTTCGGGATCGACGACGCCGACCGGGGCCAGCAGGTACACCGCGCCGACCCCGTGCAGCGCCGGGGTGAACGTGTCCGGTTCGGACCAGTCGAAGTACACGTCGGCGCCGGCGGACCGGCCGGCCCGGCGCACGTCGACGGAACGGTCGGTCAGTTGCCGGGCGAGCCGGCTGCCGGTGGTGCCGCGGGCGCCGAGGACGAGCACGGTCATGCGGTCGCCCGCTCGTCGCTGAGCAGGAGCGGGTTCCAGTAGTCGCGGTAGTGCCGGATGCGACCACCGCTGATCGTGAGGACGGCGATGTAGCGCGCGGTGTAGGGCTCGCCGGTGGCGACGAACAGGCCGCTCGCGGCGAACTCGCCGATGACGACGTCGGGATCGGTCGTCTGGTGCAGTTCCACGTCGTGGATGCGCTGGATGTTCACCAGGTCGGTGTAGCCGTCGAGGTAGGACTCGACCGCGCTCCGGCCCTCCAGCCGGGTGGGGCGCCCGGGCGGGGCGAATGGGAACTCCATGACCGCGTCGTCGGCGTAGAGCGCGACGAACGACGCCATGTCGTGCGCGAGGAGATGGTCGAGCGCCTGCCGGACGACGGCGGACGGGCTGTCGGACATGATCCTCCGAAGATCGGTGCGATACGGTACGGACTGTCGGTCCGCTTTCACCGTAGCGGACTGACGGTCCGTTTCGCCAGGAGGTCATCAGTGCGTGCCGACAAGACACGCAACCAGGACTCCGTCCTCGCCGCCGCCGAGCGCCTCTTCGACGCCGCCGACGACCCCGACACGGTCTCGATGGACGCCATCGCGGCCGCCGCCGGCGTGGGCAAGGGCACGCTGTTCCGGGGCTTCGGCGACCGGCTCGGCCTGGTGCGTGCGCTCTACGTCAAGCGGATCACCGAAGAGCTCGACACCCTGCCGACCGGCCGCGGGCTCGATCCCTCCGACGAGGCGGTCGAGTTGCTGACCAGGATGTGGCGGTTCAAGGTGCGTAACCGCGGCCTGGCCCTGGCCCTGGAGCGCGCCGGGCGAGGCAGCCCGTACCGCAACGAGAGCTACGAGCGCTTCCACGCGGAGATCACCCGGCTGCTGGTCGCCGCCGGGGTGGACCCGGCCGACTTCCTGGCCCACGCGCTGATCGCCGCGGTGCGGGCCGACCTGGTGGAACACCTGCGTGATCAGCCCGACGCCGACACCGAGGCGGGCCTGAAAGCCCTGGTGCACGCGGTCTTCGCCGGGCGCGGCTGACTCAGCCGGGCACCAGCATCGTCACCGTGCGGCGGAACTCGTCGGCCGAGTCGGGACCGAATTCCTGCCCGATGAGCTTGAGCCCGGTACTCACCAGATGCTGGCTCATCGACGCCGCCGCGCCGGCCGCGTCGTTGCGGCGCACCAGCTCCAGCAGCTCGACGTGCGGTTCGAGGATCTGCTCGATCGACTCGGTGCGGTTGGCCGTCGACACCCCGCTGGTGAGCACCACGTTGCGCAGCCCGTCGACGAACTCGACCAGCCGCTCGTTGCCGCCGATCGCCAGCAGCGAGCGGTGGAACTGACGGTCGGCGCGCAGGAACCGCTCGGCGTCGTCCATCGCCTCGCGCATCCGCTCGATGTCGGCCTCGAGCCGCGCGATGTCCGCGGGCGCGGCGAGCGCGGCCGATACCCGCGTGGCCGGCACTTCCAGCAGGATCCGGAGCGAAAAGATCTCCCGCAGGTCCTGCGGTGACGAGCGCAGCACGACGAACCCGCGGTTGCGCTGAACCCGCACGAGCCCTTCGGAGGCCAGCTGCATCAGCGCCTCACGCACCGGGGTGCGTGAGACGCCGAGCTGGTCGGCGACCGTGTGGGTGGCGTGCAGGGTGTTGGGCTCGAGCTCGCCGTTGAGGATGCTCGCGCGCAACGCGGCCGCGGCGCGCTCCGTCATCGAACCCTCGCGCAGGGGTTTCATTCGCCTCCGATCGAACGCCGAACCCGTCAAGCATGGCGGCTGGGCGCTTCACCTGCGCCGTCGGCCCCCGAGACCTCTTGACGCGTGTTCCATGTTGCATGTTACATGGCACAGCATCCGGACAGCGGAGTGAATCCGGGGACTTTCGACACTCTGAGAGGAGCTCCCGTGTACCGACCGAGAGCACTGGGCCTGTGGCGGGCCCTGGTATTCGGATTGGCGATCAGCGTGCTCGCCGCGTGCGGTGGTCTGTCGGCGGACGACTCCGGTGGCGACGACAGCGGGAGCACCTCCGGTGGCTACACCGCGTTACGCACCGGCAAGGACGCGACCAGCACCGAGACCGACGCGCTCGCCGCGCTGCCGGCGTCGGTGAAGACGTCCTACGACGGCTTCTGGCACTCCACCCGGCTGGGCCCCAGCCCGTACGCGAACTGGACGCCGCCGAAGGCGCCGTGGAAGTTCTGTTACTCCAGCGCGTACCAGGGCAACTCGTGGCGCGCCGAGGGCCTCACCGTGGCCCGGAACATCGTCGCGCAGCTCAAGACCCAGAACCTGGTCGACGGCGACCTGGTGGTCGCGGACGCGAACAACAACGCCAGCCTGCAGGCCACCCAGGTCACCACCATGGTGCAGCAGGGCTGCCAGGTCATCTTCGCGATGCAGCCGCCGTCGGTGGGCATGTGCAACGCGTTCGACAACGCCAACAAGGCCGGCGCGCTGGTCGTCGTCATGCAGACCGGTACCGAGTGCACGAACGTCATCCAGTCCGACTTCGCCCAGTACGCCACCGGCGCCAAGTCCGCGCAGTGGCTGGTGGAGAAGTCCGGCGGCCAGGGCACGGTCGTGATGTGCGACGGCATCCCCGGTGTCGCCGCGGCCGAGGCACGCCAGGCCGCCGCGGCCGCCGTGTTCCGGAAGGCCGGGCTGAAGGTCGACCGCATCACCGGCGAGTGGACCCCCTCGACGATCAAGTCGCAGATGCTCAGCTACCTGAGCACGCACGCCGGGAACGTCGCCGGGGTCTGGGACGGCGGGGTCTGCGCGGTCGCGGTCAACGAGGCGTTCCAGCAGGCCGGGCGCACTCTGCCGTTCGTGAGCGGATTCGAGGGTGGCTGCGCCTGGCTGGCCAGCTGGAAGCAGACCGGCAAGGAGTCGATCGGCTTCACCCAGGGCGGCGGCCAGGGTGTCGTCGAGGCGTTCAAGGTGGCCCTGCGTCTGCTGGCGGGTCAGAAGTCGACGGTCAACACGCTGCTCTACCCGCTGCCGGAGATCAACGCGGGCAACTTCGCCCAGTACTACAAGCCGCAGATGACGCTCAACAGCGGATGCAACGCCCAGCCGCTCGACGGTGAGTCGGTACCGGACAGCTACTACGACGCGCTGTTCACCGGCGACGCGAAGCCGGCCACGTTCACCGCCGACCTCGGCGCGCTGCCGATCAAGTGACGCCCGCCCGGCCGGCCGGATCACGTGCCGGCCGGGCTCGTCTTCGAGGAGAACGATGTCCACCATCGCAGCGCCGAGAATCGCGCTCCCCCAGCTCCTGGTCCGGCTCGTCTACGTCGCCCCGGTCGCGTTGTTCGTCGTCCTGGTGGCCGTGCTGCCCGAGGTGCTCTCCCGCACCGGCGTGATGTCGCTGCTGGTGCTGGCCGCGCTGCTCGGCATCGCGGCGGTCGGGCAGACCTGGGCGATCCTGATCGGTGGCATCGACCTGTCGATACCGGCCACGATCGGCATGGCCAACGTGCTGCTCACCACGCTCTACTCCCAGGGATGGGGGTTCCCGGCCGCGCTCGCGACGATCGCGGCGGTCGCCGTCGCCACCGGTGTGGTGAACGGCGCGCTCGCCAGCAGCCTCGGGCTGCACCCACTGGTGGTGACGCTCGGCGTCGGCTCGGTCGTCACCGGCGCGGTGCTGGTGGCCACCGGCGGCAACACCGGTGGTTCGGTGCCGGCCGCGCTGACCGGTGCGGTGTCGCCGGTCGGCACCGTCGGCCCGCTGCCGGTTCCGTTCGCGGTGCTGGCCTGGGTCGCGGTGGCGGCGCTGGTGCTCTGGGTGGAACGCCGCGCGGTGTTCGGCCGGCACCTGTACGCGGTGGGCGCCAACACCCGCGCGGCCCGGCTCGCGTTCGTCCGCCCGGCCCGGGTGCAGATCACCGTCTACGTGGTCAGCGCGCTGTGCGCGGCGGCCACCGGGGTCCTGCTGGCCGGTTCCAGCGGCGGCGCGTCGGTGGGGATCGGCTCCACCTACCTGTTCTCGACGATCACCGCGGTGGTGGTCGGCGGTACGTCGCTGCTGGGGGGCGCCGGTAGCTACGCCCGCACGATCGCCGGCGTGCTCGTCACCACCGAGTTCACCACGTTGCTCATCGGCGTCGGCATCGGCGCCACCATGCAGCAGGTGCTGCTGGGGCTGGCGATCCTCGTCCTCATCACCGTCTACGGCCGCGACCGGCACGTCGCGCAGAGGTTGTGACCACCATGCTGGTTTCCCTGAGCGGTGTGCAGCACCGCTACGGCGCGACGGTCGCCCTGGCCGACTGCCGGCTGGAGGTGGCACCCGGCGAGGTGCACGCGCTGGTCGGCGAGAACGGCTCGGGCAAGAGCACCGTGGTCAAGCTGCTGTCCGGCATCATGCGCCCGACCGTCGGATCGGTACACGTCGACGGCGACGCGGTCGCGCTGCGCTCGCCGGCCCACGCGCAGCGGCTCGGCATCGTCACGGTGTTCCAGGAAACCCTGGTCGCCGACGAACTGACCGCGCTCGACAACGTGTTCGCCGGAACCGACGGGCTGTTCCGGCGCCGGCGCGGCGCCGCCGCCGAGCGCACCGCCGCCGCCGACGCGCTGAGCCGGCTGGGCGCCGACCCGGGCCTGCTGAGCCTCACCCCCGATCACCTGAGCCTGGCCGAACGGCAGGTCCTGACGCTGGCCCGCGCGCTGGTGCGGCCCTGGCGGCTGCTGATCCTCGACGAGGCCACCTCCGCGCTGGACCTCGCCACCCGCGACCGGCTGTTCGCGCTCCTCAAGGAACAGACCACCGACGGACGCAGCGTGCTGTTCGTCTCGCACCGCATGGACGAGATGCGGCTGATCATCGACCGCGCCACCGTGCAGCGCTCCGGCGTGACGGTCGGCACCGTGACCAGCGACGAGGCCACCCCGGCGACGCTGCTGGCGATGATGAGCGGACGGTCCGAGCAGGCCGCCCCGGCACGCAGCGGCCCTCCGCGCACCGGCGGCGACCCGTTCCTCCGGCTCCGCGACGTCGCGCTGGAGCCCGGCGCCGAGCCGTTCGACCTGACGCTGCGGCGGGGCGAGATCCTCGGCGTCGCCGGGCTCGACGGCCAGGGTGGCAGCGCGCTGGTCGAGACCGTCGCCGGGCTCCGCCGACCGCGCGCCGGCCGGGTGGAGACCGCCGACGGGGTGGCGATCACCGGACACCGGTCGGCGTTCGCGGCCGGCGTCGCGTACGTCCCGGGCAAGCGTCAGGACGAGGGCCTGTTCCCCACCCTCGACGTGGCCGACAACCTGGCGATGGCGATCCTGCCCCGGCTGGCCCGCCGGGGTTTCTTCCGGCGCAGCCGGGTGCTCGCCACCGTGCGGGACCAGATGGAGGGCCTGGGCGTCCACCCGGCCGACCCGCGGTACCCGATCACCGGGCTCTCCGGCGGCAACGCGCAGAAGGTCCTGGTCGGACGCTGGCTGGCCACCGAACCCGACCTGCTCGTGCTCAACGACCCGCTGCGCGGCGTCGACCTGGGCACCAAGGTCGAGTTCTACGCGCTGCTGCGCCGGCTCACCGACGACGGCACGACCGTGCTGATGCTCTCCACCGAGCTCGAGGAGCTGCTGGCCGCGTGCGACCGGATCGCGGTCTGCGCCGATCACCGCGTCGCCACCGTGCTCGACGGCAGCGCGATGACCCACGACGCGGCGCTCGCGGCCATGTTCGGACAGGAGGTCTCATGACCACGCTCACGGCGACGCGTCGCAGCGTGCCGTACTTCGTGCCGGCGGTGCTCGCGGTCGTGCTGATGATCGTGATCACCGCGCTGAAGGCCCCGCAGTTCCTCGACGGTGGCTGGAAGCTGGTGTTCGTCTACGCGTCGCCGCTGATCCTGCTCGGCATGGCGCAGGCACCGGTGGTGCTCAGCGGCGGCGGTGGCATGGATCTGTCGGTCGGGCCGGCCGCCGGGCTGATCAGCGTGATCCTCGCGGCCGTGCTCATCCCCGCCCAGCTGTCGGTCTGGTGGCTGATCGTGCTGGCCGCACTGCTGCTCGGCGCGGCCGGTGGAGCGATAAACGGCGCGCTCGTGGCGTTCGTCCGCATCCCGCCGATCATCGCCACGCTCGCCACGTACCTGGTGTTCGCCGGCCTGGCCACGCAGATCCTCGCGGCGCCGACCGGGTTCCTGCCGCGCTGGATGCGGTGGTTCACCGGCACCGACGGTCCGCTGCCCAACGTCGCCTACGTGGTGCTCGGGGTCGGGCTGGTGTGGTGGGCGCTGACCCGGACCGCGTACTGGCGCAACCTGCGCGCGGTCGGCAGCAACGACCGGGCCGCGTACGCGTCCGGGGTGCCGGTGACCGCGGTGCGGTTCCTGGCCTACCTGGTCACCGGCGTGTTCACCGGGGTCGCCGGGCTGGTGCTCACCGCGGTGCTGGGCGGCGCCGACTCGACCGTCGGCCCCACCTACACGCTGCAGGCCATCGCCGCGGTGGCGCTCGGCGGGATCAGCCTGGCCGGCGGACGCGGCGGCCTGCTCGGCGCGGCCGCCGGTGCGGTGCTGCTGTTCCTGATCCAGAACTACTTGACGCTCACGCAGGCCTCGTCGTTCGTGCTGCAGATGGTGTACGGCGTCGTACTCATCCTGGCGATCGTCGCGAACGGCCTCTGGGACCGACGGAGGAAAGCACGGTGACAGTCACAGTCGCGGCCGGGCAGCTCGCAGCGCCGGCCGGACGCATCGCCGAGAACGTCGAACGCACGCTCGGTGCGCTGCGTAACGCCGGTGCCGCCGGGGTCGATCTGCTCGTGCTGCCCGAGTGCGGCCTGACCGGGTACGTCTTCGACGACGCCGCGGCCGTGCACGCCGCCGCGCTGGAGGCCACCGGCCCCGAACTGGCCCGGATCGCGTCGGCCGCCGCGTCGTCGCGCCTGCACGTCGTCGTCGGCTACCTGGAACGGGCCGGCGACCGCGTCCACAACACCGTGACGCTGTTCGGCCCGGACGGGCCGATGGCGACCTACCGCAAGACCCACCTGCCGCATCTGGGCGCCGACCGGTTCGTGACGCCCGGCGACAACCTCCCGGTGCTGGTCACGACACCCCTCGGGGTTGTCGGGCTGAGCATCTGTTACGACCTACGCTTTCCCGAGTGGGCCCGCTGCCTGGCGCTGGGGGGCGCCGACATCATCGCCAACCCGACGAACTGGCCCGCCCCGGCCGAGCAGGTCGCCGAGCTGTTCACCCGGGTACGCGCGGCCGAGAACCACGTCTACGTGATCGCGGCCAACCGCGGCGACGAGGAGGAGGGGGTCTCGTTCATCGGGCGCAGCCAGATCCTCGACCCCAACGGCGCCGTGCTGGCCTCCGCCGACCGCGGTGACGCGCTGGTCGTCGCGACCATCGACCCGGCCGAGGCCCGCCGCAAGGAGATCCTCGCGCCCGAGGTCGACTTCGCGATCTCGCTGTTCGGCGACCGACGCCCGCAGCTCTACGGCGAACTGACCCGTGAAACCCCCTTCAGGAAGGACGCCTGACATGTGCGGAAGCAACTTCGTCGACCAGGCCACCGCCGACAAGATCGCCGCCACCGCCGCGACGTTCCGGCAGATCACCGAGAGCCCGTTCGGCGCCGACGACGAGATCGGCATGCTCAACCTGATCACGCCGGAGTCGATGCGTGCGGTGCTCTCCCGCGCCGACGCCGGGCACACGATCGACCTGAGCGTCGACTATTTCCTGGGCATGCCGTCGTTCACCGCGGCGGGGCAGCCGCCGTACCAGATCTGGATGACCAACACCCCGCGCGGCACCGCCGTCGACGACGGCACCGGCTTCGGGGAGCAGAACGAGCTGGTCGGTTACTCCGGCGACGCGATCTCGATGTACACCCACTGCGGCACCCACATCGACACGCTCAACCACTTCGGCTACGGCACCAAGATCTGGAACAATTTCGACGCCGACCAGTACCTCGGCGCCCGGCACTGGATGTGCGCCGGGGCCGAGAAGCAGCCGCCGATCATCGCCCGCGGTGTGCTCCTCGACGTGGCGGCCCTGCACGGCGTCGACGTGCTGCCGCAGAGCTACGGCATCGGCGCTAAGGACCTGGCCGACGCCGCCCGCGCCCAGAACGTCGAACTGCGCCCGGGCGACGTCGTCCTCATCCGCGGCGGCCAGATGACGCTGTGGAACGACCCGCAGGCCTACATCACCAACGAGGCCGGCGTGAACCGCGACGGCGCCGAGTTCCTGGCCCGGAGCGGCGCGGCGCTGGTCTGCTCCGACAACCTGTCGTTCGAGCAGATCCCGTCCACCGAGGAGGGCAACTGGCTCCCGGTGCACACCTACCTGTTCGCCGAGGCCGGTGTGCCGATCATGGAGGTCGTCGACATGGAGGCGCTCTCGGCCGAGAAGCTGTACGAGTTCTGCTTCATCGGCGCCGGCATCAAACTCCGCGGCGCGACCGCCGCCCCCATGCGCCCCCTGGCGATGCCCCTGCGGAGCGTGTGACCGCAGGGCGACTCGGTGACGCCTTCCTCGACGACGGACCGGGGCCGGGGCCGTGCTCAGCGACGCCGGCTTCGTGTCGCAG
>NZ_BAAAGX010000003.1:114882-292153 GCF_039524755.1 Cryptosporangium japonicum
ACCCGAACAGCGCCGCGCGTCTCCGGCCGGGATGGCGCTACGGCTTCCGTCGACGAGCAATCCGACATGGTCCGCGCGGTCAAACGACACCAGGCCGGGTTCCGGCACTCCGACGTCAACGTCCAGCCTTCCGCCACCCTCGGCGAGGTCAGCGCGCTGCTGGCCGCCTCCGAGCGCGACGCCGCGTGCTGCGGCGGGACTACGAGCTGCACAAGAAGTCCCGCGACGAGTCCATCGACGACCAGAACAGTTCACGGTCGGCGCCGGGGTCAACACCCGCGAGCGGATCCCGGCGCTGGTGGAGGCCGGCGCGGATCTCCTGTGCATCGACTCTCCGACGGCTACTCCGTCTGGCCGAAACGGCGACGGCTTCCGGTATCTGGCCGGCGCGGGCGCGGATTTCGTCAAGGTCGGGATCGGCGGAGGTTCGATCGGCATTCCCCGCGGACAGAAAGGCATCGGCCACCGCGGTCGAGGTCAGCCACCAGTCGTTCCTGCGGAACGGCGCCGAGGTCCGCCTCCGCGACCGCCTGACCGACGGCAACTGATCGATCCGCCCGGGAGGCAGCCGATGGCGATCAGCGACGAGATCCTCTCCCGGACTCTCTCGGCCTACGTCGCCGGCCACCCGGATGAGGCCGGCCCGCTGTCCGAACCGATGGAGCTGCTCCGGCGGGGCCGGGGCTTCGCCTCGCATGACCTACCCGATGCACGCCACCGCCGGCGCACTGCTGGTCCGTGGTCAGGCCGAGGTCGGTCTGGTGCCGGCACGGCCCGAGATACCGGAACCCGCCCACTTCCATCTCGATTTCGGCTACTCGTTCACCACTAGGCGCGGCGACATCGGCCGCTTCCAGGAGTCCGAGCTGAGCGGCGCAGGCTGGTACCGCCTGGCGGAGGCGGAGGCTCTCGTCGGGCCTCGGGTCGCCCGCGCTCGTTGACCCCCAGAGCGGGGAGGCAGGGCCAGACGCCGCACGGCACCTGTCGCCGCCACGGTCGTGGTCGTCGGGATCGTGGCCCCGAGCCCTCGCGACCGCCGCGTCTCCGGGGCGGAAATTCTGTATGGACCTGTCCATACAGAATCACTAGCCTGACTCGTGTGGCGCGCACCCCCGGCTTCGATCGTGATCAGGCCCTCGGCTCCCTCGTGCGCCAGTTCTGGCGTCACGGCTACCGGGGCACCAGCACCGAAGACCTGTGCACCACCGCGGCGCTCGGGCGGAGCAGCCTGTACAACACGTTCGGCACGAAGGACGTGGTCTACTCCGAGTGCCTGTCGGCGTACCTGGCCGACGCGAGCACCGGTTTCGAGGCCGTGCTGGGCGCCCCGGGGCTCAGCGCCTTCGACAAGGTCGCCGCGCTGCTGGAAGGCACCGTCGAGCAGGAGTCGCGGCGGCAGGCCGACGGCGAGCCGACCGGGTGCCTGGCCGTCAACACACTGGTGGAACTAGCCGGGGACCCCGCCCACGCGCCGGTCGTCGACCAGGTGAACCGGGACACCCGGGCGCGTTTGGCGGCGCTGGCCACGTGCATCCGGCTGGGGCAGGCGACCGGCGAGATCAACGCCGCCCTCGACGCGTCCGCGTACGCCGAGTTCGTCAACGCGACCATCGTCGGCATCCGGGTCGCCTCTCGTGGTGGGGCCGGCGCGGACACCCTGCGCGCGATCGCCGCCTGCGCCCTGCGCAGCCTCGCCTGACCGCGGCGCGCTGTCTTAATTCTGTACAGGTCGTCCCAGAAAGGTGCCCGGTCCGTGCCCCGATCGATCTACGTCCTCGCCGCGGGGATCTTCGCGATGGTCACCAGCGAATTCGTCGTCGCCGGGCTGATGCCGCAGCTCAGCGCCGGTTTGGACACCGGCATCGCACAGATCGGCTACCTCGTCACGGTGTTCGCCGTGTCGATGGCGGTGGGCGGGCCGGTGCTGGTGCTGCGGCTGCGACGGGTGGCGCCGAAGCGCGCCCTGCTGATCGTGCTGACGATCTTCTTCGCCGGCAACCTCCTGGCCGCGCTCGCGCCCACGTACTGGACGATGATCGTCGCCCGGATCGTCACCGGGGCCGCGTCGCAGGCCTTCTTCGGCATCGCGATCTCCCTGTGCGTGCGAGCGGTCGCCCCCGAGGTCCGCGGCCGGGCGGTCGGCGTCGTCATGACCGGCCTGATGGTCGGCACACTTCTCGGGCTCCCCTTCGCTACCGTCGTGGGCGAGCGTTTCGGCTGGCGGGCGGCGTTCTGGGCGATCGCGGTGCTCACCGCGATCGCCGGGGTGCTGACGATCGAGTTCGTACCGGATCCGGACGCCGCCCCGGAGTCGGGCGCCGCGGGTGCGTCGGTGTTCCGCCGCCCGCGTCTGATCCTCGCCCTGGTGTCGAGCACGCTCATCATCGGCGCGACGTTCTCCGCCTTCAGCTTCGTCGCCCCGATCCTCACCGGGGTCACCGGCTTCGCCCCGGGGACGGTGCCGTTGCTCCTGCTGGCTTACGGCGCGGCGACGGTGATCGGCAACTTCGTCGTGGGCCGGCTGGCCGACCGGCGGACGATCCCGACGCTGCTGGTCGGTACCGCGTTGAACGCCGTCTTCCTGGCCGGCCTGGCGGTGTTCACCGGCAGCAAGCCGCTCGCACTGGGGTTCCTGCTGGGCGTCGGGCTGGTGGGGGTGACGATGAACCCGGCCATGGTGACGAGGGTGCACCGGGCCGGGAACACCGGGCCGCTCGTCAACACGGTGCATTCGTCGTTCATCACGACCGGCATCGTGCTCGGCTCGGCGATCGGCGCGTCGGTCATCGACGGCTTCGGCCTGCGGGCACCGCTGGTCGTCGGCGTCATCCTGGCCGTGCTGGCGGTCGCGACGATCCTTCCGGAGATCAGGGTGGGGACCGCCGCGCGTCGACCCGAACACCATCCGGCCACTCGGCATTTCTGCCAATACCGCCCAAAGGGAGCGGTCACGTGTAATGGAGCCGCCAGGCGCGTTGGTGGGATCAGCGACGAGGAGGAACCGTGAAGGCAGTCGTCTACGAAGGGCCGCGGAAGGTCGGTGTCACTGACGTGCTGGACGCGAGGATCGAGCGGCCGACCGACGTCCTGGTACGGATCACCTCGTCGAACATCTGCGGCTCGGACCTGCACCTGTACGAGGGCCGCACCGATTTCGAACCGGGCCGCCACCGTCCGGGCATTACGCCGCAACCTGGTCGAGGATCTGATCGCGGGCACCGACGAGCACAGCGCGTACGCCCGGGCCGCGGCGAACACCGCCTGGGCGCGACGCTGGGCGTGCGCGGGTGAGCAGTCGGCGAGCTGCGGCGACGCTGGTCTCCGTGTCGTCGTGCGGCCGGTGCGTGACCGGTGCGTGCGCCCCGGGCTTGTGCGCACCGGCCGGCGGCGGACCGTCCCTCCGGCCGGTCCGGGTGTGCTCGCGCTGCTTGGAGGAGCCGAGCGTCACTCCGCTTTCGCTGGGACTCCTGTCCTCCGCGCGTGCCTCGCGGGCGAGTGCGCGCCGTTTGCGGTTGTCGCCTTCCATTTCTTTGGCCATGACCGCGCCTTCCCCGCGCCTGGACTCTCATTCGCGGCGGCGCGAACTTTGTCGAAGAAGCCGGTCAGCGAGGCCCCCTTCCGCCTCGCTGACCGGCCGTCGCGGAGCACTCCGTGCTCAGGGCTTGAGCACGACCTTCTCGCACTCGTCCTGCTTGTTCTTGAACATCTCGAAGCCGCGTTCGGCCTCGTCGAGCGGCAGCGTGTGGGTGATGATCCGGGTCGGGTCGATCTCGCCGCGCTCGATGCGCGCCAGCAGCGGCTTCATGTAGCGCTGCACGTGGCACTGCCCGGTCCGCAGGGTCAGGGATCGGTTCATCCAGGCACCGGCGGGGAACTTGTCGAGGAAGCCGCCGTAGACGCCGATCACCGAGACCACGCCGCCGCTGCGGCACGACAGGATCGCCTGGCGCAGCGCGTGCGGGCGTTCGGTCTCCGACCGCACGGCCTGCTTCACCCGGTCGTAGGCGCCGATGTGGGCGCTGCCGTGGGTGGCCTCCAGGCCGACCGCGTCGATGCACTTGTCGGGTCCTCGGCCACCGGTCAGCTCCAACAGCCGGGAGCGGACGTCGACCTCGTCGAAATTCACCGGGATGTGGCCCGCACTCGCGGCCATCTCCAGCCGGTAGGGCTCCTTGTCGATCGCGATGACCTTCGCGGCGCCGAGCACCCGGGCGCTGTCCATCGCGAACTGGCCGACCGGACCGGCGCCCCACACCGCGACCACGTCGCTGGGCTGGATATCGCACATCTCGGCGCCCATGTAGCCGGTGGGCAGGATGTCGGACAGGAACAGGACCTGTTCGTCGCTCAGATCCGATTCGATCTTCAGCGGGCCGACGTCGGCGAACGGTACCCGCGCGTACTGGGCCTGACCGCCCGCGAAGCCACCGGTCAGATGCGAGTAGCCGAAGATCCCCGCCACCGGGTGGCCGAACATCTTCTCCGCGATGCCGGCGTTCGGGTTGGTGTTCTCGCAGCACGAGTACAGCTCGGCGGCGCACGCGGCACACGCGCCGCAGGCGATCGGGAACGGCACGACGACCCGGTCGCCGACCCGCAGCTTCTCCGCGGGGACGCCGGACCCGACCTCGACCACCTCCCCCATGAACTCGTGGCCCATGACGTCGCCGTCCTGCATGGTGGGCACGTATCCGTCGACCAGGTGCAGGTCGGAGCCGCAGATCGCGGTGGAGGTGATCCGCACGATCGCGTCGCGCTGGTTCAGGATCTTCGGGTCCGGTACGTCACGGACCTTGACCTTGTTGCGGCCGGCCCAGGTGTTCGCCCTCATGCGTCCGCTCCCTTCGCGAGTTCCTCGTCCGACAACGGTTGGGCCGGACGCTGCGGGAACTCCTTGCGGGCCCGCTTGCCCCACGGGGCACCGTCGGACCGGACCACCTCGCCGGTCTCCAGGACCTGCTTGAGCCGGCGCAGGTCGTCGTCGAGCTGCTGGTGCGGCTCCTCGCCGAAGTACTTGGCGACCGCCTTGCCGACCGTGCCGCCCGGGATGTCGTACGTGAGGGCGACGTGGACCTCGGTGCTCTCACCGTCCGGAGCGGGTACGAACCGGACCGTGCCGGAGTTCGGCACGTCCGCGTCCCCGGTCGAGCGCCAGGCGATCTTCTCCCCCGACGTCTCGTCGACGATCTCGGCGTCCCACTCGACGTTCTTGCCGAACGGGGCGCCGGCGGTCCAATGGCTCGTCCGGCCGCCCGTGGTGCGCACCTCCTCCAGGTGCGCCATGAACGTCGGGAGGTTCTCCAGAGCGCGCCAGAACGTGTACACCTCCGGCGCGGATTTGCGAATGGTGGTCGTCGCTGTCAATTCCATAGCGTTCCCTTTCCTCCTCGTGGCTTGCACTGCCGTCAGGACGTCCACCACGGTGATCCCGACGATCGCCCCGGTGACGCCCAGCAGGCGCCGCCGGCGACGGCCGCCGCGGTGAGCGATGGCCACACCCAGTGCGGTCAGATCCATCGCGTCGCCCAGCACCCGGGTCCAGGCCCAGGCACCCTTGCGCCGGCTCGTCAAGAGCCCGGCCGCGTGGACCAGTTCCCGCGCCCCGACCAGGGGGACCACCACCCGGGACGTCGGGGAGTCGTCCACGCCGCTGATCCGGCGCACCGCGTTCGGCGCCACCAGCTGGGCCACGCCCAGGCCGAGGCTCATCCAGCCGAGGCCGCGGCCGCGCCGCTGCACCGGGTCCGGCCTGGTCTCTGCTGCCTCTCGGATTTCCAGTCGAGTCACGGATAGCCTCCGATATCGGATTGCACCCGGCCGGGCGTCCCGGTCCGCGGCGGCCTGAAGCACGCCAAGTGACGTGCGGCTTCCCCGCGTGAAATCGCCTAAACCGATAGATCTGACTAGCGAGTGTCCTGTAAGTAGTTGAGCTGCGGCTTTTGGTATTGGTGTGGCGTGGTGGGTCGTGGAGAGCTGACTGATCGGGCGTGGGCGGGGATCGAGCCGTTGTTACCGACGTCGGGTCGAGGGCGTCGGTGGCGTGATCACCGGCAGGTCATCAACGCGATTCTGTGGAAGCTGCGGACCGGTGCTCCGTGGCGTGACCTGCCCGAACGCTACGGGCCGTGGAAGACCGCGCATGAGCGGTTGCGGTTGTGGACCGCGGACGGCACTTGGCAGAAGATCCTCGATCACGTGATCGTCAAACGATGCGGTCGGTGAGGTGGAGTGGATCATCAGCGTCGACTCCTCGGTGGTCCGGGCCCACCAGCACGCCGCTGGGGCCCGCAAAAGGGGGCTGCGGGACCGAGTCGGGCCGCGGGATCGACGTCGAAGCTTTCAGCGTCGAGAGTGAAGGGCTCGGGCGGTCCCGCGGCGGGTTGAGCACCCAGATTCATCTGGCCGTCGACGGGCGTGGTCTGCCGATGCGGATCCTGCTCACGCCCGGTCAGGCCGGTGACAATCCGCAGTTGCTGCCGTTGAACGAGCCGACCAGACCGCCCGGCGGGCGGCCAAAGGCAGAGCCGGTGGCCGGCCGCCGGCCTTCGACCGGATCCGCTACCAGCAGCGCAACGTCGTCGAACGCTGCTTCAACCGGCTCAAGCAGTTCCGCGACCTGGCCACCCGCTACGCCAAACGGATGGCCTACTAACAGTCAGAACTCGTCATCGCCGCGATCGTGCTCTGGCTCCGATGACTTACAGGACACTCGCTAGTGCGTCCGACGCCTCGCGCCCGGCCGTCCCGCTCCCGAGCGTCGCCGCTGAATGACCAGCCAGGCGATTCCGGCACCGGAGATCAGCGCCAAGCTGACCCATTCCAGAACGGAGAACAGACGGATCCATCCCGTCTCGCAGCGAATGCTCTCCTGCGTGCCTGAAACCCGACCACTATGGACCTTCCGGTCGGCTGACCGCCGCCGGAGCCGGAGTACCACCGGGTTCAGTCGTCGCGCTCGTCCTGCCAGCCGTCGGGTTCGGGGTGGTAGCCGTACGCGGCCGCCCGAACCGTCTCCTCGTCCTCCAGCCCGGATCCGATCGCGCCACCGACGGTGGCAGCGAGCTGATGAGCCAGGCGAGCGTCACGTAGTCGGTGAGGTCGACCGGCCGCTGCCGGGTCTGTTCCAGCACGGAGGTGTCGATAAACAGTGCCGCGGCGAGCACCGTTCCGGCG
This sequence comes from Cryptosporangium japonicum, assembly GCF_039524755.1. Taxonomy (NCBI): domain Bacteria; kingdom Bacillati; phylum Actinomycetota; class Actinomycetes; order Cryptosporangiales; family Cryptosporangiaceae; genus Cryptosporangium; species Cryptosporangium japonicum. The sequence continues at coordinate 122,056 of NZ_BAAAGX010000003.1, forward strand.
AACAGCAGCAGGTAGGAGAGGGTGGTGGCCAGGGCGAGGGTGAGGACTGTCCCCTGGTTGAACAACCGGGCCAGCTCAGCCGAGGTGTCCCGGTCGGGTTTCTCCCACAGGTCGTGCGCGACGATCAACCAGGTCACCAACGCGGTCAGCCCGAGAAGCATGATCACGGTGAGCCGGAGTGGGCCGAGAGCCTCACCCAGCCGCCAGACGCTGGAGTTGGTCAGCGCGATCGCGGCCGAGCCGAACGCGCCGACGAGCAGCTTGGACAGGCCCAGGAGAGCGCGCCCCGGGCGGTTGGCCCGGACCATCCCGATCAGCAGCCGAGCCCGACCGGCCCGAGCGGTTCACGATCCAGGCGGTGCCCACGCTGATCCTGACGCGCGACGGCACGGTGGTGACCCGCCGTGCCGGCGCCGCACCCACCTCGGCCTTCGCAGCAGCTGGCTGAACAAGGCGTTTTCCCCGAGCCGGGCGTCTCCTCCCGGGCCGGCCCGCGCGACGCCCTCGACGCGCTGTGAGATCGGGCTGAGCACTGACCTCCAGCGCGAACGGCGTTGGGTGTGGTCCCTCCGCGGCGATCGATCGCCTCCCAAAAACGATCTTTCGGACACAGCCCTACTATCTTACGCTAGTGAGGAGCTGCAGCACGTCAGAGCATGACCTGCTCGGGCGGGGCGACGAGAGGGCAGACGTGGAAACCACTGAAGGGTCCGCCGATGTTTCGTCGAGCGAAGACCGGCCTGCTGTGAGGGCGAAGATCGTCGGCCTGGAGCGAGTTAAGGAGACCGGAACCAGCCAGGACCCGACCAGCCCGAACCCGGACCCTGTGCTGCCTCCATCGATCGAGGTCGGTCCATGGACGTACGGGTCAGCCTGAGCCTCGTGTGCGTGGAGGTCTAGGTCTCTGGAGGGCAGTCGGCCACGGGCCAGAGATCGACCTCGATTTCCCTCTTGAGTTCCCTAGAGTTCCTGCCAGACGTAGAGTCGCGCGGCCAGCTGGGTCGACACACCGAGCGCTTCCGGTGACGTGGTGAGGCCGAGGTCGTCCCACACCGGGAATCCACAGAAGTAGTCGCTCATCAATCTCAGCACGCCGGGCCCGCCATGGGGTCAGTCGACCTCCGCGTCGACCGGTCTTGGCGCTTTCGGCGTTCTTCCGCGCTCAGCGGCCGGGTGGGTCGCAGGTTCCACCAACGAATCCCGGCCAGAACCCCTCCGAGCAGACCGAACGTCGCCACGATGATGCCGGCGCGGATGAGCTGGGTCTTCGCGGCGAGGCTCTTCATCGAGGCTCCCTGAGCTTCCGAGCGACCTACGCCGCCGGTCTCATCGGCCGATACGGCACCGACCTGAACGCCCGGCTGAGGCCTTCCGATCGTCGCCGCGGCGCGGATATCAGAGCGCGTGCTCATGCGGTGAGGCCGCCGCGGAGTCGACCGCCCGGAGCAGGGCTTCCCACCGGGCGTCCGCGTCGGCCTCGGTCGACGGGTAGTGGCTCCCCCGGACGACAACCGTCGACCATCCCTGCCCGGTCGCGAACGCGGCGGACGCCGCGGATGGGACGCGTTCGTCGTCAGCGGGAATCAGCGCGGTGACCCGCGTCGTGCAGGCCCGGACCCGGGCGTCCCCGTCGGCGGCGGCAGCGAACCCCGGCCCGAACCGATCTCTCGCCCACTGCGCGAACCGGGTGTCGCCCCGAGCATGGTGATCAAGATGGCGGCGCAGTTCGAGGATCGGCGACAGAGCGACGACACCACAGGCCCGGATGCGATCGGCGATCTGCGTGGCCAACCAGGCACCGAAGCTGACCCCGAGCACGACAACACAGCGGTACGGACGTCGCGTGCGAAGCCGCTCGACCGCGGCGACCGTCGTGGAGGCCGCCTCGCCCCAGTCGTTCCAGGCCGACTGCTGCAGCTCCGGGCCGAAACCGCGGGATCCGGGGAAGTTGACCAGCGCGAGGTCGAACCCGCCGTCCAGCAGGGATCGGTACGCGCCGCCGTACCGGAGGTCGTCCCACTCGTGGCTGTCCGGGCCGCCGTGCAGGGCAACCAGCAGTCGGTCGGCGGCGTCTCCTGAGCGCACGTGGACGCAGGGCAGGCCTTCGACGATCTCCGGACACACCCGGTAGGCGGGCCGGGGGCCGGCGATCCCGGCGAAGCGGGCGGCGCCGCAGCGCCAGGTGGAGCCGGACGCCAGCCCGGTGACCCGGATCGCCGGGTGGTGCTCTCCCAGGTCGAAGAGCTGGGCGGTGCCGGGGACCGGCTCGACGTCGCCGTCGAGCGAGCAGACGCCGTAGCCGTGTTCGCGGTGGAGACAGACGGCGTCCAGTCCGTCCGCGGACACCGTGACCTGCACGGGCGACCAGCCGGACGGCGCGCGCAGCCGATGCGCGCCGGTCGGTGTGACGAGGTCGAAAGCCCGCTCGCCCTTGGGGTCGGAGGACACGACGAACCGGTCACCGCTGACGCTGACGACGGCCCCCTCGCCGCCGGTGGACGTTTCGGGGCCCAGGATCGTGTAGCGCGTTCCGTCGTCGGCGAGGACGACCGGGCCCGACAGAACGGCGTGCACGGTCGCGCCGGGCGGCAGGTCGGCGTCGAGCGTCCGCCCGGTCCGCAGGCAGACGAGGCGGACGCCGGGTCCGGTCGACGACGTGACCACCGCGAACCGGGTCCGCTCCGGCCCGGGCACGACGCCGTCCACGGAACACCCGTCGTCGATGCCGGCCGGGTGGCTCGTCGCGGGTCCACGCGTCAGGCTCGGGCCGGGGGCGAGCAGGTGGTTGCGTACGGACAGCGCGCCGCCGGCGATCTCCAGGTCGAGGATCCTCCCGTCGCCCGGGACGAGGAACGGCGCCGCGAGATGGTCGATCGCCATCTCGGTGTAACGCGGCGCTCCGGCGTGGAGCGTGCCGCTCACGTCGTTGAAGTACCAGAGCTCACCGGCGACGCAGGCGACCGGCGTCAGGTGGTCCTCCCCGAAGATCGTCTCAATGGGCAACGGAGGCCACCAGGGTCCGGGGCCGGAGCAGGGTGGGGAGCAGCACCGCGTTCAGCAGCGTGGCGAGCCCCGCGATCGTCACCAGCCCGGTCGGGCCGATGACCGCCCAGAGCGTCCCCCCGGCCGCGCCGCCGAGCGCGTCACCGATCAGGAAGGCGGTCTGGGAGATGCCGAACACCAAGCCGACCGCGTTCGCCGGGATCACCGCGTACTGAACGGTCTCCTCGGCCGTGATCGCCACCGCGACGAACCCCGCACGCAGGACGAGAAGGACGGCGACGACGACGACCGAGAAGCCGATCGCCAGGCCGACGGCGAGCGTCAGCACGCCGGTCGTCGCCTCCGCGACCAGGAAGAGCCCGAACGGCCGCTCCCGGGTCCCGCGATGGGTGAGTACGGCGGTGACCCCGATCTGAGCTGCGCTCATGGCCGCGACGAGCACGGCGACACCCGCCTCCGGCAGGCCGCTCCGGACGAGGATCACCGGCAGGTACGGCGTCACGAGGCTGACGTAGAAGCCGGACAGGACCCCGATGACGGCGAGCTTGGCCGAGAGGACCTGGTACTGCTGCCGGGAAGGTGGGGCGTCGGCCTCCACCACGGCCGGTGGCAACGCGCGCGTCGGCGCCGCCGACGTCAGCCACACGACGCCGGCCACCACGAGAAGCGGCGCGATCAGCAGTGCCCCCCGGGTGCCGCTGTCGCCGTGCGGCGCGAACGCAAAGATTCCGGCCGCTCCGAGCGTTCCGGCGAACACCCCGATCTGGTTGCCCAGGTTCCGGGCGCCGACGACGCGAGGAATCTCGGAGTCGCTCAGCCGGGACCGGATCCAGGGCCGAATTCCGACGAGCGCCATCGACGCCCCGGCACCGGCCAGAGCGGAGAATGCGACCGAGGGGCCGACGTCGGTGAAGATCCGGCCCGCGATACCGACGGCGTACGCGCCGGCGCCGAGTCGTACGGCGTTCAGGCCACCGATCCGGTCCGCGACGGCTCCCCAGGCGAATGCGAACCCTCCGACGACCGCCATCACGGCGTACCCGACGCCGAACGCCACCAGCGCGTCAGCCCGGGCGAAGTGCAGGGGCTGGGCGATCTTCGACATCCACATACCGGACGCGAACAAGACCGAAAAGACGCCCAGTTGGACGCGGAGGTCGAGCGGTTGCCTCATGCAGGGGCCAACACGGCACGGTTCTCGCGGAGCGTCGTCGAGTCCGGCAGGCGCTTCAACGCCGACGTCAGCGTCTCGACCGCGAGTTCGTCGTCTCCGCGGCGCAGGTGCACCTCGGCGAGCAGCGACGCGTACCGCTCGAACTCCGAATCGGCGAGACGGTCGGTGGGCACGGAGTCGAGCGCCGCCGACGCCTTCTCGACCTCCTCCGCGAGGATCCAGTAGTAGGCGGCGTCGATACGCACCGGTCGGTGGGCGGGGTCCAGAGCGGCGGCGCGTTCATAGGCGGCCGCGGCGTCCGCGAAGTGCTCGGACTCGCCGAGATACAGGCCGAGCAGGGTCCACGCCACCGGGAGAGTCCGGTCGAGGTCGATGGCGGTGCGGCAGGCGGCCACGGCCTCGTCGTACCGGTCGGCAGCCGCCAGGCACTTCGCCGACTCGAGGTGGTATTCGGGCATGAACGGGTCGACGTCGAGCAGACGCTGATAGGTCGCGATCGCGTCGTCGATCCGGCCGAGCTGTTTGTGACACTGCGCCAGGTTGTAGATCAGAACCGATCGATGAATCGCGACCTTCTCGCCGGTCTGCGTCAAGCGGCCGATTCCGTTCTCCAGGAGAGCGAGCGCCTCGTCCACCTCGCCGCGGCGGTACAGGACCAGCGCGTAGCCGTTGCGATTGAACACCTCGTCGAACACCATGGTGTCCTCCGCCCGCGTGGCCGGATCCAGTCGCTGAATGATCGCGTAGGCGGAATCGAGGATCCGCGCGCATTCGTCCAGATCCCGGAGCCCGTCGGGATGATGTCTGGCGTAGAGCATCGATTTCCCGTACAGCGCTCGGATCTCGTCGACATCGTCGCCGTCGGCGGCCCATTTGTCGTAGTAAAATTGCGCGTTCTCGGATTCGTTGAGCATGGCGAAGCTGAGCGCGAGCAGGTTCCAGACCCGCGCCGACGGTTCGACCGCGGCGAGCCGACGCCCGAGATTCACGCCCGTCCAGGCATCGCCGACGTTCACGTACTCGAACGCGGACCTCCACACCAGATCCGCCTCCGCTCGGATCCGGCGTTCGTGCACCGCGTCGAGAAGCCGGGTCTCCGCCGCCGACGGGGACGCGGGAACCGCTCCGGTCGGCTCCTCGGTGTACGTCACCGTCCAGCCGGCGACGGCGGCGGCCAACTGCAGAAACGCACGGCTCGGCGTGTCGATCGCCGAGCAGTTACCGATCCGAATCGTGACCGGACCGTGCGTGGACGCGATCAACTCGCTGACTTTGACGTGGTGCCGGTCCGCCCGCCGCTGCTGGAAGAACCGGATCTGCTCGGCCGACGTCGCCGCATCGGTCAGGCTGATCGCGCCGGCGCGCACGAACGCGGCGAGCTGATCGTCCAGCGGATAAAAGAGGCGAAGGCTCGGCGTGATCAGCGGGTCGCGGTTGTCCGGGGTCAATCCGAAGTACTGAAGAATCTGTTTCACGACGCCGAAGGAGACCGGCGAAGAATGTGGAGCGTCGAAATCCGTCATCACCGCGTCCCGTGGAGTCGTCACCCGCGCGTGTCGACGAGGGGGCGCCGATTCGACGCCCCCTCGGACCGCTCTGCTAGAGAGTCTTGCCGCCGTAGAGAACGGCGAAGTCGACTTTCTCTTCCTTGGGCTTCTTCACCGTGAGCCGCATGGGACCCCTCCTTTTTCACCCGGTACGGGACGTTTCGTCCCCATCGACGAGTGAAAGCTACGAGGCGCAGGTTGTCAACGGAGTACCGGGCCGGCGTGCGACACCCTCTTCACCGACCCGTTCGCATTCATGCTGACTGCGACAACGCCCGATGACATCGCCGCGGCTGGGGCGGGCATCCGGCTGCGGATCGTTCACGCCCGAGCCGACCGGGCGATTCGGTCGGGCGATGGACCTACGGCTCAGCGTAAGCCCGATGCAGCCAGAGTCCTCGCGGCAACTTCCGCCAGCTATACACGGTCAAAGATGCACGCCAGCACTGAAAAGGTAGCCGCAATGGGGCAGTGGGTGTTCGACGACGGAGACCGAGTGTCCCCCGGCTCCGTGGCGCGAGCGATTCACCGCAAGATCGCGCGCGGCCGAGCAGAGATTTGGCTCACGAGCACCTCTGCATGCTCGCTCGGGCTCATCACCGACGGCGTCCGAGCCAGGCTTCTGCGCCGCGACGGACCGCACACGCCCGAGCGGGTCGCCTACGACCAGATCGCCGCCGGTCCCGAGATGCCGGTTTTCCAGCGTGCCGATGGCAAGGAGTACGAGTATCCGGTGGCCGAAACGATCCACATAACCCAGGCGGTTGGGCTGATCAGCCAGATAGTGATGACTGGCAATCTGACGCCGACGGCGGAATCGGATCTCTTCTGGTGGCCGCCCGATGAGTCAGGTCCGGTCGGCAGGAACTGAGGCCGAGACCGAGCACGCGTGCGGACGAGATGCTGTCCGACGGGCTGCTGGGCCGGCCGCGGAAGCACTATCTGGCTGCAAGCAAGCGGACGATCTCGCGAAACGGACCGATTCATTGGCGACAGAGACTTGGTGGTTCGGCGACGGAACTAGGGTTGAGACCGGTGATATCCAGAAGTCGCTGAACGGCTTGATCGCTCGCGGAGAGACGGAAATCCGGCTCACCGCGTCCTCGGGGCGTGAACTCGGGCTCATCACGAACGGCGTACGAGCCCGGGTCACGCGCCGGGAGCAGGCCGGCTTTCCGGACGAGGTCGCCTACGAGCGCCAGACCCGCGGTGCGGACCGCGTCGTTCTCATCCGCGCCGACGGTGTCGGGAACGAGTACTCCATTGAAGACACCATCGCCCTTCCCGAGGCTCTGCGCCTCATCGGCCATGTCGTGACGACCGGCGACTGGAACCCGCCGTACGACTCCGACATCTTCTGGCCCGATCGGGCGGTCAGGTTGATGGGCGACTACATGACTGATGACCCGGTCTGGGACTCGGACGGCCCCATCCGCCTCGAACGACTAGGCATCAGCCAGCCACTCGTCCAGCGACTGCGCGACTGGAACACAGAGTTCAGCCGGCTACCGCTCACGAACTTCGAGTTCCCCACTCCCGAGGACGCCGAACGATGGCGGTCCGAAGGGCGGCAATTGGCCTACCAACTCCAGGACGAGCTTCCGAACATCGAGGTCAGCTACTGGCACGACGGTGATTACCGCCCCGTGCGTGAACACCGCGGCGGATAGGTGAGTCCTCATTTCGCCCGTAGATCCACGGCCAGATCTCGATCAACGGACATGGGCACAGCCTCGGCCTGGCCGAGCGCGCCGATCGGGGAAAAGATCTTGCCGCAGTCGACGGCCAGCGGCGCAGTGTCGCCGCGTTCGTCTTTCGCTCTGCCGGTTTACTCTTGTCGCGTGAGTTTTAGACCGATATACGTCGTTCTGGTGCTGGTGATCGGCGGGTTGCTCGGTCCGGCGGCACGCAGTGCGCGGGCCGCGAGCACAGTCGAGCTGGACGTGATCCACTACTGCCAGAGCATCGGCTACACCGCGGGGATATACCGCGGGGGTGACGCGTACGACTGGTGGTGTGCCAGGCCGGGCGCCTCGGCGCGTATCGACATGGCCGACGCCTGCCGTCGCGAGCACGGCAACCGGGCGATCGACCGGCTTGACGACTTTCGCATCTGGGGTTCATGGGGTTGCTGGATCACCGAAGGCCTCGCCGGCGACCTGAACCTGAACGCCTCCTGCCAGTCGGTCGGCTACGCGAGGGCCGAGCTACGCGGAACCACCGCCTACGACTGGCGGTGCGTGCGTGGTAGAACGGTCAGCCCAATCGACACATGGCGAGCCTGCCAGGACTTCTACGGTGAGGACGCGATCGATCGGCCGGCGGACTACCGCAAGCCGAGCTCCTGGCAATGCTGGAAATAGCTCGTGCGTCGGCACACTCGTCGGTCGAGCGGCGGCTAGGCCGACAAGCGATCGTCGTTGGTCATCTCGTCGCCGGACGTGCTTCACCCAACCCACGTGCCGTTCCCGGCCGTGGCCCGCTGACCGGCAGGGCCGCTGAGGCATTGCGCACCCTCACCCTGCAGGATTTCCGACCGACTGCGGCCGGAACTACCCCTGCCAGCTGTCGCTGCTATTCCACCGCGAACGCGCCGGTGGCAAGGTCGAGGGCGGTCACCTTGCTCACCAGGCACCTTCGGTGTACGGGTAGACAAGGACCGCGGTCGCGTCGTCGTGGCGTTTGACCCAGCGGCCGGTGTCCAGCTCCTGCGCGAGCTCGGGCAGCTGGCTGCGTTCTTCGGCACGAATGCTGGAGATCACCCGAGACGGGCCGCCGATGGTGAGGGCCTCAAAGAGGCCCTGCCAGGTACCCATGCCGAAACCCGCCCCGGTGCGTAGTGCCCGGCGCAGTCCGGTCGGCCGAGTCTCGAGTGTCATCGCACCCACCTCTTCGATGTCAGGCGGTCCAGCCGCCCTCGCAGGGTCGACACGGCGCCGCCGCTGCGCCGCGGCAGATCAGCGTCGCCACCTCGTCGGGCTGCGCCATCCGGTCGGCCCCCCTCCAGACTCGGCTCGGCGCCGCGACCGCGGCAGGGCCGGACGTCCCGAAGGGACCGGGTCTTCCGCCGGGACCTCCGCCTCTGCCGCGACCCCCCGCCGCACCGAACCCTGAGAGGAGGAGAGAGGAGGCAGACATGTCAGACACGACTGTGGTCACCGTGGGTGTCGACGGCTCGGCGCCGTCACTGGCCGCGCTCGACTGGGCGGCCCGCTACGCGAACGCCCGCCACGTGTCCCTGGAGGTGCTCGTCGCGGTCGGGTGGCCCGGTGAGCGGCCGCTCTACGGGGGATATCGCCTCGCCGAGCTGAAGGACGCCGCCCGGGTCGACGGCCGGACCACCCTCGACCGCGTGCTGGCACGTGTCCGCGCGGCGGTGCCGACGTTGCCGGTCGAGGGCCGGATCAGCGATGAGCCCGCCGTGCGCGCGCTGCTGGACGCGGCGACGTTCAGCGAGCTCGTGGTCGTCGGTTGCCGAGGGCTCGACCCGGCCGTCGGGGTGGTCCTCGGGTCGGTGTCCACCGCTGTCTCCGCGCACGCGGACTGCCCGGTGGTCGTGGTCCGCGCCGATCGTCGGCCCGGTCCGGACGCGCCGGTGGTCGTCGGCATCGCCGGTTCGGACCACGACTCGGCCACGCTGGAGGCCGCCTTCGCCGAAGCCGACCGGTGGGGCGCGCCACTGATCGTCGCCCACGCCTGGAGCGACGTCACCTTGCTCGGTGTGTTCGGCGCGGCCGTGGCGCCCAGTTGGATCGAGGCCCGAGATCACGCCGACGTGCTGGTGACGCGGCAGGTGTCCGAGTGGCGCACCAAATACCCGGGTGTCCAGGTCAGGACCGTCATGGAACGCGAACAGCCGGCCCGGATGCTGCTGAGTCTGTCCAGCGACGCCGGGCTGGTCGTGGTGGGCTCCCACGGCCGGGGTGGCTTCGCCGGCATGGTCCTGGGCTCGGTCGCACGCCGCCTGGTGCACCACGCCGACGCGCCCGTGCTGGTGGTCCGCTGACCACACGTCGCGTCGAGGGCGGCCCGATCGGGCCGCCCTCGATCAGATCCGGTGGCGCCAGTGCCCGCTGACCGCGGTCCACTCGGCTGTCCAGGCGGCGTACCGGCGGCGATCGGTCACGGCGCGGGCGGTGGAGTAGACGGCGAACAGCACCAGCCCGCCGATCCCGACGGCCGCCAGCGCGCCCGTCCACGCGCGGGCCCGCAGGTCGCCCGTACTCGTCAGCGGGCGCACCGGGGTGCCGGACTCGTCGAACCACACCGGCGTCCGGTCGCCCTTGTACCCGGCTGACCAGGGATAGACGTCGCCGCGGCGGACCGCTCCGGTCGCATCGGTCCAGCGCGCCTCGACCGGCAGGCGCTGGCGGTACACCGGCGCGTTCGTGGCCGTGGGCGGGGAGACCGTGTCCGCCTGCAACTCCACGGTGACGACGTGCCGATGTGTCAGCTCCCGCGCGCGCTGATCGGCGGCCACCCGGTACGACGTCGTCCCGAGGACGGCCGCGGTGATCACCAGGCCGACGGCCAGCGCGGTCGTGAGCAGCCCGACGACCTCGTCCGCGCGATCGACGCCGCGGCGGAGCGGACTGCGCCCGAAGCCGATCCGCCGCAGCGTCCGGCGGATCGGCGAGTAGCGGCCCATCTCAGTAGAAGATGCCGCGCGAGGCCACGTCCTCGCGGAGCGCGCGGTAGGTGGTGTCGTCCTGGCCGAACGTCAGCGAGTTCGCGACGCCGACGACGCCGTCGATCCGGCGGGTCAGCTCGGCGGCGATCTCGGTTTCGCTCTTGCGCTGCAAGCGTCCGCGCAGCGTGACGTGACCGTTGGCCACCCACGCCGACGCCGTGCCCGGCGTGAGCATCAGCACCCGGCCGAACACCTCGTGCTCCACCTCGGTGCGGATATCCTCGTCCTTGCGGGTGAAGAGCCGGACCAGGTCACGCCGGCTGACGATGCCGATCAGGTCGCCGGTGTCGTCGATCACCGGAAGCCGTTTGACGTTGCGATGTTCCATCAGCGCGGCGGCCTCCACGACCGAGGCTCCCGGTCCGATCGTCACGGCCGGCGAGGTCATCAGCGTCCCGGCGGACGCGGCCTCGGCCTTGGCCCGGTCGGTGCGGTGCCGGCGGAGCAGCCGGGGCCAGTCGTCGACGTCGTCCTGGTAGGTGATCTTGTGCAGCAGGTCGGCCTCGGAGACGATCCCGACGACACGGCGGTCGTCGTCGACGACCGGCAGCGCGCTGACCCGGCCGGCCTCGAGTTCCTCGGCGACGACCTTGACCGGCGCTCCGATGTAGACGGTGCGCACCTCGGTCGTCATGACGTCCCTGACGTGACGGTGGGTCATCGTGGACTCCTCTGCCGGCGCGGCTCCCGCCGCGCGTCCCCACCGGCGGATCCCGCGATCCCCGGTGCTCTCACCCTCATCGTCGGACGACGATGAGGGCGGGAGCAGAGGCCGAAGTCCCGAACACGCCGGGACTAGAGCGGTACCGACCAGCAGAGCCGGGCGCCGCGCTGGACGTGCGGCTCGAGGGTGCAGTCGCCGCCGTACCGGCGGGCGCGCGCGGCCATGTTCACCGTGCCGTGGCCCGGGGTGACGTCGGCGCCGGGGCCGACCCCGTCGTCGGTGACCACGAGCGTCACCCGGCCGGCGTCCGTGTCGACGCTCAGCTCCACTTCGGCGCTGGCCGCCCGCGCGTGCCGGGCCACGTTCGTCAGTGCCTCCCCCAGCACGGCCAGCAGATCGGGACGGACTTCGTCCGGCACCGCCGAGTCGATCGGGCCGTCGAGACGCAGCCGGGGCTCGAAGCCGAGCGTCTCCGCGGATCCGGAGACGATGCGCAGCACCTCGCCGCGCAGCCCGCTGGGACGGTCGACCGGCTCCTGCAGGGAGAAGATCGTCTTGCGGACGTCGCGGATCGTGTCGTCCAGATCGTCGACGAACGCGTTGAGTTTGTCGGTCACCTCCGGGCTGCCGACCATCATGCTGACGCCCTGCAGCCCGAGGCCGACCGCGAACAGCCGCTGGATGATCAGGTCGTGCAGATCACGGGCGATCCGGTCGCGGTCCTCGAAGACCGCGAGCCGCTGCCGATCCGTGGCGGCGCGGCTGAATTCGAGGGCGAGTGCGGCCTGCCCCGCGAACGCGTGGAGCATCCGGACGTCCGCCTCGCCCAGCGGCGGACGTCCCTCGTGCCGAGCCACCGTGATCACACCGAGCACCTGGCCGCCCGAGGAGAGCGGCACGATCGCGCCCGGCCCGAGGAACCGATCGGGCACCGGGTCCGGGTCGAGCGGAACGAACGGGTGGGCACCGTCACCCTCGAACCGGTACGGGCTTCCGTCACCGGCGAGGAGTTCCGTCCGCACGGACGGAACGCCGTAGGAGGCGCCGACGAAGTGATGCGCACCCTCGCCGAACGCCGCCCGCACGACCAGCCGTGGATCGTCGTCCGGGCCACCGTCGCGGAGCAGCAGGAACGCGGCGTCCACCTGGGCGATTTCGGCAGCCTTCGCCACGATGAGCGCGCTGGTCTCGGTGACGTCCGCACCCCGGAGCAGCCGGTCGGTGACGTCGGTCGACGCGGCGAGCCACTGCTCGCGCCGGTGGGTCTGTTCGAACAGCCGCGCGTTCTCGATCGCGATCGCGGCCGCGGCGGCCAGCGCGACGACGACGTCCTCGTCCTCCTCGCTGAAGTCCTCCCCGCCACGTTTCTCGGTGAGGTAGAGGTTGCCGAACACGGTGCCGCGCACCCGGATCGGGACGCCGAGAAACGAGGTCATCGGCGGGTGGTTGGGCGGAAACCCGTACGACTCCGGGTGCTGGGAGAGGTCGTGCAGCCGGATCGGTTTCGGTTCGTTGATCAGCAGGCCGAGAATGCCTTTGCCGTGCGGCAGGTCGCCGATCGCGGTCCGCGTCTCGGAGTCCATCCCGACGGTGATGAACTCGACCAGCAGACGCTCCGGCCCGATCACGCCGAGCGCCGCGTACCGCGCCCCCGCCAGCTCCGCCGTGAGCTCGACGATCCGGCGCAGCGTGTCGGGCAGGCTCAGATCGCTGGCGATCGACACCACAGCGTCGAGCAGCCGGTGAAGCCGGGACTGGGTGTCGAGCAGGTCCTCCGCGCGGGTGATCAGCTCACGCAGCAACGTGTCGAGCCGCAACCTCGGCAGCGACGCTCCCTCGTTGATGTCGGTCACCGCGTGCTCCCCGCGCCCGTACCCCTACCGCCGCTCGGAGCGTAGCGAACGATGTCGGCCGACCCGGCCGCATCGGCGACGCAGGGGGTGTAGGAACGACGCATGATCCGGGTGTACCTCCTCGACGACCACGAGGTCGTCCGTCGTGGTCTGGTCGCGCTGCTCGAGTCCAGCGGTGACATCGAGGTGATAGGCGAGTCCGGCTCCGCGCCCGAGGCCGCCCGGCGGATCCCCGCGCTCCGCCCGGACGTCGCCGTGCTCGACGCCCGCCTCCCCGACGGCAACGGCATCGACGTCTGCCGCGACGTCCGGTCGGCCGACCCGACGATCAAAGCGTTGATCCTGACCTCGTACCAGGACGACGAGGCGCTGTTCAGCGCGATCATGGCCGGTGCCGCCGGCTACGTGCTCAAGCAGATCCGCGGCACCGACCTGGTCGACGGCATCCGGCGGGTCGCGGCCGGGCAGAGCCTGCTCGACCCGGCGGTGACCCAGCAGGTGCTCAACCGGATCCGGGAGGGGAGCGAGCACACCCCGTCCGAACTCGCCCGGCTCACGCCGCAGGAGCGGAAAATCCTGGAACTGATCGCGCACGGACTGACCAACCGGCAGATCGGCGAGCAGATGTTCCTGGCCGAGAAAACGGTCAAGAACTACGTCTCGAGTCTGCTGAGCAAGTTGGGGCTGGAGCGGCGCACCCAGGCGGCGATCCTGGCGACGAAACTGCTCGGCCCGGACGCCTGACCACCGAGGCGGCGCCCGAGGCCCCGACGTCAGACCAGGCGGCGGCCGGTCACCCGCTCGATCCCGATCCGGAGGAAGTGATCGCGGGTGTCGCCGATCCAGGAGCGCAGCGGGAGCTCCTCGAGGTGACGGCGCTCGGCGGGATCGGTCACCTCGGTGACGCGCCCGACCACGGTGACGCTCCAGCCGGTGTGCGCCGCCTCGTCGACCCGGTCGACGTGGAACGCGAGCACCGAACCGTCCGCCACCCGCGCGAGCGTCGAGCCGGCCGCGACGCGGATCACCACCCCGTCGCCGTCCAGCCGGAAGTTGACCGGCAGGACGTCGGGGAGCGCCCGGTGGGTGAACACCACCTGCCCCACCGGCACGCTGCTCAGCAGGGCGAGGCTCTCGTCCCGATCGAGCGCGACGAGAGTCCGGGGCGGGGTATGCATCGGCCCAGTGTCGAGCGCCATCACCCCGTTCTCCCAGGGTCGAAGGTCCCGCGCCGCGGAGTCTCGGGGTGCGGCGCGGGACGTCCGGACACCCGCCGTCAGAAGCGGGTGAAGACCAGGCGCGCCGGTACGTCGCCGGCCAGCACCTCGTCGAAGGCTTCGTTCACCTCGTCGAGCGCGCGGGCCTGGGTGATGACCCGGGTCCGGCCCAGCGCGTGCAGCGCGAACACCTCGGTCAGGTCCTGGCGGGTGCCGACGATCGACCCGATCACCTGCTTGCCGTGCAGCACGGTGTCGAAGATCGGCAGCTCGATCGCGCCGTCCTTCGGGAGCCCGACCAGCACGAGCCGGCCGCCCGGACGCAGCGACGCCAGCGCGGCGCTCGCGGCCGCGGACGACGCCGCCAGCACGATCGCGACATCGGCGCCGCCGAGCTGCTGGATCGCCTCGACCGGATCGGTCGTCGCGGCGTTGACCGTGTAGGTCGCACCCAGGTCCTTGGCCAGTTGCAGCTTGTCCTCGCGGACGTCGACGCCGATGACGGTGCCGCCGACGATCGAGGCGTACTGCACGGCCAGGTGCCCGAGGCCACCGACGCCGACGACGCTCACCAGCTCGGTCGGCTGGATCCCGGCGACCTTGACCGCTTTGTACGTGGTGACGCCGGCGCAGGTGAGCGGCGCGGCGTCGATCGGGTCGACGCCCTCGGGCACCGGAACGGCGAAGGCCGCGTCGGCGATCGCGTACTCCGCGTAGCCGCCGTCGATCGAGTAGCCGGTGTTCTGCTGTGCGGCGCAGAGCGTCTCGCGGCCGGAGACGCAGTACCGGCAGTGCCCGCAGGCGTGGCCGAGCCAGGGCAGCGCGACCCGGTCGCCGCACGCGACCGACGTGACCCCGGAGCCGATCCCGGTGACGACACCGACGCCTTCGTGGCCGGGGACGAACGGCGGGGTGGGCTTCACCGGCCAGTCGCCCCGGGCGGCGTGGATGTCGGTGTGGCAGAGGCCGGACGCCTCGATCCGGACCAGGATCTGGCCGGGACCGGGCGGGGTGACCGGCAGGTCCCGGATCTCCAGCGGAGCACCGAGGGCAGGGACGACAGCGGCGCGCATGGCGGCCTCCTTCTCGAGGGGTGATTCACGCACAGGGCTCAGCCCAGCGCGCGGGCGTAGTCGTCCGCCACCGGGTCGCGGTGCGGCGGACGGCCGTCGGGGGTGGACGGGTGGCACCGCACCGCGATGTCCACGGCGGTCACACGGTGCTCGTCCAGCAGGAGCGGGTTGAGGTCCAGTTCGGCGATCTGCGGTGCGACGGCAGCGAGCCGGGCCAGCCGGTCGAGCACGTCGGCGACCGCGGCGCGGTTCAGCGGCGGGCTGCCGCGGTGGCCGCGGAGCAGTGGCGCGCACCGCAGTTCGTCGAGGAGAGCGACCGACGCGCCGGCGTCCAGCGGGCAGGTGGCCAGCGCTTTGTCCGCCAGCACCTCCTCGTGGACGCCGCCCGCTCCGACGAGGACGACCGGGGCGCCCCCGGCCGGCGCGACGAGTCCGGCGGTCAGCTCGAGGCGGCCGGTGGCCATCGTCTGCACGAGCAGGGCGTCCGAGCCGGTACTGCGGCTGATCGCCGTCGCGGCCGCGGCGACGTCGGCCGGTGTGGTCAGGCCGACCGCGACGGCGTTGCGCTCGGTCTTGTGCACCAGGCCGAGGGCCGCGGACTTGACGACCACCGGCCCACCGAGTTCCGCGGCGGCGCGCACGGCGGCGTCGGCCCCGGCGACCGGCACGGTAAAGCAGGTCGGGACACCGACCAGCTCGAGCAACCGCTGGGCGGCTTCGGCGCCGAGCCACCCGCCGGCCGACCGTGGAGCGGTGGCCAGCAGGTCGGTCACGGCCGCCTCGTCGAAGCCCGGCACCGCCGCCGGGAGGTGCGGCCGGGCACGCCACGCTCCGAGGTGCCCGGCCCGGGCGACCGCGCGCGCCGCCGACTCACCGAACGGGAACCACGGCACGGCGCCGCCACGCGGTGGCTCCGCCCCCAGCAGGACGCCGGCGGTCGGGACACCGGGGTGCGCGTCGGCGGCCCGGCGCACGGCGTCGACGACCGCGGTGACCGGCTGCGCGCGGGTCACCGCGTGCAGGACGACGACCGCGTCCACCTCGCCGGACGCGAACAGGGTGGCCAGCGCGGACCGGTAGGCGCCCGGGGTGGCTTCGGCCCCGAGGTCGACGGGGTTGGACACCGCGGCCGCGCGGGGCAGCTCGCGGCGGAGCGCGGCCGTGGTCGCGTCGCTCAACTCCGGGATGCGCGCGCCGGCCGCCGCCGCGGCGTCCGCGGTGAGGGCACCGGGGCCACCCGCGTTGCCGACGACGCCGATCCGGGTCCCGGCCGGAACCGGCTGAGCGGCCAGCAGCGCGGTGACGTCGAGGAGCTCCTCGGTGGTGTCGACGGCCAGCACGCCGGTGTCGCGGAAGAGCGCGGTCGCGGTGGCGTCCGGGGTGGCGGCCGCGGCGGTGTGCGAGGCACCGGCCCTGGCGCCGGCGGCCGAGCGGCCGCTGCGCAGCGCGACGACGGGCTTGTGCTGCGCGATGCGTGCGGCGATGCGCCGGAACCGGCGGGGATTGCCGATGGACTCCAGGTACAGCGCGATCACGCGGACTCCCGGCGCGTCCTCCCAGTAGAGCAGCGCGTCGTTCCCGCTGACGTCGGCCTTGTTGCCGAGCGACAGGAACTGCGACACCGCGATGCCGCGCCGCGCGGCGGCGTCCAGCACGGCGATGCCGAGCGCGCCGGACTGCGAGGCCAGTCCGGTTCCGGCGCCCTCGGGTGCCGGGCTCGTCCGCAGGTCCGCGAACGTGGCGTTCAGCCGGACCGCCGGATCGAGGTTCACGACGCCGAGGCAGTTCGGCCCGACCAGCCGCATCCCGTAGCGGTGGGCGACCGCGACGAGCTCCCGCTCGGCGTCGCGTCCGCCGGTTTCGGCGAAGCCGGACGACAGCACGACGGCGGCGCGCACGCCCGCTCGGCCGCACTCGGCCAGCGCGGCCGCGACCGTACCGGACGGGACGGCGACGACCGCCAGATCGAGCGGGCCGGGGACGTCGGCCACGGCCGGGTACGCCGGAACGTCGCCGATCGTGGCGCCGGGCCCCACGTGGGGATTGACCGCGGCCAGCCGACCGGCGAAGCCACCGGCGAGCAGGTTGGTGAGCACGGCGCGGCCCACGCCGCCGGGGTGGCGTCCGGCCCCGACGACCACGATCGACGACGGCGCCAGGACCGGTGCGAGCGAGGCGGCATCGGCCCGTCGTTCCCGGTCGGCGACCGCGGCGGCCAGGACCGCGGTGCCGGTGAGGTCGACGCTGACGCTGACCGTGGAGGCTTCCGGACGGGCCATCGACACCGTGAACCCGGCGTCGGCGAAGACCGTCATCATCGCGCGGTTCTCCGACAGGACGTCCGCGGTGAAGCGCGTGATCCCGGCCCGGCGCGAGGCGGCCGCCAGGTGTTCGAGCAGCAGCGTGCCGATACCGGCGTGGTGGAGCCGGTCGGTGACCATCAGCGCGACCTCGGCCACGGCCGGGTCGGTTCCGACCGGTTCGGCCGACGCCACCCCGAGGAGCTCGCCGTCGCGGACGGCGACCAGGGCGAGGTGCTCGTCGTCCGGATACGCGAGGTGGTCGGCGTACATCTTGGCGGTGACGTCACCGACGGTGAAGAACCGCATCCGGCGGCTGGTGCCGGACGCGTCGACGTGCAGGTGGCGCAGTCCGTCGGCGTCCGCGGGGACGACCGGCCGGACGAGGACCACGCTTCCGTCGGCGAGCAGCGCCTCGACGTTGTTCACCGGATCACCTCGTCGGCCGGACGTCGTGGCGTGGGGCCGTGCGCGAGCCCGTACCCCACCCGCACGACCATCTGTGGGGTGCCGCCCCCGCACACGGAGCTGAGCTTCTGCCGTGCCGCGTCGACTTCGATCGGTTGCGAGTACAGCGACGAGGTCAGGCCGGCCGCGGTGGCCCGCAGCAGGACGTGCTGGAGGGCCTGCCCGGCGCGCAGCTCGTCGTAGCGGCTGCTGCCGCTGCTGGTGAGCACCGCGAGACAGGGATCGCTCTCGTAGCGGCGATCGGAGCTGGTGGCCGGCGCGCCGAAGTCACGCCGGCGCAACCGCTCGTCGGGGTGCGACCGGCCGGTCAGCCGGTCCCAGCGGACGCCGTCCGCCGGTCCGCCGGCCTCGCGGCTCCAGCGGTGCCGTTCCTCGGCGTATCCGCTCCGGCGTTCGAGTTTTTCGTCGGCGTCCCGGATCAGCTCGGACGCCTCACCGACGGCTTGTGCGTCGAGCACGCTCAACCGGCAGGACTCCTCGTCAGCGGCTCGGACCAGCGCGGCCAGCGTCTCGTCCGGCACCCGCGCCTCCAGATAGGGCCGCCGGTTGGTGTGCCGCCGCGGGATCGCGTCGGCCACGATCCGCTCGGCCGGGGTGATCCGGTGCTCGGCGACCGGGTGCACGCGTGCCAGGAGGTGACTCTCCCCCGGCTCGGGGTACGGCTCGGTCTCGGCCCGCCAGCCGAGGAGCGCGTAGCCCAGCCGCACGTTGTACGCGGCCGCGCCGATCGCGATGCGCTGGCCCCAGCCGGACGGATCGGTGGCCGGGAGTACCCGGGCCGGATCCGCGAGGAGTTCGACCGCGTCGCCCCGCCGGTGGAACAGCCACGGCTGGGTGTTGTGCAGCGAGGGCGCCCGTGTGCCGAGCGCCACCAGGTCGGCGAACCGCTCGGCGTCCAGGAGGCTGACCCCGGGGGTGGTCATGACGACGGCCGGTCGATCTCGACGGCCTCGTCGTGGCCACGCCGGTGCGCCGCGGGCACGCCGAGGTCGGCGGCGGCCACCCCGACGCGGAGCACCGCGTAGGGGTGCCCCTGCCACGACAGCAGGCGGCGGAGCGCCACCCGGGTCTCGGCCACCTCGACGAGGTCGGTCATGGGCGAGGTGGCCAGGCCGGACTCGGCGGCGGTCAGCAGGAGCGCGGAGAGCGCCTGCCCGGCGCGGAGCCAGGCACGGCGGCCGTCCTGGTTGCCCCAGAGAATGAGGTACCGGGCGCCGCTGTCGTTCCCGGGTCCGCCCGGGAGCAGCCCGGCGGCGTCCTCGGCGTAGGGGCGCAACGGCACCCGGCGCGGCGAGCCCTGGACGGTCACGTCGGTGGCGAGACCGTCCGCGGCGTGCGGTGCGCGGCGCGTCCAGCGGGCGAGTTCGGCGCGCTCGGCCGGGTCGGCCAGCTCCGTGCTCGCGGCGGTGGAGGCCAGCGCGGAGAGCGTCGGCACCTGGTCCTCCCGGACGACGTGCACGTGTACCCCGTGCACGAGCGCGACCTCGGCCAGCCCGGCGATCATGTCCTCGGTGACCGGTTCCGGTCCGAACGGCCGTCGGTCGGTGTGCCGGCGCAGGGTGGTCTGGTAGCGGCGGAAATCCTCGGCGATCGGCGCGTGGTGGGCGCCCGGACGGACCGTCGCGAGGAGTTCGGGGTCCGAAGGGTCGGGCAGCAGGTCCACCCGGGCGTCGTAGCCCTCGGTGCGCAGCGCGATCACCGCGTGGTCGAGCGCGGCCCCACAGCTCACGGCCAGCATCCGGCCCTCCGGATCCACGGCGGTCAGCTGTCGGTCCGGATCGGCACGCAGGTCGAGCGACCGCTCGTGGACGATCCAGCGCCACGGCTGGGTGTTGAGCACCGACGGGGCACGCAGCGCGGCCGCGGCCGCGACGTCGAGGACCGCCTGGAGCGGCCGGGGTGTGGCGGTGGCGGCCATGACGACCTCCTTGGTCTCGGTGGTTCCTGTTCTCAGCGTGCGGTCCGGACGGGACCCGGCAGCAGTGCCGGTGGACCGCTAGGACGGGACGTTCGTCCCGACCTGCTCGACGCGGTGCAGCGCCGCCGCCACCGCCTCGGCCGGGGCCACGGTCGTGTCGATCTCGGACGCGGTCGGCCACGACGCGAACTCCGCCGCCATCCGGGCGGCGATCTCCGGGGTGGCGTCGGACGGATCCCCGGTCCGGCCCGCCATCCGTTCGGCGGCGAGGGCCGCCGGGGCGACACAGCGCAGCTCGACCGGCGTCGCACCGGCCCGCGACGCGATCACCAGCGCCGCGTCCCGTGCCGACGCGTCCGCCCAACCGGCGTCCAGGACCACCGACTCGCCGTGCCGGAGCAGCTCGAGGGCCCGGCGCAGCAACGCGTCGTAGACCGCCGCGGTGTGGTCCGGCGCGTAGAGCCCGGCCCGCCACGACGACCGTCGCTCCACCTGCGGTGAGATCCCGGCCAGTTCCTTGCGGACCCGGTCGGACCGGACGAGGACCGCGCCGAGCGTGTCGGCGAGGCCTCCGGCCAGCGTCGACTTCCCGACGCCGGGCAGGCCACCGACCAGGATCAGCCGCGGCTCGGCGGCGCGCAGGTGGGTGACGCCGAGGCCGAGCAGCTGGGCGGCGGTGGCCGCGCTGTCGGGGACGCCCTGCTGCCAGCGCAGGCACGCGACCTTGGCCCGCATGACCGCGCGGTAGGCGACGTAGTGGTGTTCCAGCGTGGGGACCCGCGGACCCCCGGCGAACTCGGCGAACCAGGTGAGGAAGCGTGCGGCCTCCGCCGGGGCACCGAGCCGCTCCAGGTCCATGGCCAGGCAGGCGGCGTCGTCGACGCCGTCCACCGCGCGCAGGGTGTCGTCGAACTCGAGGCAGTCCAGTGCGCGCGGGCCGTCCGGCAGACTGAACACGTCGTCGGCCAGCAGGTCGCCGTGGCCGTCGCGGATCCGCCCGGCGGCGACCCGGTCGGCGAGCAGGTCCACGCGGCCGTCGACGTAGCGCAGCGCGCGGTCGGCGATCTCGTCGAGCGTGGCGGGGTCGGCGAGCGTTCCCCGGTACGGCTCGAGCCCGGCCAGGTTGTCCCGCCAGCGCTGCCGCAGCGCGGCCGCCGTGCCCTCGCGGTCGATGGCCGGCGATCTCCGCGCGGCCGCGTGGTGCGCGGCGAGCATCCGCGCGAGCGCCCGGAGCGGCCGGTCGACGTTCTCGCCGGACCGCACCAGCGTCGAGAGCCGCCGGTCGGCCGGCATCCGGCGCATCACGACGAGCCAGTCGCAGGGTCGCCCGTCCGGGTCGTGCACCTCGGCGACGCCGAGGTAGACGTCCGGCGCGAACCGCCGATTGAGTTCCAGCTCCCGGTGACAGGCGGTGCGCCGGGACTCCGCCGTGCGGAAGTCGACGAAACCGAGGTCGACGGGCTTCTTGAGCTTGTACGCGCGGTCCCCGACGAAGACGACGACACCGGTGTGCGTCTCGGCCACGGCCGCGAGGGTCTCAACCACGGCGCACCACCCAGCGGTAGATCTCGTCGACGCCCCAAACCACCGGCGGGAACGTGCCCAGCAGCGCCAGCGTCCAGCCGTCCAGCGCGGCCGTACCGAACACCGCCTGCAGCGGCGGCAGGTAGATCAGCGCCCCGGTGAACACCACTTCGAACGCGATGCCGACCAGCAGCAGGCGGTTGGTGAACAGGCCCACCGTGAACAGCGACACCCGCTCGGTCCGCGAGGCGAACGCCGTGCCGATCTGGCACGACACGATCGCCGCGAAGGTCGCGGTGGTGGCCCGGACGTGGACGTCGTGAGAGACGTCGGCGCCCGGCGACCAGCCGGCGCGCCAGAGCACGGAGAAGAACGCGAGCAGGGCCAGCGCGGCGGAGACGGGGCCCAGTACCGCCCACGCCCGGATCAGCATGCGCCGGCTGACCACCCCCTCGGAGCGGCGCCGCGGTGGACGGTCCATCAGGCCGGGCTCGGCCGGCTCCCGTCCCAGCGCCAGCGCGGGAAGCGTCTCGGTGCCCAGATCGATCGCGAGGATCTGCAACACGGTCAGCGGCAGCGGGATCGCCCCGCCGGACAACGCGAACAGCAGGAACGGGACCACTTCGGGAATCGCGTGCGCGAAGATGTAGAGGATGAACTTGCGGACGTTGTCGTAGACCCGCCGTCCCGCTTCCACGGCGCGGACGATGGTCGCGAAATCGTCGTCGGTGAGCACCATCGTGGCGGCCTCGCGGGCGACATCGGTGCCGGACCGTCCCATCGCGACGCCGATGTCGGCCCGGCGCAGTGCCGGTGCGTCGTTCACACCGTCCCCGGTCATCGCGACGACCTCGCCGCGGCGGGACAGGGCGTCGGCGATCCGGAGCTTCTCCTCCGGGGTGGTGCGCGCGAACACGACCTCCCCGTCGGCCTGCAGCAGCTCGGCGAGCTCCTCGTCGGTCATGGACGCCAGCTCGTCGCCGGTGATCACCGCCGAGTCGTCGTCACCGATGCCGACCGAGCGGGCGATCGCGGCGCCGGTGAGCGGGTTGTCGCCGGTCACCACGTGCACCCGGATCCCGGCCCGGTGGCAGGTCTCCACCGCGGGCGCGACCGAGGGGCGAGCCGGGTCGAGCAGCCCGACCAGGCCGCACAACCGCAGGTCACGTTCGACGGCGTCCCGGTCGGCCGGCACGCTCTCACCCAGGGGCCGGTGGGCGACCGCGAGGACACGCAGCCCGCGACCGGCCAGCTGCGCGACGACGCTCTCGGCGGTCGCGCGCTCGGCGTCGCCCAGCCGGCACAGCGGGAGCACCGCCTCGGGCGCACCCTTGCAGGAGACCTCGCGACGCTCGGTGCCCCGGTCGACGGTCGACATCCGGCGCAGCCGCGGATCGAAGCGGTGCACGGTGATGCGCAGGGCCCCCCGGGCCGGAACGTGCTCCCGGGCGAACCGGAGCAACGCCAGTTCGGTCGGGTCACCGGTGCCGTGGTCACCGTCCAGGGTCGCCTCGGTGCACCGGGCGAGCACCTCGGCCAGGGCCGCGACGTGACCGTCCCCGGCCGGGATGTCCGCGGCGTCGCGGAGGTCGGCGTGCGGTGTCCACAGCTGGTGGACCTGCATCCGGTTGGCGGTCAGCGTGCCGGTCTTGTCGGTGCAGATGACGGTCGTCGACCCCAGGGTCTCGACGGCGGAGAGCCGCTTGACCACCGCTCCGGCTCTCGCCAGGGACCGGACACCCACCGCGAGCGCCAGCGTGATCGTCGGAAGAAGTCCTTCGGGGACGTTCGCCACGAGCAGCCCGACGGCGAAGACCAGGGCCGCCGACAGCGACAGCCCCGCGACCAGACCCAGCGGAAGGAACGCGACGCCCACGCCGACCGCGACGCCGGCGATCAGCCAGGCCACCCGGCGCACCTGACGTTCGAGCGGGCTGTCCTTGCGTTCGACGCCGTGCGACAGCGTCGCGATCCGCCCGATCTCCGTCGCCGCGCCGGTCGCGAACACCACCGCGCGGCCGGCGCCACCGGTGCAGAGCGTGCCGCGGAAGACCGCGTCGGGCACGTGCAGCAGCTGAGCTCCGGGGTCGGTCTCCCCCGCGGTGCGGATCACCGGAACCGATTCGCCGGTCAGCGCACTCATGTCGACCTCGACGGCCCCGTCGAGCAGCCGGGCGTCGGCCGGAACGGTCGCGCCCTCGTCCACCAGCACGACGTCACCGGGAACGATCTCCACGGCGTCCACCTCGACGACGTGGCCGTCGCGCAGCACCTGGGCGTGCGGTGGGAGGAAGGCCGCCAGCGCCTCGACCGATCGCTCGGCCTGCTGCTCCTGCCAGAACGCCAGCGCGGCGTTGAGAGCACGACGGCCACGATCGCGATTGCCAGCGTGGGAGTTCCCGACAGCCAGGCCAGTACCGCGGCTCCCCAGAGCAGCAGCGCCAGCGGGTGGATCAGCTGCCGGGTCAGTGCGCTGACCCAGCTCGGGCCGCCCGTGGTGGGAAGGGCGTTCGGGCCGTACTGGGCGCGTCGCCGGGCGGCCTCCTCCGCGCTCAACCCCGCGGGGCGGGCCCGGAGGTCGCGGAGCAAGGCCTGCAGGTTCTCCCGCGGGTCGCCGACGACCACCGGTGGGTGGCCCTCCTCGATGACCTTCACGGCTCAGATCACTCCTTCGAACACGGCTCCGAGCCGACCGTCGACCGTGACCATCTCGCCGTCGCGCAGCGTCGCGGTGGCCGTCCGCGTGCCGACGACGCTCGGGATGCGCAGTTCGCGGCTGACGATCGCGGCGTGACAGGTCATGCCGCCCTCGTCGGTGACCAGCGCGGCGGCCCGGCGGAGGATCGGCATCCACTCCCCCGACGTCGACGCGGCGACGAGGACGTCACCGGCGGCGAACCGGTGCGCTTCGGTCGGCGACCCCAGGAGCCGCACCGGGCCGGACACCCGGCCGGGCGCCGATCCCTGCCCGGAGGTCAAGCGTCGACCGCCGGGATACGCCGGAGCTCTCGCCGGGAGTGTCGTGATCGGCCGGGTCTGGACGAGGAAGACCCGGCCGTTCTCGATCGCCCACTCCATGTCCTGCGCCGAGCCGTAGTGCTGCTCGACGCGGATCGCCAGCCTCGCCAGCGCCAGCACCTCGTCGTCGTCCAGCACGCGGGTCGCGGCCCGGGCCGGGTCCAGGTCGACCCGCCGGTCGGCTCCGTCGGGCCCGGTGACGATCTGGTGGGTCTTGCGGCCGATCTCGACCTCGAGCACGGTCGGACCGTTCTTGTGCACGACGTAGGTGTCCGGGATGACCTGACCGCTGACCACGACCTCACCGAGCCCGAACGCCGCCTCGACGACGACGCGTGACGTGTCGTTGGAGGCCGGGTCGGCGGAGAACATCACGCCTGCCCGATCGGCGCGCACCATGCGCTGCACGACCACGGCGATGGCCGGCTCCTCGGTGACGCCCCGCGCGGCCCGGTAGGCGATCGCCCTGGCGCTGTAGAGGGACGACCAGCAGGCACGCACCGCGGTGATGAGCTGCTCGTCGCCCCGGACGTTCGTGTAGGTCTCGTTCATGCCCGCGAACGACAGGTCGTCCGTGGTGATGGCCGACGATCGGACCGCGACCGGAGTGCCGTCACCGAGGCGGTGGTAGGCGGCGAGGGTCTCGTCGGCGATCGCCGGCGACAGCGGTGCGGTCGCGATCTCCTTCCGCAGGCCCTCCGCGAGCGGATCGTCAGTCGTCCTCGTCGCCACGAGCGTTTCGCGCACCCCCGCGGCTTCCATCGCCGTCCGATACGCCCGCGCGCTGACGACGAAGCCGGGCGGGACCGGCAGACCGGCTCGCGTCAGCTCCCCCAGATTGGCGCCCTTCTTACCCGCGATCGCGGCGTCGGACACCGACAGGTCGTCGAACCACAGCACGGTGGCCCCGGTGTCGAGCATCTCGTCACCTCTCCGGTTGTTCGTCGACGCTCACGCTCCTCGCGCGCGGAGCGCCGAGGCAGTGCCGGTGGACGCACGGGCTCGGGACCAAAGTCCCGGGAACCGGCCCGACCGGCCGGGACCTCTGCCTCTGCCGACGGTGTCGTCGCGGGCGGAATCTGAACGTGCACGGAGCACACCCCCTACCGATGAGGTGACTCACGATGGCCACCACCCACAGGCCCCACATCCTCGACTCGCTGCACCTGACCGCGCCCGACAGCCCGGCCGCGCTCTTCGACGCGCCGAACACCCGCACCGCCACCGTCACCCGCGCCGTCCTGGCCGCCACCCGGATCGTCGTCGGCTGGACGTTCCTCTGGGCTTTCATCGACAAGCTGTTCGGACTCGGCTACGCCACGCCCGACGGCAAGGGCTGGATCGACGGTGGCTCGCCGACGCAGGGCTTCCTGGGCAACGCCGCCAAGGGCCCGTTCGAGGGCCTCTACCACGACCTCGCGGGGACCGCGTTCGCCGACTGGGCGTTCATGCTCGGTCTGCTCGGCATCGGCGTCGCGATGACGCTGGGCATCGGCATGCGCATCGCCGGAGTCAGCGGCAGCCTGCTCTACGTGCTCATGTGGACCGTCGCGCTGCCCCCGGAGAACAACCCGATCACCGACGAACACATTCTCGGTGCCCTGATCGTCGCCACCCTCGCCCTCGTCGGCGCCGGCAACTACTTCGGGCTGGGCACCTGGTGGCGCCGCACCGCACTGGTCCAGAAGTTCCCCTGGCTCACGTGAGCCGGTCCCGACCCCACCTGCCCGCAACGGCCCGGCCCTCGAGGGCCGGGCCGATTTCGTGAGGAGATCCTCGTGCGCGCGCTCCGTCTCGTCGACTGGCACCACGACCCCGAATTCGCCGACGTCGGTGTTCCGGAGCCGGGACCGGGCCAGGTCCTCGTCCGCATGGGCGGTGCCGGCGTCTGCCACTCCGACCTGCACCTGCTGCACGACTTCCCGCCCGGTCTGCTGGACTGGCCGGTGCCGTTCACGCTCGGCCACGAGAACGCCGGCTGGGTGCACACCGTGGGCGCCGGGGTCGACCTCGAGCCCGGGCTACCGGTCGCGGTGTACGGGCCGTGGGGCTGCGGAAGCTGCCACACCTGTGCCACCGGCGCCGAGAACTACTGCGCCGCGGTGCCCGGCACCTGGACCGTCGCCGGTCTCGGCGCCGACGGCGGGATGGCGGAGTACCTTCTGGTGCCCTCCGCCCGGTTCCTCGTTCCGCTACCCGACGGGGTGTCGCCCGTGGACGCCGCACCACTGACCGACGCGGCCCTCACGCCCTACCACGCCATCGCCAAGGCGCGGCCCCTGCTCACGCCGGGCGCCACCGCGGTGGTGATCGGCATCGGCGGACTCGGGCACCTCGCCGTGCAGATCCTGCGCGCGACCACCGACGCCGAGGTCATCGCGATCGACGCGAAGCCCGACGCGCTCGAGTTGGCCAAGGCCTGCGGTGCCGACCACCTGGTGCACGCCAGTGCCTGCGCCGAGGACGCCGTCCGCAACTTCACCCGCGGCGCGGGTGCCGCCGCCGTCGTCGACCTCGTCGGCTCGGACGCGACGTTGGCGATCGCGGCGAAGTCGGTCGCGAAGGGCGGTCAGATCCTGATCGTCGGGCTCGGCGGCGGGGTGCTTCCGGTGTCGCTGCTCGGTACGCCCTACGGCGTCTCGGTGACGCCGACCTACTGGGGGACGCGCCCGGAGCTGCACGAGGTGTTGCGGCTGGCCGCGCGCGGGGACGTGCGGGCGCAGGTGCGCACGTGGCCGTTGAGCGCCGCCACCGACGCGTACGCGGCGGTCGCCGCCGGCACCGTGCCGGGCCGCGCCGTCGTCGTCCCGGACTGACCGGGGCCGGAACCGGGTCTTTGGTCGCAGTCGCAGGGCCTTCCCGGCCCTACTGCGGCCCGCCCGGGGCGACGACCGTAGAAGAGGGACCCGTCAACGACGAAGGGAGCCGACGATGTCCGACCGTGCGGCAATCGACCAGCTGACCGAAGCGACTCTGGCGGCGCTGCGCGCTCCGTCGGTCCTCAACACCCAGCCGTGGCGCTGGAGTTTCCTGGGCGACACCGCCGAGCTCCGGCTCGACGCCGACCGCCGGCTCCGCGCACTCGATCCCGACGGTCGCCTGCTGCTGATCAGCTGCGGCACCGCGCTCGATCACGCGGTGACCGCGCTGCGCGCCGGTGGCTACGCCGGGAGCGTCGAGCGTCTGCCGGACGAGACCCGGCCGGATCTGGTGGCCCGCCTGGGCCTCGGTGCGCGCTGCGCGGCCGACCCGCGCAACCACGACGCGATCTACCGTCGCCAGACCGATCGCCGGCCGTTCGCGGAGAAGCCACCCGCGACCGCCGACCTGGACGCGCTGCGTGCCGCCGCCGCGCGGCACGACGTCCGGCTGCGCTTCCTGACGCCGGACGAACTCCCGTCGTTCGCCGACATCGCCGAGGTGGCCGACATCGTCGAACACGCCGAGCCGTCGCTCCTGCGTGATCTGCGGACCTGGACCTCCCGCCCGGCCGACGAGCGCGACGGGCTGCCCGGCCGCACCGTCGTGCCCGACACCTGGCGGACGGTGCCCACGCGCACCTTCCGCCGCGACCGCGAGCCGCTGGGGTCGGGCACCGACGGCGGCACCGTCTACGGCGTCCTGCTCACCGAACGCGACGACCGCCGCTCCTGGCTGCGGGCCGGCGAGGCCCTGTCCGACGTCTGGCTGACGCTGACCGGCCACGGGCTCGTCGCGTCGCCGATCAGCGAGGTCGTCGAGGTCTCCTCGGCCCGGCGTGCGTTGCACACCCTGCTGGGCGGGAGCGACCACCCGGCGGTCGCACTGCGGATCGGCGTTCCGGCCGACACGGCGGCGCCACCCCGGACGGCCCGTCGTCCGAACTCGGACGCGCTCGGGTTCCCCGGCCAATCCTGAAGGAGATGCTCCGATGGCCACGTTCGTCTACGACTTCACCCAAGGCAACAAGGACATGAAGGAACTGCTGGGCGGGAAGGGAGCGAACCTGGCCGAGATGACCGCCATCGGTCTCCCGGTGCCGCCCGGCTTCACGATCACCACCGAGGCCTGCCGGGCCTACCTGCGAACCGGGCGTGAGCCGTCCGAACTGGCCGTTCAGATCACCGAGAAACTCGCCGACCTGGAACGCCGGATGGGCCGCCGCCTCGGCGACCCCGCCGACCCGCTGCTGGTCTCGGTGCGCTCCGGCGCCGCGTTCTCGATGCCGGGGATGATGGAGACCATCCTCGACATCGGTCTCAACGACGAGAGCGTCGTCGGACTGGCGGCTCAGCGCGGCGAGAGCGAACACTCGGCCTGGGACTCCTACCGGCGTCTGATCGAGATGTTCGGCCGCACGGTGTGCGGTGTCCCGTCGGCGGACTTCGACTCGGTGAAATTGCTGCTCGACGATCCGAAGGAACTCGTCGCCGCCTACCTGAAGATCTTCTCCGAGCACACCGGCCAGCCGTTCCCGCAGGATCCGCGGGAGCAACTCGACCTCGCGGTGCGGGCCGTGTTCGAGTCGTGGAACGCCGAGCGCGCGGTGCTCTACCGCCGCCAGGAGCGCATCCCCGCCGACCTCGGTACCGCGGTGAACGTGATGGCGATGGTGTTCGGCAACCTCGGACCCGATTCCGGCACCGGCGTCGCGTTCACCCGCGACCCGGCGACCGGAGCCCGCGGTGTCTACGGCGACTACCTCCAGGACGCCCAGGGCGAGGACGTCGTCGCCGGGATCCGCAACACCGTGCCGCTGCAGGACCTGGAGCGGATCGACCCGGCCGCGTACACCGAACTGCTCGGGCACATGGCGACGCTCGAGGCGCACTACCGCGACCTCTGCGACATCGAGTTCACGATCGAGCACGGCAAGCTCTGGATGCTGCAGACGCGGGTCGGCAAGCGCACCGCCGCCGCCGCGTTCGTCATCGCGTCCCAGCTGATCGACGAGGGGCTGATCGACGCCGACGAGGCCCTGGCCCGGGTCAGCGGTGAGCAGCTCGCGCACCTGATGTTCCCGATGTTCGAGGTGGGGGCGGCCACCCGCCCGCTCGCGCACGGTGTCGGCGCCTCCCCCGGCGCCGCCGTGGGGCGGATCGTCTTCGATTCGCGTCGTGCCACCGCGCTCGCCGCCGAGGGCGAGGACGTCATCCTGGTCCGCCGGGAGACCAACCCCGACGACCTGCCCGGCATGATCGCCGCGCACGGCATCCTGACCAGCCGGGGCGGCAAGACGTCCCATGCCGCGGTGGTGGCCCGCGGCATGGGCAAGACCTGTGTCTGCGGCGCGGACGCCCTGCAGGTGGACGTCGAGCGGCGCGAGTTGACCGTCGACGGGCGCGTGCTCACCGAGGGCGAGGTGATCTCGATCGAGGGGACCACCGGGCACGTCTACCTCGGTGCGGTCCCGGTGGTTCCGTCGCCGGTCGTGCGGTACTTCGAGGGCTCTCTCGCCCCGACCGCCGACCGGCTGGTCGCCGCCGTCGACCGGCTGCTCCGGCACGCCGACGAGCGCCGCCGGCTCGGTGTGCACGCCAACGCCGACACCGGTCCGGACGCCGCCCGGGCCCGCCGGTTCGGGGCCGAGGGCGTCGGGCTGTGCCGCACCGAACACATGTTCCTCGGCGACCGCCGGGCGCTCGTCGAGCGGCTCATCCTGGCCGGCGACGATCAGGCGCGCGACGCCGCGCTCGCGGCGTTGTTGCCGCTGCAGCAGGCGGACTTCGAGGAGCTGTTCCGCGAGATGGACGGTCTGCCGGTCACGATCCGGCTGATCGACCCGCCGCTGCACGAATTCCTGCCCTCGCTGGAGGAGCTGGCGGTGAAGGTCGGTGTCGCCCAGGCGCTGGGACAGGACCCCGGCACCGATCTGGCCCTGCTCGCGGCCGTGCGGCGGATGCACGAGGCCAACCCGATGCTCGGGCTGCGCGGTGTGCGTCTCGGGCTCGTCGTGCCGGGGCTGTTCGCCATGCAGATCCGTGCGATCGTCCGGGCGGCGATCGCGCACCGCGAGGCCGGTGGCGATCCGCGGCCGGAGATCATGGTGCCGCTGGTCGGCACCGTGCAGGAGCTGGAGACCGTGCGCGCCGAGGCGGAGAAGCTGACCGCCGGATTCCCGGTGAAGATCGGCACGATGATCGAGGTTCCGCGCGCGGCGCTCACCGCCGGCGAGATCGCGCACGCCGCGGACTTCTTCTCGTTCGGCACCAACGACCTGACCCAGATGGGGTGGGGCTTCTCCCGCGACGACGTGGAGGGCGCGTTCTTCTCCCGCTACCTGGAACTGGGCATCTTCGGGGTGTCGCCGTTCGAGTCGATCGACCGGAAGGGCATCGGCCGGATGATCCGCATCGCGGTCGACGAGGGCCGGGCCACCCGTCCGGATCTGCACATCGGGGTCTGCGGTGAGCACGGGGGCGACCCGGACTCGGTGCACTTCTTCCACGACGCCGGGCTGGACTACGTGTCCTGCTCCCCGTACCGGGTGCCGATCGCGCGGCTGGAGGCCGGCCGCGCCGCGGTCACCGGAACGGCGTCCGACACGCGGTGAGCCATCGGGCCGCGAGGCTCTCCCCTCGCGGCCTGCTCCGCGCGAACCAGCTGATCGTCACCGACCTGGCGCTACCGGCCGTGGGACTACCTCGACGACACGATCAGCCACATCCCGACCAGCATCTTCGCGCTCCAGAAGACCGACACCAGAAGCGGCGGATTCCGCGCGGCCCTTACCCAACGGCACATCTCTGTCCTGGACGGTCCAACCGTACGGTGCCTCATCGGGGTCTCCGCTCAACGGGTCAGAACCGCGCGGAACCGCCACGCGGCGAGCGCGAACGCCGCCGCGGCGCCGCCGGCCAGGACGCCCAGCTGCGGCAGGACGTCGACGAGCGTGCCGTCGTGACGGAGCAACGTGCCGAAGCCTTCGACCGCCCAGCCGTGCGGCGTCGCGTGCGCGACCAGCCGCATCACCGGGGAGAAGAACTCCAGCGGCATCATCGCCCCGCCGAGCGCGGCGAGCCCGAGCCCGGCGAGCAGCCCGACCGCGGTGGCCTGCTGGACGCTGCGCGCGAGGGTGCCGAGCAGCATGCCGGCCGCGGCGGCGAACAGTGCGAACACCAGCATCAACACCACCGACGCGACCGGATCACCCCAGCGCACGCCGAACAGCAACGCGGAGCCGGCCATGATGATCGCTCCCTGCGTCGCGGCGACCGCGAACCGCCCGAGCGCCTCGCCGGTCACGATCGTTCCGGCCGGCGTCGCGGTGGTGAGCATGCGCCGGGAGACGCCCAGCCGCCGGGTCTCGATCAGGGCGGCCGCCCCGTTCATCGACGTGACGAACACGAACAGCACGAGCTGGGAGCTCGCTCCGACGTCGAACCGGCCGGTGCCGGTGCCGAAGTCGGCGTCGCCCTCGGTGCGGGTCCGCACCGGCACACCGGGCACCGACCGCCCGGCCGCGTCGACGCGCGCGAGGGCTACGGGCAGCGGAGCGTCCAGCGCCAGGGCCGCGCGCAGCCGGTCGGATTCGAGGCCCACCAGCGCGCGCAGCGACGCCTGGGTCTGCTGACCGGCCAGGCCCGGCGGGACGATCACCCGCACGGTCACGCTCTTCCCGGCCGCGACGTCCCGCTCGTAGCCGGCCGGCACGAGAACACCGGCCTCGAGCTGCCCACGTTCCACCGCGTGCACCACAGCGTCGGACTCGTCGGCGGTCCGGACGTCCAATCCGTCGGCGGAACGGAGCCGCTTCTCCAACTCCGCCGCCAGGGGCGTCCGTCCGGCCACGTGCACCCCCACGCGCGGCTCGCTGTCGCCGCCGTAGGCCAACCCCAGAACGAGGATCAGCAGGAGCGGGAACACCCCGACGAAGAAGACCGTCGTCCGGTCGCGGAACATGCGGCGGAGGTTCGTCCCGGCGATCACGAGCGCTTTCACGACGCCACCTCCCGACGCAGGCCGACGAGCGCGATCGCGCCGGTGACCAACCCGAACGCGGCCAGCACGGCGGCCGACGGAAGTGCCGCCGACGCCCCGCCGCCCCCGGCCAGCTCCCCGAGGCCGCGCAGGAACCAGGCGTGCGGCGTCACCAGACTCACCGTCGTGACCACCCCACCCAGTTGGCTGATCGGGAAGAACACTCCGCCGAGCATGCCGAGCAGGATCGCGACCACGGCCTGACGGCTCCCGGCCTGCTCGGCGGTCCGGGCGGTCGCGACGACCGCGGCGGTGACCCCGGTCGCGGCCAGCACACCGCCGACGACCAGCGACGCGACCCCGACCGGGTCGCCCCAGTCGGCTCCCATCAGGAGCGAGGACGCGACGACGAGCACGCCGGTGCCGACGACGCCGATGACGACGCTGGTCACCGCCTTGGCGGCCAACACGGTCCAGCGCGGCACCGGTAACGCGAGGATCCGGCGCAGCGTCCCGGCCGACCGTTCGTCGATCAGCGACGACAGCCCGGCCTGGACGGTGAAGAACAGGAACAGGATCGCCATCGCGGCGGCCATGTACGTGGTCTGGTCCAACACTCTCATCGACGCCGGGGCGCCGGCCACCGTGAGCGGCGCGGTCCGTTCCAGAACCCGCGTGTCCCCGCCTGCCGCGACGGTCACCCGCACCGTGTCCAGCTCCCCGGCGTAGGCGTCCGCGATCGCCGTGGCGACCTGGGTACCGGTGGGCGCGTCGACGTTGCCGATCACCGCGACCCCGAGCGGCTTCTCCGCCGCGACCGACGCGCTGAAGCCGGCGGGTAGGACGAATCCGGCGTCGATGTCGCCGTCGCGAGCCAGCGTCCGCGCGGCCTCGGCGGTGGCGACACGGCGGATCGTGACGACGTCGTCGCCGACGAGGGGGCCCAGGACGTCGTCGGCGAAGGCCGCCGCCACCGGTCCGCCGTCGAGGTCGACGAGGGCGTAGCGGAACGGATCCGGGTCGGAGGCCTTGCCGAGCACCAGGTTGTAGACGAACGCCAGCACCAGCGGGACGACGAGTGCGAACAGGAACAGCGAGCGGTCGCGGAGACGCTCACGCAGGTCCTTGCCGACGATCAGCAGCACGGGTCGCATCGTCAGTCCCGGAGCCGGCTGCCGGTCAGGTGCAGGAAGACCGCTTCAAGGTCGGGTTCCTCGACCGCGACCGACCGCACCACCGCACCGGCGCCCGCCGCCACGGCCAACAGGTCGGGCAGCGCGGTGCGCGCGTCGGCGTCCAGGATGTCGAGACCGTCCGGTCCGACGGTGACGGTGCGGGTCGTCGGGAGCCCTCGGAGTGCCTCCGCTGCGGCCGCGAGGTCTCCGGTGGCGTCGAGCCGGACGTGGTCCGCTTCGCCGACCAGGCCGGTCAGCTCGCGGGTCGTGCCCTCCGCCACCAGTGCGCCGCGGTCGATGATGCCGACGCGGTCGCAGAGCCGTTCGGCTTCCTCCATGTAGTGCGTCGTGTAGAGCACGGCCATCCCGGCGGCGCTGAGCGCTTCGATGCTCTCCAGGATCGCGTTGCGGCTCTGCGGGTCGACGCCCACCGTCGGCTCGTCGAGGATGAGCAGTTCCGGCTGGTGCAGCAGCCCGACGGCGATGTTGAGCCGACGCTGCATCCCCCCGGAGTACGTCTTGACGGTCGCGCTCGCTTTGTCGGCCAGCCCGACGATGTCCAGCACGTCCTCGACCCTGGCCCGGCCCTCGGCGCGACCGAGGCCGTACAGGCCGGCGAAGAACCGCAGGTTCTCCCGGCCGGAGAGCTCCGGGTAGAGCGCGGTCTCCTGCGGGACGTACCCGATCGCGCGTTTGGCGCGGACCGACCGGACCGTCATCGCCCGCCCACCGACGTCGATCTGCCCCGCGTCGGCGGCCAGCACCCCGGCGACCATCAGGATGGTCGTGCTCTTTCCGGCTCCGTTGGGGCCGAGCAGGCCGTACGTCTCCCCCGGGGCGATCGTGAACGAGAGACCATTCACCGCCGCCGTGCCCTCGAAGCTTTTCCGCAGATCACGGCATCGGAGCACCGGCGGCGCGACCCGCTCGGCATCGGCTTCTTCGGTGACGACATCGGACGACGTCATCCAGCGCCTCCTTCGGACGGTTGGCCTCAGGGTGTCGCCGGGGCGGCGCCGCGCCTAGGGTCGTTCGTCCCGTGCCAGGCCTTCCACTCCGCACGGACACCCTCGACCAGGATCTCGGCGTCCGGGACCGCGTCGGCGTCCGTCTGGATCGCGACGACGAGTTCACCGGCGTAGGAGAGCGCCAGCACCGAGATAGGCACGTTCCCGGCCAGCGATCCGATCGGGATCACCGTGCGCACCTTGGCACCGAACACGCTGATCGGGGCGGCCGGGCCGGTCAGATCGCTCTCGACGACGTGCACGAGGTAGGCCCCGGTGCGGTTGCCGACGTCGACCTCGTGGCTGCGGTCACGGAGCGAGACCGCAACCGACGCCGTGACGACCAGGGCATCGACGCGCTCGCCGCGGCTCTGCAGCAGCGCACGGAGGCCGCCGGTGGCGAGATGGAGGACCAGATCGTTGACCGTTCCGCCCGAGGTGTGGGCGACGCGCTCGGCCTCCGTGAGATCGAGTCGGACGACACCGATCCGGCGACGGGGCCGACCGGCCGATTCAGCGACGTCGGACGCGACCCAGGGGTGGGCGAGACCATCGGCCGCAGCGCATGATCAGCCCGATCCGCTGCTCCGCGAGACCGGTCACGAACACCATCCGCCACAGCGGACGCCGACGGTCGAGCGGACGGACCATCACCAGGGCCGCCAGCTCCAGCAGCGCGTCCTCGCCGGCCGGCGCCGGCACCACGATCCGGCCGACGTGCTTCGAGACGTCGAAACTCGCGGCGTCGACCCAGAGCGGCCGCCCGGCGAACGGGCCGGGCTCGTGCAGCACCTGCCGGAGGCGCGGTACCGACCCGACTCCGGCCGACACCGTGCGCCGGATCGCGTCCAGCCGGAACCGCCCGGCCGGATCGCACAGCGGGGCACCGTCGAGGACCGCCACCACGGTCATGTGCATCGGCACCCCGGGGGCCTCCGCCGCCAGGTTGATCACGTCTGCCGCTCGCAACCTCTCCATCGTTCCAGCGCAGCACCGATCGGCGGCGCGTCGTAGATCCGAAGGTCACCACCTCGGGACCTTCGGCCCGGACACACCGCACCCCATGGCCCTGCCGGGGACAGGTGGGACGGACGGAGTCTCGAGGTGTCGGTACGGGATCAAAGGAGATCGCCATGACCACGCCCCGAACCAGAGCGTTAGGACCGCTCTCCGCGACCACGCTGGTGATCGGCAGCATCGTCGGCACCGGCGTGTTCACGATGCCGGCCGTGCTGGCCGGCGCCGGCACCAGCTCACTGCTCGTCCTCGCCGTCGTCTCCGCCGGTGCACTCCTGCTCGGTGTGCTCTTCGGGCAGCTGACCAAGCGCGTCCCCCACAGCGACGGGGGCGTCTACGCCTACGCCCGCCACGAGTTCGGCGACTTCGCCGGCTACCTGACCGCCTGGTGCTACTGGATCACCGCCTGGGCGGGCAACGCCGCGATCGTCTCGTCCTGGGTGCTCTACGTCGAGTCGCTGTTCGGCATCGAGAACCCGGGCGCGTGGACGAACTTCGGGATCGCGCTGGTCGGGCTGTGGATCCCGGCCGCCGTCAACCTCGTCGGGGTCAAGCAGACCGCGTGGCTGCAGAACGTCACCGTGGTCCTGAAGTTCATCCCGCTGCTGATCGTGGGGATCGTCGGCTGGTTCTTCGTCGAGACGGCCAACTTCGGCCCGTTCAACGCGACCGGCGGCAGCCTCTACGACGGGATCAGCATCGCCGCCGGCGTCGCGCTGTTCTCGTTCATCGGCGTCGAGTGCGCGGCGATCGCCGCGGGCCGGGTCAAGGATCCGCAACGCAACGTCGGGCGCGCCTCCGTGCTCGGCACCGCCGCGAGCGCACTGCTCTACCTCGTGGTCACCGCCGCGGTGATGGGGCTGGTGTCGCACGGTGCGCTGGTCGACAACGGGGCCCCGTTCGTGAACGCGTTCGAGGCGATCTTCGGTGACGCCGCCTGGGTCGGCAAGCTCGTCGCGGCCACCGCGGTGATCTCCGGGCTCGGCGCGCTCAACGGGTGGACGCTCGTGACCGCCGAGATGCCCTGGGCCGCGGCCAAGGACGACCTGTTCCCGCCGCAGTTCGCGAAGGAGAACCACGACGGGGCGCCCTGGTTCGGCATCGTCGTGTCGACCGCGCTGGCGTCCGCGCTGATGGGGTTCGCCTACAGCGGCAACACCGGCCTGACCGTGTTCACCTACCTGGTCAGCCTGTCGGTCGTCACGGTCGCGATCCCGTACTTCTTCTCGGCCTGCGCGCAGCTGGCCTACCTGGTCTCGCGGCGCCGTCGCGTCACCGGCTGGGCCCTCGCCCGCGACCTGGCGATCGTCGTCGCGAGCGGGCTGTTCTCGCTGTGGGTGACCGCCGCGGCCGGCTACGCCGCCGTCTACCAGACCATGATCGCGCTCCTGCTCGGGGTCCCGATCTACGCCTACCTCAAGACACGCCGCGAGCAGCTCCACGCTGTTCCCGCGCCGGCGGACACGGGCGACGAACCACTGGTGCCGATCGTGCCGGTTCCCGACACCCCGGCCGCCATCACCGACCACACCCACGGAGCGACGCGATGACCCGCACCCCGTTCGGCGTCCACTCCGAGGTGGGCCGCCTGCACCAGGCGATCCTCCACACCCCGGCGCTCGAACTCGACCGTCTCACCCCCGACAACTGCGACGACCTGCTGTTCGACGACGTGCTCTGGCCGGCCAAGGCACGCACCGAGCACCACGCGTTCGTGCGGGTGCTGCGCGAACACGGGGTCACCGTCCACCTGTTCGGCGACCTGCTCGCCCAGACCCTGCACTCCGCCGAGGCGCGGGCGTTCGTCCTGGAGCGCGTGTGCACCGTGCCGCGCCTCGGTGCGGCACTGGCGGCGTCGGTGCGCGCGCTGGCCGAAGACCTGCCGCCCGAACGGCTCGCCGAGCTGCTCATCGGCGGCATCACCCGCGTCGACCTGTCGGGGTTGAAGGCGGGCGGCCTGCGGTGGCAGACGCTCGGACCGGACGACTTCGTCCTGCCCCCGCTGCCCAACACGCTGTTCCAGCGCGACAACTCGGCCTGGATCTACAGCGGCGTCACGATCAACCCGATGGCGATGGCGGCGCGCCGCCGGGAGTCCGTCCACAGCCGGGCCGTCTACCGGTACCACCCGCTGTTCCGGGAGGCGACGTTCCCGATCTACTACGGCGACGACGACGCCGACCACCAGCCCGCGACGCTGGAAGGCGGGGACATCCACGTCCTGGGCCGCGGCGTCGTCCTGATCGGCATGGGCGAGCGCACGACGCCGCAGGGCGTCGAGATCCTCTCCCGGTCGCTGTTCCGCACCGGTCAGGCGTCGCGGGTGATCGCGGTCGAGCTGCCGAAGTCGCACGCGCTCATGCACCTGGACACGGTGCTGACGATGGTCGACACCGACACGTTCCTGCGCTACCCGGGGCTCGCTCCGGAGGCCCTGCGGCACTGGTCGATCGTCCCCGCGTCGCTCGACGAGATTCTCGAATCCGACCACGGCGGGCTCGCGGTCCGCCCGCGCGACGACCTGTTCGGCACGATCGCCGAAGCGCTCGGCACGGACCGGCCCCGCGTCCTGTGCGTGGACACGGACCGCCGCGCGGCCGCCCGCGAGCAGTGGGACGACGCCGACAACGTGCTGGCTCTAGAACCGGGCGTCGTCGTGGGCTACGAGCGCAACACGGTCACCAACTCGATGCTCGCCGAGAACGGCATCAAGGTGCTGCCCATCCCGAGCGGGGAACTCGGCCGCGGCCGCGGCGGCGCCCGCTGCATGAGCTGACCGATCGAACGAGAAGGGATCTGACATGACCACCGGCAGCCTGCTGAAGGAACTCGACCTCACGAAGAAGGAGTTCCTGGACCTGGTCGGCCTCGCCGCGGAACTGAAGCGGGAGAAGCGGCTGGGCACCGAGGGACCTCGCCTGACCGGGAAGAACATCGCGCTGATCTTCGAGAAGGCCTCGACCCGAACCCGGTGCGCGTTCGAGGTCGCCGCGTACGACCAGGGCGCCCACGTCACCTACCTCGGTCCCGACGGCTCCCACCTGGGCCACAAGGAATCGGTCCGCGACACCGCCCGGGTGCTCGGCCGGCTCTACGACGGCATCGAGTACCGCGGCTTCGACCAGTCGGTCGTGGAGGAGCTGGAGCGCTACGCCGGCGTGCCGGTCTGGAACGGCCTCACCGACCAGTGGCACCCGACGCAGATGCTCGCCGACGTCCTCACGATGATCGAGCACCACCCGGGACCGATCGAGGACATCAGCGTCTGCTACCTGGGCGACGGCCGGAACAACGTGGCCCGGTCGCTGCTGGTGACCGGGGCGCTGCTCGGGATGGACGTCCGGATCGCCGCGCCGCTCACGCTGCAGCCGCCGCCGGACGTGGTGTCCGCCGCGCGCTGGGCCGCGACCGGCTCCGGCGCCCGGCTCCTGATGACCGACGATGCCACCACCGCGGTTCGCGGCGCGGACTTCCTCTACACCGACGTCTGGGTGAGCATGGGCGAGCCCGACGACGTGTGGGACACCCGCGTCCCCCGGCTGCTCCCCTACCGGGTGACGACCGACCTGGTGACCGCCACCGGGAAACCCACGACGAAGATCCTGCACTGCCTGCCGGCGCTGCACGACGCGGAGACGTCGGTCGGGCGCCGGCTGCGTGACCGGTTCGGCCTGTCCGGCGCCGAGATCGCCGACGACGTGTTCACCTCCGACCGCACGATCGTGTTCGACCAGGCGGAGAACCGCATGCACACGATCAAAGCCGTTCTCGTCGCGGCGCTGGAGCGCTGACATGAGGATCGTCGTCGCGCTGGGCGGCAACGCGCTGCTCGAACGGGGTGAGAAGCCCGACGCCGCCGTCCAGCGCCGGCACGTGCGGCGGGCCGCGGACGCGCTCGTTCGCCTGTCCGCCGGTCACGAACTGGTCGTCTGCCACGGCAACGGCCCGCAGGTGGGGCTGCTCGCGTTGGAGAGCGCCGCCGACCCGGCGCTGTCGCGCCCCTACCCACTCGACGTACTCGACGCCGAGACCCAGGGGATGATCGGCTACTGGCTGGTCCAGGAGCTCGGGAACGCCGGGCTGCGCCGACCGGCGCTCGCCGTGGTGACCCGCACCGTGGTCGACGCCGCCGACCCGGCCTTCGCCGCACCGACGAAGTTCGTCGGGCCGGTGTACCGCCGGGAGGAGGCCGAGCGGCTGGCCGCCGAACGCGGCTGGCAGATCGCGCCCGACGGACCCCGCTGGCGCCGGGTGGTCCCCTCGCCGCGACCGCGGCGCATCGTCGAGAAGGACACGATCGACGAGTTGTTGCGCGCCGGGTCGGTCGTGGTCTGCGGCGGCGGCGGAGGTGTTCCGGTCGTCGAGTGCGATGACGGCCGGCTGGCCGGTGTGGAGGCCGTCGTCGACAAGGACCTGACCGCCGCGCTCCTCGCCGTCGACCTGCACGCCGACCGGCTGCTGATCCTGACCGACGTGGCCGCGGTGATGCGCGACTTCGGGGCGCCGTCCCCACGTCCGATCGCGTCGCTCGACGTGGCGGACCTGGCCGCGCTCGGCCTCCCCGCCGGATCGATGGGGCCGAAGATCGACGCCTGCGGCGTCTTCACTGCCGCCACCGGGAATCCGTCGGCGATCGGGGCGGTGGAGGACGCCGTCGCCATCCTGCGTGGTGAGGCCGGGACGACGGTTCGAGCAGGAGCCGCCGCGGGAGCCGCCCGGCCGGAGTTCGGCGGCGGGGACGCGTGATGGCTACCCACGTGCACGGTGGGGCCGTGCCGCGGCCCCACCGCCCGGCGGCACCGCGGTGGTCACGGCGACGCGTGCTCCGTACGGCCGGGGGCGGGGCGCTCGGCCTCGCCGTCGTCGGCAGCGGCACGCTCGGTTGGCGCGCCTACGACAACGGCGTGTTCGACCCCGACGGCGGCACCGCGTTCGACGCGTGGCGACGGTGGCGTGACGACGACGGCCCGCGCGGCACGATCGCCGCCGCGGTGCTCGCCGCGAGCCCGCACAACACCCAGCCGTGGCTGTTCCGGGCGTCCGCTTCACGGATCGAGCTCTGGGCCGACCCGGAGCGGGTGATGCGCAGCGTGGACCCGTATCGGCGGGAACAGCGCACGAGTCTGGGCTCCAGCGGCTCACTGCCGTCACCGGCGAACTCGCCCCCGCCACGCTGGTGTGGATCACCGACGCCCGCGTCCGCGCGCAGCTCGGTGATCTGATGGTCGACGCCGCCGAGGCCGTCGTCGCCGACGACGCGATGTCCCGGGACGGATTCGCGTGGTTCCGCGGCGACGCGGACGCGATCGAGGCCCATCGGGACGGCCTGACCCTCGACGGCCAGGGGTTGTCGCCGGTGATGCTCACGGCGGCGAAGCTGATGCCGGCCACGTCACGCGCCGACGGCGACGCGTTCTGGGTCGAGCAGACGCGCGAGGTGCACACCCGCACCGCGGCCGCGTACGGGCTGGTGCTCGTGCCCGACCCGCGTGACGCGGTCCACCAGCTGACCGGCGGGCGACTCCTGCAGCGGCTCCATTTGGCGGCCACCGTCGCCGGGCTCGGCCTGCAGCACATGAACCAGATCACCGAACGCATCGACCGGGAGGGCCCGTCGTCGCGGTTCGGAACCCGACTCGCCTCGATCGTCGGGCGACCGGAACTCGAGGTGCTGGCCACGGTCCGGATCGGTTACCCGGAACGCGCCGCACGTCGCTCCCCCCGGCGCCCGGCCACCGAGGTGAGCCTGCGGTGACCAGAGCTGTCGGCGCGATCTGCGGCGCGTTGTTCCTGAGCAAGGCCGGGCTCGATCTTCTCGTCGGGCAGCCACCCTCCGATCAGGCGCGCCTGCCGGCTTGGGTGGACTCCCATCACCTGTTGCTCGCGCTGACCAACGAGACGATGGCCCTCGGGGCGGTCCTGCTCATCCCGTTAGTGCTCGCCCTTTACCAGCGTCTGGGTGGCGCCACCAGGCCGTGGGT
Source organism: Cryptosporangium japonicum (assembly GCF_039524755.1). Lineage (NCBI taxonomy): Bacteria > Bacillati > Actinomycetota > Actinomycetes > Cryptosporangiales > Cryptosporangiaceae > Cryptosporangium > Cryptosporangium japonicum. The sequence goes on from NZ_BAAAGX010000003.1 coordinate 163,584, forward strand.
CGGCTTCGGGTGCGGAGCTCTCGCCACCGCGGTGCCGGTCATCCTGGTTCTCGCCGTCGTTCACGGGCGGCTCGTCTACCCCGTCTTCGGTCTCGAACTCGACGCCCCCGCGACCGTGGCGCTGACGATCTCGCTGTACCACGGAGGAGCACACCTGGTGTCACTGCTCATCGGGGCGGCGCTCGTCGTCCTCGGGTCGGCGGTTCGGCGCCCGGCGGCCGGGGCGATCGCCGGAGTCGTCGCCGGGACGGCTCAGATCATCGGCGCGTATCCGTGGATCGTCGGTCCGGTGCTGACCGCGCTCACGGAGGCGACCTTCGCTGTCTGGCTGGTGATCATCGGCCGTGTCGTCGCCCGTCCAGCAGCCCCGTAGCCCCAGGGTCCAAGGTCCCTACTGCCGCTGCCTCCATCGATCTAGCGTCCGGGGTGAATGTTCGCCGACTCCATCACTCCTCCGGAGGGCACCACCGTGAAGGCAGCGATCTTCCACGACCGCAAGAACATCACCATCGACGACGTTCCCGCGCCGGAGCTGCGTCCCGGCGCGGTCGCCATCGACGTCGCCTGGTGCGGCATCTGCGGCACGGACCTCCACGAGTACCTGGAGGGTCCGATCTTCATCCCCTCCACCGGTCACCCGCACCCGCTGACCGGCGAAGCCCAGCCCGTCACGATGGGACACGAGTTCTCCGGCACGGTCACCGCCCTCGGCGCCGGCGTCACCGACCTGAACGTCGGCGACGGCGTCGTCGTCGAGCCCTACGTCGTCTGTGGCGACTGCGAACTCTGCGCGGCCGGCAACTACAACCTCTGCACCCGGATGGGCTTCATCGGTCTGGCCGGTGGAGGTGGCGGCCTGAGCGAGAAGGTCGTCGTCGACCAGCGCTGGGTCCACCCCGTCGGTGACATCCCGCTCGACCAGGCCGCCCTCATCGAGCCGCTGGCGGTAGGCCACCACGCGTTCGTCCGCAGCGGCGCCCGAGCCGGCGACGTCGCCTTCGTCGGCGGTGCCGGGCCGATCGGACTGCTCCTCGCCGCCGTCCTCAAGGCCGAGGGCCTGACCGTGATCATCTCCGAGCCCAGCGTCGCCCGGAAGACCATGGCGCGCACCACCGGGGTCGCCGACCACGTCCTCGACCCGGCCACGGACGACGTCGTGGCCCGCGTCCGCGAGCTCACCGGCGGAGCCGGCGCCGACGTCGCGTTCGAATGCACCAGCGTCAACGCGGTCCTCGACCAGCTTCTCGACGCCGTGAAACCGGCCGGTGTCGTCGTCAACGTCTCGATCTGGGGCGCACCCGCCACGATCGACATGCAGAAGGTCGTCCTCAAGGAGATCGACCTGCGCGGCACGATCGCCTACGTCAACGACCATCCCGCGACGATCAAGCTCGTCCAGGACGGCAAAGTCGACCTCGCGCCGTTCATCACCGCGCGGATCGCCCTGGACGACCTGCTCGACGAAGGCATCGACACGCTGGTCAACCGCAACGACACCGCGGTCAAGATCCTGGTACACCCCTAGTAGTCCGACGAATGGAGTCTCGATGAGTGATCCCGCCGCCCCCCACCTACTGCTGGGTTACGACGGTTCGCCGGCCGCGAACGCGGCCATCGACGCCGGCGCGCGCCTGTTCCCGGCGGCGAAAGCGACGCTGGCCTACCTCTGGACACCGCCGTTCGCCAGCGAGGAGATCCGCAATCGGCTGTGGGCCGGGGCGAAGAACATCGACGCTTTCCGAGCCGCGGTCGAGCAGGAGGGCACGCGGGAAGCCACCCGGCTGATCGCGGCCGGGATCCAGCTGGCGCGTGCCGCCGGCTGGGACGCCGAGCCCCGCCTCGAGGCGGCCTACGGCGGCAACGGCCTCGAACTCGCTCAGCTCGCCGGAGAGATCGACGCCGACCTGGTCGTCGTCGGCTCGCGCGGTCTGGGCGGGACCCGGGCTTTCCTCGGCAGCGTGTCCGACATGGTCGTGCACTACTCGCCCCGCCCGGTGCTCGTGATCCCGCAGCCGCTGCTCTCCGCCGAGTACGACGCGCTCCCCGACGGAGCCGTCGTCGTCGGCTGGGACGGCTCGCCCGGTGCCGCTGACGCGCTCGCCGCGGCCCGGGAGCTCTTTCCCTCCCGCCCGTTCGTCCTGGTGTCCGTCGGCGACGTCGACGCCGATGCTCCGGCCCTACCGGAGGGCACGAAGGTGACCACACTCGAGGTCCCCGGCACGATCGGGCCGCACGGCCGAGTCGTCGCCGAAGCCCTCAGCGACGCGGCCCGCGCGTCAGGTGCGGCCCTGATCGTGGTCGGATCCCGGGGGCGTTCCCCGGTGCGGGAGATGCTCCTCGGCAGCGTCGCGATGGCCACCCTGCACCACGCCCACCGGCCGGTTCTCGTGGCCGCGCACCGCGCCGCCGAGCCGTCTTAGCGGCGCGGTTCGGGGACGAGACCGAAGGCTGCTTCTTCTTCCTGGGAGGCGGCACCACCGGGAGTCTTGGCGAGAATCGAGGTCCGCCTCCTCGGCACGGTCGTGCGGCAGCAGTTCACGACACGACCGGCCGAGGAGGGTCCGCGACACCGGTACCCGGTTTCGCGTTGCCGCCACAGCCGATCGCTCAGTCGAGCGTGACCAGTCCGTAGTCGCCGTTGCGTTCGACGTGCAGTACCGCACCGCGACCGGTGGCTGGGTCAGCGAAGAACACGTACGGCTCTCCGCCGCACGCCAGCCGCTCGGCCGCCGCTTCGACGCTCAGCGTCGGGGCGTCGTCCGGATCGAGGACGACCGGCGTCGCCGGCGGCGTGACCAGCGGGCCTTTCCGCGCCCGGGCCAGCCGATACCCCGTCGGACCACCCCGGGACACCAGCGAGTCCTCGTCGGACTCCACGTCGTGGAACAGGTGGAACTCGCGCTCGAGCACGTCCAGGTCGGCGATCGCCTCGTCCACCGTGCTCGACGTCGGAGCGTAGGTGCCGTGCGGGTGGATCTCGTGCTCCTCGTCCAGGCCCTCGCCCGCGCGGACGTGGTGCCCGCGGTGCCCGCGCCGGTCGCGATGGCGGTCCAGTCGCTCGACCGCGGTGCGCAGCACGTGCTGCAACGAGTCCAGACCGATCCGCGCGGAGACCGCACTGGTCTTGACCCGCACGAGCCGCCCGCTGACGCTGAGCAGCGCACTGATCACGACCGGTTCGGCCAGTGCGGGATCCTGATGGCGCACCAGCCGCACCGACGCCCGCAGGATCGGGACGGTGCTGTGGCGGAGCGCGGCGCGCACCCTACGCCGGGCGTGGTCCGGAACGTCGGGCGCGAAATGTCCGTCGGTAGTCACCTCGACGGCGAGCGCCGAGAGCACGTCCTCCGGCGCGGCCACGACGGGGCGGTCGGACGAGGTGGTGTGGTGAGCGATCATCGCAGGACCTCCTTAAGCACTTCCAGCCTCGTCCGTCACACGCGAAGCGCACAGGGGCGAAGGTCCTGTTCCCGGTCGAGTTTCACCCGACCGCGACGGACGACGAGCGGTAGGAACCCGGTGGCACGCGCCGCACCGCGGGCATGCCGATCAGCCAGGCACGGCGTCGCCGGGAGTGCGCTGGGAGCCATCCCCGTGAGACAGAGGAGGCCGCCGGACGGAAGGGCAATTTTCCCGTCCGGCGACGGTTCGTCACGCTCGAGCGATCACGACCGGGCAGTGCGCGTGGCGTGCCACTGTCTCCCCGACGGATCCCAGCAGCAGGGCTCGGAATCCGCCGCTTCCCCGGGCGCCGACCACCAGCACCTCCGCGCCCGCGGTGGCGTCCAGCAGTGCCCGCGCCGGACGGTGGTGCGCGATCACGGTGCGCACCTCGACGTCGGGGTACTTCTCCGCCCATCCGGCCAGCGCCTCGCTGAGCAACCGTTGCTGCTCGAGAAGGTGGTGCGCCGGCAGCGGGGCGGGTTCGACGATGGCCGGGTCGTCGGCGGGCCAGTACCAGGACCGCACGGCGGTGAGTTTCCGGCCGCGCAGCGACGCCTCGGTGAACGCGTACTCGATCGCCGCCTGACACTGGTCGCTGCCGTCGACCCCCAGCACGATGCCGGGACCGTCGTCGGCCGGCGGGACCGGGTGCTCGGGCACGATCGCCACCGGGCAGCCGGCGTAGATCGCCACCTGCGACGCCACCGAACCGAGCACCAGTTGCGGGAAGCCTCCGACGCCACGCCGACCGACGACCAGCAGCGCCGAGTGTTCGGCGCGGTCGAGGAGAACGCTCGCCGGGCCCCCGTCCACGACCTCCGTCACGACCTGGGTCGCCGGGGCCGACACCGCGGCGTGGCGTGCGGCGTCCGCGACGACCAGCCGCCCGGCCTCCCTGCCGTCGCGGCTCTCCGGCGGACCCCAGGCGGGCCACATCGCGTACGTGTAGGCCGGCCAGCTGTTGACGTAGACCAGCTTCACCGCCCGCCCGCGCCGACCGGCTTCGTTCGCGGCCCAGGCCACGGCGTCCAGACTGGCCGGGGAGCCGTCCACGCCAACGGTGACCGGGGCTCCCGCTGCGTACGTCATGACGTGCGCACCTCCCTCGGTTGTCCTCGTACTTCCGACGCTAGAACGGCGGGTGAGGAGCGGAAACGGTCGAAGGTCCCGACCTGGGGGGCCTCCGCCTCTCCCCCGGTGCGCGTGGTCTCCCGCAGGCTGGAGGGACTCGAGGAGGTCACCATGGACGAACCCGTGCTGCTGCCCGTCGACCGGCCGAGCCGCCGCGGAACGCGCACGATCGGCGCCTACGTCCGCGACGGCGGCACGATCCGCTACCGGCCCGCCGTCGACGTCGAACGACTCGTTCTCGGAGTCGTCGCCGTGGCCGGCGCGGCGGTGGTGCTCGGCAGCGCCCTGCACCGCACACCGGCCGTGGGGCCGGTGTCGATGGGTCCCGGCGGCTGGCTCAGCGTCCGCGGTACGCGCGCACCCCGTCCTCATGAGGTTTCACGGCCCTGGTGGGCCCACCTGCTGAGCGCCCACCGCCTACCGTGAACCCGGCCCCGGCCGGGGGGCGGAGCCGGGCTTCCGGGTGAGCTCGCACCGCCGGGCCAGGCCGGGCGGCCGAGCGCGGTCAGCAGGTCAGAACGGTCACCACGCCGAGTGCCCGGCCGTCCGTCGTGACCACCGGCGCGGCGGCGCGCTGATCGGTGATCAGGGCGCGAATGGCATCTCGGATCGTCGTGCTCGCGGGCGATGCGGCACGTCCGCACGCCCGCACCGCGTCCCCGGCGGTGGGCTCGTCGTGCAGCGGTAGCCGGGCCGGCCAGCACTCCGACACCTCCCGCAGGCCCAGCAGACCGACGACGTGCTCGGCCCCGTCCATCACCAGGGCCACCTCGCCGCGGGCACGCATCCGGTTCCACGCCGTCGTGATCGGCTCGGCTCCGGCCAGCACAGACGGCGTGCGCGGAGTCGTTCCAGCCGATGAACCAGAACAACGCGATCATCGCCGCGGGGATCACCACCAGCGGACCCCCGTCGTCCACCACGGCAGGGCGGCCTTCTCCGGTCCGGCCGGGAGCCGTTCGCGGTCCGACATGGGGACCTCCCCACCACTGGATCGGTCAGAACCGCGCGGCCACGTACTCGGCCAGGTCGACGAGGCGGGCGGAGTAGCCCCACTCGTTGTCGTACCAGCCGAACACCTTCACCAGCGTGCCGTCGGCCTGCGTGAGCGGCGCGTCGAAGACGCAGGACGACGGGTCGCCGACGATGTCGCGCGACACGATCGGCGCCGTGCTGTAGCGCAGGTAGCCGTTCAGCCGGCCGGCCGCCGCGTCCGCGAACGCCTGGTTGACCTCGTCGACGGTCACGTCCCGGCGCAGCTCGACCGTGAGGTCGGTCAGCGAGCCGTCCTCGATCGGCACCCGCACCGCGACGCCCCCGAGCTTGCCGGCCAGCTCCGGCACGACGAGGCCGACGGCCTTCGCGGCACCCGTGCTGGTCGGAATCATGCTGCTCGCGGCCGACCGGGCCCGCCGCAGGTCCTTGTGCGGGGCGTCCAGCAGCGACTGGTCGTTCGTGTAGGCGTGGATCGTCGTCATCAGACCGCGTTCGACGCCGAAGGCGTCGTTGAGCACCTTGGCCATCGGGGCGACGCAGTTGGTCGTGCAGGACGCGTTGGAGATCACGTCGTGGCGTGCCGGGTCGTACGTCTCCTCGTTGACACCGAGCACCAGGGTGGCGTCGACGTTCTTGCCCGGGGCGCTGATCAGCACCTTCTTCGGCCCGGACTTGAGGTGCACGGCCGCGTCGTCACGGGTGCGGAAACGGCCGGTGGACTCGATGACGAGGTCGACCCCGTACGCGCCCCAGTCCAGGGCGGCCGGGTCGCGCTCGGCGGTCACCGCGAATCCGGTGTCGCCGACCGTGATGCCGTGGTCGGCCATGGTCGCTTCGGTGTCCAGGCGGCCGAATGTCGAGTCGTAGGTCAGCAGGTGGGCGAGTGTCGCCGGTGCGGTCAGGTCGTTGACCGCGACGACCTCCAGGCCTCGGGCCCTGGCGATGCGGTAGAAGCAGCGTCCCACGCGACCGAAGCCGTTGATTCCGATGCGGATGGACATCGTTCCTCCTTGAACGGATCGAGGTGTCGGCGATCGCCGCCCACCTTCCTTCCTAGAGCCCCGGCGTCCGCGCAGGCAGAGGCGCCGGCCCCGGCCCGCCGGGACTTTCGGCCGGGGTTCCGGCCGGGCGCGCTCAGGTGACGATCAACCCGCGGGACGCGAACGTGCGGCGTGCGTGCTCGAGCTGTTCGTCGGTCGGCTCCGGCACGCCCTCCAGCCGGTAGGGGATCCCGAGCTCGGCGTACTTGGGCACGCCGAACCGGTGATAGGCCACCACGTCGACCCGCTCGACGTTCGGCAGCGTCGCGATGTGGTCGGCGAGGCCCTCCACGTTCTCGGGGGCGTCGGTGAGGCCGGGCACCAGCACGAACCGGATCCACGTCGGTCGGCTGAGCTTCGCGAGCCGCTCGGCGAACACGAGCGTCGGCACCAGTTCCCGCCCGGTCACCTTCCGATAGGTGGCCGGGTCCCAGGACTTGATGTCCAGCAGCACCAGCCCGACGTCGGCCAGCATCTCGTCCGGGGCCCGGACCCCGAGGTAGCCGGACGTGTCCAGCGCGGTGTGGATGCCCTCGGCCGCGCAGGCCGCGAGCACCTCGCCGGTGAACCGCGCCTGCAAGAGCGGCTCCCCGCCGGTGATCGTGACGCCGCCTCCGGTCACGTCGAACAGCCGCCGGTGGCGGCGCACCTTCGCCATCACGTCCTCCACCGAGGTCGGGACACCGTTGCGCCGGTGCCAGGTGTCCGGGTTCTCGCAGTACTGGCAGCGCAGCGGGCACCCGGCCAGGAACAGCACCAGCCGGGTGCCGGGTCCGTCGACGCCGATCGAGAGGTCCCAGGAGTGGACCGAACCGGTGGTCATCTCACACCTTCTGGTGGAACGTCCGGTTGACGACGTCACGCTGCTGTTCGCGGGTGAGCTTGACGAAGTTCACCGCGTAGCCGGAGACCCGGATCGTGAGGTTCGGGTACTTCTCCGGGTGGTCCATCGCGTCGAGCAGCGTCTCCCGGTTCAGGACGTTGACGTTGAGGTGGAAGCCACCGGCGTCGGTGTAGCCGTCGAGCACGCCGACGAGATTGCGCACCCGCTCCTCGGGTGCCCGGCCCAGCCCGGCCGGCACCGTGGAGGCGGTCAGCGAGATTCCGTCGCGGGCGTCGTCGTACGGGATCTTGGCGACGCTGAGCGCGGCCGCGGTCAGGCCGTGCCGGTCACGGCCGTTCATCGGGTTCGCACCGGGCGCGAACGGTTCCCCGGCCCGCCGGCCGTCCGGCGTGTTGCCGGTGTGCTTGCCGTAGACCACGTTCGACGTGATCGTCAGGACCGACTGGGTGTGCAGCGCGCCTCGGTAGGTCGCCTGGCGGCGCAGTTTCTGCATGAACGCGTGCACCAGCTCGGTGGCGATGGCGTCCGCGCGGTCGTCGTCGTTGCCGTAGGCCGGGAACGCCCCTTCGGTGACGTAGTCGACGATCAGCCCGGTCTCGTCGCGGACCGGGCGCACCGTCGCGTACCGGATGGCCGACAGCGAGTCGACGGCCACCGACAACCCGGCGATGCCGCACGCCATCGTGCGCTTCACCGGATGGTCGTGCAGCGCCATCTCGAGCCGTTCGTAGGCGTACTTGTCGTGCATGTAGTGGATGACGTTGAGCGCGTCGACGTAGGTCTCGGCCAGCCAGTCGAGCATCCGGTCGAACCGGGCGCGCACGTCGTCGTAGTCCAGGACGTGCCCGGCCACCGGTTCGGACTCCGGCCCCACCTGCTCACCGGACATCTCGTCGCGGCCGCCGTTGAGCGCGTACAGCAGAGCCTTGGCGACGTTCACCCGCGCGCCGAAGAACTGCATGCTCTTGCCGACCTGGGTCGCCGAGACACAGCACGCGATCGCGGTGTCGTCGCCGAAGCGGGTGCGTAGCAGATCGTCGCTCTCGTACTGGATCGCGCTGGTGTCGATCGAGGTCTGCGCGCAGTAGCGCTTGAAGCCCTCGGGCAGCGCGGGCGACCAGAGCACGGTGAGGTTCGGCTCCGGGGCCGGGCCGAGGTTGTAGAGCGTCCGCAGGAACCGGAACGACGTCCGGGTGACCAACGGCCGTCCGTCGCGGGCCATGCCGCCGATCGCCTCGGTGACCCAGGTCGGATCGCCGGAGAACAGCGCGTCGTACTCCGGGGTACGCAGGAACCGCACCATCCGGAGCTTGATCACGAGGTCGTCGACGAGTTCCTGGGCCTCGCGCTCGGTCAGCCGCCCCTCGCGCAGGTCCCGGTCGAGGTAGACGTCGAGGAACGTGGACACGCGCCCCAGCGACATCGCCGCGCCGTTCTGCTCCTTGATCGCGGCGAGGTAGGCGAGGTAGAGCCACTGCACCGCTTCGCGGCCGGTCGTCGCCGGGCGCGTGACGTCGCAGCCGTACCCGGCGGCCATCGTCACCAGCTCACGCAGAGCGCGGATCTGCTCGGCGAGTTCCTCCCGGTCACGGATCACGTCCGCACTGGACAGCACGTCGTCGAGCGTCGCCTTCTCCGCTTCCTTCGCGGCGATCAGCGTGTCGACGCCGTAGAGCGCGACGCGGCGGTAGTCGCCGATGATCCGGCCCCGCCCGTAGGCGTCGGGCAGGCCGGTGACGATGCCGGCTTTGCGCGCGGCGCGGATACGCGGGGTGTAGGCGTCGAAGACCCCGTCGTTGTGCGTCTTGCGGTAGGTGGTGAAGACCGTCCGGACGCCGGGGTCGAGCCGGTAACCGTAGGCGGCCAGACCGTTCTCGACCATGCGCAGGCCACCGTTGGGCATGATCGCCCGCTTGAGCGGCGCGTCGGTCTGCAGGCCGACGATCAGCTCGTTCGCGCGGTCGACGTAGCCCGGCCGGTGGCTGGTGATCGTCGAGGGTGTGGCCGTGTCGACGTCGAGGATTCCGCGCTCCCGTTCGACCGCCATCAGGTCGGAGACGCGCTGCCACAGAGCGGTGGTCCGTTCGGTCGGCCCGGCCAGGAACCCGCCGTCGCCCACGTACGGCGTCACGTTGTCGAGGATGAAGCGGTGGACGTCGACGACACGGCGCCACCGGTGCCCCGAGAAGCCGCGCCAGGCGTCGAGCCGGCGGGGCGCCACGGTCTTGGTCATGGGTTCCTCCTCGTCAGAGCCTCACTTCCTTCGTAGGCCCCGCCGGACCGCCGGAGCAGAGTCGCCGTCCCCGAACGGGCCGGGACCTTCGGCCCTCGCACTGCCCACTTCGGGCTCTGTCCCGGCACACCTCGCCGGCGCGACGCTCGACGCAGGAACCCAGCACGCGCTGCGGCGCGGGATCGGAGCGCACCGTGTCACACCGAACTCTTCGCACGGTCATGACGACCGACGTCGTCACCGTCGGGCTCGACACCCCGGCGAAGGTGATCGCCCAGCTCCTGGACACCCGGCACGTGAACGCCCTGCCGGTCCTGAACGAGCAGCGCACCGTCGTGGGTGTCGTCTCCGAGCAGGACCTGCTGCACAAGATCACCTACGCCGATCTGGCCGACGCCGAGACCGAGGGATGGACGCGGCTGCTCAGCCGGCACCACGACGCGAAGGCCAAGTCGCGGGCCTCGGTCGCGCGCGATCTGATGACGTCGCCGGCGGTGACCGTGCTCCCCGATGCGACGATCGTCGAGGCCGCGAAGCGGATGGAGCGGCACGGCGTGAAAACCCTGCCGGTGGTGGACGGCGTCGGCGAGCTGGTCGGCATCGTCACCCGCCGGGACCTGGTCGGCGTCCTGCTGCGCCCGGACCAGCAGATCCACGACGAGATCGTGCACGAGGTCTTCGGCGAGGCGCTGCTCGTTAACGCCCCCGACCTGGCCGTGGAGGTCACCGAGGGAGTCGTGACCCTGCGCGGGACGCTCGACCGCCTCACCCAGACGACCGTCGCGGCGGGCCTGGTCAAGCGGGTCGACGGCGTCGTGCACGTCAACAACGAGCTCGGCCACCGGACCGACGACACGGTCTACGTCGGCATGTGAACGCCGCCACGCGAGGACGGGCCACGGCGGCCCCGGGTCACCATCCGCGCCGTCGTCGGTGCCGACGGCCGCCTGGTCGACGACGATCGGCGCGACCCGGTGGACCTCGGTCCGGTGCACCCGGGACTTCCTCCCCTGCCGACGGATGCGTGAGCGGCGAACCATGGAGGCGAAGAGAGAGGAGCGTGTCATGAGCCACCGCAAGGTCTCCGACGTCATGACGGCCACCGTTCGGATCGTCTACCAGGGCACGCCGGTGAGGCGCATCGCCGAGCAGCTCGACTTCGCCGGCATCAGCGCGATGCCGGTGCTCAACGACGAGGCGGACGTCGTCGGCGTCGTGTCGGAGTCCGACCTGCTGCACAAGCTCACCTACCAGGACGAGCCCGACGAGTGGCCCCGGCTGCTGCGTCGCCACCGCACGGACCGCGCGAAGGCCGAAGGGCTGGTCGCCCGCGACCTGATGACGACACCGGCGATCACGATCGACGCGGACGCGTCGGTCGTGCAGGCCGCGCAGCTGATGGAGAAGCGGAACGTCAAGCGGCTGCCGGTCGTCAACGACACCGGCAAGCTCCTCGGCGTCGTCAGCCGCAGTGACCTCGTCCGGTTGTTCGTCCGGTCCGACACCGCGATCCGTGACGAGGTGGAGACCGAGGTGCTCGGCCGCGTCCTGCTCCACCCGGCGGAGGTGACCGCCGAGGTCACCGACGGCGTGGTGACGCTCAGCGGCACGTTGCGACGCCGCAGTGACGTCGGCATCGCGGTCGAGTTCGCCCGCCGCATCGACGGCGTCGTGAAGGTCGTCGACGCGCTGGCTTACGTGGACGACGACACCAGCTACCGGGCGCTACGGGAGCAGGTCAGCTATCCGTCCGGTCCTTTCCTCTGAGAGAGCTCAGGAGATCATGATGCGCTCACTGGTGATCGTCGAGTCGATGTTCGGCAACACCCGGACCGTGGCCGACGCCGTCGCGGAAGGGCTGGCGCCCGCCGGACCCGTCACCGTGCTGGACCTCGCGGACGCGCCGCCGGCTCCGCACGTGGGCGTCGACCTGCTGGTGATCGGCGGCCCGACGCACGCGTTCGGCCTGTCCCGCCCCAACACCCGTCACGCGGCCGAGCAGCAGGGCGCGGCGCACCGCGCCCGCGGCATCCGCGAGTGGCTCGCCGACCTCTCGCCGTGCTTACCGGGCACCGCCGCGGCCGCGTTCACGACCCGGATCCCGAAGAAGTTCGTCACGGGTTCGGCGGCCAAGGCGGCGGCCCGGCAGCTCGAACGTCACGGCTACCGACGCGCGGCGCCACCGGAGGACTTCTTCGTGCTCGACACCGTCGGACCGCTGCGCGACGGCGAGCTCGACCACGCGAAGGCCTGGGGACGACGGCTGGCCGCATCGCTGCAGGATCGCACGCGCGAGGGAGAGGCTCGGTGAGCACGACGAGCCGGTTGGCCACCCGGGGCCCCCGGGCCGGCGCACGGACCCACTGGGCATGCCGTTGATTCGTCTGGGCGTACCCGCGCGAGGGGCCACCGCCGTCGGGCGGTGGCCCCTCGTGGTGCCCTCACCGTTCGACCGGGACGACCAGCACCGGGCACGCGGCGTGCCGCAGCACCGCGTCGGTCACCGACCCCAGCCGCAGTCCGGCGAACCCTCCCGCTCCGCGGCTCCCGACGATGACCAGATCGGCCGCCCGCGACGCGTCGACCAACGCGGCCGCCGGCGGCTCGTGGCACACCCGGAGTCCCGCGGCGACATGCGGATACTTCGCATACCAACCACCGAGGACGTCCGCTTCCCGCGGGACGTCCTCGGTGCTCCGGGAGCGGACGACCATCAGGACCGCTCCGCGCCGGTCGGCCTCGTCGAAGGCCGCGGCGAGCAGGACGTCCGGTGGGTCACCGTCGCCGCAGCCGACGACGACCCGACGGGCCGCCGCACCCGGTTGCCCGCCTCCGCGCACGACGATCACCGGCACCCCGGCGTGAGCGACGAGCTGAACGTCGCGCGCGATGGCGAGACCGTCGGTCCGCCACTCGTCGCCGCTGCCCACGACGAGCATGTCCGCGTCCGGGGCCTGCTGGAGAAGCACTTCGACCCAGGAGCCGTCGAGCACCGTGGTCTCGACCTCGCCGTCGGGGAGCAGACGGGCGGCGTACGCGCGTTGCCCGCGCATCCATCCGGCCGCGTCGCGGTAGGCCAACCGTGCGGCGGCCGGCGACGCCGTGCTACCCGGCGCGAACTCGTGCGCGTGGACGAGCCGGAGCGGCCGCCTCCGCAGCTGGGCCTCCCGCGCTCCCCAGGCCACCACGTCGTTGGCCGAGTCGGTCGGGCTGACTCCCACGACGACGGGCTTCCGGTGGGCGATCATCGGACACTGGTGGCGTCGAGCCGGCCGTGTGCGTCGGCCGCGAGCGTCTCGTCGCGCTGGACCTGGGTCCGCGGCAGATCATGCCGGCTGACGATGCCGACCGGACGATCGTCGTCGTCCAGTACCGGGAGGGCCGTGATGTCGGAGCGGGTGAGCAGAGCGGCCGCCTCGGCGATCGTGGTCGACCGGTACCCGGTGCGCACCGGTGTGGGCATCGGATCTCGAGCGCGCATGGCTCCTCCTTCGCCAGGTCAGTCGTTCCGGGCGTGACGAACGACGAGAACGGGGCAACTCGCGTGGTGAACGAGGCGCCGGGGAACCGAGCCGAGACGCATGCCGGGGAAACCGCCGCGTCCGTGGGATCCCACCACCAGCAGCTGGGCTTCGACCGCCTGGTCGAGCAGGGCCGCCGCCGGACGGTCACGAGCCACGACGGTGCCGACGTGGACCGTCGGATATTTGGCCCGCCACGGGCCCAGGGTCGTCTCGAGGCGGTTGCCCGCTTCCGTGCGGAGCCGGTCCCACGTCGGCCAGGCCCCGACGATGGTGCCGGCCGCGTTCTCCAGCGTGACGTCGCTCCACGCGCTCACCGCCACCAGCGGAACCCGGCGTCGCGCAGCCTCGTCGAACGCCGTCTCCAGCGTGGCGTCCTCGCCGCCGCCCCCGTGCACCCCGACGACTACCGGCGCGGCCGTGCGGACCGCACCGCTTCCGCGGACCACGACGACCGAGCACGAGGCGTGCGCCGTGACCGACGCGGAGACCGAGCCGAGGAAGAGGCTGGCGAACTCGCCCCAGCCGTGGCACCCGACGACCAGCAGCGCACTGTGTTTCGACGCTTCGAGTAACGCCGGCACCGGCGGATGGGCCACCACCGACGTGGTCACCTCGATGTCCGGCGCGGCCGCGTGTACCCGGGCCAGCGCCGTCTCCAGGGCCTGCCGAGCCTCCTTCTCGACGGCGTCCCGGACGTCCCCGAGCGGATACGGCACGTAGGCGGGCGACGGCTCGGGCACCTCCAAGCCGTTCACGAGACGCAACGACGTGCCGTGCGCCCGCGCGTACGCCATCGCCCAGTCCAGGGCGGCGCGCGCGGAATCCGAACCGTCGATCCCGACGGTGACGACAGGAGTGATGGTCATGACTGCCTCCTCCCTCTCCTTCGAGCGTGCGCCGAGCCGGGGCACCACGGGCAGAGTCGAAGGTCCCCTCAGCGGGCGGCCGAGGCGGCCAGATCGCTCATCTCCGGCCGGATGATCGAGGGACGCGCGACCCGGACGGGGCACACGGCGGCGTGCGTCACCGCGCGCGTGACCCCGTCGGCTCGCGGTGGAGCCACGACGGGCAGGCCCGGCCTGCGCTCGGCTCTCAGCTGGATCGGCGCCGACGGACCGACCGCCGCCCGGAACCGCACCGGCACGCGGGCGTGGGCCCGCTCCCGGTGCGCCAGTCGGGTCGCGACCCGCGTGGCGGTGACCCGATCCGGTCCCCCCGGGCTGAGGTGAATCGCGACCAGCGGGCAGACACAACGGGACGCGAGATACCGCGTCGTCACGATCCGATCCGTCGAGAGCGACCGCGATCGGAGCCTCGGGGTTCGGCCAGCGCGCCGACCGCGCCACGACCACCGGGTAGTCGGCCCCGGCGACCAGCGCACCGATCGCCGGCCGCCGCGGGTCGCGGGGCCACCAACGCCTCCACATGCAGTGTCGTCGACCGATAGGGTGCGCGGCACACGAGCTCGGAGGGCGACGATGAAGCCGATCGGATCGCCGGCGGTGAGTAGCAGCCGACCGGCCGGGTACCCGCCCGGGTTCGAGCGCCGGGTCACGTTGGCGGACGGCCGCGCGGCGGCGATCCGTCCGATCGTTCCTGGCGACGCGCCCGCTCTGGCCGAGGCGATCCGCACGCCGATGCCGACACCCTTCATCGGCGCTTCCTCGGCGCCGCACCGCGTCCGTCGGAACGGGTCCTGCGCCACCTGACGACGGTGGACTACCACCGTCGCTTCGCGTTGGTCGCGCTCGCCCCGGACAGCGGCCGGGGCATCGGTATCTGCCGCTACGAGCCGCTCGAGTCGGGCGTCGTGGAGTTCGCCGTGGTGGTGGACCCGGGCTGGAGACGCATCGGACTCGCCACGGTGCTGGTGGAGCTGCTCGTCGAGGCCGCGGCCGAGCGTGGCGTCCGTCGGGTGCAGTCGGTCAGCCTGTCCGAGAACGCCCCGGTCACCCGTCTCGAGTCGCTCGCGGGCCCGGCCGGGCGGCAGGTGATCCGTAACGGCCTCACCGAGTTCACTCTGAATCTCGGCCAGCTGTCGTGACGCCCCGCGGCGCGTCGGCGTCGCGCATCGCGCGGTACGTGGTGTCGTCCATCCGGTACGTGAGCTTGTTGTCCACGCCCACCAGACCGTCGACGCGGCGGACGAGATCGCCCGCGACCTCGGTCTCGCGTTCCCGCGCCAGCATGCCGCGGATGGTGACCACACCGTCCGCGACCTCGACGGAGGCCATGCCGGGCGGGAGCATGAGCACGCGAAGTGCGTTCGATCTCGTTCACGACATGACGCTGAGCACGGTGGCGTTCGGGGCGCTCGTCGTCCTGGTCGTCGTCGCACTCGTGCGTGGTAGCGGGCGCGAGCGACCCGGACGACCACCGGAGACCGTGCTGGCCGACCGCCTCGCCCGCGGCGAGATCGACGGGTTGCTGGACCGGCAGTCGGCCGTCGTGAGATCCGATCAGCGTGTTGGCCGGAGTGGCGTCCGATCCGGTCCGCGTCGACCCGTGCCCGATCCGGCGGTGACCGCCGGTGTCGGCCCCGACCGGCTGGAGCGGATCCTCGCGCCGCTGCTGGACAGCGCGGTGCGGTATGCGGTCGCGGAGCTTGTCCCCACGGCCGAGGCCAGGCCGGACGGCGTCCGCGTTCTGGTTCGAGACGACTTCCGCTCGTCCGGCGCCTGGCCCGCGGGGTGGGCGGTGACGAGAGCGGGGCGCCCGTAGGCCGCCGAACCTGACCACGATCTGACGCCGTGAAGGGCCCTTCGCCTCTATTGACCGGGAACACTGCCGTTGATGCTGGTGATGAGGGGGAGTACCCGCCAGGTGGCAGGCCGTCAGCACGGTCCCGACGATCGGGACCCGGCCGCTACGGGCCTCGCCGAGTTCGAGGCTCCGGGGAGACCTTCCCGAGAGGCCGGTTCGCGGAACCGGCGGGAGGAAGGTCTCGGTGACCGTGACACTCGCGCGCGACCAGCAGCTCGTCGACGGACACGACCGCACGGCGACCGAGGTCGCCGCGCTGTTCGAGGTACGGCCCGAGCGGGGTCTGAGCGACGACGAGGCCGCCGCCCGGCTCGACCGGTACGGCCCCAACGAACTCCCCGAACCCACGCACCGCTCGCCCTGGCTGCGCTTCCTGGACCAGTTCCGCAGCTGGCTGTTCGCGATCCTGTTCGGCGCGGCGGTCCTCGCCGCCGCCGTCGGTGAGCTCGGCGAAGCCGCCGTGATCCTCCTCGTCCTGCTGATCAACGCGGTGATCGGCTTCGTCCAGGAGCGCCGGGCCGAGCACAGCCTCGAAGCGCTGCGCCAGATGCTGGTCGCCACCACCCGGGTCCGCCGCGCGGGTGGCACCCGGGTGGTGCCCGCGGCCGAGGTGGTGCCCGGCGACGTCGTCCTGCTCGAAGCCGGGGACCGCGTACCGGCCGACGGACGGCTGACGGTCGCCGAGGCCGTGGACGTCGACGAAGCCGCGCTGACCGGCGAGTCGGTCCCGGTCAGCAAATCCACCACCGCCGTGGAGACGACCGTCCCGATCGCGGAGCGCACCAACGTGCTCTTCATGAACACCGCGCTGACGCGGGGCCGGGCGGAAATGGTCGTGACCGGCACCGGGATGCGCACCCAGATCGGGGCCATCGCGCAGCAGCTGCGCACCGGCCAGGAACCGCCCAGCCCGCTGCAGGTGCAGCTGGACAGCCTCGGCCGACGCCTCGCGCTGCTGGGCGGCGTCGCGGTGGCCGTCTACCTGGTCGTGGAACTCACGCTGGCCGGTGGGGAGAGCCTGTCGGAGCTGGCCTTGCGGTCGGTCGCCCTGGCCGTCGCCGCCGTGCCGGAAGGACTGCCCGCCGTGCTCGCGGTGACCCTGGCGCTGGGGGTGCACCGGATGGCTCGCCACGGCGCCATCGTCCGGCGGCTGGCGTCGGTGGAGGCACTCGGCTCGGCCACCGTGATCTGCACCGACAAGACCGGCACGCTGACTCCGAACCAGATGACCGCGCGCACGATGTGGTTCGCCGGCCACCGCTACCGGGTGACCGGCGAAGGCTACTCCCCGACCGGCGCGATCACCGGCGGCCCGGACGCTGACCTCACCCCGGCCCTGCTGCCGATGGTCGCCTGCAACGACGCCAGGCTCCTCCCCGGCGGCGGCATCGTGGGCGACCCGACCGAAGCCGCGCTGCTGGTGCTGGGCGCCAAAGCCGGGGTGCACGCACCAGTGCCCCGAACCAGCGAGGTGCCGTTCGACGCGGCCGCCCGCTACATGGTCACGTTCCACCCGGAGCCGGACGGCCGGAGCCGGGTCTACGCCAAGGGCGCGCTGGAGGTCCTGTTGCCGCGCTGCTCCCGCGTCGCGGGCGTGGGGCTGCTCGACGCGATCGTCGAACGCGAGCTCCACGCGGCCGCGCACGACATGGCGGACGACGGATTGCGTGTGCTCGCTGCCGCCACGGCCGTCGTGGATCATCCCGACGGGCTACCCGACGACCTGACGCTGGTCTCGATCGTGGGGATCGCGGACCCGCCCCGCCCGGAGGCGCGGGACGCCATCGAGCTGTGCCGCCGAGCCGGCGTCGCGGTCACGATGATCACCGGCGACCACGCCGACACGGCCTCCGCGATCGCTCGCGAGCTGGGCATCACCGGGGCCGTCGTCACCGGCGCCGAGCTCGACGGCCTCACCGAGGAGCAGCTCATCGCGAAGGTCGACGGGGTCGGCGTGTTCGCGCGGGTCGCGCCCGAGCACAAGGTGGCGATCGTCCGCGCCCTGGCGGCGCGCGGTGAGATCGTGGCGATGACCGGCGACGGGGTCAACGACGCACCCGCTCTGCACGCCGCGCACATCGGGGTGGCGATGGGTCGGTCGGGCACCGACGTGGCCAAGGAGGCCGCGGCGATGGTGCTCACCGACGACAACTTCGCCACGATCGTGCGCGCCATCGGCCAGGGCCGGGCCATCTACGACAACGTCGTGACGTTCGTCCGGTTCCAGCTCTCCACCAACATCGGCGCGATCCTGGCGCTGCTCGCCGCCCCGCTGCTCGGGCTGCCGGCTCCGCTGACCGCGCTCCAGTTGCTCTGGATCAACATCATCATGGACGGCCCGCCCGCGATGGCGCTCGGCGTCGACCCCGCCCGCTCCGACGTCATGCGGCGGCGGCCTCGCCCGGTCGGCGAACGGATCCTCTCCCGGGGCCGGTTGACCGACGTCGTCCGGGTCGGCGCGGTGATGGCCGCGGGAACGCTCGGCGTGCTGGCGCTGGCGCGGGGGCCGTTCGGTGAGCCGACCGCGATGAGCATGGCGTTCACGACGTTCGTGCTGTTCCAGCTGGTCAACGTGGTCAGTGCCCGGGCCGGCCGGCGCACCGTCTTCCACCGCGACCAGCTGCGCAACCCGGCGCTGTGGGTGGCGCTGGGTACCGTGCTGGCCACGCAGCTGGCGCTCGTCCACCTGCCCTGGGCGGAGTCTCTGTTCGGCACGGTGCCCTTGACCGCGGCCCAGTGGGCGATCTGCGGAGCGGTGGCCGGAAGCGTCCTGGTCGTCGAGGAAACACTGCGTCGGCTCACTCGCCGCTGACCGAGGCGGTCACGGCCGTCGAGCCGCCCGGCCGTAGCTGAGTTCGTCGACGACGTCGACTCGGCGCACCAGCTCGACCAGCCGATCGACCTGCGAC
The DNA here is from genome assembly GCF_039524755.1 of Cryptosporangium japonicum. Lineage (NCBI taxonomy): Bacteria > Bacillati > Actinomycetota > Actinomycetes > Cryptosporangiales > Cryptosporangiaceae > Cryptosporangium > Cryptosporangium japonicum. Next base: position 182,468 of record NZ_BAAAGX010000003.1, read on the forward strand.
CGTCGCTCCAGGTGGCCGCGCAGGGTCACCACCCGGTCGGCCACGTTGATCGTGAGCAGTTCCGGGCCGGGTGAACACCTCCACCAAATCTCCCCGGCTGAGGACACCGACCAGCGAACCACTGCGGTCCACGATGGGCAGCCGCCCGACGCCGGTGTCCCCGAGTCTCGCCGCGGCCTCCAGGGGAGAAGCGTCGGGATCGATCGTCACCGCCGGTGCGGTCATCAGATCGCGCGCTCGCACGTCAGCCGCGTCCTCGGGTCCGGTCGTCGTGTGCAGCAGGTCGTTGATCGTCACACACCAACGACGTGCTCCTCACCGTCGAGCACCGGGACGCCGCTGATCCGCCGGCGGCCCAGCGGCTTCGCCACCTTCGTGAGCGGCGTGTCGGCCACGACGGTGGCGACCTCCTCGGCAGAGCCGAAGTCCCGCCCCAGTTCCCCAGGATGATCGTCCTGGTGGCATCCACCATTCGCGGAGTGCCGTCGCATTGGCGGCTGCCCACGCCAAGATCTACGACCGCGACGGTCAGCGGAACCGGGAGCCTGATTCACCATCTTCGGTCTCCCCGCTGCAGCCAGTAGGTGACCGTGTGCTCAAGCGCCTGTTGGAGCAGCTCGAAGCTCACCGGCTTGACCAGGTAGCCGTCTGCACCCGCCGCATACGCGTCGTCGACGTCACGGCTACTGCTGGACGAGGTAAAGACGACGACTGCGGCGTCGCATGCGCGATTCCGCAGCTCGGTCAGCGCGGCGTGTCCGCCGAAGCCGGGAAGATTGAGGTCCAGCAGAATCAGGAACGGTCGTGGTGCGGCCTCGGAGGTCATCCGCGCCAGCAGCGTGACACCGTCGGGGAGCCACTCCACGATCAGCGCGGGGTGGGATTTCCCCAGAGCCCGACGCACCGCTTCGACGTCTTCTTCGCTGTCTTCGACCAGCACGAGAACGTCACTCATCGCGATGCCGTACCTCTGCCCAGGCGACGCTGCTGTGTACCCCTCCTCCGTCCAGTATGTGGGGGACCGCCGGTGCCAGCGGTGTCGCATCACGGGCCGGGGCGACCACTTCGATCCGGATCGCATCCGGTAGTTCCTCGATGACGACCTCCGCCGTCCCGTCTCCCCCGACGAACCCGTTGTTCAGACCGGACGCCCGCAGCAGCCGGTCCAGGCCGGGCGTCTGATCCACGTCGGTCGGATCCGGATGGGCGGCACGCAAGGCCTCGTCGAGGCGCGCGGCGGGATCGCCGTCGAGCTGAAGATCGGCGTGGAGCAGCTCACGCCCGCGCACCCGGATCGCCAGCATCGCCATGTCGTCCGCTCCGGACTGCCGGTACCGGGTCACGGCACGGCGAAGCCCTCCGACGAGTTCGCCGGGGGGTAGTCCTGCGCGGGCACGAACTTCGGCGTGGAGCCGATCTTCGAACATGCCGTCTGTTCCCCGTGCTTCGCTGACCCCATCGGTGTACAGCACGATCGTGTCGCCCGGCTCGAGCTTCAGGTCCGTTTCACGGTTGCGCACCGTGGGGAGGACGCCGAGCAAGTGGCCCGGCCGACCGACCTCGGTCACCTCGCCGGATCGGCGTAGCAAAAGAGGAAGTGGGTGGCCGCCGCTGGCGATGGTCGCCTCTACGCCCGCTTCGGACGGCAGCATCGTGATGAGCAGGACAGTGCAGAAGCGACGCGGCACCGCCTCGGATAGGAGCGCCTTGTTCAGTCGCGAGAGCGCGGCCGCCGGCGCCCACCCGTCTTCGAGGAGAACCCTGAGCGTGTGCCGGGCAAGACCGGTGATGCTGGCCGCTTCGGCTCCACGACCGCAGACGTCGCCGATCACCAAGGTGAACGAGCCGTCGGCTGCCGGCACGACGTCATAGAAGTCCCCGCCCACGTCCAGCGACGCGTCCGCTACCTCGTACCAGGCGGCCAGATCGAATCCGACCAGCCGCGGCAGCCGCGGCGGAAGGAGGCGGCTCTGCAGGGCGATGACCGCGCGGCGACGCTCGCGATAGAGCAACGCGTTGTCCAACGCCAGCGCCGCGCGTTGCGCCAGGCTGCTCGTGAACAGCCCGTCGATACGCTGCTCCTGCTCGGAGGCCAGCCACATCGCCCCCAGGACGCGTCCACGCGCGCGCAGAGCAACAACTTGGCCGCCACCGTAGCGCCATACCCCCGGCGCGGCGGCACAGTCGCAGCCCGCCGGGATGAGCTGGGAATCCGTGGAACCGAACGCGGAGCCGAGGTGCCCGGCGATCGCCGGGCAGTGCACGGCGTGCGCGCGAAGGCCGGCTTCGATGCTCGCGTCGACGTGAGTGACGGCCACTAGTTCGAGGCCGCCGTTCCCGCGCAGGTAAACCAGGCACGCATCGGCCACCGGGGGCACTGCCATACGGGCCAGCCGGTGCAGGGTCTCGTCGACGTCCAGATTGGCGTCCAGTACCAGGGACGCTTCGGCGAGGAAGGCGAGACGCGCTCGTGCTTCGACTTGCTCCCGCTGAGCCACGATCCGGGTGAGCGCTGAGCCGGCCAGGGCCGCCAAGCGGCTGAGGAAACGGTCGGCTCCACCGTCCAAGGGCAGAACGTCGCTGACGGTGGCCAGGAGTGCACCTACCTGTTCACCCTGTCGACGCAGAGACACGACGATCAGATCGGTGACCTGAGATGCCTCGATCGCGGGCAGTTGATCGGGGAAGGCCGTCAGGAGGGCGTCGGCTCCGCACAACCGGGTGACCGATGACGTTGTCAGCCTTCGCTCCACGGCTCGGGCCGCTGACTCGTCCACGGGCCACCGACGGCGGTGGGGGCCGGACGACGCGTGCGTGGGCGCCGCCGCGCCGGCCCGTGACCGGTACACGGCCGCAGCCGAGTCCACGCCGCCGGTGTCGACCGCAGCCGTGACCAGCGCCTGCAATACCTGAGTTGCGTTATCCGAGGCAGCCAGGTCCGCGACGAAGTCCACGAGGCGAGGCGCCCACCCCCGGTTCGGGGCGGCGTCTCCGTTCGCGGCGGGGGCCGCCAGTACGTCGACGGCCACCTCGGCGAGAAGCGTGAGGCTATCGACGTGATCGTCCCCCCACTCCCTCGGCCTCGTGTCGGAAACGCTGAGCGTGCCGATCGCGAGGTTCCCGTGTCGCACGGGCACACCCAGGTAGGCGTGCACCGCTCCGCTGGTCACTGCGGGAAGAGCAGCAACCCGCTTGTCCCGGGTCGCGTCGGAGATTCGCAGAGGTGCGCCTTCACGCAGGGCGACATCGGTCAGCGACCGCTTCAGCGAGGGCACGGATGCGGCCGACCCGTGAGTGCTCACCACGACTTCTTGAGCGCCGAGCAAGGTGAGCTGCGCCACGGGGGCAGCGCATAGCCGACCGGCCAGCGCCGTGATTCGATCCGCGTGGGCGCGGCGCGTGGGAGCAGTTGGCCGCAACGACTCGATCACGGCCCGCCGCGTCGGTTCCTGCAGGGAAAGCTGCCATTCGGACGCCTGACCGGCATCGGCGAGACGGACCAGAGCCTCGGCGACCTGCTGAGCCAGCGTCGCGAGGAAAAGCCGCTCAGCGCTGGTGAACTCGTGCGGCCCTCGGTAGGCGACGCCGAGCACACCGAGTACGTGGTCGCCCCGGCGAAGCGGTAGCGACGCCGTCGCGACGAATCCTTGTGACCGCTCGGCCAGCGCGGGAAATCGGCGGCGTCGCTCCGCCGCGGTGGAGACCCAGACTGCGCGTTGAGTGCGAACGGCTACGCAGAGTGGCAGGTCCGCTTCGAGCCGCAACTCACCCCATCGCGGTTCGGTGGCTTCCGGCAACCAACATGACCCGACGTTCACCAGTGCGTCCCCGCGACGAAGGAACAGCACGGCACCGGTGGCATCGCATCCGGCTGCGCTCTGCGCGAGCGCGACCCCCATGAGGTCGTCGATCGACTCCACCTGGGTGCAGGCGACCGCCAGCAGGCGCAGGCGGGTTACCAAGTCCTGGACGTTCTCACCGGTGACGGTCCCGCCAGCGGTCACAGGCTCACCACCATTCGGCACGAGACAGTTGACAGCGACAGGACACATATAGCGTAGAGCCCCGTCTGGGGGCGGCCAGCGTCGCAGCAGTCCAGAGGCGATACCGGGATCGGGCGCCGGCCTGCCGGCGTTCTGCGGCCAGCCGGCTCGGTTCAAAGACCTACGTTCAGGCTGAGGCCTGCCGTTCGAAGGGATACGTCTCCACGCGGTAGGGGCGAGGTCGCGCTGCTGCTGCGCGCCCACGTCGGTATCGCGACCGGGGACTCCCACCGACACGCCGGCGACCCTGTTCAGCCGCGCCGACCTCGCCCTCTAGCAGGCCACTCGACCCGCACCCTGCATCTCAGCACGATCACCGAGGGAATCGAGACCACCACCCAGGCCGACGAACTGCGGGCTCTCGGCTGCACCACCGGCCAGGGCTACCTCTACGCCGAACCACGTTCCTCCGTGAGCAGCACGACCGGCACCCCCACTACCAGTCATGACCGGCCGCGCCGCCCGATCACCCGTCCGGCAACGAACACGTGGCTGACGGTTTACTTCCCCCGGTGAGGGGCAGCCGAGGGTAAGCATCGCGTCTCCGAACAGCCGATTCGCCGCGTCCGCTGATGCAGGAGTGCCTTCCGGCACCCGCAACCATCCGCGCATCCCGCGCCCGGCCGACACCTCGCGGCATCGACACACGGGAGAACCATGCCCACGTCACTGCAATCCCTGGCCGCTCGAGGCCAAAGTCCCTGGGTGGACTATCTCTCGCGAGGGTTCGTCCACGACGGTGACCTGGCCGGCCTCGTCGCCGACGGCGTCACGGGCGTCACGTCCAATCCGACGATCTTCCAGGCCGCGATCGCCGAGGGCGACGCCTACGACGAACAGATGCGCGAGGTCCTGCGGTCGGAGGACGACCCGAAGCAGGTGTTCCTCGCCCTCGCGATCCAGGACATCCGGGCCGCCTGCGATCTTCTGCGGCCGGTCTACGACCGGGGCGACCCGTCCCGCGACGGATGGGTCTCGTTCGAGGTCGACCCACATCTGGCCCATGACGCCCGGGCCACCGTCGAGGAGGCGATCGCCCTGCACCGGCGTATCGACCGGCCCAACCTGTTCATCAAGATCCCGGGCACCGAGGCGGGTCTGGACGCCGTCGAGGAGACGATCGCCCGCGGCATCCCGGTCAACGTCACGTTGCTGTTCTCGCTGGCCCGCCATCGTGCGGCCGCCGAGGCGTACCTGCGCGGCCTGCGACGGCTGCGCGACGCCGGCGGTGATCTGAGCGCGGTGGCGTCGGTCGCGTCGTTCTTCGTCTCACGCGTCGACGCCGAAGCAGATCGCCGTCTCGACGAGATCGACGGCCCCGCCGACCTGAGGGGCACGCTAGCGATCGCCAACGCCGAACTGGCCTATCACGCTTACCGGGAAATCTTCACCGGCGACGAATGGTCCGAGTTGCAAGCGGCCGGAGCCTCGCCGCAGCGGTGCCTGTGGGCGTCCACGTCGATGAAGAACCCCGAGCGACGCGACGTGACCTACGTCGAGCAGCTGATCGGCCCGAACACCGTCACGACGATGCCCAGGGCGACGCTCGAGGCGTTCGCCGACCACGGGCAGGTGATCGACACGCTGTCGACCGACGTGGAGGGGGCCCGCCGCACGTTCGAACGGTTCGCCGCGGCCGGAGTCGACTACGACGACGTCGTCGCCGAGCTCGAACGCCAGGGCGTCGCCGCCTTCGTCGCGTCCTTCCAGCAGTTGTTCGACGGCATCGCCGACAAACGGTCCGCCCTCGTCGCCACCACCAACGGATCGGACACGTCATGACCCAGGACCTCTCCCTCGTCCGACGCGTGGCAGCGCCGATCGCCGACGCGACCGGCTGGGACGCCGTCGACGTCCGTGCCGTCGACACGGCCCGGATGCTGGCCGCGGACGCGGTGCAGAAAGTCGGCAACGGGCATCCGGGCACCGCGATGAGCCTGGCTCCGCTGGCTTACCTGCTGTTCCACAACGTGATGCGCCACGATCCGAACGACGACCAGTGGCTCGGCCGGGACCGGTTCGTGCTGTCCTGCGGCCACTCCAGCCTGACCCTCTACGTCCAGCTCTTCCTGGCTGGGTACGGCCTGGAACTGAGCGATCTGCAGGCCCTGCGGACCTGGGGGTCGGCCACACCCGGTCACCCCGAGTACCGGCACACCCGCGGAGTGGAGATCACCACCGGGCCGCTCGGCCAGGGACTGGCCAGCGCGGTCGGCATGGCGCTGGCGGCGCGACGCGAACGCGGACTGCTCGACCCGGACACCGCACCGGGCAAGAGCCCGTTCGATCACCACGTCTACGTGGTGGCCTCCGACGGCGACCTCATGGAGGGCGTCACCGCCGAGGCCAGCTCGCTCGCCGGGCACCAGCAACTCGGCAACCTGGTGCTGTTCTACGACTCGAACCACATCTCGATCGAGGACGACACCGACATCGCGTTCAGCGAGGACGTCGCCGCCCGCTACGCCGCCTACGGCTGGCACGTGCAGACCGTCGACTGGACCGGCTCCGGCGAGTACGTCGAGGACGTCGACGCGCTGCTCGCCGCGGTGGAGAACGCCAAAGCGGACACCGGCCGACCGTCACTGATCCTGCTGCGGACGATCATCGGCTGGCCCGCCCCGACCAAGCAGAACACCGGCAAAGCCCACGGCTCCGCGTTGGGTGCCGACGAGATCGCCGCCACGAAGACCGTGCTCGGGTTCGACCCGGACACCGCGTTCGCGATCGACGCGGACGTGCTGAGCCGCACGCGCGGCGCCGTGGACCGGGGCGCGCGGCTGCACGAGCGCTGGTCGCCGCGGTTCTCGGCGTGGCGTACGGCCAACCCCGACCGCGCGGCGCTGCTCGACCGGCTGCAGAAGCGGCAACTCCCCGACGGCTGGACCACGGCACTGCCCACCTTCGCGCCCGACCCGAAGGGCATGGCCACGCGCAAGGCGTCCGGGGAGATCCTCACCGCGCTCGCCCCGGTGCTGCCCGAGCTCTGGGGCGGTTCGGCCGATCTCGCCGAGAGCAACAACACGACGATGAGCGGCGAACCGTCGTTCGTCCCGGCCGACCGGCAAACCCGGGACTGGAGCGGCGGCCCGTACGGGCGGACCCTGCACTTCGGCATCCGTGAGCACGCCATGGGCGCGATCCTCAACGGCGTCGCGCTGCAGAGCCTGACCCGCCCCTACGGCGGCACGTTCCTGGTCTTCAGTGACTACATGCGTCCGGCGGTGCGGCTCGCGGCGCTCATGCAGCTCCCTGCCACCTACATCTGGACGCACGACTCCATCGGTCTGGGCGAGGACGGCCCCACCCACCAGCCGGTCGAGCACCTGGCCGCGCTGCGGGCCATTCCCGGGCTCGACGTCGTCCGGCCGGCCGACGCGAACGAGACCGTGGCCTGCTGGCGCGCCGTCCTCGAACACACCGACCGGCCCGCGGGCCTGATCCTCACCCGGCAGAACCTGCCCGTCCTGGACCGGGGACCCGACGGCTACGCCCGAGCGGCCGGTGCGGCACGCGGCGGATACGCCCTGACCACGGAAGCCGACCCGGCCGTCCTGCTGATCGCCACCGGCTCCGAAGTCCAGATCGCGCTCGACGCCCGCAGTCTGCTCGCCGCCGAGGGCATCCCCGCGCGAGTCGTTTCGATGCCCTGCCGGGAGTGGTTCGCCGAGCAGTCCGAGCACTACCGGGACGAGACCCTGCCGCCCGGCGTGCGCGCACGCGTCAGCATCGAGGCCGGGATCGGCCAGGGCTGGCGCGAGATCGTCGGCGACGCCGGCCGGATCGTCAGCCTCGAACACTTCGGCGCCTCGGCCGACTACCAGCGGCTTTACCAGGAGTTCGGCATCACGGCCGACGCCGTCGCCACGGCCGCCCGCGATAGCGTCCGCGACGCCCTGGTCGGCCCGGTCCGGCCGGGCGGCAACCAGCAGACCGCCGCGCCCACCGACGGTGGCACCGGAGACCGGCGTTGATCCCCCGACCCCACCGCCAGTTACGGAGTACTCATGACTAGCCCGGCATCGACCATCGACCGCCGAAAGACACGATCCGACGCGACGGGCACCGCACCTCACGCCTGCGACGTCTGTGGCCATGACACCGCGGCCCACGACCCGATCTCCCGCCGCTACTGCGCGGCCACGCTGACGAACGCGCTGACCCGCGATTGCATCTGCACCTGACGACGGGCGGGAAGCGGGTCTCCGCGGTCTGGCGGAGACTCCGCCGGCGCGTCGGCTGGTTGGATCACCTCGCCCGCGCCGCGCTGCGTTACGACGAAGCGGACGGTGGCCGACTCGCCGCCGCGGTGACCTACTACGCGTTCTTCGCGCTGTTCGCGCTCGGGCTGCTGAGCATCGCCGCTTTCGGTTTCGTCCTGGACGACCCGGCGGTGCTGCGGATGGTGGAACGGTACGTCGCGAACAACGTGCCGAGCCTCGACGTGGAGACGCTGCGCAACGCACGGGGCACCATCGGCGTCATCGCGTTCGTCGGGTTGCCGATCACGGGATGGTTCTGGGTCGACGTGTTGCGGTCGTCGATCCGCCGGGTGTGGCAACTACCCGAATACCCTGGCGGACTCGCCGTCCGCGTGCTCGTCGATCTCCTGGTGCTGATCGGACTCGGGTTGTTGCTGGCCGCCTCACTCGCGGTGGCGTACGGCACCACGGTTGCCGCGGGCTGGTTGGTGATCGCTGCGGACTCCGACGCCACCGGCTCCCGGTGGCTGCTCGACGCGGTCGGGATCCTGATCGGCGTCGGAGTCAACACCATTCTCGCCCTCGGCATGCTCACCGGGCTGCCCCGGGTGCGGATGCCCCTGCGCCGAATCCTGGGACCGGCGCGACTGGTGGCCGCCGGGCTGGAGCTGCTCAAGACCCTCGGCCGACTCTACGTGGAGCGCACGGAAGCCAACCCCACCTACCAGCTGGTCGCGGGCTCCGTCGGACTGCTGGTCTTCCTCAACGCCGTCAATCAACTGGTCCTCTTCGCCGCTGCGCTGACCGCGACGAGCACCGCCGGCCGTCCGGCCGATCTCGCCGCGGCGGCCGACGACGAGACGCCCTGAAGGCCCGAGCTGTTCGAGGACCTCGTCAGCGGGCGGGGCGGTCCGGCGTGACGCGCTCCTCGTGGTCGAGCTCGCGTTCGAGGACACGGAGGCCCTCGTCGGGCAGACGACCGGCATCACGCCAGCGCAGCAACTCGTCGCGCTGAGCGTCGATCGTGGCGCGACGCACCCGGAGGGCGGACTCGTGCTCCGGGGACACCGGGAGGTCGTCGGGGTGGGCGTCCCGGAGTGCATCGAGCCGATCCCGGTACCGGACCGAACGCGCGCGCAGACGTGCACGGGCAGCCGCGATCGAGGCGAGATCGGCGTCCGGCTCCTCGTTCTTGAGCTCGTCCAATCGGACCAGCGCCGCCTGCACGGATGCCTCGCGGGCCTCGTTGCGCACCCGGGCCTGGTCGGTTTCACCGGCGCGGAGCCCGAGGGCACGAACCACGAACGCGAAGGTCAGTCCCTGCCCGAGCAGGGTGACCAGCACCGCTGTCAACGTGCAGAACACCAACAGGTCGCGGACCGGGAACGGCGCACCGGTGTCCGTGGACGTCGGCAAGGTGAAGATCGCGGCCAGGCTGATCACACCACGGGTCCCGGCCCAGCTCAGAGCCACGACCTCCCGACCGGTGAGCCGGTCGGCGATCCAGCGCGAACGTCGGGAGACCGTCGCGCCCTCAGCGACGACAGGCTCGGCACCGAACTGCAGGTGCAGCGAACGCGGCAGCGATTGAGTCACGACCAACCACACCGGGCGGAGCAGGAGAACGACGCCCACCGTGATCGCCAGCGCAGGCGCGACAACGCTCACGGGATAGTCGCGCAGCCCGTTCAGGATCACCGGCACCTGTTGTCCGATCAGCAGAAAGACGAACCCCTCGAGGAGGACGTCCACGAGCCGCCAGACCGCCCCGGTCTGCAGCCGACTCTCTCCCGACGCGAACCTCGGGGCGTCATGGCCGACGATCAGTCCGGTGACCACGACCGCCAGGACCCCGGACACGTGGACGTTCTCCGCGGTCAGGTAGGCGACGAACGGAGTGGCCAGCGAGAGGGCGTTCGCCGTGAGCGGATCCCTGGCCACTCGCCGCAGCAGACGAACCCCGTAGGCAGCTACCCCACCGACGAGAAGTCCTCCGGCCGCCGCCAGCAGGAACTGGCCGACCGCCGCGGGCGCCGAGAACCCGCCGCCGGCCGCCGCCGCCACCGCGACGCTGAGCAGCGTCAGCGCGGTCGCGTCGTTGAGCAGACCCTCACCTCGGATCAACGTGACCAGCTTGACCGGCAGACCCACCGTGCGTGCCACGCCGAGCGCGGCAACGGGGTCCGGCGGTGCGACCGCGGCACCCACGGCGATTCCCACGGCCAGCGTCGCACCTTCGACGAACCATTCGAACCCGATGCCGATCGTCAACGCGGTGGCCAGCACCAGCGCCACCGAAAGACTGACCACGGTCGGCAGATTGCGCCTGATCGCGGTCAGCGAGGAGTCCAGGGCCGCGCTGTAGAGCAACGGCGGAAGGACGAACGTCAGCACGACCTCGGGATCCAGGACGACGTTCGGGCCCGGCAGGAACGCGTAGCCGATGCCGACCACCGTCAGCAGCGCGGCCGCCGGCAGGCCGGTGCGTTCGGCGACCCACCGGACGGTCAGTACCACCGCCAGCCCGGACAGGAAAAAAAGCAGTAGTGCTTCAACGCTCACGAGGCGCACCGCAAGGTCTCGGCCGACGGTCCTATCGGCGGGCGAGCCGGCGCGCGGTCCGAGCCGACCGCTTCGCCACACCGACCGACAGCTGGTCGGGCTTCTGCTGCTCAACCCGCTGCGCACCGAGAACGATGAGCGTCCCGGTCAGCACCGGAATCACCCGCTGGACGACGCGCAGCTGTCGTTGCGTCGCCGCGACGTCGTGCGGGGTCTCCTCACCAGGAACGACGCCGCCCTCGGCCGGAACCTTCCCCGCGGTCGCGACCCGAGCGCCGAGCGCGCCGTTGTACGCGGTGGCGGCCGCAGCCGTGACGCCGGTCTTGACGAACCAGCTGGCCAGACCGGTGTCGTGCAGTGATCGGACCAGTGGGTTGCGGGATTCCATGGGAATCCTCTCCAGGATCGGCCGGTCGACGACCGGCGCGGGCATGATCAGTGGCCGACGCTGCGCTTGTTCGCCAGCCGGACCGGGTCGGGCCACCGGACGTCCCAGGCCCAGCCGAACCGCTCGAAGATCCAGATCACACGAGCCGAGGGGTCGAGTTGCCCGCGCAGTACCCCGTGGCGTGCGCCGGTCGGATCGGCGTGATGGGAGTTGTGCCAGCTCTCGCCCAACGACAGGACCGCCAGCGGCCAGAAGTTCGTCGCCCGGTCGGAACCCTTGCTGACGAACGGCCGGCTCCCGACGACATGGCAGACGGAATTCACCGACCACGTCACGTGGTGCAGCAGCGCCATCCGCACCAGACCGCCCCAGAACAGCCCGGTCAGGGCACCCGTCCACGACCACGTGACGAGACCACCGATCAGCGCAGGCGCGAGAAGCGAGACCGCGATCAACGGACCGAACAGCCGGTCGGCTACCCGCAGGTCACGGTCGGCGAGCAGGTCAGGCGCGAAACGTGCCCGGTTGGTGGTCTTCTCACGATCGAAGAACCACCCGCAGTGCGCGTAGAACATGCCTTTGGCCAGTGCACCGGGACTGGTTCCGTACCGCCACGGCGAGTGCGGGTCACCCTCCCGATCGGTGAACGCGTGGTGACGTCGATGGTCGGCGACCCACTGGATCACCGATCCCTCCACCGCGAGCGAGCCGGCGATCGCCAAGGCCACCCGGACAGACCGACGGGTCTTGAACGAACCGTGCGTGAAGTAGCGGTGAAAGCCCACCGTCACTCCTAAGCCGGTGATCAGGTACGCCACCACGGCCACAGTGGCGTCGAGCGCCGTCAGGCCCCAGCCCCAGGCGATCGGCACCGCGGCGATCAGGGCGGCGAACGGCAGCGCCACGAACGTCCACAGGGTGATCAGGGAGAGGAGGGAGGCCTCGCCGTCCACCACGATCGGTCTCGGCCGACGTGGGCTGGCAGCAGGTCTGATCGGGGCGAAGTCAGTGGTCATGCGATGGCTCCTCGACGCCGGCCGGCTCTGTTCACGTGAACGGGAGGTACCGGGTGGGCGTAGCAAGTGAAGGAAGGACAGACCGCGGAGTCCGGACGGCCGACCGTCGTGGACGCTTCAACACGGCGGGGCAACCCTGTACTACCCCCGATCAGCCGACGAAACCCTCTCGCGGCTCTTCGGCTGGGTTCAGCGTCTGATCAGGTCCGCGGCCGTGTCGCACGAGGGACGACGAGTGCGCCGACGAGTGACGGCCGAAATAGTCTCTGCGAATTCCGCACAGCGGGTCAGAACCATCTACCATTCAGTCACCGAGGTCATATCGAGCGTTGGCATCCGCGTCGGCGTCGCCCTAGGCGAACAGCAACCACCGGTGGTCCACCGGGGACAGGCCGATGTCATGAGCTCCGAGCTCCCACCGGCACGACTCCGTCTCGATCCGGCTCTCGCCGGGCGGGGCATGCTCGACGGCGGGTGGTGGCCGCGCTCTACCGACCCTCTCGCGGAGCTACCCGGCCTGATCGCGGCGCTGGACGCGCAGGTCGGCACGGTCCACCGGATCACCTTCAACGATGAACTCTGGCGGCGCGCGCCCCGGCGGATCACCGTGTCCGGGCGAACGGTGCGGCTGGGATGGCACGGCCCGAGCGACGTCCACGAAATGAGCGTCTCGGGCGCCGGCCGCGACCGCCTCGACCTCCTCGTCGTCCCGCCGGACACCAGCGAGGCGTGCGCCCTGGCCGCCATGGCCACCGCGGCGCGCGGCGACAACGGCTCACACGCGACCAGCATCCTCGACGAGACCCGGCACCTGACCCCGGGTCGATCGTGAACCAGCGACCCCGCACGGACGCCGAGGTGGACGAGAGCCTGCGTCAGGCCATCGACGTCGCCGGACGAGCCCCGTCGATGTTCCGCTCCGAGCCGTGGCGCTGGGGAATCGAATCGCACCAGTTGGAACTGCGCGTCGACGACGCCGGGCCGCTGGCGGGCGTCGACCCACGGGGGCGTCTCGTGACGCTCGGCTGCGGAATCGCGTTGGACCACGCATTGGTCGCCCTGGCCGCGGCCGGCTGCTGGGCGTCGGTCGACCGGCTTCCGATCGACGAACGTCCGGGGATGATGGCCCGGATCACCCCGACCGGGACGTACGAACCGACGTCATCCGACGCGCGGCTCCTCCGCGCGGTCACCGGGCGTCGCACTGATCACCGCCCCTGCTCCCCTACACCGGTACCGGCCGGGACCGTCGACCGCCTGCGTCGGATAGCCGAGAGCTGGGGCGTGTACCTGACTGAACTCGAGCCGGATGATCTCGTCGAATTCCAGGTCTCCGACAGCCGTGCGGGCGAAGTCCGTCACCTCCGAACCGCGCCGACGGACGAGACCCCGTCGACACCACGGCGAATACCGCTTCGCGCCCTGTGTCCGGAGGGACAGGACGTCGTGTTGCCCGGCCCCGGGCGAGACCGTGGCGCCCGGTACCTGGTGCTCTGGAGCCCGCTCGACGACCCGGCGTCCTGGCTGGCGGCCGGTGAGGTCATCAGCACGATCCTGCTGGGCGCGACCGCGGCCGAGCTGTGGGTCAGCCCGATGAGCGACGTCGTCGAAACACCGATCTCGCGCACACTGGTGCACAGCCTGCTGGGCAACCGCGGCTATGCCCACGCCGTCCTGCGGCTCGCTCTACCCGGCGCCGTCCGCTGATCATCCAGGGCCGCCGGGGATCACCCCGTGACGGGCGAGCACCTCCGAGCCGCGGGCTGCGCTGGTGCCGCGGCTCGCGGCGGCCATCGCCGCCCTCGCGGCGATCGGCGCGACCGCGGGCGGGATCAGAAGAAGATCCAACACGAAGTCGTTCTTCGCCACGATTTCCACCTCGTGCGGGTCGTGCGGGTTGAACCAGCAGATGTCGACCCGGTTCCGGTCGAACGGCACCGCGCGCGGAGTCGTGAACCACCCGGCTCCGCCGAGCGACACGCGCTCCACCTCACCGATGACCGCGACCAGTTCCGCCATCAACAGCGGCAACTCGATCAGCGGATGGCGGGTGCGGGGCCACCACGCGCCGTCGAGGACACAGTCCCCGGCGCGTTGCTCGCTGAGCGCCAGACGTACCCGATCATCGTCAGAAGTCATCGAATTCCCATCCGCGAACCTATTCGAGAAGATCGCCCGACTCGAGGTCTTCCAGCCGCACCGCGTCCCGATCGTTGAAGATCACGAAAATTCCGATCGGCTCCCGGCCGCCGTCGGTGAACCGCAGCACCCACTCGGACCCGACATAGAAGGTGAATTCCGGTCCGGACGGTTGGACGGAGGCGCCCAGCGTGGCCCGCGTCAGTCGTTCCGCAGCCGCGATGTAGCGGTCGCGGGCCAGCAGGACATCGGCGACCAGCAGGTAGTCGACCTCGGCGATGTCTTGTCCCTGCTTCAGCACGATGCCGACCCGGCGTCGGTTCGGAACCGCCAGAACACGATCCCCTGCGGCCCTTCCTCCGGTTCGACCACGAATCGCAGCGCCCGCACGCCCGAGCCGTCGACGCCGGCGCGCGCCGCTGCCCGGCGCGGGTCGGCGTCGAAGGCATCGATCGCCTCCCGCGACGGAAAGCTGAGCAGATGCGCCTCGGTGCCGCCGTCCGCCGACCGCAGCCGACGCTCCACCAGCGCTCCGTGACGGGGCAGTAAGCCCAGGGCGACGTCCTCGTAGACCTCCAGCCCCTGCGCCTGTTCCGACGGGACCCGGACGAACGCCACCACGGTCACGCTGCTCATCGCGCATCCGTGACGGCCGTGCGGTCGGTGAGCCACTCGACGGTCTCCAGCAGGCCCGGCGGCAGCGCCAACCCTCGCTGGTCCAGCGCTCGGCAGTAGTCGTGCGCCGCCTCGGAGAACCGCTGACACGCCTGGTCCCGAACGGCGCCGGGAGCATCGGAGATACTCAGCGCGTAGTCCTGTTGCGCGGTGAGCAGAGTTGCCGCCAGACCGTGCAGCTCCGGATCGGCCGTGGACAAGTGCGGCGCGAGAGCCGCGGTCAGCGCCCGTACGGTGCCACCCGAGGAATCCTCGTCGCGGTGAGGGCTGCGTGCGCCGGCCGCAGCTGCCATCCGCTCTCGCCGCCGCCGCAGCGGCGCGACGTTCCGATCGGCGCCGGACTCACGCCGGGACTCCGGCGTCATGACGCGCTCACGTCGTCCGCGAAGCAGAGCACGGAACGACCACAGCAAAAAGGAATCGGTGTCACGACGTCGGCCTGTCCCCGGGGGTTCCGGTGGTTTGCGAATCGCCCAGGACGACGCCGACGGAGATGTCAACGCTCGAGATGACCTCGGTAGACCCAGCGTAGCCCGGTCTGACCGGTAAAGACGGAACCGGAGAGAGTTTCTCGAAACGACACCGTCACCTCGAGCGGTGATGCTCGGACGCCAGGCATCTGCGGCACATGGTGACGCAGTCGATCCGTCGTGCCCTGATTTGCACGCCGCGCCGCTGCGCCTCCTCGGCCAGCACGCCCAACCGCGCGGACGACGCGGACGCAGTGACCCGGGTCGCCAACCTCGCGAGCATCGCCGAGGTGCTGTCCAACGTGTCCAGCACCAGACTCCGGATCGCGTCGGCCTGGCACTGCTCGGACGTCATGACGGCCTCCGGAACCTCACGGGCCGAACACGCCGCCCACACCCCACACGGACGATGTGTGGTCTACCCAGGGGCGCAGTGCTCACTCACGGGCGACGCGATTGCCGCGGAGCAGGACCTCGTCGCGGACGTCGACGGCGGCGATCGGCGCCGCCCTCACACCGCCAATGCCTCCGGCGGGGGCGCCGGACGCCGCTCGGCGGGGGCGCCTCGGGCAGCGTGCTGCTCCACGCTCGTCGGGCTGGGGAGCGGTCAGTGCTGAGCGCGGTCAATCGCGGGTGAGCGACCTGTGTCCCGCCGCCCTGGTCGCGCGAGTGCTGGCCAACTTCGTCGAGGGCCTGCCGCGGGTCAGCGCGGTGCGCAGATCCGGGGAGGCATCGGCGGCCGCGACGACCGTGCTCGCGGGCGGACTGTTCACCGCCTCGCCGGCCACCGCCGAGCCTGACGTCCGGGGATGCGCGTGGCCGAGGGTCTGTTTCTACCTGAGTGCCGCGAACTGGATCTCGAGCTCACCGACAGCGTCCTACCAGGATCTGACGAGCGGCTTCTAGACGCTCGGCACCCGCAGCCGGGGGCTGACAGTTCAGCGCCCTCGGACGGACGCGAGCCAGCGTGGGTGACGTCGTCGGGCTTCGAATCATGGACTCGCCGACCTGCTGAACCCTTCGCAAGCGGGGCCGGGCCGCTGTCTCCTCGTGCTGACGGCGGCTCTGCCCCGTGGTTGTCTTCCTGGTCATTGTCGTGGACACCGGCGTGGGCCTGTGCCCATCTCGGCGGCGAGACGGCCGCCGGCCCTCTTCCGGCGCGATCGTTAACACCAGGAGGCGGTTCCCCGCGTCCGACGTGATCGCCGGGGTCCGACAGGCTCGCCCGTGCCGAAGCCGAGGTAAGTGAGCCACGCAGATCGGACCCTATGTAGAAACAAGATATAGCGTCATCTAAAGTGTCCTCATGGTGAATCCAGTGCGGATTACCGCGGCCGTGTCCAAGGTGCTGGCCGCGTTCCTCGAGGACCCGGAGGCGGTCCGCTACGGCCTGGATCTGATGCGAGCCAGCGGGCATCCCAGCGGCACGTTGTACCCGATCCTGGTGCGCTTGCAGAACGCCGGCTGGATCGAGGCGTACTGGGAGGAGATCGACCCGGTCGCGGCCGGTCGTCCCGCCCGCCGGTACTACCGGCTCACGCCGGACGGCCGGGTCACGGCGCAGACCGAGGTGGCGGCGTTGCGAGCCCAGTTGAACCACAGCCTCGGCGCGGGGAAGCCGGCGACTGACCCGAGGACCGCGTGAACGCGCCGGGCGGGGGGTCGCCGGGAAACGAGGGCAGGATGAACTGGGTGGGTCGGCTCGCTCGCTGGTGCCTGGCGCGAGCCGCGAGGCGCTGGCCGGCCGAGTTGCGCGAGCAGATGCACGCTGAGTGGCTCGCCGAACTGGCTGCCCTCGAAGCGCACCAGGGCACCGCGAAGCAGCGGTTGGGCTACGCGTTCAGCCTGCTCGCCGCGCCGCCGATGCGGGACGCGGACGGAGAGCCGCGCGGGTGGGGCGCCTCGCTGGCGCCCGGCGCGCCTGCCGTCGGCTTGCTGGTCGCCGCACTGATCGCACTGTCGGTATCGGCATACTCGCCCGACCTCGCCGTCCGGCTGCTGAACCTGGCCGGCGTGGAGCCGGCCCCACCTGGCGGTGCGTGGGTGGTTTCGCTCGTCGGGGCGGTCGTCACGCTGGCCTGGTGCCTCCTGTCCGGGCGCTGGCTGGGGCGACGCGGGCCGATCTCTGGTACCGGCCGGTTCGGCGCCGCGGGCCCGGCCGCGCTCGCGCCGGTCGCGTTCGCGCCGATGGTGTTGCTCGGCGCGCTCTTCGCCGACGACCTGCCGTATCTACTCGGCGTGCTGGTCGGACTGCTGATCTGGGCGCCCGGCGCCGCGGCGGTCGGTGTCGCCGCGGTGCGGGCCGCTCGCCGCGGCCGGGTCGCGGCGCTCATGCTGTTCGGCGTGCCGCTGGTCAGCGCGCTCGCCGCGGTCGCGTCCACCGTGCCGATCGCGCTGGCCGGCCGGAATGCCACGGCCACGATGGTGGCGTCGCTGACCGTTGGCGCGCCGCCCGCAGCATTCGAGGAGATCACGAACGGGCACAGCAGCCGGACGTTCTACTACCAGGGTCCGTGGGGACTGACGCTTGTCTGCTTCGCGGCGTTCACGCTCGCGTACGGTTTCGGTGCGCTCCGTCCGCGTCGGGAACCGGCGGGGGCGCCGGGACGGAGCGCGGCGCGGGATGCGGCCGGACGTCGCGGGCCGCTACCGGTGGCCGCGGTCGTGACCGCCGCCGGTGCACTCGCCGTAGCCGTGATCGCGTGGGCGTACACCTTGGCCATCCTCACGCCGGCGATGGACGACCTCTCCGCGTCCGCGCCGATGCCCGGCGGCTCCGGTGAGCTCTTCATGTGGACCGCCGAGCTGCGCGCGGCCACGATCCTGTTGGCCACACTCAGTATGCTCGTGGCGACCGCGGACCGTCGGTTCGGCCCGGCGGCGGCGCTGCTGGTCGGTGCCGGGCTGACGCTGGCGAACGCGGTACTGCACCGGATGAGCATCACCGGGCCGGGCGGCCTGCGGCTCGCGCTGCTGGTCGGTGCGGTGCCGGTGATCGTCGGCTGGGCGGTGGCCGGGAGCGCGCTGACCGACCGGCTGTCCGGCACCGTGCTGCGCCGTGTCATGGTGGGCGTGTTGGTGGCCGCGAGCGTGTTACCGCTGATCACGTTGCAGGGCACGCCCGGTGTGAACCACCCGTTCCTGCCGATCGGCCTGAAGGCGACGACTATCGTCCTCGCGGTGGCCGGCGTGCTGCTGGCGGCCGTTCCCACGATCGCGTTCAGCCGCGACCCGATGCCACGGTGGGCTGCGGTCCTGCTGGTCGTGGCGCCGGTCGTCCTGATCGTCGGGACGGGACTGATCCGGCCACCGATGTCCGGCGACAGCATTGGTCCCGCCGCCTTGGCCGCGTTCGCGGCGTTACCACTCGCGGTCGTGTGTCTCGCCGTGCTGCGCCGGGACACCCGGCGTCGACCCGGGCGGGAACTCGCGGTGTGGACCGGCCTGACCGTGGCCGCGGTTCCCGCCACGGTCCTGACCGTCGCGATCGGCGGGCTGCTGCTGATGTTCGTGCCGAATCTCGTCTTCGACATCGACGGCAGCGGCTACTCCTACGACGGCCTGTCGGTGGTGCCGGGCGCGGCGACGCTGATGTTGCCCGTGGCCGGCCTGGTGGCGGCGCGCATCGACGGCGCCTCGGGCGAAGCCCGCCGACGCGCTCTCCCGCCCGATGTCGATCCCTTGCCGTCACCGGAATCGGCGGAGAGCCCCGCGGCCGGCTGACGATTCGGCTCCGGCCCGGTGAACCTTCGCGTGCCGGACGGCGAAAATCTCGGCATCCGCACGAGGAGAAAATGTCGCTATGTAGAAAACCGGGAAAGGGTCGGCTAGGATTTTGCCCACGGGTCGATCCGGTTCGGAGGCGCCGAACGGCCGACGCCGAACAGTCGGCCGGGTGCGGCGCCCCGCGGCTTCCGACCCAGCCATCTCAGGCGTCGGGACGACGCCGCCCGAGACAGCCCGGCACCGTGTCATCTGTTTCCACGAAGCACCTCAGAAGGGATCTGCGGCGCCATGAGAAGCGGTCCTGACACCAGCACGGACACCCGAGTCCCCGACCTGCCACCCGGGCCACGCCTGCCGGGGTGGCTCCAGTCCGCCGCCTTTCTCGGGTTTCGTCATCGGGTCATGCCGGTGCTGCGGCGCCGGTACGGCGAAACCGTCCGGCTGCGGCTGGCGGGCGGCCGCACCGCCGTCCAGCTGTCCAACCCCGAGCACATCAGGCAGATGCTGGCCGGCTCGCCGACGACCTTCCATCCCAACCGCGGCAACGCCGTGCTGCTCGCGCTCTTGGGTGAGAACTCCCTGTTCCTAGCCGACGAAGACGAGCACGTGCGTCTTCGCCGGCTGCTGACCCCGGCGTTCAACGGCGCGGCGCTGCGAGGCTACGGCGAGTTGATCACCGGCCTCGCCGTCGAGGAGGCCGAACGGTGGCCGAGCGCGGTGCCGTTCTCCGCCCACACGCGGATGCAGGCCTTGACCTTGGAGGTCATGCTGCGGGTCGTCTACGGCATCGCCGACGGGCCACGGCTGAACGAATTGCGTTCCCGGTTGCCGGAGCTGTTCGACATCGGCCCGCTCGACCTCCCCGGCCTGCAGATACCGAAACTTCAGCGGTATTGGGTGTGGCGGCGCAAGGCCGAACTGCACGAGCGGGTCGACGAGCTGATCCGTACCGAGACCGCCGAGCGGCGGAGCGCTCCCGACCTCGCCGGACGCACCGACGTCCTCTCGCAGCTCCTACGGTTCTCCGAGGAGGACGACGGAGGCGGGTTGTCCGACGCCGAGCTGCACGACAATCTGATCACGATGCTGGTCGCCGGGCACGAGACCACCGCGACCGCCCTGGCCTGGGCGCTCTACGAGCTCTCCCACGACCCGGGCCAGCTCGCGCTAGCGCAGCGAGCGGCCGACGAGAACGACCAGCGGTACCTCGAGGCCGTCGTCAAGGAGTCGCTCCGGTTGCATCCGGTGATCCACGAGGTCGGCCGGGTCATCACCGAACCCGTCGACCTCGGCGGATACCGTCTGCCCGCGGGCACGCTGGTGATGGGGTCGATCGGGCTGGTGCACGCCGACCCGTCGCTGTTCGAGCGGCCGACGGTCTTCCGGCCGTCCCGCTTCCTCGACGACAACCCGCCCCCCACCATCTGGCTCCCGTTCGGCGGCGGGCTCCGGCGCTGCATCGGTGCGGCGTTCTCCCTGACCGAAGGCACGATCGTGCTGCGCGAAGTACTCCGCCGGTGGCAGCTGGAGCCGGACGGCGATCGCACCGAGCGCACCCGGGTGCGCAACCTCATGCTCGTCCCCGCCCGGGGCGCCCGCATCTCGGGTGTTCCGCGCACGTAACCCGCCTTTCGTTTCCCATGAGATCCCCGACGACAGGAGAGTCCACAATGGAGCCACTGGCGATCGTCGGCATCGGGTGCCGCTTCCCTGGCGGAGTGCACGGCCCCGGCGAGTTCTGGGACCTCCTGATGTCCGGCGTGGACACGGTCGGCGACGTGCCCGTGGACCGATGGCGCACCGAACGGTTCTACGATCCCGACCCGGAGACCCCGGGCCGGATGTCCGTCCGCCAGGCCGCCTTCCTCACCGAGCCGATCGACCGGCTCGACGCCGGGTTCTTCGACCTGACCCCTCGCGAGGCGGCCATCGTCGATCCGCAGCAGCGGCTGCTTCTCGAGGTGACGTGGGAGGCGATGGAGGATGCCGGCATCCCACCGAGCGCGTTGGCCGGTCGCGCCGTCGGTACCTTCATCGGCAACGCCATGGTCGACTCCACCCACCTCCAGGTCTCCGAACCCAACCTGGAGATGATCGGCGTGCACACGGCGACCGGGGCCAGCCTCACCCTGCTGTCCGCCCGGCTCGCGCACGCGTTCGACTGGCGCGGTCCTTGCCTCTCCATCGACACCGCCTGCTCCTCGTCGCTGGTGGCCTTCCACTACGCGTGCGGCGTGGTGGCCAGCGGCGAGTGCGAGGTCGCGGTGGCCGGCGGCGTGAACGTCATGCTCGACCCGGCGTCGAGCATCGTCCTGGCCAAGGGCCAGTTCCTGTCCCCGGACGGGCGGTGCAAGGCCTTCGACCACCGGGCCAACGGCTACGCGCGGGGCGAGGGCGCGGCCGTCGTGATCGTCAAACGGATGGCCGACGCACTGCGCGACGGCGATCACGTCTACGCGGCGGTCCTCGGCACCGCGGTCAACCAGGACGGCCGCACCCCGGGCATCACCGTGCCGAGCCGGACGGCCCAGCGCGCGGCCGTGGTCGCGGCGTGCGGGGTGGCGGGCATCGAGCCCGGCTCCATCGGCTACTTCGAGGCGCACGGCACCGGGACCCCGGTCGGCGACCCGATCGAGGTCGCCGCGATCGGCGACGCGCTCGCGGGGTCGACGGCGCGGCACTGGATCGGCTCGGTCAAGACGAACATCGGCCATCTGGAGGGCGGGTCCGGGGTCGCCGGTCTGATCAAGGCTGCGCTGTGCGTTGAGCGTGGCGTCATACCGCCGAACCTGCACTTCGAACGGCCCAATCCCGCCATTCCCTTCGACTCGCTGCCGTTGCGGGTGCCAACGAAGCCCGTGGAGTTCCACCCGGCGCTCGGCCCGCGGCGGGCCGGGGTGAACTCGTTCGGGTTCGGTGGCACCAACGCGCACGCGCTGGTGGAACAGCCGCCGCCGCAGACCTCGGCGGAACCCGATCCGGCGACCGGTCCGTTCGTCCTGCCGGTCTCCGCGCGCAGCGTCGGTGCGCTCCGTGCGCTCGTCGACGGCTACGCCACGCTGCTCGCCACCGCCGACGCCCCAGCGCTCCACCAGGTGTGCCGGACGGCGAGCCGGGGGCGTGCGCACCATCCGCTCCGGGCGTTCGTGGTGGCCGACGACTCCGCCTCCGCGGCCACCGCGTTGCGTGCGTTGGAGATCCCCGACAAACCCCGCCGGGCCGGTGGAGGCTCCGGCACGGTGTTCGTCTACACCGGGATGGGTCCGCAGTGGTGGGGCATGGGCCGGGCCCTCCTGGACGAGGAACCCGCGTTCGCGGCGGCCGTCCGCGAGTGCGACCGGCTGCTCGCCCGGTCCGGGATCTCGATGGAGGACGAGTTCCGGCGTGACCAGGAGGCATCCCGGCTGACCGAGCCGTTGTACGCCCAGGTGGGCAACTTCGTCGTGCAGGCGGGCCTCACCGCGGTGTGGCGGTCCTGGGGCCTCGAGCCGTCCGCCGTCGTGGGGCACAGCGTCGGCGAGGTGTCGGCATCGTACGCGGCCGGGGTGTACTCGCTCGAGGACGCGTTGACGATCAGCGTCCACCGCGCCCGTCGGACCAGCACGGCCGGACCGGGTGCGATGCTGGCGGTGGGGCTGGGCGCCGACGACCTCGCGCCGTACCTCGTCGCGGGGGTGTCGGTGGCCGCCCGCAACAGCCCCAGCACCAGCACCCTGTCCGGCCGGCGGGACGCGGTCGCCCTGGTGGCCGCCCGGCTGCGTGACGCCGGGGTCTTCGTCCGGGAACTCCGCGTCGACATCGCGTACCACAGCGACGTCATGGACGCCGTCCGGGCACCGCTGCTCGACGCACTGGACGGCCTGCGGCCACGCGCGGCCACCCTGCCGTTGCTGTCCACGGTGACCGGGAACTGGCTGGACGGGTCCGCGATGGATGCCGGCTACTGGTGGCGCAACGTCCGCGAGCCGGTGCGCTTCGCCGAGGCGATCGCGCGGGCGACGGCCACGAAGCCGGCCGCCTTCCTCGAGGTGGGTCCGCATCCGGTGCTGGCCTCGGCGATCCGCGAGGTGACGATCACTGCCGGAGCCGACATCCCGGTGTTCGCCTCGCAGCACCGGGACCGGCCCGGGGCACGCGTCCTGCGCGAGACGCTCGGAGAGCTCTACGTCGCCGGCGACCGGCCGGACTGGGCGGCGATCCATCCCGGTCGGCGTCACCACCTCGATCTGCCGCACTATCCCTGGCAGCGCGAGCGGCACTGGCTGGAGTCGCCCTACGCCCGGTCGGCCCGGCTCGGCGACGAGGGCTGGTTGATGGCCGGCCGCAGGCTCCCCACCCCGACGCCGTCCTGGGACACCGAGCTGTCGCCGGCCGAGTTCCCCTACCTGGCCGACCACCGGATCGCCGACACCGTCGTGTTCCCCGGCGCCGGCTACCTCGAGGCGGCGCTGGCCGCGTTCGGCGACCAGACGCCGTGCGTGCTGGAGGACGTCGTCCTGGACCGCGCCCTGACGCTGCCGCCGAAGTGCGTCACCACCCTGCGCGTCACCCACGACCCGCTGACCCGCGAGGTCACCATGCACGCCCGGCGCAGCGGCGACGACTCGGGCTGGTCCCGGCACGCCGGGCTGCGCCGCGCGACGCTGGCCGATCCCACCCCGCCGCCCGCCGTCGTTCCCGAGCCGCCGGTCGGCTGGGCCGAGATGGCCCACGACGCGGTCTACGCGCACCTGGCCGAGGCCGGGTTGCCGTACGGGCCGGCCTTCCGCGGCATCGAACGGCTCTGGTGGCGATCCGGCGAGGTGCTCGCGCGCATCGACGTCGACCGGGTCGATCAGTCCGGTCATCGCCTGCACCCGGCCCTGCTCGACGCCGCCCTGCACGCCATGCTCGTCGGCGCCCGGCCGGAGGGCACGTCGAAGACGTTCGTGCCGGTGCGCATCGACGAGGTCCGCTTCTACCGTTCACCGGGCCGGTCGCTGTGGGTGCACGGCCGTGGACGCACGGGGCCGGACAGCGTGGTGGGCGACCTGACCCTGATCACCGACGACGGAGCGGTGGTCGCCGAACTCGTCGGCATGCGGGCGCAGGCCCTGTCCGACTCGGCGGACGCTCCCGACCGGACCACCGAGGACCTGTACTACGAGCAGGTGTGGCGTCCGGAACCGATGGCGGACGGCGGCACCGCCGAGGGCAGCTGGACGGTCGTCGGCGCGTCACCGCTGGCGGCCGGAATCGCCGACGGGCTCGCCGCCCGGGGAGGCGCGGTCCGACACCTGGTGCCCGAGGGTGACTGGTTGACCGGCTTCACCGCCGGGACGCGTGGCGTGATCTTCGTCGTCGATCCCGGCCCCGTCGACGACCGGGCCTGCGGACGGTGCACGCGGGCGCTCGAGCTGATCCAGGCCATCTCCGAGCCCACGTCGCTGTTCCTGGTCACCAGCGGCGCGCAGGGACCGGCCGGCGACCGACCGCTGGATCCGTTCGGCGCGTCGGTGTGGGGGCTCGGCCGCGCCGTCAACGCCGAACACCCGGAGCTGCGCTGCCGGCAGATCGACGCGGACGCGCCGGGCGACGCACTGATCGACGAGCTGATCCACCCCGGCGCCGACGACGTCCTGCTGCGGTCCGGGCACCGCTACGTACTGCGGTTCCGGCGCGCCGAGAAGAGGTCACCCCTCCATCACGCCACCGTCGACGTGGCGGACACCCCGGTGCGCCTGCGTACCGGCGGCAGCATCGAGGACCTCCGGCTCGAAGCCTGCGCCCGGCGGGAACCGGCGCCGACCGAGGTCGAACTGGCCGTCGCGTACACCGGGCTGAACTTCAAGGACGTCTTGAAGGCGACCGGGCTGCTGGCACACGAGGCGATGGAGAACACCCACAGCGGACCGGACATCGGCATCGAGTGCTCGGGAACAGTGGTCCGGGTCGGCGCGCAGGTCACCGACCTGCGCCCGGGCGACGAGGTCTTCGCGGTCAGCAAGGGTCTGTTCGCGTCCTACGTCACGCTCGACCAAGTGCACGTGGTCCGCCGCCCGGCGTCGCTCTCACTCGTCGAGTCCGCGGCGCTGTTCCCGGTCGTCACCGCGCAGGTCGCGCTCGTGCACCTGGCGAACGTCCGGCCCGGCGAACGGGTGCTCGTCCACTCCGGGGCCGGCGGAGTGGGCCTGGCCGCCATCCGCATCGCGAAGTGGCTGGGCGCCGAGGTCTTCGCCACCGCGGGGACGCCCGAGCGGCGCGAGCTGCTGCGTGCCGAGGGGGTGGCCGGGGTCGCCACCTCACGGACGACGGCCTTCGCCGACGAGGTCCGCGCCTGGACCGGTGGAGAAGGCGTCGACGTCGTCGTCAACTCGATCCCCGGTGAGATCCTGGAGCGCAGCCTCGACCTGCTCCGCCCGCTGGGCCGGTTCGTGGAGCTGGGCAAGGCCGACTTCGCCGCCGACCGGGCCCTGCGGCTCCGGCCGTTCAACCGCTCGATCTCGTTCCACGCCCTCGACTACGACCGCCTGCTGCTCGAGCGGCCCGACCTCAGCCGGCGCTACCTGCGCGACGTGGTGCGGCTGCTCGACGACGGCGCGATCGCCCCGCTGCCGACGACCGAGGTGCCGCTGGCCGACGTGGCCACCGCGTTCCGGGCGATGGCTCGCCGGGAGCACGTGGGCAAGCTCGTCGTGCGGATCAGCGACCAGCGGGTCCGGGTACCGGCGAGTTCGATGCCGGCGGTGACGCTGGCGCCCGGCACCTACGTCGTCACCGGCGGTACCAGCGGTTTCGGGCTCGCGACGGGACGGTGGCTGGCCGATCGCGGCGCACGGCATCTGCTGCTGCTCAGCCGGCGTGGCCTGACGTCGGCGGAGGCCGACCGGACGGTCGCCGAACTCCGCGCGCGCGGCGTCACGGTCCGGGTCGCCCCGACCGACGTGACCGACCGCGCCCAGCTCCACCGGACGCTGGACGAGGCCCGCCGCACCCTGCCGCCGCTGCGTGGCGTCGTCCACGCGGCGGTGGTGTACGACAACGACCTGCTGGCCGACATGTCCACTGAGCACTTCCTCGACGCGACCGCGGCCAAGGCGGACGGCGCCTGGAATCTGCATCTGGAGACCGAGCAGGACCAGCTCGACCTATTCATCCTGTTCTCGTCCACCGCGGCGCAGTTCGGGGGGTCGAAGGTCGGGCCGTACGCCGCGGCCAACGAATTCCTCAATGCCCTGGCCGACTATCGCCGCGCGCACGGCCTACCCGCCGTCGCGGTCGGCTGGGGCGCCGTCGCCGACGTCGGGGTGGCCGCCCGCTTCGACCAGATCGGCGACTCGCTGGCCCGACGCGGTTTTGTCGGCTCGACGGCCGACCAGCTGCTGGCCGAACTCACCACGCTGCTGCGCACCGACCCGGTCCGTGCATCGATCGGCGCGATCCGGTGGGACCGGTGGGTCCGGGCGAACGCCCACCTGGCCACGCTGCCCCGTTACGCCGAGGTGGCTCCGGCGCAGGCGTCCGAGGGCAGCGACGCAGCGCTGCCCGACCGGTTACGTGCGGGCACCCGCGAGGAACGCCTGGCGCTGCTGCCCGACCTCGTCGAGGACCTGCTCTGCCTGCTCACCGGCCTGCCGAAGGAGGAGGTGGCCGAGCAGGGCGTGGTCTCGCTCGACTCGATGATGAGCGTCGAGCTCAGGGTGCTGCTGCGTGACCGGCTGGGCGTGTCGGTTCCCGTCGTCGAACTGCTCCAGAACCTGACGGCCGGTCGTCTGGTGGAGGTCGTCGCCGACACCCTCGAGGACGCGGCGCCGGAGACGGTGCTGCCGGTGGTCCACGAGCTGACGTCCTCGGACGGCCTGACCGTTTACGGCCACCTGAGCCTGCCGGCCGGTCCCGGGCCGCACCCGGCCGTGCTGGTCTGCCCGCCCGATCCCGGCGGCGTGCTCGACGCCGAGGGCCGGTACCGGCACATCCCCGAGCATGCGACGCTGGTGGCAGCCGGTTTCGCGGTGTTCTCCGTGGACCGGCGCGGGGCGCTCGGGCACGGCGACGAGTACGCCGCCCGGACCGACGTGGGCGGCCTGGAGGTGGACGACATCCTGGCCGCGGCGCACCACCTGATCGGGCGGGACGACATCGACCCGGATCGGTTGAGCATCTACGGCGTCAGCCGGGGCGCGTACGCTGCGCTCCTGGCTCTGACCAGGGCCCCCGGCGTGTGGCACCGAGGCGTGCTGGCGATGGGATTCTACGACCCGGTCCGGTACGTGGCCGACGAGCGCGCCGCCCGCCCGACGACCTCGCGGCTGATCGCCGACGCCACCTGGGACGCGCTCGACGCCCTGGCGGCGTCCGCGGATCGCCGGCCGCTGGACGCACTCGATCGGGTGACCGCCCCGCTCTACGTCCTGCACGGCCGGACGGACGAGGTGATCGCGGTGCAGCACGCCTACGAACTCGCCGAACGGGCCGAGGCGGCCGGCGGGCCGGTACGCCTGGTCGTCGTTCCCGGCCTGGGCCACGACATCGATCACCAGCACGAGGCGTGGGAGCGGCTGTGGCCGGACCTGGTGACCTTCCTGACCGACGGGGTCACGACCGGCCGCCCGGTGCCGTATGAATCCTGAGGCCGGCGGTCGGCCCAGGACCCGAGTTCGGCCACCGCCGGCGGCGGACCAGAAAACGCATCGATAGTCCGCCGGCTCGCCAGCTGTCTCCGCTACGCGGGCTGGACGGCGCCAGAAGCCGGCCCCCGGGAGCGCGCGGCGGAGGCCGGCCTGCTCCGCGCGGGCCTGGGGCCGGTCGATCGTGAGTGCGCCCGTGGTGACGTCCACGTGCGAGTACTGGTCGCGTATCCGCCGGGCGGTGGTGAGCGGGGCGGCGAGCTCGGGTGACATCAGCACACCCCGCCATGCCTTACCCGAGTAGCCGTCCCGGTCCCGGGCCGCGGCCAGCCCCAGCTGTTCGGGGCGCCGGTCGACAGCCAGATCCACGGCCAGTCGAGCATGAGGTCGGCCCGGGTCAACGCGGCCAGCATGCGTCCGGCCGTCAGGGCCTCACCCGGCGAGCGCCGAACGCCGAACTCCACACCCTGTCTGTCCGCGGAAGGAACCACCACGCGACCAACCCACCCACCACCGTGCACAACAGCAGCCCGAGGACGAGGTCGAGCCGGCTCTCCGCGGTGCTGTCCTCCGCCTCCTCCTCGGTTACGGGCGCAAGCTATCAGCACCGCAGCAGGAGCATTTTTTGTCGGCCACTCCCCCTGTGCACGTGATATTCGGAGCCGATGCGCAGGGAAGCTCTCCCGACGTGGTGCGCGACCAGGCTGGTCGCGTTAGCCGTGGACACCTGCCTCGCAGCCGCCATCGCGTTGCTGTTCGACGCCGTCCGCGGCTACGGGCCGATCGTCGTCGCTGTGATCGGCGCGGTCGTCCGCATCGACGCGGATCACGTCGGCCGGTTCGGGACGGCGGTCGACGCCAATTGCACGACCACGACCAGGATGTGGCTCGCCACCACGAGCACCAGGGTGGAGTGCCCGTCCACGACCTTCTGGATCGGCGACGAGCCGATCGTGGGAGCGATGCGGGTCACCCTGGACGACCCGTATCTGGGCGACGACCCGATTCCCGCGTACGCGATCGACCGGCGGATCGTGAGTCGGAGCTACGTCGGCACGATCGCACCAATCGCCGTGCTGGGTGGCTACCTGCCGTGGGGGTCACTGGCCGCGGTGCCGCGGTGGGTCGTGCTGCTCGGTCGCCTGGTCCTCAGCCGGCGCGCCCCGTAGAGCGCCCCGCAGGTTCGTTCTCCACAGCACATCGCCGTCCCGGCGAAGCCGACGGGTCGTCCCGATGCCGTCGAGCAGCTTGCACCTTCCGTAGCGGCATGTGGTCCAGTGGTTTCAGTCTCGATCGCCGAGGAAGGGTCCCCGCTGATGCATTGGTCTTTCCTACCACCCCGCCAGGTCAAGATCGGTGACGCGGCGGCCTTCACCGGCAGCACGCCGCGCGCGATTCGCCATTACCACGAGATCGGCTTGCTCCCCGAGCCTGCGCGGGGCGGTGACGGCCGCCGCCGCTACGGGTACGAGGACATGATCCGTCTGCTGTGGGTCCGCAGGATGGCCGACGCCGGGATCGCCCTGGACGACATCCGTGACGCCTGTGCCACCAGTGTGACTCCCGCCGGTGCGGACAGCGGCGACGGTATCGCGGACCTCCTGGAGCGGTTGGAGGAAACGCTCGCCGAGCAGGAGGCGGAGTTGCGGCGGCAGCGGACCGTGGTGCAGCGGATGCGCACCGAAGGCAGCCGGATAGGCCTGCTCTCCGACTTCGTCACCGGACGCCTCAAGAACCTGCCCGACGGTTCCCTGCGTCCCGCGGACCTGGACACTCTGCTGGTCACCGAGCGAATTTTCGGCCCGCTCGGCGCGGCCGTCCAGGCCACCCGCTTCGTCGTCCTGGCCACGCATCCCGCGCTGCGGGAGCGTTCCGACCACGTTGATGACGCCGAGCGGGCGCTCGATGACGGCGTCGCCGTCGATGACCCACGGGTGGCTCAGGTGGCGGCCGAGCGGCACGCCTTCGAAAGCGCCCTGCACGCCGTCATCGAGGAGTCCGGTCTGGACCAGAACGACGATGCCCTCTTCGACGCCTGGGACGCTCTGCATCCTCCGGCCGCCGATCACGACGAGGACGGGACCGACTCCCGCTTCGGCCGGCGGGAGATGAGCGCGTTCGAAGCCGTCGGCAAGATGCCCTACGACTTCTCCCCGGCCCGCCTGCGCTGCATGGAACTGTGGTTGGAGCTACTCGCCCAGGACGCACCCGCTAGCTGAAACGCCGGTCCAGCGACGAAACGGCAGGCCCCGACGATCGTAGTCGCCACCGCCAGGCCAGCCAGGCCACTCGATCTCTACCCCACCGAGTCCGGTCCGGTGCAGCACGAGCACCTGACTCGAGGAAGGTGTTGCGGCCGTCGTGAGGATCAGGCGACGAGCACGCCCCTCGGCCGGAAAGCGCGCCATCTACGCCAGATGCCCACGCCTGCCTCTGGCCTACGAGGTCGAGGGCGACCGAATCAAAGTCAGCCGGGCCACGCCCTGGCTATCGATGGACGGGGCCCGGCAAATCTGGGAGATGGGCCCCGACGCAACCCCCCGTGCGGTCGTAATTCGCGCTCGTAGGCGGTGAACGCGGCCTCGACGTCGTCGCCGAGCGTAACCAGTTGATGAGCCCGGCGCGGTCGAGACCGAGGTAGTTCGTCGTGCTGAAAGCAGCTCCGGACATGCGTGAGCTGCTGCAGGAGTGTGGTCAGCATCTGCTTCGGCACCTCCAGGTCACCGTCGAATACCTCGGGGACCCCGGCGTTGAAGTTCGGTTCCTGCTTCGTCGACGACGACCGTGGCCCGCTTCGCGCTTTCGTGAGTGCGCACCTAGGCCAGGATCCCCATCTCCGCGACGACCTGCTTCGGGGGCACGGCAGTGCTTGATCGATCTGGGCTGGGCACGCACGACGGTCCGAGACATCGCCGAGGCGGCCGGGGCCAACCACGCCGCCGTCGGCTACCGCTTCGGCAGCGAGGACGCGCAGTCTCGAACCCAGCCGGCACCTTGCCGACTGCCAACGTGAGGGACGGGAAGGCCTCGGTGGATCGGTGCCGCTCGCCCGGGTGACCGGCCTCATGCTCCAGTGGCTCGTCGACCCGGCTCACGCACGTGGTGGTATCGCGTGGGGCTGGGCCAGCGTGAACGGCAAGCGAAAGCTGTCACCTCCTTGTGCCAGCAACATCTAATCGCTGTTCGGAGTTGCTGCGAGGGTGCCGACGAGACCGATGAGGGCTGTCGCGGTTCGGATGAGGTGGACCGTCTCCCAACGGTCGCGCTGGGTCGTCCAGCCGGCCGACGCATGGTCGGGAGGCCGGGCCATCACGTAGGCGTTACGGACCGCGGCTTGGTGCACTGCGGTGTAGGTGCGACTGTCGAATCCCCGTTTCGACGGGGTCGGGCTGGCGGTGGTTCCGAAGAACACCCCGCTGGACAGCACCGACGACACGGCTGCCGCGATCCGTGCCCCGCGGACTGTGGTTGTGTACGGCCTCCGCCGTGTGCTCGCGGTGCGCATCATGCGGTCCCTTCTCGCGGTTCGACCGGTGCCCGGTCGGGCATCGCTACCGCACCCCGCAGCCGCGGAACGCCTGACCGAGGTTGCCAGGTCAGCCAGATGCTGACCGCGGTTGATCCGGCGGGCCAGAGCCAGGGTCTGGCGGAGGTGGAACTTGGCGTGGGCCGGCCAGTTCGAGTTGTAGACGCGCCGGGTCGTGGGCGTCACCGTCGCGCCTGCGCCACGGGCGTCCGAGTCAGGAAGGCCCGGATCACGGTCAAGCTCTGTTCCGGCGCGCCCGAGGGGCGACACCCGGTCATCTCCTGCAGGGTCGGCGCCGGGCCGACGGGGTTGAGCAGGACCAGCCGCCCGATCACCTCCCAGGGTGCGAGCAGGGCCAACTCGGCCGCACCCGCCCACCGAAGGAACTGGCCACGAGGGTGACGTCAGACATCCCCGCATCGAGCAGCAGGGTCAGATGACACGTGGCGCTCGGCCACGAGACCAAGATGCGCTGGAACGACAAGACCGCGTGGATCTGGTCAGCCAAGCCGACCCATCCGGCGATCGTCAGCACGGAGGACTCCGAGAGCGTCCAGGCCCTTGCAGCCGCCGGACGCCGCCCCACCGTGCGAAAGACGCGCACCACCGAGAGGCACTACCTCTTCGCCGTCCGAGTGCGGTGCGGCCTGTGCGGACGGCTGATGCAAGGCACCTTCAACCACGGCCGCAACCACTACCGGGGCCGCTACCCAGCCGACTACGCCGCCGCTAACCACGTCGAACAGCCGAAAGCGCCGTACCTCCGGGAAGACGTCCTCGTCGGCCCGGTCGACGAGTGGCTCGAGCAGGCGTTCGCACCCGCCAACCGGACCGAGACGCTCACCGCGATGAGCGAGGCGGAGGACAGCACCGACGACGCAGCGCTCGCCGCCGCGAAAGAAGCCATCCACTCCTGCCGGCAGCGGCTCCAGCGGTACCGCGCTGCGCTCGAAGCAGGTGCCGACCCGGTGCTCATCCAGCAGTGGACCGCCGAGGTCCAGGCCGAGCGCGTCCAAGCCGAAGCCAAGGTCCGCGAGCTGATTGGACGCCAGCGGATGACGACCGAGGAGCTAAATGCACTGGTCAGCACGCTAGGCGGCATCCGTAGCATCCTGCTGACCGCCGACCCGCTCGATCGGGCACAGGTCTACCGAAGTCTGAACCTCGGTTTGACGTTCCACCCGGGCCGGCAAGTCGTCACGGCCGAAGCGCGACCCGAAGGCCGTGCACTAAAGGATTGTGTCCGAGGATCAAGTCGTGCCGTATGCACACGCGGGCGCGTGGCGGGCACGGCTAACGGTCTCGTAGCGGCTTGAGTAGCCGCCTTATCGCGTACTCCGCGCCCTACCCCAAGCTCCAGCGCCAAGGCCGCCGCGGGCGGACACGCGCGTAGAGAACCGTCGCGCGTGCACGGACGCCGATCGTCGGCGTAGCGACTCGCTCCGGGCCGGGCGTCCGGCCCACCACGTCGTTCCGCACCACCTGGAACGGCGCGCCGGCACAACCGGCCGACTCACACGTCGCGACGTCGCACCACCACGAACGCGACGGCCAGCACCCCGACGATCGCGGCGCCCATGCCGGCCAGGTTCCACCACGGGTGGGGGAAGTCCGGATCCGCGACGGTGCTCAGCGCGGCCGCCCCGCCGAGCGTCGGCCAGATCGCGAACAGGTCCTGCATCCACGTCGGGAAGATGCCCGCCAGGGCGGGAACGAGGAAGACGATGCCCACCAGGGCCGTGAGCGCGCCCGCCGTGGCCCGCATGATCGCGCCGAGCCCGACGGCCAACAGCGCGATCAGGGCGAGGTAGACCCCACCGGCCAGCACGGCGCGCAGCACGCCGGGGTCTCCGAGCCGTGCGTCCGGTACGTCCTGACCGGCGATCAGCGGTTGTCCGATGAGGAAGGCCGCGAACATCAGCACCTGCCCGGCCACCACGGCCACGAGAACGGCGATCACCACCTTGGCTCCCAGCACGCGGTGGCGGCGGGGCGTGACGGCCAACGTCGAGCGGATCAGACCGGTGGCGTACTCCGACGTCACGATCAGCGTGCCCAGTACCCCGACGATCAGCTGGGCGACGATATAGGTGGTGAGGCTGTGGGCGGTCGGGTCCCACGACGCGCCGGCGTCCGCGTACGCCGCTGCCGCGTTGCGCGAGGACAGGGCGGTGATGCCGAGTCCGACGAAGAAGAGGCACGCCAGCGTCAGCCAGCTGGAGCGCAGACTACGGAACTTGACCCACTCCGACTGCAGCGCGCGGTTCACGCCACTACCCCCTGGTACTCGACGCTGTCGCTGGTCAGTTCCATGAAGGCGTCCTCCAGCGACGCCCGCTGCGGAGTGAGTTCGCTGAGCACCAGGCCGAGACCGGCCGCGGCCGCGCCGATCTCCCCGGCCGTCATGCCGGACACCACCAGCGAGGACTCGAGCCCGTTCCGCACGGTCGCGCCCGCGGCGGTGAGCCGGCGCGCCAGGGCGCCCGGGTCGTCGACCCGGACCTGGACCGTGCCGCCGCCGGCGGCGCGCATGAAGTCGCTCATCGCGGTGTCGGCGATGAGCTTGCCCCGGCCGACGACGACCAGGTGATCGGCGGTCTGTGCCATCTCGCTCATCAGGTGGCTGGAGACCAGCACACCGCGACCCTCGGCGGCCAGTGAGCGCATGAGCTCACGGACCCAGCGGATGCCTTCGGGGTCGAGCCCGTTCACCGGCTCGTCGAAGATCAGGACCGGTGGGTCGCCGAGCAGAGCCGCCGCGATGCCGAGGCGCTGCCGCATGCCGAGCGAGAACTCGCCGGCCCGCTTGCGCGCCGCGCTGTCCATTCCGGTTCGGGCCAGCACCTCGTCGACGCGGCGCCTGGGGAGGCCGTTGCTGACCGCGAGCGCCAGCAGGTGGTCGTACGCCGTCCGCGCTCCGTGCACCGCGCCGGCGTCGAGCAGCGTGCCCACCTCGGTCAGCGGCGTCGGGAGGTCGCTGTACCGGCGGCCGTCGATCGTGACGGAGCCGCCGTCCGGGGCGGCCAGTCCCACGATCATGCGCATGGTGGTGGTCTTGCCGGCACCGTTCGGGCCGAGGAAGCCAGTGACCTGCCCGGCTCGCACGGTGAACGACAGGGCGTCCACCACCGTGGTGGAGCCGTATCGTTTCGTCAGTCCGATTACGTCGATCATCGCCATGCCGGTGATGCTGACGGGCCCGCTTAGCCGGCGTCGCAGAGCTTCTGTGAGAACTCTGGGAAGCCGCCAGTGCTTCCGGAGACGACCTACTTCGGCGCCGGTCGGGTCGAGGAGCACCAGCACACCGCTCGATGAGCCCGCCATTCGCGGTCGCGGCGAGCCAGCCACCCACGGGAGCGCCGTCGCAGCCGATCAGCGTGCTCGGACCGTCGGTGGCCAGCGGCGACGTCGGGGTCACGGACCACCGGCCTCCCTGGCCGTTGCCGCTGGCGCACCCCGTCCAGGTGCCGTCGTCCGCGAACTCGACGGACGCCGCTCCGCCGCCACTGGCGGCGTCCATCGGCCCACGAGTGCCCCGGCCTCGACGGGGGGCAACGTGGTCGGCACGCGGTGGACAGGGGTGAGTTCGTCCTGGTCCTTCTCGGTCACCCCTGGCGGTTCAGCCTCGGACGCGGCGACCTTCGGCCCGTCCCTCGGCCCGCCGCCGGGACGCAGTTCTCCGCGCTTCCTCACAGCATGAACTGGCAAGTCACTGCGCGGCCGGATTTGCACTGAATCCCGTTCATGGCCTCAACCGCATGCGCAGTTTAGATTCGATGTCCGAGCCGCCAGGCACGCGGCCGATCGGGAATTCCTTCACGTCTCCGAATGACGTGAGCCGTAGGCAGCGCCGAGTCGTCAGTGCGGCCGGGGGTCGAGTGCCGGGATCGTGAATTCGAAGTCCTTCCGGGTCGTGACCATTTCCCAGTAGCGTTCCGCGAGATCCTCGGGTGCCACACTGGGCAGCTCGACGCCGGGTGGCAGCGTGACCGGCAGCTCTCCCGACGTGATCGCCCGGTGCCCAGCGCTGCCGCGCACGAGCGCGTTGACGTTGATCGTGCCGACGTAGACCCCGCGGGTTGCCAGCTCGCCGTGCAGCGAGCCGAGGTAGTTGCGGGCCGCCGCCATCGCGGGGCCGACGCCGCTCATGCCGGGCATAGGGGCGATCGCGGACGCGCCGTGCGTGACGAGGATGGCGCCGTCGCCGCGTTCGATCATGCCGGGCACAACCGCGCCGACGATCGCCATCGGAGTGAAGAGGTACAGGTCGAGGTATCGCCGCATTGTCTCCGCCGTCAACTCCGCGGCCGGAACGAACGGAGCAGTGGTGATCGGCGCGTACTCGACGACATCGATCGGGCCGGCCGTTTCCTCGATCGCGGTGAGAACGGCGGGAATGTCGGTGGTCGCAGTCAGATCGGCCGGGAACGCGTGGGCATCGATACCGTCTGCGTTCAGCTTCCGGGCGAGGTCCTGGAGCGGACCCGGACGGCGCGCGACGAGCGCGACGCGGTAGCCCTCGCGACCGAATCGGTCAGCGATGGCGCTCCCGAGGCCGGTGCCGGCGCCGAAAACAGCGATGGTGCGGGACATGAGACTCCTTGTCGGTACGGCGTTGACTCGACCGTAAGCGCGCACCTGAAGACGATCCATGTCCGCATCGGTCGAATTCATGTCCCATCGTCTATTCTGACCGCGTGGACCTGGTCGGTGAAGCGCTGATGACGATGCGAGCGGGACCTGCGGTCTCGCGGCGAGCGGCGCTGCACGGACCGTGGGGGTTGCGGGTCGCGGGCGGGCCCGGGCTCGGTTTCCACGTCGTGCTTCAGGGATCGGCCTGGCTCATTCCGCCGGACGGCGAAAACCCGACCGAACTTCGCAATGGGGACGTCGTCGTCGTGCGCAACGGCTCCGGCTACGGGCTCGCCGACGATCCGGACAGTCCGCTTCCCGACGTGGCGGTCCTCGAACTACCGGACGACGACGCCGTGGCCGTCGGTCGCTGCGAAGGCGAACCATCGACCGTCGTGCTCTGCGGGTCGTTCGCGCTGCACCATGCCCGTCCTCACCCGCTGATCGCCGGCCTGCCCGAGGCCATGCACCTACCGGCGCGCGCCGGCGTCGACCAGCGGCTGCGGTCGGTCGTCGATCTCCTCGGCGCCGAACTCGACGGTGAGCAACCCGGCACCAGTGCGGCCATCCCCGCGCTGCTCGACCTGTTGCTCCTCTACTCGGTCCGCACCTGGTACGACCGGCAGGCCGACCGGGGAGCCCGCGGCTGGGCCGCAGCTCTGCGCGATCCGGCGGTCAGTCGTGCCCTGTTCCAGCTCCAACGCAGTCCGGCGCGACCGTGGACCGTGGCCGGTCTGGCCGGCGTCGCCGGGTTGTCCCGGCCGGCGTTCGCCCGCCGCTTCACCGACCTCGTCGGACAACCGCCGCTGACGTACCTCACGTGGTGGCGAATGACGCTCGCCGGCCGGATGCTGCGGGCCGACGACAGCACGCTCGCGACCGTCGCCGCCCGGGTGGGGTACACCTCCGAGTTCGCGTTCAGCAAGGCGTTCCGGCGAGCGTTCGGGGTTTCTCCGGGTTCGTACCGACGCACTGCGTCCTGATCGGCCATCAGGTCGCCCACGCACGCGCCCGGCGACGACGTCAGCCACAGGGCCGGTGGTGGAAATGCCCCGCAGCCGTGGCGGGTGAGCGGGCGATCTGACGCCGCTCTTGGCCACCGCGAGCAGACGGTCCCCCTGCCGGCCGGAAGGCGATTCGGCCGCGTTGCTGCCTGAGGAAGTTGGTGACTTCGACCGGGAGTACTGCCTGGCGACGAGCGAGGCCGGCGAGACTCTGGAGCTCACCGGTGTCCTGGCGTTGCTTCGTCGCTGGCAGCGGGTTACGTGGTCGTCGCGCGACGAGCGCGCTCATCGGAGGATGCTTGAGCGTGCCGATCGATTGTCGGCCGGCGAGGTGCTGGCGACGGAGCCGTGGTCGGTGACCCGCGCGAGGCTCGGCGTGTAGGTATACGCCGTCGAAACCGATGCCGGAGTCGTCCTACGCCGAGCTCATGGCGCTGCTGGAGTGGAACAAGCAGCGTGAGGACGAGGTCCTGATCGACGTCGAAGACGTGGCGCTCGGCCACGAGACGAAGATGCGCTGGAACGACAAGGACACCTGGATCTGGTCCGCGAAGCCGACGCATCCCGCGATCGTCACCCCCGAGGATTTCGAGTGTGTCCAGGCGCTCGCCGCAGCCGCTAGCCGCCGGCCGAACGTCCGGAAGACCCGGACCATGCAGCGGCACTACCTGTTCTCGGGCCGCGTCCGTTGCGGGCTGTGCGGTCGGCTCATGCAGGGCAACTTCAACAACGGCCGCAACCACTACCGATGCCGCTACCCGGCCGACTACGCCGCCGCCAACCACGTCGAGCACCCGAAGGCGGTCTACCTCCGGGAGGACGTGCTCGCCGGCCCGGTCGACGAGTGGCTCACCCACATCCAGCAGTGGACCACTGAAGTGCAGGCCGAACGCGTCCAGGCCGAGGCGAAGATCCGAGAACTGACCGGCCGCCAGAGGATGACCTCGAGGAGATGAACGCGCTGGTCAGTGCTTGGGTGGCATCCGGCGAGTGCTGATCGACGCCGACCCGATCGACCGGGCACAGGCTTACCGGAGTTTGAATCTGGATTTGACCTACCACCCGGGCCGGCGAACCGTCACGGCCGAAGCCAGGCCCGAAGGCCATGTGCTTATGGGTTGTGTCCGAGGACCGACTTGAACCCCAGCCCTACATTCTGGCGCTATTCGGAGACGTTGACCTACCCGTAAACACCGATTAGTCACCGCCTGGATGTCCTCGCCGTCGGACCAGATCGTGAATTCCTACTTCCCCGCCGCGGAGGCGCACTGCGCTTGCTTACTCAGTGCGACCCTCATCTGCGCGACTTGTAGTGGGGACCTCGTATTCTCGCAGCGGGAGCTAACCCCCGTTTCTCCGGAGGGTTGGTTACCTGCCGCCGGTAGGCGCCAGTTCGATGTTCTCAGGATCGTGGATCGTTTGGTATTCGTCAGGGCTGAGATACCCGAGCCGGCGTTGGATGCGGTGGGTGTTGTACCAGCCGTCGATGTAGGCGAACAGGGCGTTCTCGGCCTGCTCACGAGTGGCCCAGGCGGTTCGATAGACCAGTTCGATTTTCAGCGTAAGAAGAAGTTCTCCGTCAGCGCGTTGCCATAGGAGTCCCCGACGGTGCCCATTGAGGCGGTGATGCCCAGGTCGGCCGGGGTCTGTCCGAAGCGGAACGACGTGTAGTTCGAGCCGTGGTCGTTGTGATGGAGTAGCTGCCCCGGTCCGGACCGGTGGGTCCAGACGGCGTACTCGAGCGCTCCGAGAACCAGATCGGTGTCACACCGATCAGAGGTTTTCCTGCCGACAATCCGGCGAGAGTAGGCGTCACGGACCGCGGCGAGCCAGAACGCGCCCTGCCCGCACGGGATCCGGGTGGCATCAGCGACCCAGAGCCGGTTGGGCTCGCCGGCGGTGAAGTCCCGCTCGACCAGGTCCGCGGCCGGTGCCGCGTTCGGATCGCGGCAGGTCGTCGAGCCGGTCTTCCAGCCGCGCCGCAGATAGGTGCCCTGCCGGCCCTGACCGGCCGCACCAGCGCATGGCCGTCTACCAATGCGAAGACCACATCCTCGCCGCGCTCCGCCCCCGCGGAGACGACGCCGAGCCGAATTAGCTGGCTCAAACATTGCGAGACACCGGAGCGATGATCATTTGCAGTTCCGGGCGGGTCACCCCGCACCCTTGACCACGAACGGCGCTTGCGCGTCCTCTGACCAGAGCAAACGCCGCAGAGCTTCGACGTGTTCGACCCCTACGCACACACCGCAGCGTGGCGTGCGTCTCTGATCGTCGGATAACCGCTGCCCACTTCACCCATGTCCGTGACGTTCCCGAGGCGGCCGAGGTCAGGCGTCTGACGCCCCCTTGACGCACGGCTTGAACCTGGCGCACCTGGGGATCTGGACCGTACTCCGCCCAGCGACGACGAACTGCTCGGCGCCGCGCGGTTCTTGCCCGACGGTCGGCGGACGTCGATCGATCAGGTTGTCACGATCGCCCCAGCGACGACCCTCCTCGACTATAGTCGGGATAGGACATTGTCGTCCTATTCATGGCAGCTCATCCCGACACCCATCAACCCTGATAACGGATTCACACGAAGGTGTCGCGGCCGGTCCGGCGATCCCGCAGCGGCCAGCGGCGACAAGGCATGAAATCTCCTCTGCTTGCCGACCGGCGGGCAGGAGAGGTTACACGGGGAGATAGACAAATGCGCTCTTTCTTACTGCTTGACGGCTCTCTGCGAAAAGAGTTGTTCGCGGGACCCGGACGCCTGTCGATACCGGCATCCGGGTCTTTTCTCACCCCGAGCCCGCCTCATCCTGCGCGGCCGGCTGCTTGACCGCCTGACCTACCCGTCGCCCCATCGACTCGACGATGCGGGCGTAGAGCGTCGTGCTCATTGAGCGGTAGCAGCAGTCACGTCAGCATCCAGCGGAGGGAGGCTGTATGGCGCTTGTGGAACGCGAACAACAGTGTGAGGTTCTGACAACTCTTTACCGGAAATGCCGGAATGGCAGCTCTGGTATCGCGATCGTGGGCGGACCGATCGGAAGTGGTAAGTCGGCGCTGCTCGAGCACACCGGACAGCTGTTCCGGGGCGGAGCAGCCGTCCACCTGGCGGCCCAGTGCTCCGCCACCGAAAGCACCATGCAATTCAGCGTGCTCGACCAGCTTTTCCAGACGTCCGGAATTCAGGTCCTCGTTCCCGACAAGGAAACCGCGGAACCGTCGGCCCGGACCCGGCGTTCGGTCCGCAGA
Organism: Cryptosporangium japonicum; assembly: GCF_039524755.1. Classification (NCBI taxonomy): domain Bacteria; kingdom Bacillati; phylum Actinomycetota; class Actinomycetes; order Cryptosporangiales; family Cryptosporangiaceae; genus Cryptosporangium; species Cryptosporangium japonicum. The sequence goes on from NZ_BAAAGX010000003.1 coordinate 222,703, forward strand.
ACGCTCGATCGGCTGGCCGCCGAGAGCCCGCTCGTCATCACCGTCGACGACGCTCATCACGCCGACGAGGCGTCGCTGGCCTGCCTGCTGTACGCAGCACGAAGGCTGGCGCGCGCGCGGATCCTGTTCATCCTGACGACACGCACCGAAACCGGACAGTGGAGCGGCGGACTTCTTTCCGAATTCCTTTATCTGCCGCAGGCTACCTACCTACCGGTCGAGCCGATCAGCCTGGTCGGCGCCGCGACGTTCCTCGAGGAAGCCGGCGGCGAACCCGTCGAAGCCGAGGAGTTGGCGAGCGACTGTCACCGGATCACCGGTGGCTCCCCCGCGCTGATGCAGGCCCTCGTGAAAGACAGCCTCTGGAGTCGACGCCCGCACGGAGAAAGGCGTCGGACGTTGCGTCCGGGGAGGCACTTCGCGCAGAGCGTCCGGCACGGGCTCGATCGGTCCGCAGGTTCCGCACGCGACGTGGCACGGGCAGCGGCCATTCTCGGTGACGCCCGTGAACCGGAGCTGCTCCTCGAGATTGCGTCGTTGTCCCCCGTCGTCACTGAGTCGGCCATCAGGTCTCTCCACGACCTCGCGCTTCTCGAGGACGGACGCTTCCGTCACGAGCAGATCCGTACCGCCGTCCTCGACGGCATTCCTCCCGAAGCCCGCTCCCGCCTGCACACCGACGCGGCCGAAGTGCTGCACCGGCACGGAGCACCCGTCCGACGGGTCGCCGAACACCTGATGGCTTCCGGCGAAGTTGATCGGCCATGGATCCGCTCGACCCTCACCGAGGCCGCGGCGCAGGCACTGGCCGGCGAGGACGGGGACGGGGCGGTGCGGTTACTGCACCGCGCGCTCTCCGCCAGCAGCGAGGACGAGCGGGCCGAGACCACCGCCCTGCTGGCGGAGGCCGAATGGCAGGTCGACCCGGACACCGCGACGCGCCATCTCCCGGTGCTTACCACGGCCGCTCGTCAGGGCCGGCTGGACGAGGTCCACAGCCGAGCGCCGGTCCGGCTCCTGTTGTGGCAGGGGCAGGGTGCCGCGGCCGCACAGGTACTGCGGAGGTTCCCTGGATCCGGCGCCGCGCTGAGGCTCCCCCGCCGGCTCCTGCGGTGCCTGTACCCGGATCACTTCCGACTCGCCGAGGCGGCGGCGACTCCGCCGGCCGCGGCCGAAACGGCCGTCGGTCTCCAGGCCGCCGGAGTGCTGCACCGGGTGTTCGTCGGCGGTCCCGACGAGGCGTCGGTGGCCGACGCCGAGCAGGTCCTCGACTTCCTGCACATCGCCCACGCCCCGGCGACCGGCATGATGCCCCTGCTCATGGCACTGATCGTGCTGATCGTCGCCGACCGCGCCGATCGAGCCGCCGACTGGTACGACCGCGTCGTCCCGCCGGGTGACCGGCGCACCCCGGTCCACCGCGCGCTCGGCGCAGGGGTCCGGGCCGCGATCAGCATCCGGACCGGCGAGTTCCCGGCTGCGCAGACCCAGGCACGACGCGCGCTGGCCGTGCTCCCGGCCCGGAGCTGGGGCGTCGGGGTCGGGCTACCACTCGCCTCGCTGCTCCGCGCGCTGACCGCCGAGAACAGGTTCCAGGAAGCGCTGCAGGTGCTCCGGCATCCGGTTCCGGCGGGGATGTTCCAGACCCCGGTGGGCGTGCTCTACCTCCATGCCCGCGGTGACTACCTCCTCGCGGCCGGGCAGCACCGGGCCGCCCTCGAGGACTTCCAGCACTGTGGGAGTCTCCTGCGGCGCTGGAGTTTCGAACGGTCGGGCCTGGTTCCCTGGCGTACCGACGCGGCCCGGGCGCAGATCGGGCTCGGCCACCCGGACGCCGCTACCGCGCTGCTGACGACAGAGCTGGCGAGCCTCTCCGCGTTACAACACACGGACCGGGGCCGGGCACTGTGCGTCCTGGCCTCCGTCTCCGAGCCGTCTCGGCGGCTGCGGTTGCTCGACGAGGCGGTCGCGACGCTCCAGCGGTCGCCGAACCCCCACGAGCTGGTCCGCGCGCAGGACGAGCTCACCGCGGCGCGGGGCCGGAGCGGAGCGGGACGATCGCCGGCCCGACGGACGGTCCCCGAGCCCTCCGCACCGCGGACATTGAGCAAATCCGAGTTCCGCGTGGCCTGCCTGGTCGCGCAGGGTCAGACGAATCGGGAGATCGCCAAGGCACTCTTCATCACGATCAGCACCGTCGAGCAACATCTGACCCGGGTGTACCGCAAACTCAACGTCCGTTGCCGGTCCGACCTGCCGACCGCCCTGTTCGCCAGTGCGGCGGACGTGACCTGACCATCCGACCAGGACGGATTGCGACCGTGCCCGCCGTGGCGGGCACGGTCGCAATCACAAGGCGTCACGCCTCGGAACGACGATCGCGGTGAGGATCAGGCCATCGACGACCCGCCACCGCCCCTGGTAGCCGGTCACCGGCCGACCGTCGACGACCGGGCCGGGAACGAGGAGACGAGCGGTGAACGAGCCCCCGGGATCCAGGTCCAGCTCCGCTTCGCTGAAGCCCAGCTCGCGCCGCGCCATGGGATACCAGGCCTTGAACACCGACTCCTTGGCGCTGAACAGCAGCCGGTCCCAGTGCACCCGAGCGTGCCGGCGCCGGATCGACGCCCGCTCCGACGGCAACGAGATCGTGTCGAAGACCCCGGCCGGCAACGCCTCGTGTGGCTCGGCGTCGATACCGATGCCGGCGACCGTGCCGGTCGGTGCGACCGCAGCCGCTCGATACCCGGCACAGTGCGTCATGCTGCCGTGGACCCCGTCCGGCCAGCCGGGGGCACCCCGCCGGTCCGGTAAGAGCGCCACGGCCCGCTGGCCGAGCGAATCCAGGGCGCGACGCGCGCACCATCGCACGGTGGTGAACTCCCGCCGCCGCTTCTCGACGGCCCGCGCGATGTACGCCTCTTCCTCCGGGAACAGCTCGGCGTCGGGCGGATCCACCACCGAGTCGGCAGCGGCCACGCCGGGCGGCAGGATCGACTCGATCACCACGCCGGACCTCGGCCGGCCGGGGACACGCTCCGCGCCGGGAAGATTTCACGCATCATCCCGCGGGGCAACCCGCGGACCCGGTGCTCGCGCGGATAGCCGATCGACACTTCCTCGAAACGCACCCCGTCGTGCCAGGTGGTACGAGGTATGTGCAGATGACCGTAGACAGCGACCCGAGCGCGGTACCGGAGATGCCAATCGGCGCTCGCCGTCGTCCCGCACCATTGGGCGAACTCGGGATAGTGCAGGACCCTCGTCGGGGCGCGGAGCAACGGCCAGTGGCTGACCAGGACGGTTTCCCCGGCGATGGCGTCCAGGCGCTCGCGAGTGACCGCGAGCCGGTCCCGGCACCACGCCTCGCGGGTCGGATAGGGGTCCGGGTGCAGGAGGAATTCGTCCGAGCAGACCACCCCGGACTCGTACGCCGCCCGCAGCGACTCGCTGGTGGAATGCGTGCCCGGAGCGCGGAAGCTGTAGTCGTAGAGGAGGAACAGCGGAGCGATCGTGACCGCGCCGTCGTCGCCGGTCCAGACCGGGTAGGGGTCCTCCGGGGTGAGGACGCCCAACCGGCGGCACGTGTCGACGAGGTGGTCGTACCGCTCGGCGCCGCGCAGCGTGACCGGGTCGTCCTTCGGCGTCCACAGTTCGTGGTTGCCGGGCACCCAGATGACGGTGCGGAACCGCTCGGCCAGGACGCTCAGCGCCCACTCGACGTCGGCGGCGTACTCCGCGACGTCGCCGGCGACGATCAGCCAGTCGTCCGGGGAAGCCGGCCGGACCTCGTCGAGCAACCGCCGGTTCTCCGGGAACGCGACGTGGAGATCGCTGATGGCGTGCAGGGAGCCGCTCATCGCGCGTACCCGAAGAAGCCCTGGCCGGCCTTACGGCCCAACAGCCCGCCTTCGACCATCCGCAGGAGCAGCGACGGCGGAGTGTAGAGCGGTTCCTTGGTCTCCTCGTACAGCGCGGTGCCGATCGCGGCCACGACGTCCAGGCCGATGAGGTCGACGAGCGCCAGCGGGCCCATCGGATGCCCACACCCCAGCGTCATGCTGCGATCGATTTCGTCGGCGGTGTTCCCACGCGACTCCAGCAGGCGGATCGCGGACATGAGGTACGGCACGAGCAGCCCGTTCACGAGGAAACCGGCGCGATCCTGCGTACGGACGGTCTGCTTGGACAGAACGTCCACCACGAACGACTCCGCGCGGTCCATCGTCGCCGGGCTCGTCCGCAGCGATCCGGTCAGCTCGGCCAGCGGCATGACCTGCACGGGGTTGAAGAAGTGGACGCCGACGATCCGCTCGGGAGAACGCGTCGCCGAGGCCAGCTTCATGATCGGGATCGACGACGTGTTCGTCGCCAGCACCGCGTCGGGGTCGTCGACGATCCGGTCGAGTTCGGCGAGGATCTCCACCTTCTCCTCGGCACGTTCGCGGACGGCCTCCAATACGAAGTTGGAATCGCGCAGGGCCGACAGCGAGGTGGCGAAGGAGATCCGCGTCAGGGCCCGGTCCCGCTCGTCGGCCGAGATCCGGCCCTTGCGCACCGCCCGGCCGAGTGCGTCCGCGAGCCGGTCGGCGCCCCGCTTGCGGGCGTCCTCGTCGCGGACGACGACCGTCACGGCTTGACCGGCCCGGCAACACGATTCGGCGAAACCGGCACCCATGACGCCGCACCCGATGACGCCGACCCGCCACGGCCCGCTCATCGCCCGGCTCCGGCCGGCACCTCGACGGGCCAGCGCGCCAGACAGGTCCCGACCGAGATGCCGCCCCCGATCGCCGACAGCAGTACGAGGTCGCCGCCGACGACCCGACCGCTGACGACCGCGTCGTCCAGAGCGATCGGGACCGACGCGCTACCGACGTTGCCGTACTTGCCGCAGGTGTAGTGGGTGTACAGGTGACCCAGCCCGGCTCGCTGGACCAGTTGGTCGAGCAGGACACCGTTGGCTTGGTGGGGGACGAAGCAGTCGATGTCCGACAGCTCGACGCCCGCCCGGCCGCAGAGCTTCTCCAGCGCGGGCGGCACCTTCTCCAGCACGAACTCACGCACCTCGCGGCCCTGCATCGTGAAGAAGTGCTCGCCGCGGGCGACGGTCGCGGCGGACGTCGGTCGCCGGCTCCCGCCGGCCGGTACCTTGACCAGATCCTGTGCTTCACCGTGCGTGCTCAACTCGAGGTCGAGGATGCCGGAGCCGTCGGCCACCTCGCCGATCACCACCGCGCCGGCGCCGTCCCCGAAGAGGACCGCGGTCCGCCGGTCGTCGAAATCGAGGATCCGCGAGTACACGTCGGCCGCGACGACGAGCGCTCGCGCACCCGGGTTGGCGCTCACGAGCGCCCTCCCCAGTTCGACGCCGAACACGAAGCCCGCGCAGACCACGTTCACGTCGAAGCACGCCGCGGCCAGGGCATCGATCTTCTGCTGCACGATGCTCGAGGTCGGTGGCTGGGGGAAGTCCCCGGTCGAGGTCGACACGATGAGGTAGTTGATCTGCCCCGGGGAGAGTTCCGCTCGTGCCAGGGCCTGCCGCGCGGCGGCGGCGGCGAGATCCGACGTCGCCTCGTCCGGGGCCGCGAAGCGCCGGGCACGGATGGCCGTCTTGCGCTCGATCCAGTCCGCCGTGACGCCCGGGACGCGGTCAGCGAGTTCCTCGTTCGTCACGACACGCTCGGGCAGATAGGCACCGGTCGACAAGAAGCCGACGGCCCGCGGCGGCGTCACGCGGTCACCGCCGCGGCCACGCGGAACGGGTTCAGCCGGTCCGCGCCGATCCGGGCCCGCAGGGCCGGGTCGGTCACCCCGAGCCCCGGCGTGGGCGCCAGACACGTGATGCCCACCTTGCCGGCGTGCCGGTTGGTCTGTACCTGGCGCGCCGCCTTCGGGGCCTCGGACAGCGGGAACACCTCCGAGAGCGTCGGCACCAGGGCCCCGGACTCGAACAAGCGGGCACACTCCCACTGTTCCTGCAGGTTGGCGGCGTGGCTGCCGATCACGCGCTTGAGTTTCATCCACAGGTACCGGTTGTCGAACTCGTGGTGGTAGCCAGTACTGGAACCGCAAGTCACCACGGTGCCTCCTCGTTTGAGTACGAACACCGAGATTCCGAACGTGGCCCGGCCGACGTGTTCGAAGACGACGTCCGGGTCACGTCCGAGGTGTCCGCGGATGATGGATCCGAGGCGCCTCCCGATCGCCCTCACCTCGTCGGGGCCGGGCACGTCGTCGGACAGGCCGATGTCGGAGCGCTTCACGACGAGGTCGCACCCGAGGCGGCGGATCGCGTCCGCCCGGGCGTCGGAGCTGACGACTCCGATCGGAATGCCGCCGCCGTTCCTGACCAACTGCACGGCGTAGGCACCGAGCCCTCCGGCTGCTCCCCAGATGAGCACCGCGTCGCCCTGTTTGATCCGGGCTCCGTGCTCGCCGACGAGCATCCGGTACGCCGTCCCGGCGCAGAGTGGATTACAGGCCGCTTCCTCCCACGTGAGGTGAGCCGGCTTTCCCACCAGTTGGCTGGCCCGCACGACGGCGAAGTCGGCGAGGCCCCCGAAGTTGGTTTCGAAGCCCCAGATCCGCTGGTCGACGCCGAGCATCCCGTCCTCGTGCGTCGCCGGATCCTGGTCGTCCGCCTGGACCGGACTCACGACGACGTGATCGCCGACGTGCCAGCGCCGGACACCAGCGCCGACCCGCACGATCACGCCGGACGCGTCCGAGCCGACCACGTGGTGGGGCAGATCGTGCCGTGCGGCCCACCCGCCGGTCGCGGCGAGCCGTTCGAGGAACCGGAACGTCGGAGTCGGCTCGAAGATCGCCGACCAGACGGTGTTGTAATTGATCGACGACGCCATCACCGCCACCAGGACCTCGTCGGGCGCGAGCGCCGGCATCACCACCGAACCGACACGCAACGATGCGCTGACGTCTTTGTCCTCGACGCCGGCGAACATGTCGGCGTCTTCCTTCCGCAGGTACAGAGCCCGGTATCGCTCGGGAAGCGGCAGCGCCGCGAGCAACCGGGCGTCCGCCCCGTTCGTCACCGCGTCGGCCAACGCGCTCATGACGACCACTCCTCACCGTCGTCGGGCCGCCGCTGGAGTGGGGACGCGTCCGGCCGGGGAAGCACCGAGAACGGCTGGAACTGGGAGTCGTAGGGCAGGAACAGCGGCGTGATCGTGATCGGTCCACCCGGTCCGGTCCAGACCGTGTACGGGTCGTCGGGAATCAGCGCGCCGAGGCCCCGGAAGAGTCCGCAGACCAGGCGTAACGGCGTTACCCGATCACCCCACGAACTCGTAGTCACCGAACCCACCGCCGATCCGGATCGGCGCCGAGAAGGACGCGGCCGGGTCCTGCGGCCAGAACACCCCGGCGTGCGGGAAGAGCAGGAGGTCGCCGCAGGGGTCGAGCGCGAGCAGATCAGCCGGGTCGTCCGAGCCGCGGTCGAGCGCCGTGACGACAAGTGCACCGTCGAACGACGTCCCGAGGTCGAACCAGACCCCACTGCCGGGACGCTCCGGGAACTCCAGTACGCCCACGCCGCCGTCGGCGCGCCGCACCACCAGGTCGGGCCGTCCGGTGCCGGTGACGTCGGCCATGCCGAGGACGACGGTGTCCGGAGCCAGGGTGGTCAGGACGCCCGTCGACCACTGGACGAACTCGGCCCCCACGTCGACGAACGAGATCCGGACGTCTCCGGCCTGGTCGACGCTGAGCACCGCCGCGCGGGGTCCCAACGCTCCGGCCACGGCGCGGATCTGCACGGTGCGCGCCCCGCCGGCCACCGGCAGCCCGCACAAGACCTGGGTCGTGCCGTTGCCGTCGAAATCACCGGCCGTGATCATCGGGGCGATCGACGGGGTAAACCCCTCCCCGACCAGGTCGGGGGTGCCGATCCCGGCCGGGCCGACGTCGAGCCGGAGCAGAGTGCCGGCGGCGCGGTCCCGGACGCACAGCGATCCGCCGGCGTTGTCCGGCCGACGGGCGAGAAACGCCGGTGTCGCGGTGTCGATGGAGGTCATGCCGTCCTCCCCGCCGCGGACACCGGGCTGTCCTCGTTCACGCCGAGGCTCACGGTCGGAGCGGTCGCGGTGCGGTCGCGGTCCCGCAGGATGCAGGTCACCCGGGCGGTGCAGATCCGCCGGTCCTCGTCGTCGGTGAGGTCCACGCCGTAGCTGGCCAGCGTGGAGCCGAGGTGTACGGCGGTGGCGACGCCCCGGACCCAGCCACCGCGTACCGACCGGTGATGGGTGGCGTTGATCTCGACGCCGATACCGAGCCGGCCGGGACCGGCGTGCAGCGCGGCACCGACGGTCGCCAGCGTCTCCGCGAACACGCAGGACGCCCCGCCGTGCAGGAGGCCGAACGATCGGGTGTTGCCGGCCACCGGCAGGCGTCCGACGACGCGCTGCGGGGTGACTTCCAGGTACTCGATTCCCATGCTCTCCTGCAGCGTCCCGGCGAAGTTCGTACCCAGGTGCCGGAACACGGAGTCGATGGCCAATTGCTCACTCACGGTCGGGTCCTCTCTTGCTGCGGACGATCCGACACCGCTCGGATCCACGTCTCCATCGCGTCGGTCGTGGCGCCGATGTGGTCGGACATCATCGTGAAGTGGTTGCCGGGTACGTCGATCGCGGTGTGCGGCAGGGGCCACGACGAACGCCAGTCCACCTCCGTCTCCTGCTCCTCGTCGCCCGGGACTTCCTCGGCGGCCCGGATCAGCACGGTCGGGGTGTCGACCGGCACCGGCGACCAGTCGCTGAAGAACGCGAAATACCCCGCCATCGCGGTGAGCCGGACATCGGTCATCCGCCCGACCTTGCTCTCGGCCTCCAGCGACTTGCTCTGCAACGCCGGCAGGATGTAGCCGAGCGCGGTGCTGCTCGGCGGGTAGGTGTCCAGGAGGACCAAGCCCTCGGCCGGGGCGCCGAGCTCCTCGAGCCGCGCCGCGACCAAGTGCGCGACGGTGCCGCCCGACGACCGGCCCACGAGCGTGAACGTCCCGCCCCGGGCACGGGCCAGGATTCCCCCGGCGAGGTGGTCCACGAGGGTGGCGAAGTCAGCGGGCAGCGGCTCGCCGGAGACGAAGCCCGGGTAGACGACCGACCAGACGTCCCGGACGCCACGGGAGGCCACGGCCAACGGTGTGAACTCGTGCGGGCCACCGAACACCGTCGGAGACGGGAAGCAGATCAGCGGCGGTCCGTCCGGCCCCGTGCACAGCCGGACCGCGTCCGGCAGGGGGCCGGGCCGGTCGGCGGAGCGGAACCGGGGCCGGAAGCGGGACGCGAGCTCCAGCAGCGTCGAGCCGTCCTCGTAACGGCGCAGCTCGGACGCCCGCCGGTACAGCGCCGCGAGCGTCGTCCCCTCGTCCTCCGGGTGGTCACCTCGCGCGGCGGTGCCCGGGCCGGCCGAGGCCGCAACCGCGGAACGGCGGTTCAGTTCGTCCACCAGTCCGGAGCGGGTCGGATGGTCGAACACGACCGTCGTGGCCAACCGGACGCCAGTCGCCGCCGCGAGCTGATTGCGCAGCTCCACCGACATCAGGGAGTCGAAGCCCAACTCCGCGAAGACGTCGATGTCGGCGATCGCGTCCGGATCCCGGTGGCCGAGCACGTCGGCGGTGGCCGTGCGCACCAGATCGTCCAGCGCGCGGTGCCGTTCGTCGGCCGTCATCGCGGCCAGCGTGTCGGCCCGCACCCGCCCGGCGGACGCCCTCGCCCGCGCGACCGGTCGGGTGCCGGCCGTTCCGCGCAGGAGAGCCGGCACCGGGCCGCTTCCCGCCGAGGTCTCCCCCGGGCTCATCGGGAGCAGCAGCGGACGTTCGTGGCCGAGCGCCCGGTCGAGCTCGGCCAGGCCCTGCGCGACGGTGAAGGGTCGCGGGCCCGACGCGGTACGCGAGCGGTGCACGCCGTCGAGCCGCCCGGCCATACCGTCCGCGACGTCCCAGGCGCCCCAAGCCAGCGACGTGGCCGGGAGCCCGAGGGCGTGGCGGTGCGCGCTCAGCGCGTCCAGGAACGCGTTCGCCGCCGCGTAGTTGGCCTGCCCGGCGGTCCCGAACGTCGCGGCGACCGACGAGAACACGACGAACATCGACAGGCCGCGATCGCGGGTCAGCCGGTGCAGGTGCCAGGCGGCATCCGCTTTCGGTCGCAGCACGGTCGCCAGCTGCTCGGGTGTCAGCGCGGTGACCACACCGTCGTCCAGGGCGCCGGCCGCGTGGACCACTCCGCTGATCGCCGGCTCGGCCGCGGCCACGATCGCGTCGAGCGCCGCCGGATCGGCCAGGTCGGCCCTCGCCCAGGTTACTCGTCCGCCCAGGCGCGTGACGTCGTGCTCGAGTTCACGATGGACCGGCGTGTCCGGGTTCCGGCGGGTGGTCAGCAGCAGGTCGCGAACGCCGTGTTCGCCGACGAGGTGCCGCACGACGTGCCGTCCCAGCCCGCCGGTCGCCCCCGTGACCAGGACGGTCCCGGGATGCTCCGGCCGCTTCGCGGCCGGAGCGACCGGCACGAGCCGGGGGAGCAGCACGCGCCCGTCACGCACGGCCACCTCCGGCTCGTCGAAAGTCAGGGCCGTGGCCGTGGCCACCGTCAACGGTCCGGCCGCCGTCGCCAGGTCGTCCACGTCGACGAGCAGCAGCCGATCGGGGTGCTCGGTCTGCACGGAGCGCACGAGCCCGCGCACCGCGGCACCGGCCAGCCCGTCGACGTCCTCGCCGGGGCGCGTCGACGCCGCCCGCTCGGTGAGGACCACCAGCCGTGAGTCGGCCGGGGTGTCGGCGGACACCCACTCCCTCACGACGGCCAGGACCCGGGCGCAGGCGGCGTGCAGGTCGTCGGGCACCGCCGGGGTGTCCGCTCGGACCGCGACTACGGCGTGCCTGGTCACGCCGGTGCCCAGCGCGGCCACCGGCTCCGGGGTCTCGACGAGCGGAAGCCCGCCGGCCGCGAGGTCGCGTCCGACGTCCGGGTCACCCGCCGTGTGCAGTGCCCACATCTCCCGGGCGGCCGGTCGGGTCACCGCGACCGGTGCCTCGATCCAGTCCAAACCGAACAGCGCGCCGGGGTGCCCGGCGTCCGTCGCGCGCAGGCCGTCGCGGTCCAGCGTCCGCAGTCTGATCGCTTCGACGGTCGCGACGAGGGCTCCGACCGGATCGGTGATCGTCACCCGGAGGTCGCCGTTCGCCCCCGACGTCAGGCGCGCTCGTACCGCGCCGGCACCACCGGCGTGCAGCGTCAGGCCGCTGATCGCGAACGGCACGCCGACGTCCTCGGCCGCCTGGAGCGCCGCCCCCTGCAGCACGGCGTCGAACAGGGCCGGGTGCAGGCCGTACTGCTCGGCGTCGGCGCCGACCGGCAACTCGGCTTCCACGTACAGGTCGTCGCCGACGCGCCAGGCCGCCCGCAGGCCGCCGAACGCCGGACCGTAGATCAGCCCCCGTTCGGCCAACCGGGCGTGGAAACCGTCGAGCGCGATCGCCTCCGCGGCGGCCGGAGGCCACGGGCCCAGGTCGGCCGGGTCGGAGGGAGCCGTCGGACCGACGAGTCCGGTGGCGTAGCGCACCCAGCTCTCCGCCGAGCCGGCCCGGCGACCGAAGATCGTCAGCGGTCGCAGCCCTTCGGTCTCCGCGGCACCGACCGTGACCCGGAAGGCCACCACGGCGTCGGACGTCAGCAGGAGCGGCTGTTCGAGCACCAGTTCCTCGATCCGGCCGCAGTCCACCGCGTCGCCGGCTCGGACGGCCAGTTCGGCCAGCGCGGTGCCCGGGAAGAGCGGCGTGGGGACGTCGGCGGTCACCGCGTGATCGGCCACCCAGGGGTGCGTCGCCACCGATACGGTTCCGGTCAACACCGCCCCACCGGTCTCCGGCAGTTCGACGACCGTGCTGAGCAGCGGATGACCGGCGGCGTTCAGGCCGGACGAGGTCAGGTCGTGAGCGCCGCGCGCCCGGGACGGCGTCAACCAGAGACGTTCGCGCTGAAATGGGTAGGTGGGCAGGTCGGCCGTCGGCCCGGTCCCGAGCACACCGGCCCAGTCGACCGCGACCCCTGCGACGTGCAGGCGGGCCAGCGTCTGCGGAATCGACTCCGTCTCGCCCCGGTCGGAGCGCACGACCGGGACGACGACGGCGGTGTGCCCGGCCGAGGCGTCGAGCGTCTCGTGCACCATCGCGGTGAGTACCGGCGCCGGCCCCACCTCGAGAACGGTCGTGGCCCCGGCGGCGAGCACGGTCTCGATCGCCGCGCCGAAGCGGACCCGCTCACGCAGGTTTCGCCGCCAGTGCGCAGGGTCGCTCCATTCCTCGGCGGTCACGGCGGCACCGGTGACGGTGGACACCACGGGCACCCGCGGCGCCGCGAACGACACCGACTCGACGACCTCGCTGTACGCGTCGAGCATCGGATCCATGTGGGCGGAGTGGAACGCGTGACTCACGGTGAGTGTCCGCGTCCGCCGACCCCGCTTTCGGAACTCGCCGGCCAGGGCGTCTACCGCGTCCCGGTCGCCGGAGACGACCACCGACGCGGGTCCGTTCACCGCGGCGATGTCGACCGCCGAGGTACCGCCGACTCGGGCGAGGGCTTCCGCGACCTCGGCCTCGGTGGCGCCGAGCGCAGCCATCGCTCCGCCCCGGGGGAGCGCACCCATCAGGGCTCCCCGTGCGGTCACCAGTCGGCACGCGTCCGGCAGCGAGAGCGCCCCGGCGACGTGCGCCGCGACGAGTTCGCCGACCGAATGGCCGACGAGGAGATCGGGGTGCACGCCCACTGATTCGACCAGCCTGGTCAGCGCCACCTCGTAGGCGAACAGCGCCGGCTGCGCGTACCCGGTCTCGTCGAGCCGGGCGTCGCGGTCGGAGAACATGATGTCGAGCAACGCGTCCGGCAGCCCGCCGGCGACTAGTTCGTCCAGTGCCTCGCGAAACACGGGGTGAGCGGCGTAGAGCTCGCGGCCCATGCCGTAGCGCTGCGCACCCTGACCGGGGTACACCAGCGCGACCGGTCCGGTCGCCGCGATGCCGCTGACGGCCGCGAGGTGGCGTTCGCCGGACGCGAGCGCGGCGAGTCCGTCGAGTACATCGGCGCGCTCCGCACTCCAGACCGCCGCACGATGCCGGGACCGCGCCCGACCGGCGGTCAGCGTGCGGGCGACGTCGATCCGGGGTTCGTCTGGGTGGGCGAGAAGGTGTGCGCGCAGACGCCCGGCCTGCGCGGCCAGAGCCGCGGCGGAGCGAGCCGAGAGCACCAGCGGCGCCGGCGCCGAGTCCGCCGTCCGGGGACCGTCCGGCTCGGGAGCCTCCTCCAGGATCACGTGCGCGTTCGTGCCACTGATCCCGAACGACGACACCCCCGCCCGACGCGGACGCTCCCCAGCCGGCCACTCCCGCGCCGAGGTCAACAACCGCACCTCACCCGACGCCCAATCCACATGCGGCGACGGCTCATCCACATGCAACGTCCGCGGCAACACCCCCGACCGCATCGCCATCACCATCTTGATCACACCCGCGACCCCCGCCGCAGCCTGCGTATGACCGAGATTCGACTTCACCGACCCCAACCACAACGGCCGCTCACGGTCCTGCCCATAGGTCGCCAGCAACGCCTGCGCCTCGATCGGATCACCCAGAACCGTCCCCGTCCCGTGCGCCTCCACCACGTCCACGTCCGACGGCCGGAGACCGGCCGACTCCAACGCCGCCCGGATCACCCGCTGCTGCGACGGACCGTTCGGCGCCGTCAAACCATTCGACGCACCATCAGAATTGACCGCCGAACCCCGCACCACCGCCAGAATCCGGCGACCGTTGCGCCGCGCATCGGACAACCGCTCCAACACCAGCACACCGACGCCCTCACCCCAGCCGGTCCCGTCGGCCGCCGCCGCGAACGACCGGCAGCGACCGTCCGGGGCCAGACCGCCTTGGCGGGAGAACTCCGCGAACAGGCTCGGCGTGAACATGATCGAGACGCCACCGGCGAGCGCGAGGCTGCTCTCCCCGCTGCGCAGCGACTGCGCCGCCAGGTGCATCGCGACCAGCGACGACGAACACGCCGTGTCCACCGTCACCGACGGGCCCTCGGCGCCGAGCACGTAGGCCGTCCGCCCGGACAGGATGCTGCCCGCGGTACCGGCCAACAGGTGGCCCATCGCGTCGTCGTCAGCGACCGACGAGACGAACGCGACGTAGTCCTGCGAGCTGCCGCCGACGAACACCCCGGTGCGGCTGCCCCGGATCGAGGTGGGATCGATCCCGGCCCGCTCCAGCGCTTCCCACGACGTCTCGAGCAGCAACCGCTGCTGTGGGTCCATCAGGGTCGCCTCGCGGGGCGAGATGCCGAAAAAGCCGGCGTCGAAACCGGCCGGGTCGGTCAGGAAGCCCCCCTGCGCCGCGTTCGCTTCCGGCGCGAACGCCGTACCCCACCCCCGGTCCACCGGCAGCGGACCGATCGCGTCGACACCGTCGGCGATCAGGCGCCACAGGTCCTCCGCCGACGCGACGTCTCCGGCGAAACGGCAACCGATACCGACCACCGCGATCGGTTCGTCCGAGCGGGAGTGCGCGGTGGCCTGCGGCGCCGGCGTGCCGTCCGCGAGACCGAGCTCGGTCAGCAGCAGGGTGACCAGCGCACCCGGCGTCGGGTGGTCGAACACCAGGGTGGCGGGCAGCCGGACACCGGTCGCCGCCCGGAGCCGATTCCGCAGTTCGACCGCGGTCAGCGAGTCGAACCCCAGCTCCTTGAACGGCCGATCCGGTTCGACCGCGTCGAGCACCTCGTCCCCGAGCACCGCGGCGACGTGCGCACGGACCAGATCGAACACCGCCCGCGTGCGGTCGGCGGCCGGTTGACCCGAGAGCCGGTCCGGCCACGCCGCCGGGCCACCGGCCGGGCCGGACTCCGCCCGGCGACGAGTGCGGGCCGGCCGGACGAGCCCGCGCAGCATCACCGGCACCTCGTCCGCCGGTCGCTCCTGTAGCGCCCCGACGTCCAGCCGCACCGGCACCACCAGGGCGTCGCTCGCGCCGAGAGCGTCGTCGAAGCAGTCCGCCCCGTCCGCGGCGGTGAGCGGCGTGACCACGCTGCGGGTGAGCCGGCGCTCCCCGCTGCGATCGACGTGGGCGGTCATGCCGCTGCGCGGTGCCCACAGGCCCCACGCCAGCGAGAGCCCGGCCCGGCCGCTGCGCCGCCGGTGCTGGGCGAGCGCGTCCAGGAACGCGTTCGCCGCCGCGTAGTTGGCCTGCCCGGCCCCGCCCATGACACCGGCGGTGGACGAGAACATCACGAACGCCGCCAGGTCGGCATCGGCGGTGAGCTCATGCAGGTTGAGCGCCGCGTCCACCTTCGGACGCAGGACCCGGTCGACCTGCTCGCCGGTGAGGGTGGCGAGGGTCGCGTCGTCCAGGACGCCGGCGGCGTGGACGACGGCCGTGAGCGGGTGCTCGGCCGGAACACCGCCCAGCAGTTCGGCCAGTGCGTCCCGGTCCGCCGCGTCGCACGCGGCCACCCGGACGTGTGTGCCGAGCTCCCGCAGCTCGGTGGCCAGCTCGGCGGCGCCGTCGGCGGCTTCCCCGCGCCGACCGGCGAGGATCAGGTGGCGGACGCCGTGCGTTCGCACCAGGTGCCGCGCGAAGATCCCACCCAGGGTTCCGGTGCCGCCGGTGAGCAGCACCGTGCCGTCCGGGTCGAGGGCGCCGGGCACGGTCAGGGCCAGCTTGCCGATGTGCCGGGCCTGCCGCAGGTGCCGGAGTGCGTCGCGGGTTCGCTGCAGCGGCCAGGCGGCGACCGGGAGCGGCTCCAGCGTTCCGGCCGCGAACAGTTCCATGACCTCGGTCAGCATCTCGGCGAGCCGGTCGTGGCCGGCTTCGCTCAGGTCGAACACCCGGTACCGGACGCCGGGGTGGGCCGCGGCCACCTCGTCGGCGTCGCGCTTGTCGGTCTTGCCCATCTCGATGAACCGGCCGCCGCGCGGAAGCAGCCGCAGCGACGCGTCGACGAACTCACCGGCGAGGCTGTCCAGAACGACGTCGACGCCACGGCCGCCGGACGTCCGCCGGAACGCGTCCTCGAACGCCAGCGTCCGGGACGACGCGATCCGGTCGGTGGCGATGCCCTGGTCGCGCAGCGCGGGCCACTTGGCCTCGCTCGCGGTGCCGTACACGTCCGCGCCCCAGTGCCGGGCCAACTGGACGGCGGCCATGCCGACGCCACCGGCGGCCGCGTGGACCAGTACCGACTCGCCGGCCCGCAGCCCGGCCAGGTCGTGCAGCCCGTAGTACGCGGTGAGGAACGCGATCGGCACCGTGGCGCCCTGGACGAACGTCCATCCGCGCGGCAACGGCGCCAGCAGCCCTTCCTCGGTGACCGCACGCGGCGCGAACGAGCCGGTGAACAACCCCAGCACCCGGTCGCCGACAGCGACGCGGCTGACGTCCGCACCGACCTCCACGACCACGCCGGCGGCTTCGCTGCCGATCACTTCCTGGTCCGGGACGAGGCCGAGTGCGATGGCCACGTCGCGGAAGTTCACTCCGGCGGCCCGGACCGCGACCCGCACCTGCCCGGCCGCCAGCGGCGCGTCCGCCTCCGGCGCCGGCACCACGCCGACGCCGTCCACGGTGCCCTCACCCAGGGCGTCCACCCGCCAGGACGCGTCGCCGGCCGGTCGGGTCAGATCGGCGTCGTGGTCGAGTCGGGCCAGCCGCGGCGCGAGCACGACGCCGGACCGCACGGCGGCCTGCGGTTCGTCGGTGGCCAATGCGGCCGCGAGGCCGTCGGCCGCGCCGTCGAGATCGACGACGCGCAACCGGCCCGGGTTCTCGGTCTGCGCCGAACGCAGGAGCCCCCAGAGCGCGGCGTGCTCCAGGTCGGAGACATCGTCGTCGGGGCCGGCCGCGATCGCCGACCGGGTCAGGAACACCAACGTGGTGTCCTCTCCGCGGGGGTCGGCCAGCCAGGACCGCAGGACGTCGACAGTGCTCCGGACCCGCCCGTGCACACGGGACGCGTCGGTGTCGCCGTGAGCAGCCGCGCAGAGCACCAGGACGGTGTCCGGCCGGTCGTCGTCGGCCAGCGCCGCACCCAGATCCGGTCGACGACGAACCGTGTACCCGGCGTCGGTCAGCGCGGTGGCGACCGCCTCGTCCGCACCGAGCAGAGCCACCGATCCGACTCCGGACGGCGCCGCCTCCGGCACCGGGGTCCAGGTGACCCGGAAGAGCGCGTCACGGGCCGCCGCCGGGGCCGCGACGGCAGCCGTGGCCGGACGCATCGCCAACGACTCCACGGTCAGCACGGGTGCTCCGGCCGGGTCCGTCGCGTCGAGGCGCACGTCACCGGAACCGGCCACGGTCAGCCGTACCCGCAGCGCCGACGCGCCGGCCGCGTGCAACGTGACACCGCTCCAGGAGAACGGCATCAGGCCCCCGCCCCGCTCGACCAGGGGCGTCCAGCGCAGCGCGTGCAGCGCCGCATCCAGCAGCGCCGGGTGCAGGCCGTAGGCGCCGGCGTCGTCGCGTTCCCGGTCGGCCAGCTCCACTTCCGCGAACACCGTCGAGCCCGACCGCCAGGCGGCGCGCAGGTTGCGGAACGCCGGCCCGTAGCCGAACCCGCCGGCTGCCGACTCGGCGTAGAAACCCTCCACCGGCAGGCCTTCGGCGTCGGCGGGAGGCCACTCCACGTCGGCCGGAGCGTCGACGCCGGTGGTGAGCACACCGACGGCGTGCCGGGTCCAGGCGTCCTCGTCGGAGTGCTCCGGCTGGGCGTACACCTCGGCCGGCCGGCGCCCGTCCGCGTCGAGCGGTCCGACGACGATCCGCAGCCGGACGCCGCCGCGCTCCGGCAGGACGAGCGGCGTCTGCAGCGTGAGCTCCTCGATCCGGCCGCACCCGACCTGGTCGCCGACGCGGGTCAGCAGCTCGACGAACGCGGTTCCGGGCAGCAGCACCTGGCCGAGCACCAGGTGGTCGGCCAGCCAGGGCCGGTGACCGGTCGAGAGCAAGCCGCTGAAGACCACACCCCGCCCGTCCGGCAACACGATCTCGGCTGCGAGGAGCGGGTGACCGACGGCGGCCAGCCCCGCCGCGCCCACGTCACCGGCCGGAGGGCGGGCCGGCAGCCAGTAACGCTGGCGCTCGAACGGGTAGGTCGGCAGATCGAGATCGAGCCGTCCACCGCCGCCGGCGACGGCCGCCCAGTCCACACGCACGCCGCCGACGTGCGCCTCGGCCAGCGACCGGAGGAACCGGGCCGGCCCGTCGGCGTCGCGTCGCAGCGTGCCGCCGGTCCATCCAGCGGCGTCGGTCTCGTCCAAGGTCTCGCGGACGCCGACGGTGAGCACCGGGTGGGGACTGCACTCGAGGTAAGCGCGATAGCCGTCCCGGTGCGCGGCGTCGACCGCCGACTGGAAGCGCACCTGGTGACGCAGACCGCGGTACCAGTAGTCGGCGTCCATCGAGCCGGTGTCCAGCCGATCGCCGGTCACGGTCGAGTAGAGGGGCAGGGCGCCGGTTCGCGGGGTCACCGGGGCGAGCAGCTCGGCCAGAGTGTCCTGGAGCTGTTCGACCTGCGCGGAGTGGGACGCGTAGTCCACGTCCACCCGGCGGGCCCGGATGTCCTGCCTCGCACACCGTTCCAGCAGAGCGTCGAGCGCCGCCCGCTCCCCCGCGACGATCGTCGAGTGCGGTCCGTTGGCGGCGGCCACCGCGACGCGGTCCCCCCACTCGGCGATCAGTTCCTCGGTCTCCCCCGCCGTCCGGCGGACCGAGACCATGCCTCCCTCGCCGCACAGCACCCGCAGCGCGCGGCTGCGCAAGGCCACCACCCGGGCGCCGTCATCGAGCGAGAGAGCACCGGCGAACACCGCCGCCGCGATCTCACCCTGCGAATGTCCGATGACACCGTCGGGACGCACACCGGCCGCGCACCACATCTCCGCGAGCCCGAGCATGACCGCGAACAGCGTGGGCTGCACGACGTCGACGCGCTCCAGGGAAGGCGCTCCCGGCGCCCGCCGGAGTACGTCGAGCACGGACCAGTCCACGTATTCGGCCAGAGCCGCGGCGCACTCGTGCAACCGCTCGGTGAACGCCCGGTCGTGGTCGAGGAGGTCGGCGGCCATCCCGGCCCACTGAGCACCCTGACCGGGGAACACGAACGCGACCTTGCCCGTGGCCACGCCACCGGTGGACCCGTCGACGACGACGTCCGCGGCTGCTTCGTCGTCGGCGAGCGCGGCCAGTCCTCCGAGGAGCGCGTCCGCATCGGCCGCCACGATCGCAGCCCGGTGCTCCAGCGCCGGACGGGTCGTCGCCAGGGTGAAGGCGACGTCGGCCACCGAGAAGTCCGGGCGCGCGAGCAGATGCCCGCGCAGTGCACGCGCGTGGCGGCGCAGCGCCTCCGCACCACGGGCGGAGAGCAGCACCGGCAGCGACGCCCGGGGCGTGGCCTCCGGGGCGGGCTCGGCACCGGCCTGCTCCAGGATGAGGTGCGCGTTGGTGCCGCTGGCCCCGAACGAGGACACCGCGGCCCGGCGCCGACGGTCGAGGGCAGGCCACTCGCGCGCCTCGGTGAGCAGGCGTACCGCCCCCGACGACCAATCCACCTGTGGCGTCGGTTCGTCGACGTGCAGCGTCGCGGGCATGGTTCCACGCCGCAGCGCCTCGACCATCTTGATCACGCCGGCGACCCCCGCGGCGGACTGGGTGTGGCCGATGTTCGACTTGATCGAGCCCAACCACAGTGGACGGTCGGCCGGCCGCTCCCGCCCGTAGGTGGCCAGGAGCGCCTGCGCTTCGATCGGATCGCCGAGCGTGGTGGCGGTGCCGTGGCCCTCCACGACGTCGACGTCCCCGCCGCCGAGCCGGGCGTTGGCCAGCGCCTGCCGGATCACCCGCTGCTGGGACGGCCCATTCGGGGCGGTCAGCCCGTTCGAGGCGCCATCGGAGTTGACCGCCGAACCGCGGATCACGGCGAGGACACGTCGGCCGTGGCGCCGCGCGTCCGACAGCCGCTCCAGCACGAGCAGCCCGGCGCCTTCGCCCCACCCGGTCCCGTCCGCGGCCGCCGCGTACGACCGGCAGCGACCGTCCGCGGACAGGCCCCGCTGCCGGGAGAACTCCACGAACGCCGCCGGGGTGACCATCACGGTCACGCCACCCGCCAGCGCCACCGAACACTCGCCGCTTCGCAGCGACTGCATCGCGAGGTGGATCGCGACCAGCGATGACGAGCAGGCGGTGTCCACCGTGACGGCCGGGCCCTCGAGCCCGTACGTGTACGCGATGCGCCCGGACATGACGCTCGCCGACGTACCGGTGAGCGCGTGCCCTTCGCCGACGCCCGAGGACGCCAGCTGGCCGGCGAACTCGGCCGCGGTGCCACCGACGAAGACCCCGGCCGGAGTACCGGACAACGAGCGCGGGTCGATCCCGGCGCGTTCGAACGCTTCCCAGGAGACCTCCAGCAGCAGTCGCTGCTGGGGGTCGGTGGCCAACGCCTCCCGCGGCGAGATGCCGAAGAACAAGGGGTCGAAGTCGCCCGCGCCGGCGAGGAATCCCCCGTCCCGCGCGTACGAGGTGGCCGGATTGTCGGGATCGGGGTGGAACAGCCCGGCAAGGTCCCACCCGCGGTCCGGGGGAAATCCGCCGATCGCGTCGGTTCCGTCGGCGACCAGCCGCCACAGGTCTTCCGGCGAGTCGACCCCGCCCGGGTAGCGGCACGCCATCCCGACGATGGCGATCGGTTCGTCCGACCCGACTGCGGCGTGCGCAGCCGGGTTCGTCGTGTCGTCGTCGCCGAGGAGGTCGGCCACCAGCCGGTCGGCCAGCCGACGAGGCGTGGGGTGGTCGAAGACGAGCGTCGCGGGCAGCCGGGTCCCGAGCGCGCCACCGATCCGGTTGCGGAGCTCGACGGCGGCCATCGAGTCGAATCCGAGCTCCTTGAACGTCCGATCGGGGGTCACCGGGTCCGTCGTCGCCCCGTCGAGCACCGCGGTCGCCTCCGTGACGACGAGTGCGAGCACTCGGTCGCGGGCCTCCGCACGCGATCCGGTCCGCAGGCTGCGTGCCAGCGTCGACTCGTCCGCGGCCGTCTCGGTCGCGTCCGCGGCGACCTCCGGGACGTCCTCGATCAGCGGTCGGCGGCGCGCCGACGTGAACGCCGCCGCGAACCGCGACCAGTCGACATCCGCGATCGTCACGCAGGTGTCGTCGGCCTCGATCGCCCGGCGCAGCGCCCGCACCGCCCGGTCCGGGTCGAGCACCGGGAGTCCTTGGCGGGCGAACTCCGCGCGGCCGGTCGCGTCGACCATGCCTCCGCCGCCCCAGCCTCCCCAGGCGATCGAGGTGGCACGCAGCCCTCGCGCGCGGCGCGCCTCGGCGAGCGCGTCGAGGTGCGCGTTGGCGGCCGCGTACCCACCGGCGCCGGCGCTGCCCCAGGTCGCGGCCGCGGAGGAGAACAGGACGAAGGCGTCCAGGTCTCCGACCAAGGCGTCGAGGTGCTCGGCGCCGACGACCTTGGCCGCGCCGACGTCGGCGAGCGCGGCCGGATCCAGCTCGGAGAGCGGGGTGAACTGCGGTGCGCCGGCGGCGTGCAGCACCGCCGAGAGCGGACGGTCGTCGGGAACGGACGCGAGCAGCGCGGCCACGCTCGGCCGATCGGTGACGTCGCAGGCGACCACGGTGGCCCGGGCTCCGAGCGCGGTCAGCTCGGCGACGAGCTCGGCCGCGCCCGGCGCGTGCGCGCCTCGGCGGCTGGTGAGCAGCAGGTCGGTCGCGCCGGAGGCGGCGAGGAATCGGGCGACGTGCGCACCGATTCCCCCGGTTCCCCCGGTGATCAGCACGGTGCCGGTCGGCCGCCACGGCTGACCGGACGACGGTGAGGGGTCGCGGACCAGCCGACGGACGTGCACTCCGTCGGCCCGGATCGCGACCTGGTCCTCGCCGCGCCCGTCGGCGATCACGGCGGCGACCGTCCGGGCCCAGCGGCCGTCCGGCGACCCGGCCAGGTCGATCAAACCGCCCCACCGCTGGGGGTGTTCCAGTCCGGCGACCCGGCCGAGTCCCCAGACCTGAGCCTGATCGGGGTCCGGCGCCCTCGGGCCGTCGCCCGGTCCGACCCGGACGGCGTCCCTGGTCACCGACCACAGCGGGGCGTCGACACCGGCGTCACCGAGGGCCCGGAGGAGCGCCAGCGTGGACGCCACGCCGATCGGCACCCATCCGGCGCCGGGCATCCGCCCCGGTACCAGGGGGAGCAGCGAGACCACGCCGGCAAGCTCGCCGTGCTCGGCGAACGCGTCGCGCAGTGCGCCCGTCGCCGCCGGGTGGTCGGCGACGGCGTACGTGATTACCTGGGCGCCCTGCGCATCCAGGGCCGACACCAGGGCGCCGGGATCAGTGCCGTCCGGAGCGACGACGAGCCAGGTCCCGGTCAGCGGACGAGGCTCCGGAGTCCACCGGCGCCAGTCGACGCGGTACCGCCAGTCGTCCGCGTCGGCTCCGGCTCGCTCGTCCGGCGGCACACCGTCCAGCCAGAGCCGGCGACGCCGGAACGCGTAGGTCGGCAGCGGGACCGGCGGAGCCGGGACGGGACGCGCGAGGTCGGTCCAGTCCAGCCGCGCGCCCCTGACGAACAGCCGGGCCAGCGCGTCCAGGAGCTCGGCCGGCTCGCGCCGGCCGCTGCGGAGCGCGGCCAGGGCCATCGGAACCTCCGCGCCGGACGCCGCGTCGAGGCACTCGTCGACCATCGGGGTGAGCACCGCGTCCGGCCCGATCTCCAGAACGACCGTGGGCCGAACCTCCCGCAGGGCCGCCACGGCGTCGGCGAATCGGACTGTGCCGCGGACGTTGCGCACCCAGTGGTCCGGGTCCGCGAGCTCGTCGGCGGACGCGACCGCGCCGGTCACCGTGGAGACGAGCGTGATGGTCGGCGCACCGAACTCGGTACCGGCCAGCGCGTCGCGGTACCCGGCGAGGACGGGATCCATCCGGGTCGAGTGGAACGCGTGGCTGACCGGTAGGTCGCGGGTGCGGCGTCCACGCTGACGTACCGCAGCGACCAGGGCCTCGACCCGGTCGGCGTCACCGGAGACCACGACCGCGCGGGGACCGTTGACCGCGGCCACCTCCACGCCCCCGTGGCCCAGCAGTTCCGCGACCTCCTCCGCGGTGGCCTCCACGGCCGCCATCGCTCCACCCGGCGGCAGCTGCTGCATCAACCGGCCCCTGGTCGCCACCAGTCGGCAGGCGTCGTCCAGCGGGAGCACCCCCGCGACGTGCGCGGCCGCCAGCTCACCGATCGAGTGGCCGAGTACCGCGTCGGCGTGGACGCCGAACGACTCCAGTAGCCGCACCAGCGCGACCTCGAACGCGAACAGGGCCGGCTGGGCGTGTTCGGTCCGGTCCAGCGTCTCGGCCGGACCGGTGAACATCACCGTTCGCAGCGAGCAGCCCAGCAGCGGGTCAAGCCGGGAGCAGATCGTGTCGAGCGCCGCGGCGAACACCGGGTGCGCCCGGTACAGATCGCGGCCCATGCCGACGCGCTGCGCACCCTGGCCCGGGAACACCAGCGCGAGACGGAACGTGCCGGCTTCGCCGGTAACCGCGCCCGGCGGCACGGTTCCGGCGGCCAGCGCGGTGAGCCGGTCGAGCGTCACGTCACGGTCCGCGGCGGGCAGAGCGGCTCGGTACCGCAGGGCCGCGCGGGACGTGGCGTATGCGTGGGCGACCTCCGCCGGTGCCACACCGGGGTGGGCCCGCAGATGCTCCGCGAGCCGTGCGGCCTGCCCGGCCAACGCTTCGCCGGTGGCCGCGCTGAGCGTCAGGGGTGGGACCGCGGAGGCCGTTCCCGACGGCGCCGACGATGTCAGTGCGGGAGGCGCTTCCTCGATGACGACGTGGGCGTTCGTGCCGCTGATCCCGAACGAGGACACCCCGGCGCGGCGTGGGGCGTCGCCCACCGGCCACGCCTGCGCCTCGGTCAGCAGCCGTACCGCACCCGCCGACCAGTCCACCCGGGGCGACGGCTCGTCGACGTGCAGGCTCCGGGGCAGCAGTTCGTGCCGGAGCGCGTGCACCATCTTCATCACACCGGCCGCACCGGCGGCGGCCTGGGTGTGACCGATGTTCGACTTGATCGAGCCGAGCCAGAGCGGCCGCGTCCGGTCCTGCCCGTAGGTGGCCAGCAGCGCCTGCGCCTCGATCGGGTCGCCCAGCGTCGTTCCGGTGCCGTGTCCTTCGACCACGTCGACGTCGGCGGCGGTGAGCCGGGCGTCGGCCAGTGCCTGCCGGATCACCCGCTGCTGGGACGGGCCGTTCGGGGCGGTGAGGCCGGAGGAGGCGCCGTCGGAGTTCACCGCCGAGCCGCGGACGACCGCCAGCACGGGGTGGCCGTGGCGCCGGGCGTCGGACAGCCGTTCGAGCAGCAGCAGACCGGCGCCCTCCGCCCAGCCGACGCCGTTCGCGGCGCCGGCGAACGACCGGCAGCGCCCGTCGCCGGAGAGGCCGCCCTGATCGGCGAAGCTGACGAACGCACCGGGCGTCGCCATGACCGCGACACCACCGGCGAGCGCGAGCGTCGACTCCCCCTTGCGCAGCGACTGCGCGGCCAGGTGGATCGCGACCAACGACGAGGAACACGCCGTATCGATGGTCACGGCCGGCCCTTCGAGACCGAACGTGTAGGCGATCCGGCCGGACGCGATGCTCCCGGTGCTCCCGGTGCTGAGGTAACCGGCGACCCGGTCCGGCACCCAGCGCAGCCGCGCCGCGTAATCGTGGTACATCAGGCCGCTGAACACTCCGGTCGCGCTGCCGCGCAGCGACGTGGGGTCGATCCCGGCCCGCTCGAAGGCTTCCCAGGACGTCTCCAGCAGGAGCCTCTGCTGCGGGTCCATCGCCTCGGCTTCGGCCTCGGTGATGCCGAACGGCGCGGGGTCGAAGTCGGCGGCGTCGTAGAGGAAGCCGCCGTTCGCGGTGCCGTCGGGAACGTCCCAGCCACGGTCGACCGGCGGTCCGGCGATCGCGTCCCGGCCCTCCTCGACCAGCTCCCACAGTTCCTCCGGGCTGCGCACCCCACCCGGGTAACGGCAGGCCATGGACACGATGGCGATCGGCTCGCCGGCCGCAGCCTCGGTGTCGGCCAGCCGCCGACGCGTCTGCTGGAGGTCCGCCGTGACCAGTTTCAGGTAGTCGAGAAGCTTCTGCTCGTTCGCCATCGATCGCCGTCCTCGCGAGTACTCAGGACATCGGATTGGGTCGTTGCGGTGCCCGACGTGGCTTACTCATCGGCGCGGGCCAACCCCAGGTCCTGGCTGATGTACGCGAACATCTCCTCGGCCGTGGCGACCTCCAGATCGAGGTCGGGGCGGCCGGGTTCGTCCTCGGGCGGGGCCGCGAGCCGCGCGGCGAGCGCGGCGGCCCGAGCGGAGACCGCCGCCCGCGCCGGGTCGGACCGGTCGAGTCCGTCCGCCGCCGCCTCCAGCCGGGCCAGGTCGGTCAGCAACGCCGCGGCCGGCGTGTCGTCGCCGAACTCGGCGCTCAGGTGCCGGGCCAGATCGTCCGGGGTGGGATGGTCGAAGAGCGCGGTCGGCGGCAGCCGCAGCCCGGTCGCCGCGTTGAGGGCATTGCGCAGTTCGACCGCGGTGAGCGAGTCGAAGCCGAGGTCCAGGAAGCCACGGGACGCCTCGATCCGGTCCGGGCCGCTGTGGCCGAGGATCCGGGCGACGTGGTCGCGGACGAGGTCGAGCGCGGCGCGGTCCCGCTCGGGGCCGCGGAGCTCGGCGAGGCGGGCGCCCGACCGGTCGACGCCCGGGTCTCCCGATCGGCCGGGGAGCGCCGGGACGAGCGATCGGTACAGCGGCGGCAGATCGCCGGCCACGGCCCGGAGCCTCGCCGGCTCCAGCCCCAGCACGACGACGGTCGCACGGCCGGTCCGCTCGGCCGCGTCGAACAGCGTCAACGCCTCAGCGGGTGGGAGGGGGCGCAACCCGCCGCGACGCATCCGGGCCCGCTCGGCGTCCATGAGGCCGCTCGTCAGCCCGGTGTCCAGGTCCCAGGAACCCCAGGCCAGCGACGTTCCGGGCCGGCCGATCGCGCGGCGGTGCGCGGCGAGCCCGTCGAGGTAGGCGTTGGCGGCGGCGTAGTTGGCCTGACCCGCGCCGCCCAGCACCCCGGCCGCCGACGAGAACAGGACGAACGCCGACAGGTCGAGGTCACGGGTCAGCTCGTGCAGCGTCGCGGCAGCGTCGGCCTTCGGCCCGAACACCGGGTCGACCCGGTCGCCGTTCATCGTGGCGATCACTCCGTCGTCCACGGTGCCCGCCAGATGGACGACGGCGCGTAGGGGATGCGTGGCCGGGATGCCGGCCAGGAGCGTACGGACGGTCTCCGGGTCGGCGGCGTCCCCGGCGACGATCGTGAGCTCGGCACCGGCGGTCGCGGCCTCCTCGCGCAGCAGCCGCGCGCCGGGAGCGTCCGGGCCGGTGCGGGACAGCACGATCAGCCGTCGGGCGCCGCGGACGGTGATCAGGTGCCGGACGACGTGCACGCCGATACCACCGGTGCCGCCGGTGACGAGCACGGTGCCGTCGTCGTACGACGGAACGCCGGTCGTCGCGGGGACGGGTACGCGGACCAGCCGCGGGACGTGGACCGCACCGCCGCGGACCGCGACCTCCGGTTCTCCGACCGCCAGTGCCGCGGTCAGGTCCGCGGTGCCCGGCTCGTCCGTTCCCCCCAGGTCGACGAGGAGGAAGCGGCCGGGGTGTTCGGACTGGGCGGTGCGCACGAGCCCGTGCACGGCCGAGGCGACCGGGTCGGTGGGTTCGGCGTCGGGCCCGGCCGGGACGGCACCGCGGGTCACGATCGCGAGCACAGCCGTCTCGTCGACGAGTGATCGCCGGATCTCGCCGAGCACCGCGCGCACGGTGGCGGCCGCGGTCGGGTGCGGCTCGGGGGCCCACGCGACGACGTCGACGCCGGACGCCGGGATCGCATCGGCCCAGGCCCAGGTCGGGGCCGTCGCCGTGGCCGGAGGTACAGGTACCGGCTGCCACTCGACGCCGAACAGGCCGTCGACGGGGCTGCTCGGCCGCTCGATCGCCAGCGGCCGGACCGACAGCGCGGCCACCGAGGCCACCGGTCGTCCGTCCGGATCGGTCACGGTGACCGCCACCGCCGGGCCGCTCGCCGCGGAGGCCGGGGCCAGCCGGACCCGGAGCCGGTTCGCGGCACTGCGGTGCAGGTGGACACCGTGCCAGGAGAACGGCACGACCGGGGTGCCCGGCGCGTCGACAAAATCGCCGTACGCCAGCGCGTGCAGCGTGGCGTCGAGCAGCGCGGGGTGGACGGTGTAGCCGTCGGGCGGGGTGTCCGGGAGGTCGACCTCGGCGTACACGTGGTCGCCGCGGCGCCAGACGGCGCGTAGCCCCTGGAACGCAGGCCCGAAGGACATCCCGGCCTCGGCCATCGTCGTGTAGTGCCCGTCGACGGCGACCGGTCGGGCCCCGACCGGCGGCCACACCCCGACCGGCTCGGGCGCCGGTGGCGTCTCCGCCGCGAGTACCGCCGAGGCGTGCCGGGTCCACTCCGTGTCACCGTCCGGTCGGGAGTGGACGGTTGCGGTGCGGCGGCCGGTCTCGTCGGCGGCTCCGACCACCACCCGGAGCGCCCGTCCCCCGTCAGCGGGCAGCGCGACCGGCGCGGTGAGCACCAGCTCGTCGACGACCGGGCAGCCGGCGTCCGCCCCGACGCGCGCGACCACTTCGAGCAGCGTCGTGCCGGACAGCAGCACGGTGCCGCCGATCATGTGATCGGCGGTCCACGGGTGCTCGCGCACGGACACCCGGCCGGTGAACGTCGGTGTATCGCCCTCGACCGGCGACATCCGGGCGCCCAGCAGGGGGTGCGCGGTCGCGTCCAGCCCGACGGCGAGCGCCTCGCGGCTGCGCGGCGCCGGCACGGGGCGGTACCGCCTGCGCCGGAACGCGTACGTGGGCAGGTCGGTGAGGCGCTCCCCGAGCGGGGCGTAGAACGCGTCCCAGTTCACCGGGGTGCCGGACACGTGCAGCCCGGCGAGTGCGGTCACCAGCCGGTCGACGTCGCTGCCCGGCCCGTGCGCCGCGGCGTAGAACGCGCTCGGCACCGGGTCGCCGGTCGCGTCGTGACACTCCCGGGCCAGCGCGGCCAGCGTGCCACCCGGGCCGAGCTCGAGCCACGTCCGGACCCCGGACCGGACCGCCGATCGCACGGCGCGACCGAACTCGACGGTCGCCCGCACGTGCCGGACCCAGTAGTCGGGCGACGCGATCTCCTGGTCCACCGGCTCGCCGGTGACCGTGCTGACGACGGGCGTCGTCGGTGCCCGGTAGTCCAGCCGAGCAGCGACCGCCCGGAAGTCGTCGAGGACCGGGTTCATCAGCGGCGAGTGGAACGCGTGGGAGACCCGCAGGCGCCTGGTCCGGACCCCGGCGGCGGCCAGCCGCGACGCGACGGTCAGCGTCGCGTCCTCCCGGCCGGAGAGCACCAGTGCGCGGGGTGCGTTGCGGGCGGCCACGGCCACCTCACGGTCCAGCCCCTCCAGGCACCGCACAACTTCGTCGTCGGTCGCTTCCACCGCGATCATCGCGCCGGCCTCGGACAGCCCTCGCATGAGCCGGCCGCGGGCGGCGACGAGCGAGGCCGCGTCCGCGACGCTGAGCACCCCGGCGACGTGCGCCGCCGCGATCTCCCCGACCGAGTGCCCGATCAGCGCGTCCGGGTGGACGCCGAGGCTCTCCCAGAGCCGGAACATCGCGACCTGGAACGCGAACAGCGCCGGCTGGGTGTAGTCGGTGCGGTCCAGCAGTGCGGCGGCCGGCGACCCCGGCGGATCGAGGAGCACGGACCGCAGCGGCCGGTCCAGTTCGGCGTCGAACGCCGCGCACACCGCGGTGAGTGCCTCGTCGAACACCGGGAACGCCTCGGCCAGCCCGGCGCCGGTGCCGGGCCGCTGGGAGCCCTGGCCGGAGAACAGGAACGCCAGCTTCCCACCGGTCGGCCGCCCGGTGACGACACCGGCGGTGGTCCGGCCGGTGGCCAGCGCCTCCAGGCCGGTGAGCAGCGCGGCCCGGTCGGCCCCGACGATCGCGGCGCGGTACTCGTGGGCGGTGCGGGTCGTCGCGCTGGAGCGGCCGAGCGCGACGAGATCCGGCGCGTGGGTCGTGTCGAGCCCGGCTCGGTAGCGGGCCGCCTGCGCCCGCAACGCCTCCGGGTCGCGCGCGGAGATCAGCAGCGGCACCGCGAAGGTCGCCTCGGGGACCTCGTCCACGCCCGCGTCGGCTGGGGCTTCCTCGACAATGACGTGCGCGTTCGTCCCGGAGATCCCGAACGACGACACCCCCGCCCGACGCGGACGCTCCCCACTCGGCCACTCCCGCGCCGAGGTCAACAACCGCACCGCACCCGACGCCCAGTCCACGTGCGGGGACGGCTCGTCCACGTGCAACGTCCGCGGTAACAGACCGTGACGGAACGCCAGGATCATCTTGATCACACCCGCGACCCCCGCCGCGGCCTGCGTGTGCCCGATGTTCGACTTCACCGAGCCGAGCCACAGCGGTGTCTCCCGACCCTGCCCGTAGGTCGCCAACAGCGCCTGCGCCTCGATCGGATCACCCAGCGTCGTCCCGGTGCCGTGCGCCTCGACGACGTCGACATCGGACGGCCGGAGACCGGCCCGATCCAGGGCGTCGAGAACGACGCGCTGCTGCGCTCGGCCGTTCGGGGCGGTCAGCCCGTTGGACGCCCCGTCGGAGTTGACCGCGCTGGCCCGCACCACCGCCAGCACGCGACGGCCGTTGCGCCGGGCATCCGACAACCGCTCCAGCACCAGCACACCGACGCCCTCACCCCAGCCGGTCCCGTCGGCCGCCGCCGCGAACGACTTGCACCGCCCGTCGGACGCCTGCCCGCCCTGGCGCGCGAACTCTCCGAACAGGCCGGGGCTGAACAGCACCGACACGCCACCGGCCAGCGCGAGCGCGCTCTCTCCGGTCCGCAGCGACTGCGCCGCGAGGTGAACGGCCACCAGCGACGAGGAACAGGCCGTGTCGAGCGTGACCGCCGGGCCCTCCAGACCCAGCGTGTAGGCGATCCTCCCGGACAGCACGCTGCCGGCCGCGGACGTGGCGTGGTACCCCTCGGCTCCACGTGCCCCGGCCAGGACGAGGGGATACTCGTTCGGGCTGCCCCCGACGAATACACCGGTACGGCTGCCCCGCAGCGCGCGCGGGTCGATCCGGGCGTGCTCGACGGCCTCCCACGCGGTCTCCAGCAGGAGCCGCTGCTGCGGATCGAGCAGCGCGGCCTCGCGCGGGGAGATGCCGAAGAAGTCCGGGTCGAACGCGGTGAGTTCGGGAAGGAAGCCGCCGGCCAGCCGCGTTCCCGGCGGCACGTCCCAACCCCGGTCGGCCGGTGGTTCGGTCATCGCGTCCACGCCGTCGGCCACCAGGTCCCAGAACGCGTCCGGACCGTCCGCCGAGGCGTACCGGCAGGCCAGGCCGACGACGGCGATGGGCTCCGTGGACGCACCGAGCAGCAGCTCGTGGTCCTGCCGCAGCCGCTCGTTCGTCAACAGCGCCGCCCGCAGAGCGGCCACTACCGCCTCCGGCGAGGTGTTCATCGTGACCGTACCTCCGTAACCCGCTCCCCCGGCGGTGCCAAGTCTGCGAGGCCGGACGGAAATCGGGCACCCCTAGCCCCCTCCTAAAAGATCGGGGATCCATTGCCCCACCCCTTCTCGAATGCGCCCGGAAAAGCGGTAGGGGTTGTCCGGGAAAACGCGCCGTTCCTAATCTCGCGGAAACCGCACGGACTCTCGATCTTCTCTGCTCTGGAGAGCCTGATGACCAACGAACCGTCCGCCCATCGCCTCACGGTTCTCGGGGCCGGCGTGATGGGTGCGAGCATCACCACGACGGCGCTCGGACACGGCGTCCCCGTCCACCTCGTCGACACCGATCCGCAGCGCTTGGCCGAGGTCGGCGCGGTCGTCGAGCACCAGCTGCGGTTCGCCCGGATGATGGGTTCGCTGCCGGCCGGCCGGGAGACCGCAGCGCTGACGACGAGCACGAAGCCGGACACGGCGTTCGGGCCGACCGTGCTGGTGGAAGCGATCGTCGAGGACGCCGGTCGGAAGGCCGACGTCCTCGCCGAGGTCTGCGGCACGCTCCCACCCGACACCCCGATCGTCACGAACACGTCGTCCATTCCGGTCGACGAGCTCGCCGGTGCCGTCGACGACCCGGCCCGGCTGATCGGCGTCCACTTCATGAACCCGCCGTACCTGATCCCGTTCGTCGAGGTCATCCGGGGTCCGCGGACCGCCGGGCGCACGCTCGACGCGGTCACGTCGATGCTCGCGGTGCTCGGGCGGGACGCGGTGGTGGTGCGCGACTCGCCAGGTTTCGTCACCAGCCGGTTGCTCCACCCGATGCTCAACGACGCCGCGCGGCTCCTCGGCGAAGGCGTCGCGTCGGCCGAACAGGTCGACACGCTGATGCAGGGCTGCCTGGGGCACCGCACCGGACCGCTGCGGACCGCGGATCTGATCGGGCTGGACAACCTCGCCGACTCGCTCCGAATTCTTGCCGAGCGAACCGGAATCGACTCGCACCGGCCGTGCCGGACGCTGCTGGAGAAAGTGCGCAACGGAGATCTCGGCCGCAAGAGCGGCCGAGGTTTCTACGAATACGGAGAGGCTCAACCGTGACCATTTCATCCACCGGCGGAACCGCGTCCACCCAGGTCGACGAAACGATCCGCGAATTCCTCGAAACCCGGCTGAAGATCGACGTCCGCCCCGACCTCGATCTGTTCGCCTCCGGTACGGCCTCGTCGATGTTCGCGATGGAACTGGTGGTGCATCTCGAGCAGAAGTTCGGCATCGCGATCGTCGGACCGGATCTGGTCATGGACAATTTCCGCACGATCGAGTCGATGAGCGCCATGGTGCACCGCCTCCGGGACGACCCCGATGCCTGAGGTCACGACCGGCGCGCGGCTCCTCCTGGCGGAGCTGGTCGCCGGGAACGCCGACGCCTGGGACCGCGCGGGGGCCATACCGGAGCCGGTGCTGCGCAAGCTGGGCGCCGACGGGGTGCTCTGCGCCCAGGTGCCGCCCGAGTACGGCGGGCTCGGCCTGAGCAGCCGTGACAACGGAGAGCTCACCGCGTACGCCGGCAGCCTGTGCAGCTCGGTGCGCAGCGTCCTGACGTCGCAGGGAATGGCCGCCTGGAGCGTGCAGCGGCTCGGTGACGCGGCGCAGCGATCCTGGTTGCTGCCGGAGCTGTGCGGAGGCAAACTCGCGGCCGTCGCGTTCAGTGAGACCGAGGCGGGAAGCGACCTCGCCGCGATGGGGACGCGGATCACCCGCACCGGCGACGACGTCGTCGTCCACGGGACGAAGATGTGGTGCACAGCTGCCGCCACCGCGGACTATCTGATCGTGATCGGCCGGCTCGGCGACGGTGCCGCCGCCGCCGTCGTGCCCACCGCCGCGCCCGGTGTCCGGATCGAGCGGATCGAGGACGCGTCGGGGTGCCGGGCCGCCGGGCACGCGGACGTCTACCTCGACGAGGTCCGGTTACCCGCCGACCATCTGCTGGGCGGCGTCGCCCAGTCGTTGCCGATGCTGATCACGACCGCGCTCGCCTACGGCCGCGCCTCGGTGGCCTGGGGCTGCGTCGGCGTACTCGCCGCCTGCCTGTCCGAGGCGGCCCGGCACGCCGCCGGACGCACGCAGTTCGGCAAACCGCTGGCCGAGCACCAGCTGGTGGCGCGGCACCTGGCCGAGATCGCGGTCGACGAGCAGACCGCGCGCCGGGCCTGCGAGTACGCCAGCGAGCGCTGGGACGCGGGCTCCGCCGAGATGGTGATCGCCACCGTGGTCGCCAAACACGTGAGCGCCACCAACGCGGCGCGGGCGTCGTCGGCGGCCGTCCAGGTGCTGGCGTCGGCCGGGGCCCGGCAGGGACATCTCGTCTCCCGGGCCCATCGGGACGCCAAGTTGATGGAGATCATCGAGGGCACCACCGAGATCTGTCAGCTCGTCCTCGCCCGGCACGTGCTCGACCAAGTCCGCCTTCCGGCCGAGATCTGACGGAGGATCCGTGCTGCCCGTCATCGTGAAGTGCCTGGTCTGGGATCTCGACAACACGCTCTGGGACGGAACCCTGCTGGAGGGCGACGACGTCCGGCTCCGGCCGGGCGTGCGGGAGACGGTGGAGGCCCTGGACGCCCGGGGCATCCTCCACTCCATCGCCAGCCGCAACGAGCACGACCCGGCCTGGGAACGGCTGGAGGAACTCGGCCTGGCCGAGTACTTCGTCGCGCCGCGGATCAGCTTCGGCACGAAGTCCGCCGCCGTGCGCGCGATCGCCGACGAGCTGAAGTTCGCGTACGGCACGATCGCCTTCGTCGACGACCGGCCGGTCGAGCGCGCCGAGGTCACCCATCACCTGCCCGACGTGCGCTGCTACACCCACGACGAGGTGGTCGGCCTCGTCGACCGGCCGGAGTTCAGCCCGCCGGTGGTGACGGCCGACGCCCGGCGGCGCCGCTCGATGTACCAGGCCGCGTTCCGTCGGGACGCCGTCCGCGCGGATTTCGACGGGCCGGACGAGAGTTTCCTGCAGTCGCTCGACCTGGTCCTGCGCATCGTCACCGCCACCGACGGGGAGATCGACCGGGTGGAGGAGCTGACCCGCCGCACCAGCCAGATGAACGCGACCGGGGTCCCCTACTCCGACGCCGAGCTACGAGCGCTGCTCGACGCACCGGACCACGAAGTCCTGGTGACTTCGATCGACGACAAGTTCGGCCCGTACGGCGCGGTCGGCGTCCTCCTGCTGGAGAAGCGCCCGGAGGTCTGGCACCTCAAGCTGCTCGCCACGTCGTGCCGCGTGGTGTCGCTGGGTGCGGGCACGGTCATCCTCAACTGGCTCGTCGACCGGGCCGCCCGCGCCGGCGTGCACCTCGTCGCCGACTTCCGGAGCACGGCACGCAACCGGATGATGGACATCGCCTACCGGTTCGCCGGTTTCACCGCCGACGAGTGCGCCTGCCGGGCCCGACTCGCGCCGGCCGGGGACGCCGAGATCCAGCGGCTGCACCTCATGCCGGGGCCCCGGAGCGCCCCGACGACGATGCGGCTGGACGTCGCGATCTGATCCCGGACACCGGGCGAGGGTCCACCGCGAACTCGCGGTGGACCCTCGCCGCTTTCCGGCCGTCAGCTCCGCTTGCGGGCCAGCGTGACGCCGTCGGCCACGGCGAGCATCGACAGGTCCACCCGGTCGTCGGTGTGCAGTAGCGCGTTGAGCTCGCGGATCGCCCGCGTGTCGGGGTCCTGCGCGGCCGGGTCGACGACCCGGCCGAAGAACAGCGTGTTGTCGAGGACGATCAGGCCCCCGGGCCGCAGCAGCGGCAGCGCGGCTTCGTAGTAGTCGCGGTAGCCGGTCTTGTCCGCGTCGACGAACACGAGGTCGACGCTCTCCGGGCCGCTCTCGTCGGCCAGCTCGGCCAGCGTCCGGCGCGCGTCGGCGACCCGCAGCTCGATGCGGTCGGCGACGCCCGCCTTCTCCCAGTGGGGCCGACCGATGGCCGGCCATCGATTGGTGACGTCGCACGTCACCAACCGTCCGCCGGGAGGGAGCGCCCTGGCCATGCAGAGGGCGCTGTAGCCGGTGTAGGTGCCGATCTCCAGCACGAACCGCGCGCCGGTCAGTGCCACCAGCAGTCCCAGCAGCTGGCCTTCCTCGGCCGCGACCTGCAGCGCCCGTCCGGCCGGCAGCAGCGCCGTCTGCTCTCGCAGGTCACGCAGGATGTCGTCGTCGCGCAGGGAGGTGTGCCGGACGTAGCCGAGCAGCTCGTCGGTGATGGTCAGTTGGTCGGCCATGCGCTCTCACCCTTCGGCGTCGGCCAGCGCCATCCGCACGAGTGCGTCGGCGTCCATCGTCTCGATCTCGCCCCGGCCGTCGACGGCGGCGGGGACGGTCACGCCCGCGGACTCGGCGTCGCCGAGTGCGAGCAACAGGTCCAGCAGGCCCGCGCTGCGCAGCCGGGGAATGGGGATCCGCGCCAGCACGTCGCGGACCGCCACCTCCTCGGGATCGCCGGATCGTGCCGCGGGCGCCGAGCCGAACAGCTCGTCGGCCACGCACTGCGCCAGGGCCGCCGGCTGCGGATGGTCGAACACCACCGTCACCCCCAGTCGTAATCCGGTCGCGGCGTTGAGCAGGTTGCGCAGTTCCACGGCGGTGAGCGAGTCGAAACCGAGTTCCCGGAACGGCCGATCGACGTCGACGGAAGCGGGCGAGTCGTATCCCAGTACGCCCGCCACCAGATCGCGGACCAGGTCGAGCAGCACGGCCGTGCGCTCCGGCCCCGACCGGTCAGCCAGGCGGCTCACCAGGTTCGTCCGGTCGGTACCGGCCGTCCGCGGCCGGGTCCGGATGAGACCACGCAGCAGCTCCGGCGGCCCGCTCGTCCGCGACCGGGCGTGCAACGCCGCCCAGTCGAACCGTATCGGCACGACCGTCGCGTCCCCCGTCGCGCAGGCGGCGTCGAACAGCGCCAGGCCGTCCGCTTCGGTCATCGGCACGACGCCGAGCCGACCGTGCCGCTGCCGCTGCCGCTCGTCGACCTGCCCGGCCATCCCGCGCTGCTCGGCCCAGAGACCCCAGGCCAGCGACGTGCCCGGCCGGCCCTGCGCCTGCCGGTGCGCGGCCAGCGCGTCGAGGAACGTGTTCGCGGCCGCGTAGCTGCCCTGACCGGCGCCGCCGAAGATCCCGGCGCTGGACGAGAACATCACGAACGCGGTCAGCGGCGATTCGGCCGTCACCTCGTGCAGGTTCGCGGCGGCGACGGCCTTGGCGGCGAAGACACGATCCACCTGCTCCGCGGTCATCGTCGCGATCGTCGCGTCGTCGAACACGCCGGCGACGTGCACCACACCGGTGAGCGGTCGCTCCAGCTCGGCGATCAGCGCGGACACCGCGCCCCGGTCGGCCACGTCGCAGGCGGCGAGCCTGACCTCGGCCCCGCCGGCACGCAGGTCGGCGACCAGGTCCTCGGCTCCGGGCGCGGCCGGACCGCGCCGGCTGACCAGCAGCAGGCTGCGGACGCCGTGAGCTGCCACCAGGTGGCGGGTGAGCACTGCCCCGAGGCCGCCGGTCGCGCCGGTGACGAGCACGGTGCCGTCCGGCCCGAACGCGGCGCTCCGACCGGTGGGCTCGGCCATCCGGGCCATCCGGGCCAGCCGAGGCACGAACACACGTCCGTCCCGGATCGCGACCTGCGGATCGGGCCCGGCCGCGACCGCGCCGAGCAGCCGATCCGACGCTGGTGCTCCGTCGGTGTCGATGAGCACGAACCGGCCCGGATGTTCGGACTGCGCGGAGCGCACCAGCCCCCAGACCGCCGCGGCGGCCGGGTCCGGGGCGTCCTCGTCGGCCGCACCGGTGGCCATCGCGTTCCGCGTGACGACGGCGAGCCGGGTCGACGCGGACCGGTCGTCGGACAGCCAGGCCCGCGCCGTCTCGAGAATTCGCAGCGTCGCCGCGCGCGCTCGCTCGGCGGGTCCGCCCGCGTCCCCGTCCGCGGCCCCGTCCGCGGTCACGAGCACGACCGCGGGTGGCGGCTCCGCCCGGCCGAGGGCCGCCAGGTCGGTTCCGGACGGTCGATCGCCGTCGCCCGGATCGGTGCGACCGGTCAGCCACACCGGGGGGCCGGCGGTGTCGGGGGGCGGGATCGCCGTCTCCCTCCAGTCGACCCGGAACAGACCGTCGGCGGCTCCGCCGACGGCCGCGGGCAGCTCGCGCAGCAGCAGCGAGCCGATGTGCCCCACCGGCTCGCCGCTCTCGGCCAGCAGCAGCACCGCGACCGCGTCGGCGCCGGCCGCGGTCAGCCGGACCCGCAGCACACCGCTCACCGGACCGCGCAGCACCACGTCGGAGAACACGAACGGGCGGCGTCCGGCCGCACCGGGGAGGAAATCGGCGAGCGCGACGCCTTGCAGCGCGGCGTCGAGCAGCGCCGGGTGGACGAGGTACCCCTCGCCGACGTCGTCCGGCAGGGCCACCTCGGTGTAGACGGCGTCCGCCGTGCGCCAGGCGGCGCGCAGGCCGGAGAACGTCGGTCCGAGGTCGATCCCGACCGCGGCCAACTGCCCGTAGAGGTCGTCGACGTCGACCGGCTCGGCCCCGGGCGGTGGCCAGGTCCGTCCGTCCGGTGCCGACGGGATCACCGGCGCGGCCACGCCCAGCCGGCCGGTCGCGTGCTCGGTCCAGGGGACGTCTCCCCCGGACGGACGGGTGTGCACGTGGACCGCGCGCCCGGCTGAGTCCTCGGCCCCGACGGTGAGCTGCAGGTCGACCGTCTCGACGGCCGGGACCACGATCGGCGTCCGCAGGGTCAGCTCCGCCACGACCGCCGCGCCGACCAGGGTGCCGGCCTTGGCCACCATCTCCGCCAGCGCCGTCGCCGGTACCAGCGCGGAGCCGGCGACGACGTGATCGCCCAGCCAGGGGTGGGCGGCGCGGGAGAGCCGCCCGGTGAAGACGACCGCCCCGGAGTCGGCGAGATCCACCCCGGCCGCCAGCAGCGGGTGTCCCGGCGTCGCCAGCCCCGCGGTGGTCACGTCCCCGGCACCGACCGGACCGTCGAGCCAGTAGCGACGTCGCCGGAACGGATAGGTCGGTAGCTCCACGGCACGGGCGTCGACGTCGGCGAGCGATTCCCGCCAGTCCGGGTCGACGCCGCGCAGGTAGGCCTCGGTCAGGCTGATCCGGAACCGGTCGGCACCGCCGTCGTCGCGTCGCAGCGTCCGGAGCACCGCGGCCTCGCTGCTGCGGGCTTCCAGGGTTTGCTCGACGCCGACGGCCAGGACCGGGTGCGGGCTGCATTCGACGAAGACCGCGAACCCGTCGGTGTCCAGCCGCTTCACCGCGTCCACCAGACGCACCGGGTGGCGCAGGTTGCGGTACCAGTAGTCGGCGTCGAGCCGGTCGCCGGGGACGATGTCGGCGGTCAGCGTGGAGTACAGCGGAACGCGGCCCGGACGCGGGGAGATGTCCCGCAGCGCGGCCAGGATCTCGTCGCGGAGACGCTCCACCTGCGCGGAGTGCGACGCGTAGTCCACCGCGATCCGGCGGGCCCTGATCTCCCGAGCGGCGCACAGGTCGAGCAGCTCGCCCACCGCGGCGGCGTCGCCGGACACCACGGTGACCCGCGGTCCGTTGGCCGCCGCCACCGACAGCCGACCGTCCCAGCGTTCGAGGAGCGCGGCCGCCTCGTCGCCGGGCAGGTACACGTTCGCCATGCCGCCGGTACCGGCCAGTGCCCGCAGCGCGCGTGACCGCAGGGCCACCACGCGGGCCGCGTCGTCCAGCGACAACGCGCCGGCCACGTACGCCGCCGCGATCTCCCCCTGCGAGTGGCCCACCACGGCCGCCGGTTCCACGCCGCAGGAGCGCCACAGCGCCGCCAGCGACACCATGACCGCGAACAGCGCCGGTTGCACGACGTCGACACGGTCGAACGACGGCGCGCCGGGCGTTGCCCGGACGACCTCGCTCAGCGACCAGTCGACGTACGGCGCCAGCGCCTCCTCGCAGCGGGTCATCGTGTCGGCGAAGACCGGCGAGGACTCCCACAGCTCACTTGCCATCCCCAGCCATTGCGCGCCCTGGCCGGGGAAGACAAAAACGACCTTCCCGCCGGTCCCCCGTCCGACCTCGACGCCGGCCCCGGTGCCGCCGTCGGCGAGCGTCGCCAGGCCTCGCAGCAGGCCGTCCCGATCGTCGGCCCGGACCGCACCGCGGTACTCGAAGGCCGTCCTGGTCGTCATCAGCGAGTACCCGACGTCGGTGACCGAAAGTTCGGGCCGCTCGACCAGCCACCGGCGGATCCGGTCGGCCTGGGCGCGCAGCGCCTCCGGCGTGCGGGCCGACAGGAGCAGCGGCAGGGTCGGTCCGGTCGAGGTCGCGGTCGCCGCCGAGGTGGGCGCTTCCTCGAGGATCA
This sequence comes from Cryptosporangium japonicum, assembly GCF_039524755.1. NCBI lineage: Bacteria > Bacillati > Actinomycetota > Actinomycetes > Cryptosporangiales > Cryptosporangiaceae > Cryptosporangium > Cryptosporangium japonicum. Next base: position 261,785 of record NZ_BAAAGX010000003.1, read on the forward strand.
CGTGCGCGTTCGTTCCGCTGATCCCGAACGAGGACACGGCGGCCCGGCGCGGATGGTCGGTCGCCGGCCACTCCTGCCGCGCGGTGAGCAGCCGCACCCCGCCCGACGACCAGTCCACGTGCGGTGTCGGCTCGTCCACGTGCAGTGTTTCGGGCAGGACGCCGCGCCGCAGTGCCTGCACCATCTTGATGACGCCGGCGGCACCGGCCGCGGCCTGGGTGTGGCCGATGTTCGATTTGATCGAACCGAGCCACAGCGGACGCTCGCGGCCCGCCCCGTAGGTCGCCAGCAGCGCCTGCGCCTCGATCGGGTCACCCAGTGTCGTTCCGGTGCCGTGCGCCTCGACGACGTCCACCCCGGACGGGTCGACGCCCGCGTTCGCGAGAGCCTGGCGGATCACCCGCTGCTGAGCCGGGCCGTTCGGCGCGGTCAGCCCGTTGGACGCACCGTCCTGGTTCACCGCCGATCCCCGGACCAGCGCCAGCACCGGATGCCCGCGTCGGCGGGCGTCCGAGAGTCGCTCGAGAACGACCAGCCCGACGCCCTCACCCCACCCGGTACCGTCCGCCGCACCGGCGAACGACTTGCAACGCCCGTCGGACGCGAGTCCGCCCTGCCGGTCGAACTCGGTGAACGAGACCGGCGTGGCCATCACCGCGACGCCGCCCGCGATCGCCAGCTCGCTCTCGCCGCCCCGCAGGGACTGCGCCGCCAGGTGCAGCGTCACCAGCGAGGAGGAACAGCCGGTGTCGACGGTCAGCGCCGGGCCTTCCAGGCCCAGCGCGTAGGCGATCCGGCCGGACGTGACCGACCCGATCGTGCCGGTCATCGCGAACCCCTCGGCGCCGTCGCGGGCGGCCGGGAGGAGCGCGGCGTAGTCGGACAGCCCGGCGCCGACGAACACTCCGGTGCGACTGCCGCGCAGCGACCGGGGATCGATGCCGGTGCGCTCCAACGCCTCCCACGACGTCTCGAGCAGCAGCCGTTGCTGCGGGTCCATCGACTGGGCTTCGCGCGGCGAGATGTTGAAGAACGCGGCGTCGAACTGGGCGGCGTCGTAGACGAACCCACCTTCGGGCACCACGCCGCCGCCCACGGCCGGCCACCCCCGGTCGGTCGGGAACGGCCCCAGCGCGTCACGTCCCTGCTCGACGAGGGACCAGAGGTCGTCCGGGCCGGTGACGTCGCCGGGGAATCGGCAGGCCATCCCGACGACGACGATCGGGTCGTCGTCCACGGTCGCCACCGCCGCCGGCGCCGGGGCCACCGCGGGCCCGTCGCCGAGGAGTTCCTGGCGGAGCAGCGCCGCGAGCGCGGTGGCGGTCGGGTGATCGAACACCACGGTCGACGGCAGGCGGACGCCGGTCGCCGCGCTGAGCCGGTTCCGCAGCTCGACCGCGGTCACCGACGTGAACCCGAGTTCCTTGAGCGGCGCGGTCGCCGACACCGCGTCCGGGCCGACGTGGCCGAGCACCACGGCGGCCTCGGTGCGGACCAGCTCGCCGAGGATCTCGTCGCGCTCGGGACCGGTGCGCCCGGAGAGCCTGGCGGCCAGCTCCGACGTGCGGGCCGGCTCGACCGGGCCCGATCCGTCGCCGTCGGCTTCGACCAGCTCGGTCAGGAGTCGGCGCGGACGGGTGGAGGTGAAGATCGACGCGAACCGGTGCACGTCGAGGTCGGCCACGGCCACCGTCACGTCGCGGTGTCCGACCGCCCGGTGCAGGGCGGCGAGGGCCAGGGCGGGTGGCATCGCCCGCATGCCCAGCCGCGCGTGTTCCTCCTCGGGGACGTACCGTCCCATGCCGTCGCCGGCCCACCGTCCCCAGCCCACGGACGTCGCGGTCAGCCCGCGGGCGCGCCGGTTCGCGGCGAGGCCGTCGAGGTAGGCGTTGGCGGCCGCGTAGGCCCCCATGCCCGCGCTTCCCCAGACGGCCGCGCCGGACGAGAACAGCACGAAGGCGTCCAGCGGCCGATCGGCGAGCAGCGCGTCGAGGTTGCGCGCACCGGCGATCTTGCCCGCGGCGATCCGGGCCGCGTCGGCGGTGGTCAGGTCAGCCAACGCCTGCTGTTCGCCGACGCCGGCGGTGTGCACCACGGCGGTCAGCGGGAACGCGGCCGGTACCGCGTCCAGGGCCGCGGCCAGCGCGGCCCGGTCGGCGACGTCACAGGCCAGCACGGTCACCGGTACGTCGAGCTCGGCCACCAGGGCGGCGGCGGACGGCGCGGCCGGTCCTCGGCGGCTGGTGAGCAGGAGGTGCTCGGCGCCCTCGGCGGCCAGCCACCGGGCGATTTCCGCGCCGATGCCGCCGGTGCCGCCGGTGACCAAGACGGTGCCGCGCGGTCGCCAGCCGTCACCGGGTCCGGCGGCAGCGGGAAGCCCGGCCGCGACCAGGCGGCGGACGAACACCGCACCGGCCCGCACGGCCACCTGGTCCTCGCCGGACGCTCCGGTGCCGTCCGCGAGCAGGCCGCTGAGCAGGGTGGCCTCCTCGTCCGGGCGGGCGGCGCCACCGGGCAGGTCCACCGCGCCGCCCCAGAGCTGCGGGTACTCCAACGCGACGACGCGCGCCAACCCGCTGATCGCGGTGGAGTCCGGGGCGGGCCGGTCGGCGGGCAGCACCGCCTCGGCGCCGCGCGTCAGCAGCCAGAGCCGCGCGTCCGGTGCGAGGTCGGTGACCGTTCGGATCAGGGCGAGGGTGGCGTCGAAGCCGACGGTGAGCGGCGCGTGCCGGTCGTCGGGCCGCTGATCCAGCCCGGTGCCGGCGAGCACACCGGTGAGCTCGCTGTGGGTGGCGAGGACGTCCCGGACCTGCGCGGCGAGGACGTCCGACCCGGTTCCGGCGGCGAGGCCTAGCCGGAGGACGGTCGCACCCGCCGCGGTCAGCGCGCGGTCGACGGCGTCCGGCGCCGGATCATCCGACCCGTCGGTGGTGACGATCAGCCAGGTACCGCGCGGGGTCGCGGACGGGGCGTCGGTGCGCCGCCAGGCCACCCGGTAGCGCCAGCCGTCGATCGTCGACTCCGCGTTCCGGCGGCGGTGCCAGTCCGCCAGGACCGGCCGGATCGCGGTCAGCGACTCCTGTCGGCCCTCGTCGGTCACCCCCAGCGCGGTCGCGAGTGCGTCCGGGTCGGCGCTGCCGACCGCGGCCCAGAAGGCCGAGTCCGCCGCGGCGGGCGCGGGCGGTTCGGGCGGTTCGACCCAAAACCGGTCGTGCTGGAACGCGTACGTGGGCAGGTCGACCGGAGCCGCCGGCTCGATCACCGCGGTCCAGTCCACCGGCGCGCCACGCACGTAGGCCTCGGCGAGCGACCGGAGGAACCGCGCGGCCTCCGGCTCGTCCCGTCGCAGCGTGCCGCACGCCACGGCCGCGGGGTGCCGGGCGTCGATGGTCTCCTCAATCGGTGGCACGAGCACCGGGTGCGGGCTGACCTCGAGGAACAAATCGCAGCCGGCGTCCAGCGCGGCGTCGACCGCGGCACGGAGGCGGACCGGCTCGCGCAGATTGCGCCACCAGTAGTCCGCGGCCAGCGTGCCGGTGTCGGCGAGCTCGCCGGTCACCGTCGAGTAGAACTGCACCTCGCCGGTCGTCGCGACGACGGTGCCGAGCTCACGCAGGAGGTCGTCCCGAATCGGATCGACGAACCGGGAGTGCGAGGCCCACCGGTTGGCCACCCGGCTGGCCTTGACGTTCTCCGCGGTGCACGCCGCTATCAACTCGTCGAGCGCGGTGTTCTCGCCGGACACGATGACCGCGCGCGGGCCGTTGACCGCGCCGATCGTCAGCCGGTCACCCCACGCGGTGATCCGTTCGCGGGCTTCGTCCTCGGACAGCCGGAGCGCCACCAGCCCACCCGCACCGTCGAGCCGCAACGCCTGGCGGCCGCGGAGCGCGATGATCCGCGCCGCCTCGCCGAGCGTCAGGCCGCCGGCGACGCAGGCCGCGGCGACCTCACCCTGGCTGTGACCAATCACCGCGGCCGGGCGCACACCGCAGGCCTCCCAGAGCGCGGCCAACGACACCATGATCGCGAAGTTGACGCCCTGGGTCACGTCGACGCGCTCCACCGGGGGCGCACCCGGCTCGCCGCGGAGCACGTCGAGCAGCGCGTAGCCGGTGTGGGGGGCCAGGGCCTCGGCGCACGCGCGCATCCGTGCGGCGAACACCGGGGAGGCGTCCAGCAGCTCGGTGGCCATACCCGCCCAGCGGGCGCCCTGACCGGGGAAGACGAACACGACCCGACGGTCGGAGGCGGCCTCGCCGACCACCGGGTCGGCCTCGGCACGGCCGTCCGCGAGCGCCTCGAGCGTCGCGCGCCGCTGGTCCGGCTCGGCGAACACCACGGCTCGGTGGGCGAACCTCGACCGGCTCCGCACCAGCGACCGCGCCACCGCGGTGACCTCGAGCTCCGGATGCGCGGACAGGTGGTCGGCGAGTCGCCCGGCCTGCGCTCGTAACGCCGCCTCGGTTCGTCCGGAGAGCACCCAGGGCACCGGTCCGCGCAGGACGGCGGGTGGCGGCGCGGCCGGGACGGTCGGGTCGGCCGGGACGGTCGGGTCGGCAGCCTCCTCCAGGACCAGGTGCGCGTTGGTGCCGCTGATCCCGAAGGAGGACACGGCGGCCCGGCGCGGTCGACCGGTGTCCGGCCACTCCCGGGCCTCGACGAGCAGTCGTACCCGCCCGGCCGACCAGTCGACGTGCGGCGACGGCTCGTCCACGTGCAACGTCCTGGGCAGCACTCCGTGCCGGATCGACTCCACCATCTTGATCACGCCGGTCACGCCGGCCGCGGCCTGGGTGTGGCCGAGGTTCGACTTGACCGACCCGAGCCAGAGCGGCTCGCCGCTCCGCTCCCGGCCGTAGGTCGCGAGCAGTGCTTGCGCCTCGATCGGATCACCGAGCTTCGTGCCGGTGCCGTGGGCCTCCACGACGTCCACCTCGCCCGGCGTGAGCCCCGCGGCGACCAGCGCCGAGCGGATCACCCGTTGCTGCGACGGGCCGTTCGGTGCGGTCAGCCCGTTGGACGCCCCGTCCTGGTTGACCGCCGAGCCCCGGATGACCGCGTGGACGCGATGTCCGTTGCGCTGCGCGTCCGACAGCCGCTCGAGGACCAGGACGCCGGCGCCCTCTCCCACGCCCATCCCGTCGGCCGCCGCGGCGAACGCTTTGGACCGGCCGTCGGACGCCAGGCCGCCCTGGCCGGAGAACGAGGTGAAGAACCCCGGGGTGGCCATCACCGAGACACCGGCGGCGAGCGCGAGTCGACACTCGCCCGCGCGCAGCGCGTGCCCGGCGAGATGGATGGCGACCAGCGACGACGAGCAGGCGGTGTCCACGGTGACGGCCGGACCCTCCAGCCCGAGCACATAGGCCACCCGGCCGGACATCACGCTGCTGGTCGTGCCGGTCAGCGCGTAGCCCTCCCTGGTGAGGCCGGTCAGCGCGAGCAGCGTCGGGTACTCCTGCGTGATACCCCCGACGAACACACCGGTGTCGCTGCCGCGCAACGACAGCGGGTCGAGGCCGGCCCGTTCCAGCGCTTCCCAGGACGTCTCCAACAGCAACCGTTGCTGCGGGTCCATCGACAGGGCCTCGCGCGGCGAGATGCCGAAGAACGCGGCGTCGAACCCGCCGGGGTCGGTGAGGAACCCTCCTTCGCGGGTACGGGAACTCGCCTCCCGGCCCGACTCGGGCTCGAACTGGTCGTCGCGCCAGCCCCGGTCCGGCGGGAACGGACCGATCGTGTCGGTGCCGTCCCTGACCGCCGCCCACAGGTCCTCCGGCGAGGCGATCCCGCCGGGGTAGTGGCAGGCCAGGCCGACGATCGCGATCGGTTCCCGGACCCGCTCCTCGACCTCCTGCAACTGGGCCCGCGCGCGCCTGCTGTCCGCGATGGCACGCTTGAGGTACTCGCGGAGTTTGGTTTCTTCCGACACGGGTTCAGCTCCTCGGCGTGCGGCGAATCCGGGTGATCACAGGTCGAGCCCGTGATCGACCAGGTCGAACAGTTCGTCGTCGGTCGCGGCGTCGAGATCGTCGGCCGCCGGCGCGGTCCCGCGCCAGGACGCCGTCAGCTCGCGAAGCCGCTCGTCGACGCGCATCCGGTCGGCGTCGCCGACGTGCGTGGAGCGCAGCGTCCCGGCGAGGCGGCCGAGTTCCGCGAGCACCGCATCGACACCGTCGTCGGGGGTGTCGGTGTCGGGGAACAGCTCGCCGTGCAGGTAGCCGGCGAGCACGGCGGGGGTCGGGTGGTCGAATACCAGCGTGGTGGGCAGCCGCAGACCTGTCGCTTTGCTCAGCCGGTTGCGCAGCTCGACGGAGGTGAGCGAGTCGAACCCGATCTCCCGGAACGCCCGCCCCGGGTCCACGCCGGCGCCACCGCGATGGCCGAGCACCGTCGCGGCGTGATCGCGCACCAGGTCGAGCAGGCGACCGGAGCGTTCGACCGGTGGGAGACCGGTGAGCGACTGCCGCAGCGCGGCCGGTCCGGTCGTGCCGGCGGCGGCCTTCCTGGTCAGCGGCCTGGTCGTCGCCAGACCACGGAGCAGGAACGGTACCGGTTCCGCCGTGACGGGTGGCGTGTCCAGCGCGACCGGGACGAACGTGGCCCGGTCCACCGCGAGCGCCAGGTCGAACGCCGCCAGCCCGGTGACGCTCTCCAGCGCCACCATCCCCGAACGTCCCATTCGGCGCGTGTGCGTTTCGGACAGCCCGTCGGTGAGGCCGCTGCGTTCCGCCCACAGTCCCCAGCCCAGCGACGTCGCGGGAAGGCCACGCGCCCGTCGGTGCTGGGCGAGGGCGTCCAGGAACGCGTTCGCCGCCGCGTAGTTCGCCTGGCCGGCGTTGCCGAACGTCGCGGCGGCCGAGGAGAACAGCACGAACGCCGCGAGGTCCGCACCGGCGGTGAGCTCGTGCAGGTGCAGCGCACCATCCACCTTGGGCCGGAGAACCCGCTCGACCTGGTCGGGCCGCAGCGCGGTCACCACCCCGTCGTCGAGCACCCCGGCGGCGTGCACGACGGCGGTGAGCGGGTGCTGTGCCGGTACGTCGGCCAGCAGCTTCGCCACCGCCTCGCGATCGGCCACATCGCACGCCACCAGGTCGACGTCGGCACCGAGACCGACGAGCTCGGCGCGCAGCTCGGTCGCGCCCGCCGCGGCCTCACCGCTGCGGGAGGCGAGCACCAGGTGCCGAACGCCGTACGCGGTCACGAGATGGCGGGCCAGCAGGCTGCCGAGCGTCCCGGTCGCTCCGGTCACCAGCACCGTCCCGGCCGGGTCGAGCGGCTGCGGAACGGTCAGCACCGCTTTGCCGACCAGCCGGGCCTGGCTGATCGCCCGGAGCGCTTCCCGGGCCCGGCGGACGTCCCAGGTGGTGACCGTCGGGTGTGCGGTCGCGCCCTCGGAGAGCAACCGGACGACCTCGGTCAGCAGCTCGGCGAGCCGGTCCGGCCCGGCTTCCATCAGGTCGTACACCTGATACGCGACGCCGGGGTACTCCGCCGCCACCCGCTCCGGATCGCGCTTGTCGGTCTTGCCCATCTCGAGGAACCGGCCGCCCCGTCGGAGCAGCCGCAGTCCGGCGTCGACGAACTCGTCGGCGAGACAGTCGAGCACGAGGTCCATGCCCGCTCCACCGGTCGCCGTCCGCAGCTGCGGCTCGAAGTCCAGCGTGCGGGAGTTGGCGATGTGTGCGTCGTCGAGCCCGGCCGCGCGCAGCGCCGGCCATTTCGGTGGGCTGGCGGTGCCGAAGACCTCGGCGCCCAGATGGCGGGCGATCGCCACCGCGGCCTGGCCGACACCGCCGGCGGCGGCGTGGACGAGAACCTTCTCGCCGGGCCGCACCCGACCGAGGTCGACCAGCCCGTAGTACGCGGTCATCCAGGCGATCGGCACAGCCGCGGCCTGCTCGAAGGTCCAGTCGTCCGGCATTCGGACCAGCCATCGGTGATCGGAGATCCCGACCGGGCCGAACGAGCCGTAACACAGCCCCATCACCCGGTCGCCGCGTTGCAGATTCTCGACGCCGGGCCCGACGTCGAGCACGACGCCGGCCGCCTCACCGCCGAGCCCTTCCTGACCGGCGACCATGTCGAGGCCGACGATCACGTCCCGGAAGTTGACGCCGGACGCGTGCACCGCCACCCGGACCTTTCCCTCCGGCAACGGCTCGAGCGCCTCCGGAGCGGCCACGAACGCCACGTTCTCCAGCGTTCCCTCCCCCGCGACGTCCAGCTTCCAGGCCGCGGCGTGCACCGGCGGAACCAGTGAGTCGGTGTCCTCGGTACGGGTCAGGCGCGGCACGAGCAGCACCCCGCGACGGATCGCCAGCTGCGGTTCGTCGGTGGCCAGGGCCGAGCGCAGCAGCTCCGGCGTGGCGCTCTCGTCGACGTCGACGAGGCGGAAGCACTCCGGGTGCTCGGACTGCGCTGACCGGACCAGGCCCCAGACCGGCGCGGCCGCGAGCGCTGGTACGTCCTCGTCGTCGCCGGTCGCCACCGCACCGCGGGTGACGAGCGCGAGCGGAGGGCGGTCGACGTCGTCGTCCAGCCTGCCGGCGATCAGCTCGAGCGTGCGCTGCACGGTGTGCCGCACCGCTGTCGCCGGGTCCGGATCGGGGTCCGGCGCCACGACCGTGAGCACGACGTCCGGCGACGGCACCCCGGGGCGCGGAGCCTCGACGGGTGCGTCGAGGCCGAACGGGTCGTCACCGAGCACCCCGAGCGTCACCGGCCGTGCCGGAACCGGGATCTCGGCCCAGTCGACGTGCAGCAGCGGCGGGCGGGCCTCGGTACGGAGGTCGGCCGCGCGTATTTCACGCAGCACCAGTGAGTCGACTTCGGCCACCAGTTGGCCGGCCGAATCCCACAGCGTCAGACCGACGGTGTCCTCGCCGGTCGGCGTCAGTTTGACCCGGACCGACGTCGCACCGGTCGCGTGGAGGCGCAGGCCGGTCCAGGCGAACGGCAGACGGGCACCGCCCGCGGTCTCGCGCAGGAACAGCGGGTGCACGGCGGCGTCGAGCAGCGCCGGGTGCAGGCCGTAGCGGGCCGCCTCGGCGCGCCGTGCTTCCGGCAGCGTGACGTCGGCGTAGAAGTCGTCGTCCAGCCGCCACACGTCGGTCAGCCCCCGGAACGCCGGCCCGTACTCGTAGCCGGCCTCGGCCAGCCGCTCGTACAGGCCGGTCACGTCGACCCGCCGGGCCTGGCCGGGCACGTGCGAGGGGCCAGGGTCGACGGTTTCCCCCGAGCGCACCAGCGCGCCGGTCGCGTGCCGGGTCCAGTCCGCGGCACCGGCGGGCCGGGCGTGGACGGTCAGGTCGAACCGCTCGTCGCCGTCCGGCACCGCCCGCACCTGGACGTCGAGAGCGCCGTCGACGGACACCACCAGCGGCGCCCCGATCTGCAGTTCCTCGAGGTCGGGACAGCCCAGGCGGGCACCGGCCAGCAACGCCAGCTCCGCGAACAGCGTCGCGGGGACGAGCACGGTTCCGTTGAGCGCGTGGTCGGCCAACCAGGGGGCGGTGCGCAGCGAAACCCGACCGGCGAGGAGCACGCCGTCGGCTCCGGCCAGGTCGACCGCGGCGCCGACGACCGGGTGGTCGAGTGCGCCGAGGCCGAGCGCACCCGGATCGCCGGACGTACCCGCCTGCTCCACCCAGTGTCGGGTACGCCGGAACGCATAGGTCGGGAGCTCCACGAAACGGCCACGCGACGGCAGGAACCGCTCCCACGTCACCGGGACCCCGGCGGCGAACACCTGAGCGGCCGAGGCGAGCAGGCGGTCGAGACCACCGTCGCCGCGACGCAGGGTGCCCAGCGCGACGGTCGGGGCCGGGTGCTCGTCGAACACTTCCTCGATCGCGGGCACCAGCACCGGAGCCGCACTGACCTCGACGAACACGTGTTCCGCGACGTCGAGGCCCGCGATCGCGTCCTCGAACCGGACGGTCTGGCGCAGGTTGCGGTACCAGTAGTCGGCGTCCAGTTCCGAGGTGGGCAGGGCTCCGCCGGTGACCGTGGACACGAATCGCACGTCGGCGTCGCGCGGCGTCACCGGTGCGAGGGCACGCCGGATGTCGTCCGCGAGCACGTCCACGTGGGGCGAGTGGGCGGAAAAGTCCACGCCGGGCACGCGCCAGCGCAGGACGGCGCGCCGGGACAGCTCCCGTTCGAACTCGTCGAGCGCGGCGGCATCTCCGGACACGACCGTCGCGGCCGGGCTGTTGGCCGCGGCGATCGACAGGCGTCCGGTCCACGGGGCCAGCATCTCCTCGACCGCGTCGCGCGCCACGGCCACCGAGAGCATGCCGCCGGTACCGGCCAGCGCCACGAGGGCCCGGGACCGCAGCGTCACGATCCGGGCGGCGTCGTCCAGCGTCAACGCTCCGGCGACGTACGCCGCCGCGATCTCCCCCTGCGAGTGCCCGACGACCGCCGCCGGGTGTACCCCGACCGAACGCCAGACCGCCGCCAGTGACACCATCACCGCGAACAGAACCGGCTGCACGACGTCGACCCGCTCGAGGGACGGGGCGTCCGCGTCCTGGCGCAGCACCGCCGACAACGACCAGTCGACGTAGCGCGCCAGCGCCTGCTCGCACTCGGCGATCGACTCGGCGAAGGCCGGGGAGGACGTCCACAACTGCGACGCCATTCCGGCCCACTGCGTGCCCTGTCCGGGGAAGACGAACACCACCCGGCGACCGGGTGGCGCGACGCCGGTGGCCGCCGTGTCGAACCGGTCCAGGCCGTCGAGCAGCGCGTCCCGATCGGCCGCGACGACGACGGCCCGGTGCGTGCCGGTCGACCGGCCGAGCAGGGCGTGGGCGAGGTCGGCGAGCGGTGCGTCCGGGGCCCGGCGGAGGTGGTCGTGCAGCCGGGCCGCCTGATCGGCGAGCGCGTCCTCGTCCCGGGCGGAGAGCACGAAGGGCAGCGGTCCGGTGGCGGGCCGGTCGGGCTGTTCGTCCGGCCCCGGTTCGTCCGGCGCCTGTTCGAGGATGACGTGGGCGTTCGTGCCGCTGATGCCGAACGACGACACCCCGGCCCGCCGCGGGCGATCACCCACCGGCCAGGGTTGGGCCTCGGTGAGCAACCGGACCGCGCCGGACGACCAGTCCACGTGCGTGGAGGGCTCGTCCAGGTGCAGCGTCTTCGGCAGGACACCGTGCCGCAGCGCCTGCACCATCTTGATCACCCCGGCGACACCGGCCGCGGACTGCGTGTGCCCGAGGTTGGACTTGACCGATCCGAGCCAGAGCGGCCGCTCGCGGTCCGACCCGTACGTGGCCAGCAGCGCCTGGGCCTCGATCGGGTCGCCCAGCTTCGTGCCGGTGCCGTGCGCCTCGACGGCGTCCACCTCGGACGGTTCGGTGCCGGCGTTGGCCAGGGCCTGCTGGATCACCCGCTGCTGCGCCGGGCCGTTCGGCGCGGTCAGGCCGTTGGACGCGCCGTCGGAGTTGACCGCGCTGCCGCGGACGACGGCGAGGATCCGCCGCCCGTTGCGCCGCGCGTCCGAGAGCCGTTCCAGCACCAGCAGTCCGATGCCCTCGGAGAGACCCGTCCCGTCGGCGCCCGCCGCGAACGCCTTGCAGCGACCGTCGGGCGACAGTGCGCGCTGGCGGGAGAACTCCACCAGCCCGACCGGGGTGGCCATCACCGACACCCCGCCGGCGATCACCAGCTCGCTCTCGCCGCTCCGCAGCGACTGCGCGGCCAGGTGCAGCGCCACCAGCGACGACGAACACGCGGTGTCGACCGTCACCGCCGGGCCCTCCAGCCCGAACGTGTAGGCGATGCGTCCGGACGCGACGCTCAGCGAGCTCGAGGTGGCCGCGTACCCTTCGATCGGCTCCGCCGCGCCGGCGAACAGTCCGGCGTAGTCCTGAGCCGAGATCCCGACGAACACGCCGGCCCGGCCGCCCCGCAGCGCGTCGGCGTTGATCCCGGCGTGCTCGAACGCCTCCCAGGTGACTTCCAGCAGCAGCCGTTGCTGCGGGTCCATCGCTCGCGCTTCCCGCGGTGAGATACCGAAGAAGCCCGCGTCGAAGTGGGCGGCGTCGCGCAGGAATCCGCCCGAGCGGGTGTACGACTTGCCGGTGGCGTCCGGATCCTGGTCGTACAGCTCGGCCAGGTCCCAGCCGCGGTCGGTGGGGAGGCCGGAGACCGCGTCGACTTCCCCGAGCAGGGCGCTCCACAGTTCGTCGGCGGACGCCACGTCGGTCTCACCGCCCGGGAACCGGCAGCCGATGCCGACGATCGCGATCGGCTCGTCCGCCGGGCCCGTTCGCCGCGTCACCCGGGGGCCGGCCGCGGACGGGTCGGTCACCAACCGCGACGCGACGAGTTCGGCCACCGCGCGAGCGGTCGGGTGGTCGAAGACCAGAGTGGCCGGCAACCGCAGACCACTGGCAGCGGTGAGCCGATTACGCAGCTCGATCGCGCTGAGCGAGTCGATGCCGAGGTCGGTGAAGACCGCGGTCGACGACACGGCCGCCGACTCGTGCCCAAGAATCTCGGCGACGTGGCCGCGGACCAGCCGTTCCAGCAGCTCCAGGCGCTCCGGCTCGGCGAGGTCGACGAGCCGGGCCCGGAGGTCCGGCCCGCCGGAGCCGGCGGCCCGGGGCCGCACCAGGCCGCGCAGCAGCGGCGGCACCGACGGGAGCGTCGCGACCGTGGCGAGGTCCAGCCGCAGCGGGACCAGCACGGGCTCCGGCCGCCTGGTCGCGGCGTCCCACAGCGCGAGGCCGTCCGGCGGGGTCAGCGGCACCACCCCGCCGCGGGCGAGCCGGGACGCGTCGTCGCCGGCCAGGCCTCCGCCCGACCACGCGCCCCACGCCAGCGACAACGTCGGTGCTCCGGTGCGGTGCCGCCACTGCGCCAGGGCGTCGAGGGCGGCGTTCGCGGCCGCGTAGTGGGCCTGTCCGGCGCTACCCAGCAGTCCGGCCGCCGAAGAGAACAGGACGATCGGTACGTCGTCATCGACGAGGTGGTGCAGCGCAACCGCGGCGGCCACCTTGGGGCGCAGGACCCGGGCGATCTGCGCGGGTGTCAACGTGGTCAGGACGCCGTCCTCGAGCACACCGGCCGAGTGCACGACGGCGCGGAGCGGATACTCGGCCGGAATCCCCGCCAGTGCGGTCGCGAGGGCGTCCCGATCAGCGACGTCGCAGGCCACGACGTCGGCGTGGGCGCCGGCCTCGGCCAGCTCGGCGACCAGTTCGGCGGCCCCGGGAGCGTCCGGGCCGCGGCGGCTGAGCAGCAGCAGCCGCCGCGCCCCGCGCGTGGTCACCAGGTGCCGGGCCACCGCGTTGCCCAGCGCACCGGGCGCGCCGGTGACAAGCACGGTCCCGGTCTCGTCGCCGGGCGGTGCCGCGGCCGGGCGGTCGTCGGCCGGTGGGTGATCCGGGAGGCGCTCGAGCCGCGGTGCGTACGCGACACCGGCGCGCACCGCCAGCTGGGGCTCGTCGGCGACCGCGGCGATCGGCAGCCGGTCGGGGTCCGACTCGTCGTCGACGTCGATCAGCGCGAACCGATCCGGGTGCTCCGACTGCGCCGAGCGCAGCAGGCCCCAGAGTGCGGCGCCGACCGGGTCGGGCACCTCGCCGTCCTCGACCGCGACGGCACCATGGGTCACGATCGTGAGCCGGGACGACGCGTTCTTCTCGTCGACCGCCCACGTCCGCACGGCGTCGAGTACTTCGACGAGGGCGTGTTCGACCTGCGCGGACAGGTCGTCCGGCAGCACGTCCCGGAGCCGGAGCCGGGTGCCGGTGTCGAGCAGCTCGACGGCCTCCGTGGCCGCGGCGTCGGTCGTCCCGGCGGAGAGCTCCGGCCGGGCCACCCAGGTCGGCCGGAACAGCCGGTTGCGGGTGTCCGCCGTGCCCAGCAGGTCCGCGGCGACCGGTCGCAGCGTCAGCGACTCCACGGTGACGACCGCGTGGCCGCGGGCATCGGTGACGTCGAGCCGCACGGTGCCGGGGCCGGCCGGTGCGACGCGGACCCGCAGGTGCGAATCGCCTGGGGCGTGCCAGGCGACGCCCGCCCAGGCGAACGGCAGCCGTGCGCCGGAGTCACCGTCGCCGGGGGCCAGCGCGATCGCGTGCAGTGCCGCGTCGAGCAGCGCGGGGTGCACGCGATACCGCGGTGCGTGCACGGCGACGTCATCGGGCAGGCTGATCTCCGCGTACACCGCGTCGCTGTCCCGCCAGGCCGTCCGCAGGCCCCGGAACGCCGCGCCGTACTCGAGCCCGGCGTCGGCGAGGTGGTCGTACAGGCCGGACAGGTCAGCCGGACGGGCCCCGGCCGGTGGCCACTCCCGCGTCGCCGCCGGCGGCGCCGACCCGGTGGTGAGCGTGCCTTCGGCGTGTGTGGTCCACGGTGGGTCGTCGATGCCCTCGTCGTCGATCGCCTGGGAGTGGACGCTGACCGGGCGACGCCCGTCGGTCGCCGGTTCCACGACCACCTGGACCCGCACTGACCCGCCGGGCGCGAGCGTGAGCGGGCGTTGCAGCGTGAGGTCGTCGACGCGGCTCGTCCCGGCTTCCGCGCCGGCCCGACCGACCAGCTCCAGCAGCGCCGTGCCGGGCACGACCACCGTGCCGTGCACCGCGTGCTCGGCCAGCCACGGGTGCGAGGCCAGGCCGAGACGACCGGTGAGCACCAGCCGTTCGCTGCCCGGCGACGTCAGCACCGCGCCCAGCAGCGGATGCTCCAGCGGTCGCAGTCCCAGTCCCGCCGCGTCGTGGTCGCCGGTGCTCGGCGGCAACCAGTAGCGGCGACGCTGGAACGCGTACGTGGGCAGCTCCGGGAGGTCGGCGGTCCGCGCCGGTCCGAGCAGCGCGACCCAGTCGACCGGAACGCCACGCACGTACAGGTCGGCGGCCGAGCCGAGGAACTGCCGGACGTCGTCGGTGTCGCGGCGCAGCGTGTGCGTGACGATCACGTCGCCGTCGTGTTCGTCGGTCGTCTCGGTGATCGCGTTGACCAGCACCGGATGCGAACTGACCTCCAGGAACGTGGTGCACCCGGCGGCCAGCGCGGAACGGACCGCCGGCGCGAACCGCACCGGGTGGCGCAGGTTCCGGTACCAGTAGTCGGCGTCCAGGCTCGGCGTGCCCGCCGCCGGCTCGCCGTCGACGGTGGAGAGGAACGGCACGGCGGGCGGCCGGACGTCGAGTTCGGTGAGAGCGGCGAGCACCTGGTCCCGGAGGCGCTCCACCTGGACGCTGTGCGACGCGTAGTCGACGTCGATGCGGCGCGCGCGGATGCCGTCGCGCGCGCAGCGGTCCAGCAGGGCGCGCAGCGCGGTGGGGTCGCCCGCGACGACCGTGGACCGGGCACTGTTCGTGACCGCCACCGAGAGGAGGTCACCGTGCTCGGCGAGCAGCGCCGCGGTCTCCGTTTCCGGTAGCGCGACGGAGGCCATGCCTCCCCGGCCGGCGAGTACCGTCAGCGCCCGGCTGCGCAGCGCCACGACGCGGGCGCCGTCCCGGAGGCTGAGCGCACCGGCGACGCAGGCGGCGGCGATCTCGCCCTGGGAGTGGCCGATCACCGCGGCCGGTTCGACGCCGCCGGACCGCCAGAGCGCCGCCAGCGAGACCATGACCGCCCAGGACACCGGCTGCACCACGTCGACGCGGTCCAGCGTCGGTGCCCCGGGTTCCGAGCGCAGGATCGCGGTCAGCGACCAGTCGACGAACTCGCCGAGTGCGTCCGCGCAGGCGTCGATCGACGCGCGGAACGCGGGCGAGTGCTCGAGCAGCCCGGCCGCCATGCCGGCCCACTGGGCTCCCTGCCCGGGGAACACGAACACGGCGGGTCCGGCCGATCGTGCGCGACCGGTGACGACGTCCGGGTCGGCCTGCCCTCCGGCGAGCGCCGCGAGCGCGCGTGCTGTCCCTCCCGCGCCGCTCAGTACGACGGCCCGCTCGGCCAACGCGGCGCGTCCGGACGTCAGGCCCCGCGCGACGCCGATCGGATCGCCGGACGCCGCCGGATCCGCGGTGGCGGCGAGTAGCGCCTCGGCTTGGCCGCGCAGCGCCGGGCCGTCGTGGCCCGACAGCACGAATGGGACGACCGGCGGCGCGTCGAGCGCAGGCGGCGCGGTCGCCGCCGGGGTGTCGGGTTCGGGGGGTTCCTCCAGGATGACGTGCGCGTTCGTCCCGGAGATCCCGAACGACGACACCCCCGCCCGACGCGGACGCCCACCCACCGGCCACTCCCGCTCCGAGGTCAGCAACCGCACCGCACCGGACGTCCAATCCACATGCGGCGACGGCTCATCCACATGCAACGTCCGCGGCAACAGCCCATGACCCAACGCGAGAATCATCTTGATCACCCCCGCCACCCCCGCCGCGGCCTGCGTATGACCGAGATTCGACTTCACCGACCCCAGCCACAACGGCGTCTCCCGACCCTGCCCATAGGTCGCCAACAACGCCTGCGCCTCGATCGGATCACCCAACGTCGTCCCGGTCCCATGCGCCTCGACGACATCCACATCCGACGGACCCAGACCCGCCGACTCCAACGCCGCCCGGATCACCCGCTGCTGCGACGGACCATTCGGCGCCGTCAAACCATTCGACGCCCCATCGGAATTGACCGCACTCCCCCGCACCACCGCCAAAATCCGCCGACCGTTACGCCGCGCATCCGACAACCGCTCCAACACCAGCACACCGACACCCTCACCCCAGCCCGTCCCGTCGGCCGCCGCCGCGAACGACTTGCACCGCCCGTCCGACGCGGCGCCGTCGGCGGCGAACTCCTGGAAGATGCCCGGGGTCGACATGACGGTGACGCCGCCGGCGAGCGCGAGATCGCTCTCCCCGCTGCGCAGCGACTGCGCCGCCAGGTGCATCGCGACCAGCGACGACGAACACGCGGTGTCCACCGTCACCGCCGGGCCCTCCAACCCGAACGTGTACGCCACCCGGCCGGTCAGCACGCTGCCGGCGACACCGAGACCGATCTGTCCGGTGACGAACCCCGGATCGCCACGCAACCAGGTTCCGTAGTCGTGGGACATCACGCCCGCGAACACACCGGTCCGGCTGCCCCGCAGCGAGTACGGATCGATCCCGGAACGCTCCAACCCCTCCCACGCCGACTCCAACAACAGCCGCTGCTGCGGGTCCATCGCCAACGCCTCCCGCGGCGAAATCCCGAACACCCCGGGATCGAACTCCGCCGCGCCGTCGAAAAACCCACCCCGGATCGACCGGCCGTCCAGGCCCGCCGGGTCCCAACCCCGGTCGGTCGGGAACGGCGAAATCGTGTCGATGCCGTCGGCGACGATCCGCCAGAGCTGTTCCGGCGTCCGGACGCCGCCGGGGTACCGGCAGGCCATGCCGATGACCGCGATCGGCTCGTCGTCGGTTGCCGCGGTGATCGCCGGCCGCTCGGAACGCTTCGGCGCCGTCGTCAGGAGCTCGGCGAGCAGGTGATCGGCCACCGCGGCGGGGGTGGGGTGGTCGAACACCAGCCCGGCCGGCAGGCGCAGGCCGGTCAGCGTGCCGAGCCGGTTACGGAGGTCGAGCGCGGTGAGCGAGTCGAACCCGATCAGCTGGAACGAACTGGTCATGTCGATGGCCTCGACGCGGTGGCCGAGTACCGCCGCGACCTGGCCCCGCACCAGCTCGGCGACGACCCGTCCGCGATCGGCCTCCCGGACCTCCGCCAGCCGCCGACCGAGACCACCGGCCGCGGTGCCCTTGGCCGCGGTCGCTTTCGGCGGTGTTCGGACGAGACCGCTCAGCAGCGACGGAAGCACCCCCGCGGTGGCGAAGCCCCGAAGCACGGTCCGGTCCAGCCCGACCGGGACGAGCACGCCGGTCGAGGGAGAACGCAGAGCCCGATCGAACAGTGACAGGCCCTCGTCGGCGGTGAACGGGACGAGGCCGGCCGCGCGGATCCGGGCCAGGTCGGCCCCGGCCAGCCGGTCGGTCATCCCGCCGGACGCCCACGGTCCCCAGGCCAGCGCGAGGCCGGGTCGCCCCTCGCCCCGCCGCGTTTCGGCGAGGGCGTCGAGAAACGCGTTGGCGGCCGCGTAGGCGCCCTGCCCGGCGCTGCCGAGCACGCCGGCCGCGGAGGAGAAAAGCACGAAGGCCGACAGGTCGAGGTGCGCCGTCGCCTCGTGCAGGGCCACGGCGCCGTGCACCTTCGGCCGCAGCACCGCGGCGAGTCGCTCCGGGGTCAGCGACTGCGTCACCCCGTCGTCCAGGACTCCCGCAGCGTGCACCACCGCGGAGAGCGGCGGTGACACCGCGCCGAGGATTCCGGCGAGGGCATCGCGGTCGGCGACGTCGCAGGCGACGATCCGCACGGACGCGCCGAGCTCCTCCAGTTCGGCTCGTTGCGCGGCGGCGCCCGACGTGTCCGGCCCGCCCCGGGAGAGCAGGAGCAGCGACCGGACGCCGTGTTCCCGAACGAGGTGACGGGCGACCTGACGGCCGAGCCCACCGGTGCCGCCGGTGATCGCCACCGTGCCGTCGAGATCGGTCGCGGCGGCCTCGGCCGATCCGGTCGGACGCGGTGCGGCCGGACGCAGCCGGGGAGCGGTCACCGCACCGGCGCGGACCGTCAGGTGGGGTTCGCCGGTCGTGAGAACCGACGGCAGGATCCGCGTGGACCAGGGGTCCCGGTCGAGTTCCACCAGGACGATCCGGCCCGGGTGTTCGGTCTGCACCGTCCGGGCCAGGCCGAGCGCGGCAGCGCGCACGGCGTGGGGCGAACCGTCGTCCGTGTCGGCCACCAGGACCAGCCGGGACGCCGTGAACCGCGGGTCGGCCAGCCACCGCTGGAGTAGGTCGAGCGTCGTCGTCGTCGCGGTCAGGGCCGCGGCTGCGAGGTCCGGCCCGGCGAGGGTGGGTAGGCCCACCACCACGGTGCCGGGAACCGTGTCGTCGGTGGCGAGCAGTGCGGCCAGGTCGGCGTGGCGCGCGACGCCCGTGTCGGCCAGCAGGTCCTCGCCGCACACCGCCCACGTCGTGTCGACCGGAGGGGCCGAGAACACCGGAACGGCCTCGTGGACCACCGTGTACAGCGCGTCGTCCGCGCGGGCGCCGCTCAGCCGCTCGGCGGACATCGGCCGCAGGACGAGCGCGTCGACGGCGGCGACCGGCAGTCCGGCCGGGTCGGCGACGCGCAACGACACCGATCCGGTGCCGACGCCAGACAGCCGGACCCGCAGGGCGGCCGCACCGGTGCCGTGGAGCGTGACACCGGACCACGAGAACGGCACCCGCGCCTCGCCTCCGTCGGCGACCAGCGCCAGCGGGTGGAGCGCGGCGTCGAGCAGTGCTGGGTGCACGCCGTACCGTCCTGCCTGCACGGCGAGGTCTTCCGGCAGCTCCACCTCGGCGTAGAGGTCGTCGCCGTGCCGCCAGACCGCGCGCAGGCCTTGGAAAGCCCGCCCGTAGCGGATGTCGGCGTCGGCCAGGCGCTCGTACAGGTCGTCGACAGGTATCTCGGCCGCGCCGCTGGGCGGCCAGGAGAGCAGGTCGAAGTCGGGTTCGGCCTCCTCCGGGGCCAGCGTCCCGGTCGCGTGCAGCGTCCACTCCGCCGAGAGGTCGGGGCCGGAGGCCGAGTGGAGAGAACAGGACCGGCGCCCGTCGTCGGCCGCCGGTTCGACGCTCAGGCGCAGGGAGATGCCGTCGCCCTCGGGGACGATCACCGGCCGGTGCAGGGTGAGGTCCGCTACCCGCGCCGGCCCGGTCTCCCGGGCCGCTCGCAGTACCGACTCGAGCACCGCGGTGCCCGGCAGGATCACCGTGTCGTGAACGACGTGCTCGGCCAGCCACGGATGCGAGCGCAGCGTGAGCCGCCCGGTGAACACCAGCCGGTCGGTGTCCGGGGTGGCCAGCACGGCGCCCAGCAGCGGATGGTCGACCGATCGCAGCCCCAGCGCGGTCGCGTCCTGCGCTCCGGCGCCCGGCGGCAGCCAGTACCGCTGACGCTGGAACGCGTACGTCGGCAGGTCCGCGAACCGCCGTTCGGACGGAAAACACGCCGTCCAGTCGAGGTCGACGCCGCGCCGGTACGCCGCGCCCAGGGCGCCGAGCAGCGTCCGGGTCTCGTCGTGGTCGCGGCGGGACAGCGCCACCGCCGGGACCTCCGGGACCACGTCCTCGACCATCGGCGCCAGCGTCGCGTCGGGGCCGGCTTCCAGCCAGATGCCCACCGCGAACCCGCCGGTGGCGGCGGCCACCGCGTCGGCGAACCGAACCGGGCGGCGCACCTGCTCGACCCAGTAGGCCGGATCGTCCCAGCGCGCTTCCCCGCCGGTGACCGTCGAGACCATCGCGACGCGCGGCGAGCCGAACGCCACGCTTTCCACGACCGCGGCGAAGCGCTCCAGCATGGGGTCCATCAGGGGCGAGTGGAAAGCGTGGCTGACCGCCAGTTCCTTCGTGCGCAGGCGCGCGTCCGCGCCGGCCAGGGCCACCCGCGCGACCGCATCGGCCGGTCCGGACACCACCACCGCGTCGGGGCCGTTCACCGCGGCCACCGCGACGTCCGGTTCGTCGGCGAGCAGACGCCGGACGTCGGCCTCGGCGGCGCGGATCGCGAGCATCGCACCGCCGCCGGGCAGCGCGTCCATCAGCTCGGCGCGTGCGGCCACGACCCGGCACGCGTCGTCGAGCGACAGCACTCCGGCGACGTGGGCCGCGGCGAGCTCGCCGACCGAGTGTCCGACCAGCACGGTCGGCCGGACACCCAGCGACGTGATCAGCCGGTACAGCGCGACCTCGACCGCGAACAGCGCTGGCTGGGCCCACCGGGTCCGCGCCAGCTCAGCCGAGTCGGTACCGTCGACGACCTCACGCAAGCCCGGGAACCTGTCGCACACCTCGTCGAACGCGGCTCGGAACGCGGGGAACGCCAGGCTCCGGCCCATGCCCAATCGCTGTGCGCCCTGACCGGGGAACAGCACGCCGACGACGTCCGACCCGGGAGCGTTCGGGTCGGCGTCCGCGCTCAACCGGGTGAGTTCGGCCACCGCTTCGTCGGCGTCGGCCGCGACGACGACCGCGCGGTGCGCCAGCGCTGCCCGGCTGCCGGCCGCGGCGGCGGCGAGGTCGACCAGGGACGGGTGGTCGCGGGCCACCGCTGCGGCCAGGCGCCGAGCCTGGGCCGCCAGCGCCTCCCGGGTGTGACCGGAGACGACCACCGGCACGACCTCCGGTTCGTCGGCCGGCTCAACGCCGGTGGCGGGCGGGGCTTCCTCGAGGATGACGTGCGCGTTCGTGCCGCTGATCCCGAACGACGACACCCCCGCCCGACGCGGACGCTCCCCCACCGGCCACTCCCGCTCCGAGGTAAGCAGCCGCACCGCGCCCGACGCCCAATCCACGTGCGGCGACGGCTCGTCCACGTGCAACGTCCGCGGCAACACACCCGAACGCAACGCCATCACCATCTTGATCACACCCGCCACGCCCGCCGCGGCCTGGGTGTGCCCGATGTTCGACTTGATCGAGCCGAGCCAGAGCGGCGTGTCCCGGCCCTGCCCGTAGGTCGCCAGCAACGCCTGCGCCTCGATCGGATCACCGAGCGTCGTGCCCGTTCCGTGCGCCTCGACGACGTCCACGTCGGACGGCAGGAGACCGGCTGCGTCCAGGGCAGCCCGGATCACGCGCTGCTGCGACGGACCGTTCGGCGCCGTCAGACCGTTCGACGCGCCGTCCTGATTGACCGCGCTCCCCCGCACCACCGCCAGAATCCGGCGCCCGTTACGCCGCGCGTCCGACAACCGCTCCAGCACCAGGACACCGACGCCCTCACCCCAGCCGGTCCCGTCGGCCGCCGCCGCGAACGACTTGCACCGCCCGTCCGACGCGAGCCCACGCTGACGGGACAGCTCTACGAACGTGCCGGGCGTCGACATGACCGTGACGCCACCGGCGAGCGCGAGGTCGCTCTCCCCGCTGCGCAGCGACTGCGCGGCCAGGTGCATCGCGACGAGCGACGACGAACACGCGGTATCCACGGTCACCGCCGGACCCTCCAGCCCGAACGTGTACGCCACCCGACCGGTCAGCACGCTGCCGGCCATGCCGGTGCTCAGGTACCCCTCGACCTCTTCGGGCGCGACGGTGAGCTGAGACCCGTAGTCGTGGTACATGAGGCCGGCGAACACACCGGTGCGGCTGCCCCGCAGCGAATGCGGATCGATCCCCGAACGCTCCAACCCCTCCCACGCCGACTCCAGCAACAGCCGCTGCTGCGGGTCCATCGCCAACGCCTCCCGCGGCGAAATCCCGAACACCCCGGGATCGAACTCCGCCGCGTCGTAGAGGAACGCGCCCCGGCGCACGTACGACGTCCCGGAACGCTCCGGGTCCGGGTCGTAGAGCGTGTCCAGCGGCCAGTCCCGGTCGACCGGGAAGTCACCGACCGCGTCGGCGCCGGAGCTGACCAGGTCCCACAGCGCCTCCGGGCCGTCCACCCCACCGGGAAAACGGCAAGCCATACCGATGATCGCGATGGGCTCACCGGCGGCCGCTTCGAGCTCGTCGATGTGGGTGCGTGCCTGGCGCAGATCGATCGTCATCCGGCGCAGGTATTCGACAAGCCGTTCTTCCGTTGCCACGGTCGCCCTCTCGGTCAGCCGGTCGGTGAGTGCTGGTGCGATGTGCCGGCGGGCGCTCAGCCGAAGGTCGGCATGACCCCGGCGTCGTAGACGGCCGCGCCGAGTCCGTCGAAGTCCTCCGCGGTGACGACCGGGTAGACCGGGAACGGGAACGCGAAGAGGTCAGTCGCGGACGAGACGCCGAGCACCAGCGCCAGCCGGGTCTCGTGCCGCGCGAGACCGCGCAGCACGTGGTACATCGCCGTGCTCGTGGTGGAGTTCCGCTCCAGGTCGGTGCGGATCTCCGCCGCGGTGGTCAGGGTCCGGTCGCTCAGCCCGGAGATCACCGGGATGCGAGGATCCGTGAACGTCATGGCCGCGACGTGCGGGGCCATGAGGTCGTGGTGGAACTGTTGCAGCGGGCTGTGCGCGCCACCGAGCGCGGTGACGACGTTGACCTCGCCGGGGGCCTTCCTCGCCGCGAGGCTCTGGAGCGCATCGACGTAGCCGGTGAACATGTACATGCCGTGCGCGCCGTCGATGAACTGTCCGACCTCGCACGCGAGGTGGACACCCGGTTGTCCGTCCAGGTAACCCTCGAGTCCGAGCTCGTGCGCGACCACGCAGATCGCGACCGCGCGGGGCGCTTCCCCTTCCGGGTGCAGCGGCAGCTCGGTGCTGGCGCGGAGGTAGCCGAAGAGTTCCCGGCGGTCGATCGCGCCGGCGAGGGTCGCTCCGATCATGAAGCCGAGGCTGGAGCCGCCGATGACGTCCGGGAGGATCCCGCGGTCGGCCAGCACGTCGGCGAGCCCGATCGAGTACGCGGCCTGTCGGACCTCGGCGACGAACCGCAGGTCGGGCTGGACCGAGACGTCACCGGAGTAGAACGCCGCGGTGAAGTCCTCGGTCAGCAGACGGTCGGCCGCTATCCCGGTCCAATCGGCGACCTGCCGCATCCAGTCGCCGAGGATCGGGAACCGATCGCACAACGCGGTGCCGGGCGCGTCCATCGCCATGCCACCGCCGAAGGTGAAGGCGAGCGTCATGAGGGGAACCTCTGCGCGCTGGTGTCGACGAGCTTCTGGGCGGCCTTCTGGATCATCGTGCCGATCGGGCCGATCACCGGGCCGCCGGTCAGCGTCAGATCGAGGGTGACGCCGACCCGGCCGCCGTCGCTGACCGCTCGCAACGCCAGCCGGGCATCGACGCCGGTGGTGGTGCGCCCGGCCAGCTCGAGGAGTTCACCGCAGTCGGCGGTGACGATTTCCCAGTTGACGGCGGTCGGCGCGCCTAGGATCGCGACGCTCTGCTTGAGCGTCGCGCCCACCTCCGCACCGGACGGCGGTTCCTCGAGCCACTGCTTGTGGAAGGCGACCCACTCGGGATACCGGCCGAAATCGACGAACGTCTGCCAGACGCTGTCGACGGTGCCGGAGACCTGGGCGGTCGTGCTGGCGTGTGCCATCTCTCTCCTCGCGGGTCAGGTGGTGATCGCCCGGACGGGGCAGGCACCGACGGCGGTGAGCGCGGCGGCGCGGTGGTTCTCGTCCGGGGTGGGCTGCAGGACCACGACCGTTCCCTCGTCGTCCTGGTCGAACGTGTGGGGCGCGGCGAGGACGCACGAGCCCGAGCCGATGCACACCGTCGGGTCGGCGGTGATCCGCCACTCCCGCTCCGCGGTCACCACGTCACCGGCACGTCGTAGACCTCGGGCAACGCCGAGTCCTCCCGCGACACGATCCGGTCCAACGGCACCGCGAGACGCAGGGTGGGGATCCGGGTGAACAGCGTCTCGTAAGCGATCTCCAGCTCGACGCGGGTCAGGTTGCCGCCGAGGCACTGGTGGATACCGTGACCGAACGCGAGCTGCTGCCGCGCCTGCCGCCGGACGTCCAGGTCGTCGGGGTTCTCGAACACGTCGGGGTCGAAGTTCGCGGCCCCATTCGGGGCGATGACGCCCTCGCCGGCCCGGACGAGCTGGTCGCCGACCATCACGTCGGCCGTGGCGACCCGCAGCGCCGACAGGTCCGAGACGCTGACGTAGCGCAGGACCTCCTCGACCGCGTCCGGGTACACGGTCGGGTCGTCACGCAGCGCCGCGAGCTGGTCGGGGTGGTCCAGCAGTAGCGCGACGCCGAGCGAGAGCATCGAGGAGGTCGGGCCGTACCCCGCACCCATGATGATGACGGCGAGCGTGGCGAGTTCGCTGGTACTGAGCGCGCCGGTGGCGACGTGTTTGGCGATGATGCGGCTGAGCACGTCGTCGCCGGGGTTGGCCTCCTTCTCCTCGATCATCGACAGCACCATGCTGCGCAGCGCGATCTGGTTGCGGAGTACCTCGTCCATGTTCTGCAGGTCGGTGTCGACGCGGTGGCCGACCATGAACTGTTCGAGCTCGGCGTACGGGATCCCGAGCAGGTGGCAGATCACGTTGCCGGCCATCGGGAAGGAGAAGACCTCGGCGAGGTTGACCGGCGGCTCCATCGCCAGCATCGCGTCGACGAGCCGGTCGGCGGTCTCCTGGATCTGCGGGCGCAGCCCGTTCATCCGCCGCACGGTGAACTCACCGACGACCATCTTGCGCAGCACGGTGTGGTCCGGCGGATCCAACACGACGAGCGGCTTGACGTGGGCTGCGGCCTGGCGGGCGGCGGCCAGCGCCACCGCGAAGATCGGAAAGCCCGGCTTGGTGATGTCGGAGCTGAACGCGCTGCTGGTCAACACGCTTCGAGCCTGGTCGTAGCGGGTCACGAGCCACGCCGTGTTGCCGTCGTACAGCTGCACGCGGGTGGGTGAGGTGGCCCGCAGGTCGGCGTAACCGGCCGGCGGCCGGTACGGACACTGCCGTCGCTGCGGAAAGCTCGGCAGGTCGTCGGCGGTCGGTGGTGGTGCGGAGGCGTGCTCGGTGAACGTCATGATGTCCGGTCCT
Organism: Cryptosporangium japonicum; assembly: GCF_039524755.1. Classification (NCBI taxonomy): domain Bacteria; kingdom Bacillati; phylum Actinomycetota; class Actinomycetes; order Cryptosporangiales; family Cryptosporangiaceae; genus Cryptosporangium; species Cryptosporangium japonicum. The sequence goes on from NZ_BAAAGX010000003.1 coordinate 287,290, forward strand.
CGTGGTCGGCTCGGGCGCTCAGCTGAACGCCTTCTCGTCCGGCATCGGCAGGGTGGCCAGCTTCGCCGCGAGCTCGTCGGTCAGTCCGAGCTGGAAGGTGTCGCGCAGCACCGCGCCGATCTCGTCCGTCGCGATCACCTGCTCGCTCGGCGGACCGTCCGGCGGGAACGTGATGAGCTTGCGCCCGACGAAGTACTGCTTGGCCTCGGCGCGAGCGCGTTGGACCAGCAGGAACTCGTTGAACTTCGAGCGCGGCGACATCGTGGAGAAGTGCAGTCCGACCTCGAAGTCGATCGGGAAGGCCGGGTCGGAGGTGAACTCGTAGAGGTCGAACCAGCCGTCGTGGCGCAGCGTCCGCAGAACCCAGTAGTCGCCTTCGGCGTTCAGCCGCCACCGCCACGGGCCGACGTGCGACTCCGCGCCGTCGACGAGTTCGATCGGCTGCTGGAGACCCTCACCGCCGAAACCGACGTCGGTCAGCCACTGCCGTCCGTCCGCCTCGACGATCACGACGGCGTGGAGTTTCCCCTGCTTGTTCCGGTCGCCCAGCCGCGGGCGCACCATGAGCCGACGCGCCGGGAAGCCCAGGTGTTCCAGTGCCGCGGCGAACAGCACGGTCAGCTCGGCGCACGCTCCGCCCCGGCGCTCAGCGACCAGTTTGCGCTGCACCGAGGGCACGTCGAGCGGCGGTAGCACGCCGAGGACCAGGTCGATGTTCTCGAACGGAATGGTCCCGGTGTGCGCCCGGTGCACCTGCTCCAGGACGTCCGCCGTCGGTTTCCGCGGGCCGTCGTAGCCGATCCGCGCCAGATAGGCGTCCAGATCCAGCCCCTCGGTCGGCCAGACCGGGTCCGCCACGGAGACCGGTCCACCTGCGGTTGCGGTCATGAAACTCACCTTCCGGGTCAGTAGATGCCTTCGGGCGCGACGCGGGCGTCCAGGAGCGGCCGGACGTTGGCGACGCCGTCGCAGGGCCACTCGGGGCCGGTGTCGTAGCGGACGGCGAGGTCGCGTTCCAGCACGTTGGGCAGGAAGAGGTCCTCGTGCAGGACGGTCATCGCGACCCGGCCGGTCTCGCCGAGCCCGACCGTCCGGGTCCAGTCGCGCGGGTCGACGACGCGCATCGTCACCTGGGGGTAGTTCGGCACGTGCGGCATCAGCTCGCCGTTTCGTTCCACCGGAAGGGCCAGCGTGTTGCCGAACGTGTTGCCGTACATGATGCTGACCATCTCGCCACCGATGGCCTGGACGAACGAGCGCCACATCGCGCCGGTGGCGTGCGTGCCGGTCATCCGTACGCCCTGGACCGTCGCCACCAACTCCGGCTCGGCGCGGATACAGGCCTGCAGCAACGCCGGTGTGGTCACGAGGTAGTCGATCGGCTGCGACCGGAGAATGCCGGCCATCTGCGCGATGACGTGATCGGTGTACTCCTGGGCCTCCCGCATCCGGCCCAGCCGGAGCTGATGTTTCACCCAGCGAGGATCGAAGTCGATGCCGTAGACCCGCGCGCCGTAGAGGTGGACGAGATCCCACCCGCTGTGGCCGATGAGGTGGGGGCCCGTCGGAGTGGCCTGCAGCCAGGTGCGTCCGGTCTCGAACCCCTCCCGGCGCATCGCCCACCGCCGCCAGGCACCGCGCAGGCGCAGCATCGGCTCGGTGTAGAACGCCCGGCTCGGGTCGCCGGTGGTGCTGCCGGACTCCCACACCCGTCCGGCCAGCGGGCGCGGCACGGCCAACGGCACGAGGTCGGCCGGGTCGACCGAGCGCAACACGTCGAGGCGGAACGGACCGAAGGCGCTCAGCCCGTCGTACGTCGTGACGTCACGTGGATCGAACGACAGCTCGGCGGCCCGCCGTAACCAGTAGGGGCTACCGGTCACCGGATCGAACGTCCGCCGGACGACGTGACGGGTCCACTCGTCCAGGTCGGTCTGCAGTGCCTCGTCGACCAGGGCGTCGACGTCCTCGGCGATCGTCATTTCGGCGCTCCTCCCGCCGGCGCGGTCCACCAGCGATCGGAAGACTATGAATCGCTTCTGCCAATGCGCTTGCAATCGCCTTGTCACCGGATCTGCGGCCATTTTCGCTATGGCAGCATCCGAGGCGTCTATTCGCGACCGAACGGGGAATCCACGATGACCCAGACCGTGACGCATTCGGTGCCGGACGATCTCGAGCGTCGTCCCGACCCCTATCCCTGGCTCGAAGAATTGCGCGCGGCCGGTCCGGTGCGACGGCTACGGATTCGCGGCGACTTCGACGCGTGGATCGTCACCCGGTACGACGACGTGCGCCGGGCTCTGACCGACCCCCGGTTGTCCAGTGACCAGCGGCACGCGGCCGACGTGTACGCGGCCAATCCGCTGTTCCGCCGCAAGACCGACAAGCCGACGAGCATGCTTCTCGCCGAGGCGCCCGACCACGGCCGGTTGCGCGGTGCGGTGTCCCGTGCGTTCACCGCCCGACGGGTCGAGCTGCTCCGGCCGCGCATCCAGGAGATCGCCGACGGGCTGATCGACGCGTTCGCCGCCCGCGGCACCGCCGACCTTGTCGGCGAGTACGCCTTTCCGCTGCCCATCGAGGTGATCTGTGAACTGCTCGGGGTGCCGGCCGACGACCACGACCGGTTCCGGGACCTGTCGGCCAAGGTGGTGACGCCCGCCCGCGACCCGGCCGGCATGGGCGCGATCGTCTTGGCGTTCGAGCAGCTCAAGGCGTACGTCCGGGAGCTGGTCGCCCGCAAGTACGTCGAACGCGGCAACGACCTGCTGTCCGAGCTGGTGGAAGCCGGCGAAGCCGGCGTGCTCAGCGACGAAGAGATCGCCGCATCCGGGGTGTTGCTGCTGGTGGGTGGCCACGAGACGACCGCCAACCTGATCGGCACGAGTATCCGGCTACTGCTGCGCCACCCGGAGCACCTCGCCGCCGTGCGGGCCGATCCGGCGGTGCTCCCGCGGGCCATCGAGGAGTACATGCGGATCGACGGTCCGAACGTGCTGGGCGTCTACCGGCACACCACCGAGGACGTCACGATCGGCGGCGTGACGATCCCGCGCGGGCAGATCGTGGTGCTGTCGATCAGCGCGGCCAATCACGACCCGGACCGCTTCGAGCGTCCGGGCCTCGTCGACCTCGACCGGCCGGACAACGCCCACCTCTCGTTCGGTCACGGCATGCACTACTGCCTGGGCGCGCCGCTGGCCCGGCTCGAGGGCGACCTGGCGATCGCCACGATCCTGCGCCGCCTCCCCGATCTCCGGCTCGTCGTCGCGCCGGACGAACTGGTGTGGCGTCCGGCTGTTCTCCGCGGGCTGGAAAGCCTGCCGATCCAATTCTCGGCGACAACGGATTGACCTCGCCGTAACGGGGTGACGACCCGCCACCCCTATTTCCGGGAATCGTTCCTCGATCATTCCGCACCCGCCGCGACGGCGACTAGGGGACGCACTCGCTAGGGGTTGGCCGCCTTCCGCGCCGAACCTAGCGTCGGTCCCCGACGACGCGGAGCCGATGCCGGATGATGGGGGCAGTCAATGGAGTTCCGTATTCTCGGGCCGTTGGAGATCGGCACCTCGGCCGGGGCCGTGGTGTCGATCGGCGGGCCGCGGGTCAAGACGTTGCTGGCCGCGCTCCTGGTGAACGCCAATCAGACGCTGCGGGTCGACTGGCTCGCGGACGCGGTCTGGAACGAGCAGCCTCCCCCGGCCGCCGCCGCCACCCTGCACTCGATCGTCTGCCGACTACGAGCCCGACTGGCCGATATCGGTCCGGACGGCGAGAACCGGATCGTCACGGACGCCGACGGATACCGGCTCCGCGTCGAACCCGGTGAGCTGGACGCCGACGTCTTTCACCAGCGGGTGGACGCGGCGCGGGTCGCCGTCGGCGACGGTCGTCCCGACGAAGCCGCGACGCTCTACCGCGAGGCGCTGGCCCTCTGGCGCGGATCCCCGTTGGCGAACGTGACCGCCCACTTCGCGCAGGCGTACTCGGTACCCCTGGACGAGACGCGGATCGCGGTCACCGCCGAGCGGCTCGACCTGGAGCTGAGCGCGGGGCGCGACGTGCAGGCCATCCCGGAACTACTGGTGTTGCTCCAGCGGTATCCGCTCCGGGAGAACCTGGTCCGGCTGCTGATGCTCGCGCTCTACCGGTCCGGCCAGCAGGTCGAGGCCCTGCACGTGTTCCGCACCGCGCGTCGGGCGCTCGTCGACGAACTCGGGGTGGAGCCGAGTCGGCGGCTGCAGCTGCTGCACCAGCAGATCCTGAACAACGACGTGCCCGCCGAGGCACCGGAGCGGCCGGCGGTGTCCGGCTGTCACAACCTGCCTCCCGACACCGGCGACTTCACCGGGCGGGACGCCGAACTCCGACGGCTGACCCGGCCGGGCGCGGCCCCCGGGACGCCGCACGCGCCGTTGGTCGGGGCCATCAACGGCATGCCCGGCGTCGGGAAGACCGCGCTCGCGGTGCGGGCCGCTCATCTGCTGGCCGAGCGTTACCCGGACGGTCAGGTGTTCCTCGATCTACGCACGCACGATGTCCAGGATCGCCGCCGCGGTCCGGCCGCCGCGTTGGAAGCGCTGCTCCTGCTGCTCGGTGTCCCGACCGGGGCCATCCCCGCATCGGTCGAGCAGCGCGCCGCGATGTGGCGGACCCAATTGGCCCATCGCCGGATGGTGGTGGTCCTGGACGACGCCGCCGACGCCGCGCAGGTGGCGCCGCTGTTACCCGGCACCCCGACCTGCGCGGTGCTCGTCACCAGCCGCGGCCGCCTACCCGGGCTCCCGGCGAACTGCACGGTCGCACTGGCGCCGCTGCCGTCGTCGGACGCCGCGACGCTGTTCGGCCGGGTCGTCGG